>NZ_JAYMRZ010000010.1:0-303154 GCF_038900715.1 Paraburkholderia phymatum | reverse complement strand
GATCATGTGCACGCGCGAACTGGGCGATCCGTTCCGGCGCGACGCGCTGTCCAGACCCGTGCGCCTGCTCGACAAGTACAAGGACTACGTCTGAACGAGCGGTCCCGCAGCGCGGCGTTCCCCGGCAGCTTCAGGCTGTGCCGGGGAACGTCGCTTGTAACGCCGCAATAACGATCACATCTTCGTCCGGGAGTCAGGGAGGCAAGCATCATGGACACGACAGGGTCGTTCGGCCCAGCAGTCGAGCCAGGAGCATCCGAAAACAGGCGCGAAACCACCACATCGGTTCGTTCCGAAATTCGAAATCGGATGGCCTCTGACGCGTCCACTTCGTGTGATTCGGACCATCCGCTCAGCCCACACGGCAAACGCATTCAGTACAATACGGCCGATCCATTTTCCGGAACGGCGGACATGAAAAAGGCTGACACTCCGACGCTGCGCGCGTTCGCTCTGCTCGAACATCTCGTCGCCGCGGACGGCCCCGTGTCGCTTGCCGACATCACGCACGACATCGATCTTCCGAAGGCGTCGCTGCATCGCATGCTGACTTCGCTCGAAGCCGGCGGCCTCGTGATCCGCGAACCGGGGCAGAAAAACGCCTACGTGATCGGCCCGCGCCTCGCGCAACTGGGGCTTGGCGTGATGATGCAGTCGAGTGCCCGGCGCCTGAGGCACGCGATTCTCGGACGCCTCGTCTCGGATCTCGGCGAGACGTGCAACCTGACGATGCTTCACGAAACAGAAGTTCTCTATCTCGATCGGATGGAGGCGCCGTGGCCGTTACGCCTCGACCTGAAGCCCGGTTCGCATGTGCCCGCCTATTGCAGCGCGAGCGGCAAGTTGCTGCTTGCGATGCTACCTCGCGAAGAGCGCGCGGCGCTCGTGCGGGCGCTGCAATTGCAGCGTTTCACCCCTAATACGCTCACCGACCCCGCATTGCTCGAAAGCGAGCTGGACCGCATCGCGCACAAGGGTATCGCTGTGGACAATGAGGAATTTGTCGTCGGAATTGCTTGCGTGGCCGCGCCTGTCAGAAACGAACAAGGGGAATGCATTGCCGCTATCGCCGTGCATGCTCCCGTGTCGCGGACGCCGCTTTCACGAGCTCTGGAATTTATTCCCCGGCTACAGGAGGCGGCGAGTGAACTCGCCAGGACGTTTTGATTCCTTGTAGCCGGCTGCTGGAGATAGCTGGTCTCGGGAATGTATTTGCTTCTGCGACGCTTCTTTTTTGACTCGCTCCGTTAGCACCAGCATTCGCGATACGCCTGCCGCCACGAAAATTACTGACGCGGATGCCCTCTGCGTCACCCGCCCCTACGTCTGCCGGTAGTGAAGATTCTGCGGGTGCGACGCCTCGGCGAAGAAGAACCGCCGCGCACCCACAAGTCCCGCCTGCTGAATCACCGAAGCCGCGCAAGTCAGCACGAACGACAGCCCGAACGCCCGCACGCTTGCGCCCGACACGATCAGTTAGAACGGCACGACGAACGCACCAGCCGATAGTCGATCCGATGATCGGCTGTCAGCCGCATGTACGCTGTCAATTCAGTCACGCGCCGTCCTGCGATAATCGTCGTTCCCTTCCCCGTCTTCTTCCAAGGAGTCACAGTGAGCGATACATCAGCCCCGGTTACGGGCGGCGCGGCACCGCGTGTCGCACGTGTTGCGTTTCTCGGCCTCGGTGTCATGGGTTATCCGATGGCAGGGCATCTGGCGAAGTCCGGCCTCGATGTGACGGTCTATAACCGCACCGCGTCGAAGGCTGCGCAATGGGCGTCGGAATATGGCGGACGCGCAGCCTCGACGCCACGCGAAGCAGCGAACGGCGCCGACCTCGTGCTCGCGTGCGTCGGCAACGACGACGATCTGCGCAGCATCGCGGTAGGTGATGATGGTGCTTTCGCCGGGATGGCGTCGGGCGCCGTCTTCATCGATCACACGACGGCCTCGGCCGATGTGGCGCGCGAACTCTTCGCGCTTGCAACGCAACGCGGCCTGCATTTCATCGATGCGCCCGTATCGGGCGGCGAAGCGGGCGCGAAGAATGGCACGCTGACCATCATGTGCGGCGGCGACGCTGACGCGTTCGAACGCACTCGGGGCACGCTGGAGCGCTACGCTGCGGCTGTCACGCTGCTCGGCCCCGCAGGTGCCGGCCAGCTCGCGAAGATGGTCAACCAGATCTGCATCGCGGGCCTGGTCCAGGGCCTGTCGGAAGCGCTGCATTTCGGCCAGCGCGCCGGGCTCGACATGGCGCGCGTGCTGGAGGTGATCGGCAAGGGCGCGGCGGCCAGCTGGCAGATGGCCAACCGCGGCCCGACCATGCTCGAAGGCAAGTTCGACTTCGGCTTTGCCGTCGACTGGATGCGCAAAGACCTCGGCATCTGCCTCGACGAAGCGAAGCGCAACGGCGCGTCGCTACCCGTCACGGCGCTCGTCGATCAGTTCTACGGCGACGTGCAGGCGCTCGGCGGCAACCGCTTCGACACGTCCAGCCTGATCTGGCGGTTGCGGAAGGTGAATCCCGCGGGCTGAGGTTCGTCGCGCACATCAACGCATCACTTGCGCCAGCGCAACGGGCGACGCAAGTGATGCCGTTCGAGCCGCAGCCCCGGCGCTGCATGCGCGAAAGCAGGCATTCCGCCCATCTCGACGCCTTCCAGACGCTCGCGCTCCTCGTCCGCCTCGACCGTCTTGCCCGTATCGATGAAACATGCCGCTATCACGCCCACGGCCAGCAGTCCCGCCGAAATCGTGAATGGCACGTTGTAGCTGCCCGTCGTCTGGATCAGATAGCCGAACACCACGGGCGACACCATCCCCGCTACGCCGAAGCCCGTGTTCATCATGCCGCCCGCCGTGCCCGCGTACTTGCCGGCGATATCGAGTGGCAACGTCCACAGCACCGGGTTCGTGATCTCCAGGAAGAAAAACGACGCCGACAGGAACCACACAGCCGTCAGCGGATTGGTGGCCGAGACCATGGGCAGCAGAAACGCGAGCGACCCGCCCATGCCGACCACCAGCACCGCGCAGCGCGCGAGACGCAGACGTCCCGTCGCCTTGTAGAGCTTGTCCGATACGACGCCGCCGAGCGTATCGCCGATCACGCCCGCGAGTAGCGGCAGCGCCGTGAAGAGCGCGAGATGCTTCAGATCGAACCCGCGCGATTCCTTCAGATACGACGGCAGCCACGTCAGATAGACCCATAGCAGCCAGCCATAGCAGAAGTCGACGAACGTGACGAGCCACATCCGGCGAATCAGCTTGCGCCACGGTGTCGCCATCCGCTTTGCACGGTCGCAGTCGCCGACGCAATAGCCGATTTCTGCCGTTTCTTCCGGCGTGATGCGCCTGTTCTGCTCCGGCGAATTGGTGAAGATGCACAGATAGAGCACGGTCCACGCGAGACTCGCGACGCCCAGCAGAATGAACGCGTCTCGCCAGCCGCCCGCCGCGACGACGGCAAGCACGAGGGGAGGCGTCACGGCGCCGCCCAGGCGCGCGAAACTGTGCGTGATGCCCTGCGCAAAGCCCCGCTCGGCCACGGGCATCCAGTACGTGAACGCGCGCGTGGCTGTCGGAAACGCGCCGCCTTCGCCGATGCCGAGCGCAAAGCGCAGCGCGACGAGCATCGCGACACTGCCGGCGAAGCCCGTCGCGAGCGTCGCCACGCCCCATATGATCGACAGCACGGTCAGCACGGCCTTGGGCCCGTACTTGTCGGACAGCCATCCGCCGATGATCTGCATCATCGCGTATGGATAGGCGAACGCGGAGAACACCAGACCGAGTTCCGCCGATGTCAACCCCATCTCATGACGGATCAACGGACCCGCCACCGCGATGTTCACGCGGTCGATGTATGAGATGAAGTACATCACGCACATGACCGCCAGAATGATGTGACGCGTCTTCACGCGCCGCGTATGCTTTTCCATGCTGTCTCCTGTGTCTCTCGTTATGGAACGCCTACGACGTCGATGGTGTGTCGATAGCCAGGGCGGATCGAGGCCGCTTCTGTGTGTGTCTCCTCGTTGCGCCGCGCTCAGGTATTCAGCAGCTTGAGCCGCTGCACCTTGCCCGACGGCCCGCGCGGCAGTTCCGTGACGAACCGGAACTCCTTCGGTGTCTTGTACCGGCCGAGTTCGCGCAAACAATGCGCACGTAGATCGGCGACATCCAGCGATACGCGCGCTTGTCCTTCTTCGAGCGCCTCTTCTTCCCGCGCGCGCGCGACGATGAACGCGACGATGTCCTGCCCATACGCGCTATCGGGCACGCCAACGGCGGCTGCATCGAGCACGCCCGGATGTCTGAGCAGCGCTTCGTCGATTTCGCGCGGCGCGATGTTTTCGCCGCCTTTGATGATCAGTTCCTTCGCACGGCCGTTGATGTAGAAGTAGCCGTCATCGTCGCGATAGCCGAGATCGCCTGTGCGCAGCCAGCCGTCCGGCGTAAACGCGGCGAGCGTGTCTTCCGGGCGCTTGTAGTAGCCGCTCATCACCTGCTCGCCGCGCAGCACGAGTTCGCCGCATTCGTGTGGCGCGCATTCGCGGCCTTGCCGGTCGATCACCTTGGCTTCCCCGCCTGAAGGCAAGCCGATGCTGCCTACCCTGCGTGCCTGTGCCTCGTACGGATTGCTGAAAATGGGCGCAGCCGTTTCCGTCATGCCCATCGTCTCGATGATGCCGATGTGAAAGCGCGACTCGAACGCACGGTGATGATCGGCGGGCAATGCCGCCGACGCGCTGCGGCAGAACTTCAGCGCCGACATGTCGTATGCGCACGGTTCGTCGCTGTTCAGCAGATATGCGACGATGGTCGGCACAACGTTGATCCATGTGCAACCGTGACGGACAGCATCGCGCCAGAACGTGCGGGCGGAGAAGCGCGGCGTCATCACGACGGAGCCCGCGTGAAAGAGCGGCGCGAGCAGCGTCACGACAAGACCGTTGATGTGATAAAGCGGCAGCGATGCGAGCACGCGATCGTCGGCGCCCAGACGATGCTCGGCCGTGATATTCGCCGAGTTGGCCAGCAGATTGCGATGCGTGAGCAATACGCCTTTCGGGGCGCCCGTCGTGCCGGATGTGTACATCAGCAGCGCGACATCGGATGCGCGCATATCGTTCGATGCGATACCCGCGTCGCCGGATTCGGCGGCGCGTTCGGCCGTTACCGTCGTGAGCCGCGCGTCGCCATCGGTAAGCGTTTCCGCGAGTGCCCGTTCCGCGCGCGGGAGCGTCGGGATTGCGGATGCATCGGGCGCGGTCTGCACGATATGGATTTCGCGCGCGAGACCCTGCGCCTGCAACTCTGCAATCGACGACTCGATCGCCTGGCGCGTATCGCGTTCGACGAACACGGCACGCGTGTCCGAATGCTCGACGATGTAGCGCAACTGCGACGGCTGGCACAACAGATTGAGGGGATGCGCAACGAGCCCGCTGTACATCGCGGCAAGCAGGAGCCGCGCGGTCTGGATGCCGTTGCTCATATAGACGGACACCGTGTCGCCCGCATGCAGGCCGGCGTCGCGAAAACGCGCTTCAAGCGCGCGGCAGTCGTCGCGCAGTTCGCCGAAGGTCAGCGCGGGGCCACGGGTGGTTGTGCCGCCGGCTCCATCTTCATCGGGACAGGCGAGCAGGAACGGCTTGTCGGGATACTGGGCGGCGCGTTCGTCGATCAGCGCACGGAGCGTCGAAGGCATATTCATCGGCCGTATCTCCGGAAGAAGTCACCGAGCAATTCGTCTGCGTCGGGCACGTGCTCCTCGATCGGATACGCGACGCGCGTGATGTTCAGATACTGGTGAAAGCCCAGATTGCTGGAGAAGTTATTGCGTCCCCAGGTGCCGCAGCCCATCGACAGCGAGAACGGCAAGCCATTGTCGAAGTTGCCACCCGTCGCCAGGCAGTGCGCCTGATTGACGATCACGCGCGAAACCGGCAGCGTCGTGCCGAGTTGGACGGCCTGCCCGGCGTCCGCGGAATGCAGGCCGACGGAATGACCCGCGCCCATATACGCATAGATGTTGCGAACGATCTCCGCAGCGGCGTCGAAGTTGCGCGCGCGATAAACCGTGAGCACGGGGGCCAGTTTCTCGCCTGAAAAAGGATGCTGCGCGCCGAAGCCCGTTTCTTCGACCATCAGGAAAGCAGGCTCGCGCATCGCGATTTCGTCGAGACCGGCCAGGCGCGCTATCGTCTGCGCCGGACGCGCGGTGCATTGCGCAGACAACTTGCCGTCGTGCCACATCGCGGCCTGCAGCTTCGCTTTTTGCGCTTCGTCGAGCAGCACGCCGCCGCACGAGATCAATTCGTCGAGCATCGGCCGATAGACAGCTTCTTCGATCACGACACTGTTTTCCGATGAACAGCTGGTCGCGTTATCGAAGGTTTTCGAACGCGCGATCTTGTGCGCCGCATCGCGCAGATCAGCCGACGCCGTGACGAGCGACGCGACATTGCCAGCACCGACACCGAAGGCGGGCGTGCCGCTCGCATACGCCATCCGCACGTTCGCCTGGGAGCCCGTCGCCACCACGAGATCGCATTGCCGCATCAGCTCCGCCGTCGCCGCCTTGCTGATGGGGGCGGGCAGCATCTGCACGAGATCAGTCGAAAGTCCCGCTTTTGCGAGCTGCGTGTGGATGAAGCCGATCAGCAGCGCGCACGACGAATACCCTTTCGGTGACGGCGCGACGATCACTGCATTGCCGCATTTGAGCGCATTGACGACCTTGTTCGCGGGCGTCGCAGCGGGATTGGTCGACGGCGTGATGGCTGCCACCACGCCCACCGCTCGCGCGATTTCTACGATGCCCTTCGACGCATCGCGCGCGATCACGCCAGTCGTCGTTTGATCGTGCAAATCGCGCAGCAGGCCGAGCGTCTTGCGAAAGTTCTTGCGAAACTTGTCGTCGGCGTTGCCGAGGCCCGTGTCCTGTACCGATAGTTCAGCCAGTTGCCGGTTGCGCGCAGGCTCCATGATCGCCCACGCGGCAGCGGCGGCAGCCATATCGAGTGCTTCCTGTCCCGCGTTTTCGAACTCCCGCTGTGCGGCGCGGGCGCGTTGGACTTGCGCCGCGACTGCTCGCCGGACGTCGGCGTCCTGTTGTTCGCCCATCACTTCGGCGGATGTGGCTCTGACATTCATACGGTTTGCTCCGACTGGAAAGATTGGCTGTGAAGTGAATCTAGCCAGCCTTGGGAACCGCGTAGTCCCGTTTTCCAAACGATCCTTTACTGCGTGGTCCTGAGAATCGGAAAATGTGAAATTCGGGACTTTCCATAGTCCCGAAAACCGTATGAATCGATACAAAATCAATCCTGTCCACAAGAAGCACAGGGAGACAGGATGTCGACTTCGAATCAATCGAATGCGGCAGCCGTGCGCGCGTTTCGCGTACTGGAGACGCTCGCAGAAGCGGGCCAGCCTCTATCGATGATGGATCTCGTCAATGCGCTCGGACTGCCGAAGCAGACCGTGCATCGGATCCTCGTGCAACTGATGGATGCATGGCTCGTCACGCGCAGCGCGGGAAGCCGTCTCTACGAATGCTCGCCGCGCGTGCGCACGCTCGCCGTCAATGTGCTGATGCACGCCGGACCAGCCGCCGCGCGCCATGTGCTGCTCGAACAGCTGGTCGCAAAGGTCGGCGAGACCTGCAATCTGACGATGCTTGCCGGCAACGATGTCGTGTACGTGGATCGCGTCGAAACCGAGTGGCCACTACGAATGCACTTGCAACCGGGCTCGCACGTGCCGCTGCACTGCTCGGCGAGCGGCAAGCTTCTGCTCAGCTTTCTTCCGAAGGAACGGCGCGAGCGGATGATCGATACGCTGCCGCTGCGCGCATATTCGGAGCGCACGATCACCGATCGCGATGCGCTGCGGCAGGAGTTGATGACCACACGCAGGCGGTTGCTCGCGATCAACGACCAGGAGCATCTGCAAGGGCTGATCGCGATTGCCGTCCCGGTCATGCTCGATCGCAACCGCGCGTGCGCGGCGATTGCGGTGCAGGCACCCGTCGGCCGCGTGACGCTCGACGACCTGTTGTTGTTCGTGCCCGACCTGCGCCATGCGGCCGACGAAACAGCGAAGACGTTTCGCGAGTGAGCGGAGGGTCGCCCGGCACGCGCTGCGCCCGCCCCGCTCCGCCTGACCCGACCTTCAGTGCGCGCTTGCCGGCGCGCCGTACGCCACTGCGCGGCGCTCGATCGCGCGCGCGGACCATGCCGACACCAGCGCCGACAGCATCACATACGCGCAGACCATCCACGGCTTGCCCTCGTTGATGCGCAGCAATGCCGTGGCGACGATCGGCGTCAGCCCGCTCGCGAAGATGCCCGAGAACTGATAGACGAACGAGATGCCCGTATAGCGCACCTTTGCATCGAACAGTTCGGCAAACAGTGCCGCTTCGGGGCCATACACCATCGCGTAGAAGATTCCGAACGGCACCACGATCGCGAGCCAGATCATCAGCGTGCTCGTCGGCTGCGTCTCGATCAGCCAGAACGCGGGCAGCACCGAAAGTCCGCAGATCAGCGAGCCCCAGCGATACACGCGCGTTCGCCCGATCCGGTCGGAGAGCGCGCCGAAAAGCGGTATGAAGAAGCACATCACGATGGCCGCGATCATCACGCCGAGCAGCGCGTCGGTACGGCTCATCGACACGTGCTGCGTCAGATAGCCGATCGAGAAGACGGCGAAGATGTTGAAGAACACGCCGTCGATATAGCGTGCGCCCATGCCGAGCATGACCGCGCCGCGATAGCGGCTCATCATGTCGACAAACGGAATCTTCGCTTCGCGGCGGCTGCGTTTGAGCGCGAGAAACTCGGGCGTTTCCATCACCTTCAGACGAATGTACAGACCGATCAGCACGAGCAGCAGCGACGCGCCGAACGCGATGCGCCAGCCCCACGCGAAGAACGATGCTTCGGGCAAGAGCCGCGAGACGCCCGCCACCATGCCGGATGCGAGACACAGCCCGATCGACAGGCCGATCTGCGGCAAGCTCGCATACAGCCCACGCTTGCGCGGCGGCGCGTATTCGTAGGCCATCAGCACCGCGCCGCCCCACTCGCCGCCAAGGCCGATGCCTTGCAGCACGCGCAGCGTCAGCAGAAGGATCGGCGCCCAGATGCCGATCTGCGCGTAAGTCGGCACGAACGCGACGCCTGCCGTCGACACGCCCATGATCACCAGCGTGAGAATCAGCGCGGACTTGCGCCCGACGCGGTCGCCGAAGTGGCCGAACAGCACGCCGCCGAGCGGCCGCGTGACGAAGCCGACTGCGAAGGTCGTATAGGCGAGCATCGTGGACACGAGCGAATCGCCGGCGGGGAAATAGAGCCGGTTGAAGACGATGCCGGCGACGACGCCGTACAGAAAGAAGTCATACCATTCGACGGTCGCGCCTATCACGCTGGCGAGTGCGACACGACGGACGACGCGCTGATCGATTGCCATAGCTGCTCCTCCATAGAACGGCCGTGCTGCCCTTGCACGGCGGCATTAGCAAAGACCCTCGTGGTCTCCTCCCGGGCCCGACGCTGCAACGCTGTAAATCAGGCGGCGACTTCCGCTGGCACGTTCGCGCGATCGTGGAGACGGGATGTGCGCGTGTCGTCGAGAATCATGTCGGACGCTTTTTCCGCGACCATCACGATCGGCACGTTTGTATTGCCGGAGACGAGCGTCGGCATGATCGAGCAATCGACGACACGCAGCCCGCGTGTGCCGTACACGCGCAGGCGTTCGTCGACCACCGCGAGCGGATCGTCGATCGTGCCCATCTTCGCCGTGCCCGATGGATGAAAAATCGTCTGCCCATACTCGCGGCAAAACTGCAGCAGTTCGTCGTCCGTCTGCGCGTCCGCGCCCGGGCGCACTTCGCGCTTCAACAGCGCGGCCATCGGCTGCGTGGCGGCGACGCGCCGCGCAAAGCGCACGCCAGCGACGGCCGTGCGCCGGTCGAGATCGGTGGCGAGATAGTTCGGCTGGATCGACGGCGCTTCGAGCGAATTCGTCGAGCGGATACGCACCGCGCCGCGCGATTCAGGCCGCAACTGGCAGACCGAATACGTGCAGCCGGGGAATGCGTGCACGTCGCCGCCGGCAGAATCGGCGGAGAGCGTCGAGAAGTGGAACTGGATATCGGGCGTCTTCGCTTCGTCAGGCAACGCGCGGCAGAACATGCCGCCCTGGTTGATGCCGACGGCGAGCGGTCCGCCGCGAAACAGCGCCCATTGCAGGCCCATCTTTGCGCGGCCCGTCCATGAGCGAAGCTGGTCGTTGGTGGTGATCGGCTTCGTGACCTCGTAGATCAGCCGGATCTGCAGATGGTCTTGCAGGTTTTCGCCGACGCCTGCGCGAGCGGCCACGACGGGAATGCCATGCTCTTGCAGCAGCGCCGCCGGGCCGACGCCCGACAGTTGCAGCAGCTGCGGCGACTGCAATGCGCCCGCCGCCAGTATCACCTCGCGATCCGCATGCACTTCACGCGCCTCGCCGCGCTGCACGTATTGAATGCCCATTGCGCGCGTGCCGTCGAACAGAATCTTCGAGGCCTGCGCATCCGTTTCAACGTGCAGATTCGCGCGCTGCCGAGCAGGTTTCAGATAGGCGACGGCTGTCGAGCAACGCAAGCCGCGGCGTGTCGTCAACTGGTAGTAGGCGACGCCTTCCTGGTCGCCCGTGTTGAAGTCGTCGACGGTGCGCATGCCGAGCCGGTTCGACGCGGCGATGAACGCATCGACGAGTTCATGACGCTGCCGGATCGTCGACGCCCACAGCGGCCCATCGACTCCGCGCGTCGGCCCCTCGCCCAGCTCGTTGTGTTCGAGCCGACGAAAGTACGGTAAGCATTCTTCCCAGCTCCAGCCGCGATTGCCGAGCGCGGCCCAGCGATCGTAGTCCTCCTTCTGCCCACGCACGTAGATGAGGCCGTTGATCGAACTGCATCCGCCAAGCGTGCGGCCACGCGGCCAATACAGCTTGCGGTTGTTCATGTTCGGATCGGGGTCTGTATAGAAGCCCCAGTTGTAGACTGGATGAAACATCGTCTTGCCGTAGCCGATCGGGATGTGAATCCACGCATAGCGATCGGTGGGACCCGCTTCGAGCAGACAGACGGAATAGCGCCCGTCTTCCGACAGACGGTTGGCGAGCACGCAGCCGGCCGAACCGGCGCCGACGACGACAAAGTCGAAACGACGTGGCATAGCAAATGTCTCCCGCAGTCTCCAGCCTGGTTTGCTCGCGTGTTCTGGTGAAACCAAAAAACCGGAATGTTTCGTGTAAATTTATTGACAGAAGGCACCGACTTCAAGGGAACGGCGATAGCATCGTCGAATCTGGTACAGCAATCGAACTTTTTGTTTCACTTTGCACGTCCGAACTGGGGTCCCGAATGCGAAACGACACCGCGCTGCCGCCGAACGATCCGCTGCATGACAACACGCGCGTGCTGCGTCCGCTCGCCGTGCTCGAACAACTGGCTTCGGCGGGACAGCCGTTC
Organism: Paraburkholderia phymatum; assembly: GCF_038900715.1. Taxonomy (GTDB): domain Bacteria; phylum Pseudomonadota; class Gammaproteobacteria; order Burkholderiales; family Burkholderiaceae; genus Paraburkholderia; species Paraburkholderia phymatum_A. The sequence continues at coordinate 291,612 of NZ_JAYMRZ010000010.1, read as the reverse complement.
TCGCTGTCGCAATTGTCCGTACGGCTGCATATTCCGAAGGCCACGCTGATGCGGCTCATCGAATCGCTCGAGACACAGGGGTATGTCACTCACATGCCGGATTCGCGCGGCGCGGAGCGCGCGATCGCACTCGGTCCGCGCGCCGCGCGCCTTGCGCTCGCCACGCTTGCGAACAACACGTTCACACGCGCATGCCGTTCGCTGTTGCGCTCGCTTGTCGACGCGCTCGGCGAAACGTGCAACCTGACGGCACTCGACGGCGACACGGTGCTGTATATCGAGCGCGTGGAAACGGCCGAGCCGTTGCGGCTGCACATGCAGCCCGGCACGCACGTGCCGCTGCACTGCACCGCGAGCGGCAAGCTGTTTCTCTCGCAGATGCCGCTGGCCGAGCGGCGGCTCGCCGTGTCGCGTCTGACGCTCAAGCGCATGACGTATCGCACGCTGACGGACCGCAGCCTGCTCGAGACCGAACTCGATCGGCTTGGCGTGCGCGGGATCGGTATCGACAACGAGGAATTCGTCCGGGGGATGGTTGCCATCGCAGTGCCCGTGAGAGATGCCGCGAATGGCAATGTGCTGGCGGCGCTGGCCGTTCATGCGCCGACCGCGCGCGCGAATCTCAGCGACTTGCTGGAGGCCGTACCGAAGATGAAGGAGACGGCATTGGCGATCGCGCCGTTGCTACAGTCTGCCGGGACGCTATCGTGCAAAGGCGTTGAAGAATCTTCGGATCAGCACGCAACGTCGCTTTGAGAATCAGCGGATGCGACATGGCCCCGGGCGCCTGAAAGTGCCCGGGGCCGCTTCTGTCTGAGTTTCCGCTTCAATACCGCCGGCCGGAAACGCGCATCCGTTCAGTATCGATCGAATGCTGCGCATGGCCGACATCCTTGCGCCAGCGGCCGCGCTGCCAGTAGACCGCGATCAGCACCGCGAGACTGACCACACCGAACCACAGCGGCTTGCGCTGATCAGGAATGAACGCCATTGCCACGATGATCGCGCCCATGCCGATGATCGCGAACCACGTCAGATACGGGTAGCACCACATCTTCACGCGCAGCTTGCCAGGCGCCTCCCGTTCGAGCCGGGCACGCAGTTTCAGTTGCGACAGCGCGATCAGCACATACACGAAGATCGCGACGGTGCCATACGAATTGACGAGAAACGCGAACACCGTATCAGGCGAGACATACGACATCACCACCGACGCGTAGCCAAACAACGTGCCGATCAGAATCGCGCGCACAGGCACGCCGCGACGGTTGACCTTCGCGAGCGAGCGCGGTGCATCGCCGCGGCGCGTCAGCGCGAACATCATCCGCGACGCGGCATAGAGGCCCGAGTTCAGCGCGGACAGCACTGCCGTCAGGATGATCGCGTTCATCAGATGCGCGGCAGCGGGAATGTGCATTGCTTCCAGCGCGCTCACATACGGCGTCGACATCGCCGGTGAATTCCACGGCACGATCGCGACGACGAGCAGGATCGAGCCCGCGTAGAACACCAGCACGCGCGTGATCACCGAGTTGGTCGCTTTGGCCACGGCGCGTTCGGGCTCGCGTGCTTCGGCTGCTGCAATCGTGACGATCTCCGCACCGAAGTAGAAGCCCGTTGCCGCGACGGCGCCGCTCAGCACCGGGCCGATGCCCTTCGGCATGAAGCCGCCGTGCGCCGCGATCTGCGCAATGGGCGACGCCGCATGATTCGCGTGCGGCCACATGCCGAGCACGAACAGCGTGCCGACGAACAGGAACACGATGATGGCCGCCACTTTCACCGACGCGAACCAGAACTCGAACTCACCATAACTGCCGACGGAAATCAGATTGGTGAGCGTCAGCACGAGCAGCAGCGCAAGCCCGATGGCCCATGCCGGCACCTGCGGCAGCCAGAACTGCACAAGGTGTGCACCCGCCACTGTCTCGACGGCGACGACGATGACCCAGAAGTACCAGTACATCCAGCCCGTCAGAAAGCCGGCCAGTTCGCCCGATGGCTTGCGCTCGCCGAACGCGAGCCGCGCATACTCGTAGAAAGAACCGACGGCGGGCATCGCGGACGCCATTTCACCGAGCATCCGCATCACGAGCACGACGAGGCCGCCCGTCAGCAGGAACGACAAGATCGCAGCGGGGCCTGCCTGCTGGATCACCACGCCGCTTCCCACAAAAAGCCCTGCTCCGATCACGCCGCCTAGCGCGATCATCGTCATGTGCCTTTGCTTCAGACTGCACTTCAGTTGACTGCCATTTTCCGCGTGCTGCATGTCACCTCCGTATCCGTTCAGGACGGCGCACGCGGGCCGCATCGGCCCGCCTGTACTGCTGCGCCGCGTCGGCGCGCGCGGACGCCGGATGACTCCGGCTGCCCGCCGCATCCCGCTGAAGACGTAGTTGTGTGAAGAAAGAATGCGCGTTTCGTGTCCCGCTCGAGCCGCGCCTAACGCTGCTCGTCGCGCAGGAAATACCAGTGGTACAGCATGCGCTGGCCGACGCGCCTGAACGGCGCGAACATGTGCGGGGGCAGCGGCGACGTGAAGATGGGCAGTGTCTGCTGCGCGCCCTTGCCTGCAATGCGCTCGGCAAGCCGCCGACCCGCCTGCGACGAATACGACACGCCATTGCCCCCATAACCGAGCGCGTAGAACACCGATTCCTTCGGATCGGGCTGGAACACGCGCGGCATCATGTCATGGCTCACGTCGACCCAACCCCACCACGAGTAATCGATATCGATGCCCTGCAGCGCCGGAAACTTGCGCTGCAAGCCGTGCACGAGCAACTCGTAGTGCTGGGGGTTCGGCGCGTCGCGGCCCGTGATCGCGCTGCGGCTGCCGATTTGCACGCGGTTGTCAGGCAGCAGACGGTAATAGAAGCGCAGCGTGCGCGTGTCGGTGAGCACCTGGTGCGTGCGGAAATTGCAAGCGTCCAGTTCGGCTTTCGTGAGCGGACGCGTCACCATCGAGTTCGACAGGATCGGCATCACCTTGCTGTGCAGCGACGGATGCAGCCCCGGCGCGGTATAGGCCCCCGTCGCGATGCCGACCGCGCGCGCCCGCACGATGCCGCCCGGCGTGCGCAGGTGATGCACGCCCTTGACCGTTTCCCACCCTATGACGGGACTCGCCGGATGCACTTTCGCGCCCGCTTCGCGCGCGAGCCGCACGTAGCCATAAGCCAGCTTCAGCGGATGAATGCCGATGCCTTCGGGTTCATGCAGTGCGCCCGCTGCTTCCGCATCGTTCACGTACTCGCTGCGAAACGCTTCCGCGCTCATCAGCTCGGACGTATAGCCGAACACGTCCTTCCACACCTTCGCTTCTGCAGCGAGCTTTTCCATGATGCGCGGCCGATGCGCAATCAGAAAATGGCCGCCCGGCTGCGGATCGCAATCGATCATCGCGACCAACGACTTGAACGTCTCGAAGCCCTGCGTAATTTCGTCGTGCATCTTGAGTGCGACGTCCTTGCCCCAGCGCTCGACCCATTGCGAGCGCGACAGACGCCCCGACGCGTTCTGCCCCTGGCCTCCGTTGCGGCTGCTGCATCCCCAACTGACGCGGTTCGCTTCGAGCACGACAGCCTTGATGCCGTGCTCGCGCGCAAGAAAGAGCGCCGTGCACAGGCCCGTGTAGCCGCCGCCGATGATCGCCACGTCGACGTCCATGTCCTGCGTAACGGGACCGTCGTCGGGCGGCGCCGTGCCCGCCGTCGCGGCCCAGTACGTCGGCGCGTACTGCTTGCCCTGGCCGGGGCCGGGTGAAACGAGCGGATCGTAGGTCGGGTCGTAACGGGTGTCGTTGCCGTCCGTGCGCCCGAACGAGGAATCCGCGCCCTCAAGATGAATCACACCGTGTTTCATGCGACTCTCCTCATCGACATCACGCGACTTGCTTCGGACGTTCCTTGCGGAACGCGCGCTTGACTGCAATCAGCCCATCGCGGAACTCGAAAAGATCGCAACCTTCGGCCTCGATGCGCCAGCCCTCCGCATGCGTGCCGCTGAACACCCATTCGGATACGCCTCGCTCGCCCACGACGCAGTGCCTGCCATGGCCCCAATGCGCATCGGGGAAGGTCTTGAAGACGGCTTCGAAGGCCGCGCGCACGGCGTCTTTTCCGACGAAGCGCGTGCCGTAGACCTCGTTCCCGCCAGCGGCATCGAAGATGCAATCGCCCGTCATGAACTCCATGAGCGCGTCGGCGTCGTGGCGGTTGAATGCATCGGAAAAGGCGGCGAGCGTATCCGCGCTGACGGACGCTGTCCTGAGCGTGTCTGACATACCGTGTCTCCTGTTAGATGACTTCTTGGGCCACGCGACGCCTTATCGCGTACGTGGCATCCTCAGTCGACACGGTAGATAATGCCCGCCTTGCGCGGTAGTTCCAGTTGGCGGCTTTCGCCTGGGCCAGCAGAAGTAGAAGCGGCCATGTCGATGCCGGTGCAATGCCAGCATCAGCGGATGCGTGCGTTCAGGCGCGCGCCCGCGGCTTGTGCTCGCGAATGACACGCGCCAGCGCCTGCACGCCGGCGTCGATCTTCTCCGGCTTGATCGCTGAAAAGCCCATGCGAAAGCACTGCTGCCGCTCGAGCCCTTTCATGAAGAACACATTGCCGGGTTCGATCAGAACGCCATGTGCCTGCGCGTCCTCGGCAAGACGCGTCGCGTCGAGCCAGGGTTCGCCTTCGACCCAGCATGATGCGCCGCCCGTGACGGGCACATAGCGCGCTTCGGGCATGTGCGCATCGATTGAGGCCATCAGCAGTTGCGCGCGCGCGCGGTACGCGTGCGCGAGCTTGCGCAGCAGCGTGTCGTGATGCCCGAGCGCAAGGAAATTCGCAAACGCCCGCTGGATATACGCGGCAGGATGGCGAACCATCAGACGCCGCAACGCGCGCAGTTCGCGAATCAGATCGCGCGGCCCCACCACATAGCCCAGGCGCAAGCCGGGCGCAAAGGTCTTCGTCAGGCTGCCGATGTAGATCACGCGGTCCGCCGTATCGAGGCTTTTCAATGCCGGATGTGGCGCGCCCGAGAAATTGTTTTCGCTCTCGTAGTCGTCTTCGATTACGACGAAATCGTGCTGCTGCGCGAGATCGAGCAGCGCCTGGCGTCGTTCGAGCGGCATCGTCGCAGTCGTCGGACATTGGTGGCTTGGCGTCACGTACACGTAGTCGCACTGCGCGAGCACGTCGCGGTCTTCGTCGGTGCGAACGCCACCGGCATCGATAGGCAGCGGCAACAGCCGCGCGTTGCGGTTCAGCAGGATATTGCGCGCATCGGGATAGCCGGGGTTCTCGAAACCAACCGTGGTCCACTCATTCGCGAGCAGATCCGCGACGAGATAAAGCGCCTGTTGGGCGCCAATCGTCACGACGATCTCGTCGGGTTTCGCGAACACGCCGCGCCTGGGAAGCACGCGCGTGCAGATCTGCTGGATCAGCGTCTCGTCGTCGCGTTCGATCAGATCGGGCGCCCAGTTGCGAATCTCCATCACGGAGAGCGCCTTGATGCAGCACTCGCGCCAATCGTTGGTCGGAAAGAGTGTCTGATCGAACTGTCCATAGATGAACGGGAACTGATAGCTCTGCCAGTTGCCGGGCTTCACGATGTTGCGCTGCATCGACGGCGGACGCGACACGCGCTGACGCCAGTCGGGACGCACGACATCGGTGACGCTCGGCGCGTTCGCGGCCTGTATCGACACGAAGTCATGTTGCCCTTCCAGCATCGCCGGATTCACGAAATGGCCGCTGCGCTCACGCGAAATCAGATAGCCCTCTTCGACAAGTTGCTGATACGCAAGCACGACCGTATTGCGCGCAACACCAAGCTGATCGGCCAGTTCACGGCTCGACGGCAACGCACTGTCGGGCATCAACTGGCCGTCGAGAATCGCGGCGACGAGCATCTGGCGAATCTGCCCTTGCAGGCTCATGGTCGACTCGGTCGACCGCTGGAAACGTTGGGTCCAAAGCGCCGGCGAGGTCCGGCTGGGCATGTTTTCTCCTGATGTGCGGCGCGTGGTGCGCGCGGTGCGAGGGACGCTCCGACTGCGCGCTTCCGCCAGATCGGCACCGGATGACAGCGGCTCCTCAGCTGAGAACCAGTCGCCGGACTGCGGGAAAACCCGCCGGGCGATGTCAACGTGGACTCAACGATCGGCAGCGTCTGGCTCCAATTGCTACCGTTTTAATGACGATACTCGAATCAACCCGTTTCGGGCGATTGGGACAAGCCCCCGTCGATAAGAACGGGATTTGCGTGCCACGCGCGCAATCTTCGGGAGACATGCTATGGAACGCCTTCGTACCCCGCATGTTTTTCTGCTTTCCAGACGTACTGCATCTCTGCTGCAATGCCTGTTACCCTCGCAATACAATCTGCTTGCGCGCGCACCAAGCCGGGACGCGCCATTAGCGCGTTTCGCGATGCGCCAGAAATCCAGAGGCATTACGACACCCTGCAGCGCGCGTCCCATCGTATGTGAGATGACTTGTTCGCCGGCCGTTTTTGCGCGACGATGCAAAGTAGTACGGTTGTCCACCGAAAATTTCGATCGCCCACAGCTAATCGCGTATGCGCACATTCATCTTCAAGGATCGCGCGGCTCATGTGATCATCATCGAGATTGACGACGACGGGAATCGCGCGGTGGCATCGCACCGCGGGGAGCCGGTTGGGTGGATCGAGTTCGAACATTGCTCGAACTCGTCCGCCAAGGCGCCGGTCACGTTGCTTGATGCCTATGTCGTGCCTGGGTATAGAAGAAACGGAATCGCCCATACGTTGATTGCTTATGTGAGCGGCGAAATAGGAGGGCCGATCCGGATCGGTGTTCCCACACGCTCCGGCAGCGCCGAGTTCGACACGTTGTGCAGCAATCTCATGCATGAGGGATTGCTCGTTCGTTAAGGTGTTTGAACACAAACCGATATTGTCCTGTGCCAAGTGGCGACGCTACCGACACTCCAACCGCTCCAGCACGTCGTTACGCAACATAACTTCACGGCTGTCAGCGAGAATGTTTTTTGCGACTAGCTGATTGAGGAGCCGACCAGCGTATTCCATCAGGGACACCAGGCCGAACGCCCGACATCAAAGTCCGGATGTATGGCCGCAATCAACGCCTACGAACCATCGCTCACCGCAAGCCTGGCAAACCGGGGGCGTCCATGTATGACTGTCAGGTTTTTATGCAACTTTTCAGAGTCCTCGCGAGCGCATAGGCTTTTGCTGATCGATTCCAGGCGGCGCTTTTGTTCCGCTATTCGTCGTTCGCGTCGATCATGCCAAGTTTGTCTATCGGCCTGGTCTGTGCCGAGCGAAGTGATACCCTGCTCTTCTTTCCCGAAGGCACGTTCACGCGCTCTGCCGGTCTCGCCTCATTTCATCTTGGCGCGTTCCGTGTCGCATGCCTCGCGCAGCGCCCTGTCGTGCCGATTGCGTTGCATGGTGCGCGGGCGGTATTGCGTGACGGTCAGTGGCTGCCGCGCCGTGGCGGCATTACTGTCACGGTGCTCCCTCCGATCCGCCCCGACGGCAACGACTTCAGAGCCATGACGCGACTGCGCGACCGTGTGCATGCTGCCATCCTCGCTCACTGCGGCGAGCCCAGCCTGCAGACTTACGCAGACTGACCGCTGACGCCCGTCAATAGCCGACGGCAGCCGCCGTAGCCGATGATCACTGTGAGCGGCGCGAAAAAGCGAGGGTTTGTGCGCACTATTTCATGTCACTGCCCCCGTGCCGCATCGAGCGCGAGGGTCCTTGCGTCCTCTGGACATGCTTCGACGCACAATGGCCTGATCGTCAGCATATCTATGCTTTCCCTCTATCGAAATTCCAGATATCCCGCCGGCGCAAACCACGAAAACACCGGAATGCGTGTTGCCGAGCGCGCCCGACGTTCGCCTATCGGTAACACAAACGGGCAGCGTCAGCGAGGCACTTTTGATAGTCCTCCTGGCAATTCTGAGCACACCGCCTCTGTTGTTCCGCTACGCCGTCTCGCTCATTCGTCCGCCCGGAAGCGGTGCACTGACATCGCGCCAATGTCGAATTACATGTGCTAGCCTGGACGGACACACAGAGTTGGTCGACTTTCGCGTGCACGTTGAAAGAGCGCGCCCCGAAGACCAACAGGATCGCGCTGACGATCAGCATGTGTATGCGCATGTTCGTCTGCCACCACATGGTCAAGGTTCTCACCCGAATCTTTCGCCCGGACCGCGCTGCGGTTCCCGGCACCGACGTTCGCCGCCTGCGTCTCCGGAACGCGCTGCGCTGTCTGCCAAGACTACTCAGCAATTGTCACTGTCGATAACGATCCTACGGAACATCGCATAAAGCTTATGCCAGGCTTGTCCTGACCGCATCGCTACGCTTCGCCACGGGCCGGATATCCGTTCTTTACTACGAAATCAATCGCACTCAGCACATCACCAAAATGCGGGCGCGCAAAGGGCATCGAGATGACGGACGACGCGTAGAGCGTGCCGTCCGGCTTGATCAGAAACAGGCCAGGCTCAAAGAATTCGGCAGGCTCGGACTCTTTGATCGCGTGGGAGACAAAGAGCCCCCAGTTCCGCGCCTCACTATCCGGAAAGCCATAGCCCACCGCCAACTCGGGCAGCCCCCATTTCTCGCAGCTCTGTTGCGCGCGCTCCCTCGTGTCGCCACTGATGGCCACTACGTCGACACCGCGACGCGTGAATTCGCTCAGTTTTTTGTCGAGTTCTGCGATGTACGTCTTGCAGATGGGGCAGTGGAACCCCCGATAGAAGACGATCATCGTGAACTGCTCAGGGCGCCGCTCGGCAAGTTGCCAGGACGATCCGTTCGTCATCGCCACATTCAGCGCGGGGACAGGGGCGCGAGGTTTCAAATCAGACATAACTAGCTCCCTCAAATCGAGCGCGATACGTCAGCGCTGTCGCAAATTTCTCGCCCGACATTCGGCATCCGCGCGACGTCGCGAAGGCAAGGTCGCGGTCGCTTCCCTTTCAAGCGAACCGGTCGCTATCGCGATGGCTGCCTATCCCGGCGTGATGCGCCTGCCGCTCGCCCCTGAGGACATGCCATGCCGTGGCTCCCCGTACTGCCGCGTCGCTGACGGCGCGCGCAAACGCAAAACCCCACTGCCGCATAAATCCAGGGACATGCCGGACGTCACCTTCGGGCAGGTGTCGCGAATTCACAGCAGTCTTCGCGGCTTTGCGACGATTGCTCGTACCGACCTCCGGCGCGCCGAGTTGCCACTCGACGTCGCGCAACAGAACGGCCACCGTTGGGCTCGTGTGATGGTGGCGCTGTGCTGGATGGCGGCGCACTGCATCACTGCATCAACGAAACTGTGCAACGCCGGTTCGAGGGCACCTTGTCTTTGGTAAGCGTTAGTTAGCGACTGGCGTCTCCACCAATGTCCCGATCAGGCGCAGCAGTTCGGTATGCTCCGGCCCGTTGCCATTTCGAACAAGGAAGTCGCCAACTGAGATCTCGGACGGACGGCCACCTGAGGCAAAATTGGGCTCATGTCGCACAAACACCCGGCCGGAGCCGTAGTCGTGGACAAGTGACCACCTGTCTCCGTTTGCGCTTCTGTAAAGCTCTCGCGCCCTCTGACTCATCGAGTCCTCCTTCATTGCGGCTGAGCATGCAACACTGCGGCGCCGACGGGAATAACACACTCCAATGTACTCGTCCGGTAGGGCCAGGCCAACTGATCCGGCCAGAAACGGGATCGGATCTTGCTGCGTAATTCGTGCACGAGAGAGACAATCATGCTCGGAAATTTTGGCATCCTGGCGCTGGCGGCGCTGTCGCACTCGGGTGATGCCACGCGTGTCGCGATGTGGTCTTTTCCGGGTATGAACTTCCGCGCCGGCGCGCTCGCGGGCTTCTACGTCCCTGCCTGATCCGGCGCAGCCCCGCGGTCGCCTGCGCGCCGGCCCGCGACCATCTCCACCAGCCAGTTCACCACAAGCGCGGTATACGCACGTTGGCTCGGATCGTCCGATAGCCCATGGTCCGCGCCTTCGATGATCCGGTACGTGAGCGAATGTGCCTGCAAAAAGGCCTGCAGATAGCTGGCGATCACGGTGTGCGGCACGATCTCGTCATGCTCTGATTCGACCAGCAGGACATCGCCACCAAAGCGGGCCGCCGCGCGCAACGCGCGATTGTCCGACGATGGCACGATGCGTTTGCGATACGTGACGAGATCATGTTCAACGTGCAGGGCGCGCTTCGGCATGTTCCATCCTTCGTCGAGGTAGAGCGCCGGTACGCGCAGACCCAGCCAGCGCACGGGGCGCAGTTCCGTCAGGATCGCGGCGAGATAGCCGCCATAGCTGCTGCCGATCACGGCAACCGCATCGCGGTCGATCAACGGATGGTCAACGAGCGCATCGTAGGCGGCAAGCAGATCCTGCAGATTGGTTTCCCGCGTCACGTTTTGCTGTTCGTCCAGCGTGCGCCCATGTCCCGTCAGATCGAAAGTCAGGCAGACGCAGCCGAATGCCGCCGTCTGCCGGGCGCGCTCGAGATACTGCCCCTGACTGCCGCCCCAGCCGTGCACGAAAAGAACGCCTGGCACCGTTGTCTTCGGTGCGAGCAGAGTCCCGTCGAGGTAGCCATTCTCGACCTTGATCTGCACACCATAACGCTCTGCTGTCATATGCCGCTGCTCCGTTGCAAGGTATGGCGATCCACCGTGTAATACTTCGTGATGGCGCCCGCGTGCGCATCGACGCCTTGATAGAGGATGCAGGCGCCGTCGGGAAGCTGCACGTTGTCTCCGTAAAGCTCCCGCGTCGACGCGCGCGCCGCATATACCTGAGGGTCCGCCCTGAACATGCGCAACGCACCGAGCTCGGCGCCCGTTGCGCCGCCAACCCGCCACGACTGCTCGAGCACGCCGCAATGGCGCACGCCCTGTGCATCGATGCCCCAGGCGACGTCATAGTTGCGTCTCGATGCGAAGAAGCCGGCGTAATCGTTTTGCACGGCGGCGTCGAATGCACGCGCCTTGCTGATCGCCTCACGGATATCGCTTGTGACGTCGAGCTTCGCAAGCATGTCGAAGCCACCATGCACGACGACCAGGTCTGTGCCGCCATAGACGTGATGGCCGTGGTTGTTGACGGTCAGATGCTGCACGCCATAGTAGCTCGCGACCAGATCGTCGAGCGTCATCTGGCCGACGCTCAGCGTTTCAATGCTGTCCAGCTGCCGTTCGACGACGATGCCTTCGGCTCGCAGCGCCGCGTCGCCAAGCGCGTCGAGTTCCGCTTCCAGTGCATCCATATCGGCGACCAGTGCCTGTCCCGCTCCGCCGATCCCATAAGGGCGCTTGACTCGCACACGGCCCTGCGTCCAGAGCATGCGCGCCGCGTTGCAGGCATCGTCGCGCGAAAACGCGGAATAGCCCGGCAGAACCAGCGAAGCAGTGTGCTCGCCGAAGACGCGCGACCAGCCAGGCGGCGAAGCCTGCGCGTCATCGGGCAGCGCGTGTGCGATCAGCTTAGTCGCGACGAACGGAAACGGCACGACGCCGCCGAACAGATCGCGCACGGATCGTACGCCGAGCTTATGCGCCTGCGTCAGCGTCAAGGTATCGTCGGGGACCAGGTAGCGATGCGCGGGATAGGCATCGCTCTCATTGAACTCACCAGCAAGCGTCGTGCCCTTGAGTTCAGCGATCTGCCTCGCAAGCGCACAAAGCGTATCGACCTCGTGGCCGGCCAGAGCCTTGCGTTGCCCACGATAGATGAGGACAACGGGCAGCGCTGGCGTCGCCGGCGATAAACGCACCTTCATGTTGTCCTCCCCGCGCCGTGGCGCAATAGTCGCGGTATACGTTGCCATGCGCGGACATCATCGGTCGACGCGAACCCTCGCCAGAGAGCAAGGCTTGTGCCTTTGTCTGCGTCACAGCGGTCGATGGCCAATGGTGCCTGCCTGTATCGACGCATTTTCGTCCAGGTCACTTGCTGCGCAATGCGTGCACGGCAAACGGTCATATACACAATTTCCACGATCGCCATCGTTTCGCGGAATCGTCGTCGGGCGAGTCCTTATGGACGACCTCGACGTCGACGGTAACGTCCGTCGTCGCCGAACGCGCGCGCCTACCGGCGCAGCGCGCGCGTCGCAGACGCATTACGGCCGTCGCCTCGGGGCAATTGCCTGCAGGGGACGCCCGATCACGAAGTGCGTGCGCCAGAGGCCGCGCGATCCAGCAGGGGCAGCCCCGCGCGAGCAGGAGCTGGCATGAAGACTGCGGCGAAATACGCTTGTACAGCCTTCCGGCCGGGGAGGTTGTCTGCGCTGACGAGGCAAGCGATGAATCTCAATGTTTCGCAAAAGCTGATCCGGTCGCACCTGGTTCATGGCAGTTTCCAGACGCTCCAGCCGGGTGACGAGATTGGCCTGTCGATCGATCAGACGCTGACACAGGACGCCACGGGAACGCTCGTGATGCTCGAACTCGAAGCGATGAGCCTCGCCCACGCGAAGACTGAGATCAGCGTGCAATATGTCGATCACAACCTGATCCAGGAAGACTACAGGAACGCCGACGATCACCTGTTCCTGCGTAGCGCATGCCAGCGCTTCGGCCTATGGTATTCGCGGGCCGGAAACGGTGTCAGTCATCCGAGCCACCAGGAAAACTTTGGCAAGCCGGGCAAAACGTTACTGGGCTCGGACAGCCACACGCCCGCTGCCGGGTCGCTGGGTATGCTGGCCATCGGCGCTGGCGGGATCGAAGTGGCACTCGCCATCGCTGGCGAGCCCTTCTTTACGCGCATGCCGGAGGTCTGGGGCGTGAAGCTGACCGGGCAGTTGCCGGAGTGGGTCAGCGCGAAGGACGTCGTGCTGGAAATGCTGCGTCGTCATGGCGTCGATGGCGGCGTCGGCCGCATCATCGAATACTATGGCCCCGGTCTCGACGCATTGAGCGCGATGGATCGCCATGTCATCGCAAACATGGGTGCGGAGCTAGGTGCGACCACCACGGTGTTTCCGTCGGACGAAGCCGTGCGGCGCTACCTTCGTGCCTGGCAACGCGAAGCCGACTGGATCGAGCTGGTGGCCGATCCGGGTGCCAGCTACGACATCCGTGGTGAAATCGATCTGGGCGCGCTCGAGCCATTGATTGCCATGCCTTCGAGCCCGGACAACGTGCAGCCCGTGCGCGAAGTCGCCGGTCAGCCGATCTATCAGGCCTACATTGGCTCTTCCGCCAACCCCGGATACCGTGACTTCGCAATGGCCGCCGAGATCGTCAAGGGACGCGTGGTGCACGACCGTGTGTCATTCGATGTCAATCCCACGTCTCGCGCACTGCTCGAGACGCTGACGCGCGATGGGCATATAGGCAGCCTGCTGCACGCGGGCGCGCGCCTGCATCAGGCCGGTTGCAACGGCTGCATTGGAATGGGACAGGCGCCCGCGACGCACGTGCTTTCGCTGCGCACGGTGCCGCGCAACTTCCCCGGACGCTCCGGTACGAAGGAAGACAGGGTATGCCTTGTCAGTCCCGAAACGGCCGCCGCGTCTGCGCTCGCCGGCGCCATCACGGACCCGCGTACGCTCGGCATGCCGTACCCGCACGTCACCGATTGCGATTCGCCGATCGTCGACCGTCAATTGTTCGTCGCACCGCCTGACGCACAAACTGCCTCGAACGTTACGCTCGAGAAGGGACCCAACATCGCATCGCTGCCGTCGTTCGACCCCTTGCCCGATTCCATCACAGGTCCGGTCATCGTCAAGGTCGGAGACAACCTCTCGACCGACGAGATCATGCCGGCGGGCGCGCGCGTACTACCGTTTCGCAGCAATATTCCCCGGATTGCCGAATTCAGCTTCAACGCCGTCGAGCCGACCTATGTCGAGCAGGCGAAGAAGGTGCAAGGACACCTTGTGGTGGGTGGCTGGAACTACGGGCAGGGCTCGAGCCGCGAACATGCGGCATTAGGCCCGCGTTTTCTGGGGTTACGTGCTGTGATCGCGAAGAGCTTTGCACGCATTCATGCACAGAACCTCGCCAACTTCGGCGTGCTGCCGCTCGTGTTTGTGAAGCCGGAGGATTACGAACGCATCGAAGCAGGTCAAACGGTACGGCTCGATGAAGTCAGGCGTCGGCTCGCTGAAGGCGGGGAACTGCACGTCGAGGTCGACGGCGGAAAGCTGTCCTTCGCGGTTCGCCACTGCCTGTCGCCGCGGCAGGTCGAGCAGGTGCTCAAAGGCGGTCTCATCAACTGGATGAGGGATGCGCTCGCACAGCGTGGGTGAGCGCCGAGGCAACGTCGACGAAGGGCAACAGACGGTCATGAAACACGAGATTCAGCGGGCACATCACTATCCCGAGGTCGGGGTGCCACTGTTCTGGCCGTTCGGCCTTGCACTGGAGCTTGAGGAAACGGCACTGCATACCGTAGAGAAGGCAGTTCGATTCATGCGCGAAGTCGAGAAGACTCAGGTGAGCCGTGCCCCGCCGCAGTGGGCAACAAGGAACCGGATCGTCCTCGATCTGCCCACGATGGCGCTGCGCGAATTCTCGCAGGGTAGTTGCGCACCGGTCCTGGTGCTATGTCCGTATGCTGGCCATTCATCGACGATTGCCGATTTTCTCCCGGGCCAGAGTCTGATCGAAACGTTAGTGAATGCAGGCTGTTCCAGCGTCTTCGCGACAGACTGGCGAAGCGCGACGCCGCAAATGCGCTTCTTTAACATCGGCAACTATCTCGCCGAAATCGATCTGTGCGTGAATGAGCTCGGCAACAGGGTCAACCTGGTGGGCCTCTGCCAGGGTGGCTGGTGCGCTGCGATGTACGCCGCGCGTTTTCCGGGCAAGGTGGCGCGGCTCGTGATCGCTGGCGCGCCGATCGATACCGACGTCGGCGACGGGGCAATCACGCAGGCGGCACATGCGCTCCCGTTACGCTTTTACGAAGATCTCGTTCGGGGTGGGGATGGCCTTCTGAAAGGCACATACATGCTGGAGGGGTTCAAGAACCTGCAACCTGTCACGCAGTATTTTGGCAAGTTCGTCGACCTCTACGAGCATCTGGATGATCCGAGCTACGTGACGCGCTTCGAACAGTTCGAGCGCTGGTACGAATACACGCTCGACCTGCCGGGTACCTGGTACCTGCAGGTAATCGATCAGCTGTTCAAGCAGAACCGCCTGGCCAGAGGTGAGTTTGTGGCACTGGGCAAAAGGCTTGATCTCACGAATATTAAGTGCCCCACGTACCTGCTCGCCGGTGCGCACGATCACATTACGCCGAAAGAGCAGGTGTTCGCCGCGAAGGCGCTGCTTGGTACGGAAACCGGGGACGTGCAGGAGGCCGTGGCCAACGGTGGCCATATCGGACTCTTCATGGGGCAGCGGGCACTGCGCGAGAACTGGGTTCCGATTGCGCGCTGGCTTGCGCAGGGGCGCTGAGCGCGCGGTTTTTCGTATCATCCGCGCGACGGTCATACGGAGCGGGAAGGGAGGTCGAAATGGCCAGGATCATCAAAACGAGGCTGATTGCACAAGCACCTGACATCCTTTGGAGAGAGATCGGCCGGTTTGGCGCCGTCGGTCGATGGCATCCCATGCTGTCCAGGGTCGAGAGCGAAGGCGAGCATGAAGGCGGCCTGCGCATGGCCGAGGGCAAGGACGGCAGCCGGCAGATTGAGCGCCTGACCAAAACAGTCCCGGAAGAGCATTTCTATCGTTACCGGATGGAATTCACACCAATGCCGGTTCGCGACTATGTCGCCGAGTTTCGTGTCGATGCCAATGCGGACGGCACGAGCACGGTCGTCTGGTCCGCGGAGTTCGCGCCGCTGTCGGATGATGAGGGAACGACCGAGGCGATCAGCGGCTTTCTGAACGCTGGCCTCGACAACATCGCGACCCTGTACGGCAACGCGCAGATCGCAGATCAGCGACACCCTCACACAGCGCAACGCAACTTTTTCTCGTGCCGCACGAACGAACTCGAAGTGGCCTATGAGGTATCAGGCCCGGCTGACGGACGGCCGCTTGTGCTTGTTCACGGCTGGCCGGACGACGTCACTTGCTGGGACAAGACGATCGCGCGGCTCGGAGACCAGCATTTGCGGATCTAC
Source organism: Paraburkholderia phymatum (assembly GCF_038900715.1). Classification (GTDB taxonomy): domain Bacteria; phylum Pseudomonadota; class Gammaproteobacteria; order Burkholderiales; family Burkholderiaceae; genus Paraburkholderia; species Paraburkholderia phymatum_A. The sequence goes on along the minus strand of NZ_JAYMRZ010000010.1, from coordinate 275,474 downwards.
GCGCCCTATCTCCGTGGATCGGGACCGACGCAATTCCTGCATGACGGTACGATGCGCAGCGGTGCGATCGCCGCACTGACACTCGATCTATCAGAGTTTCTGGACGTGCTGGACCTGAAGGACGTCGTACTGGCCGGCTATGACTGGGGCGCGCGCGCCGCCTATGGCGTCGCCGCGCTGTTCCCCGACAGACTCACAGGCATCGTTGCCGCCGCGGCTGGCTATGCCACCGCTATCCCACCAGCGGAAATGCCTTATGAACTGGCGCAGGCGTACTGGTATGAGTGGTATGTCGCAACGACGTATGGAAACAGGGCTTACCGCGACGACCGTGAGCGGCTATGCAGATACCTTTGGGAAAACTGGTCGCCCGCGTGGGCGGACAGGGACACCGAGTTCGATGCGATGGCGGGCTCCCTCTACAACCCCGACTGGGCCGACATCAGCCTGCACGCTTATCGGCAGCGCTGGCATGACGCAGCCGGCGCAAAAGAGCACGAAGAGGTGGAGCGACGGCTGGCGGAATCTCCCACGATCCGTATCCAGACGATCATGCTTCAGGGTGCGGAGGACCGGGACAATATGCCTGTCACGTCCGAAAACAAGGAGCGCTACTTTTCCGACGGCTATGAACGGCGCCTGCTCCCCGGCATCGGACACTTCGTCCCGCGCGAATCGCCAGATGTCTTTGCCGACGCGATATGCGCCATTGCAGAACGCTGAATCAAAGGGAATTCATCTCCTTCTGCAATGCAGGCCAGTAGCGGCCCAAGGGAACGGCTCTTGCGCGAACGATTTATTGCTTCACCAGTACATGTCTTTTCGCCGATGGACTCGTGCGACACGGCGTCGAATTCATCCCGCGTCAAAGCGTACCGGCTGCGCTGGCCCTCGCCTTCGAAAACCGTGGCATCCGTAACATCACCCTACAGATCACGCCTCGTTCCTCGGCACCCAGGTGTTCGCATTTTTTACACCCCTTCGTGCTCCCAGCGTGCCACCCGGCGTTGAGGGCCCGGCGTGCAGTGCGCCTTTGGCGATGCTGCATATGGGAATCCACTACCTCAACATTGCAGAAGCAACATGGAATCTGCCTCAGTACGTCATCACCTATGAGGCTTTATTTAACACTTTCGCAAAACTCGAATCCAGACGTGGATTCGATGAATGCGCCGCTGAGGCGGCGTGGATCGAAACGCTCGCGCATGCAAACAGATGGTTTCGGACGTTGGAACTTGATATGAGTGGGCGCACGCCCCGTGAACTAACAGGACAGCTCGCATCATTGAGCCGATATGGAATTCACCTGCGCACAACTGTGCCAGTCGAGATCGAAATGCTGCATCTCGAACGCTGGTATCCCGTCACATTGAAAAAGCGATTCCCCCTGATGTCTATTCCAGATTCAGTGGAGCGAATCGGTATCTACTTCTGACAAACGCGGCGCCGGCTATGACCTTGAGAGCTTCGCCTGGCCACAGACCGACCCGAACCCTATGCCACAGGAAAGGGCATGCCTTGACGTGGATACATCACCACCCCCTGACACCAATCATCCACATGTGTCCGCTAACGGCAGCATTCAACCAATATTGCTCTACTCCGCCATCCTCATAGCAAGATTGTCGCGCGCAGCCATCCGGTATTTTCGGTCGAGAAGGTTTTAAAATTCATTAATAATCAATGCATTATAGGAGTTTATAACGGTTCAAAATTACCGAAGGCGTACAACCACTTTGCGGGCCTGAGAATCAAGCGTCTATCGACGCATACGCCGCTGGTCGAACAAGCGCTCATGCCGCCGATTCGGCAACCGGCCTCGCAGAAGTTTGCGCGGCGAGTTCCGCGCCGAGTTGCGTATGCACATCGCCCGTCTGGAACGCGTCGCTCCTCAGTACGGCGAGCGCAAACGGAATGTTCGTCTTCACGCCTTCGACGTCGAATGCTTCGAGCGCATCGGCCATTTGCGTGATTGCCGCGTCGCGCGTCGGCGCATGGACGATCACTTTCGCGAGCATCGGGTCGTAGAACGGCGTCACGCGATTGCCTTCGGCGTAGCCTGTCTCGACGCGCACGCCCTTCGCAACGGGCGGCCGGAACACCGTCAGCGGCCCAGGCGATGGAAAGAAGCGCCGTGGGTCTTCCGCATACACGCGCACTTCGATCGCGTGCCCAGATGTCGCGATCTGCGCGGGCAACACCGCGTCGAGCCGCTCGCCCGCTGCGAGCCGAATCTGCGCCTGCACCAGATCGACGCCGGTGATCGCCTCCGTCACCGCATGCTCGACCTGTAGACGCGTATTCATCTCGAGAAAGCTGAACGAGCCGTCCGGCGCGACCAGCATCTCTGCCGTGCCAATCACGTCGTAACCCAGCTCGGCGAGAATGCGCGCGATGTGCGTCCCCGTTTCGTCGATCAGCGCACGCGGCAAATGCGGCGCGGGCGACTCCTCGATCACCTTCTGATGGCGGCGCTGCACTGAGCAGTCGCGCTCGTACAGATGCCGCACGTTGCCATGCCTGTCCGCGAGCAGTTGAAACTCGACGTGACGCGGGCGCTCGATCAGCCGCTCGACGTAGATGTCCGCGTTGCCGAAGCTGCGCTGCGCCATCGAGCGCGCGCGCTCCAGCGCATCGCGTGCCTCGGCGTCGTTGCGAGCGGGCAGCATGCCGATGCCGCCGCCGCCCGCCGCCGGCTTGACCAGCACGGGAAAACCGACGCGCCGCACCGCGTCGAGCTGCGCATCGGCGTCGCCCGTCAACACGCCGCTGCTCGGATTGAGCGGCATGCCGTGGCGCGCCATCAGCTCGCGCGCCTGTGTCTTGTGGCCCATCGCGCGCAGCCAGCGCGCGTCCGGCCCGATGAACGTCGCGCCCAGCGCGCACACGGCTTCGGCGAACTCGGGGTTCTCCGACAAAAAGCCGTAGCCGGGATGCACAGCGTCCGCACGGCTCTCGCGAATCGCGGCGGCGATTGCGTCGACATTGAGGTAGCTCGCAGCGGGCGCGGCCTCGCAGATGCAGATCGCTTCGTCGGCTTGCGCGACATACGGCAAATCGCGGTCCGCCTCCGAATAGACGACGACCGACGCGATCTTCATCTGGCGCAGCGCGCGCAGCACACGTGCGGCGATCGCGCCGCGATTGGCTATCAGAACCTTGTTGAACATGGCAGTCTCATCGGTCTATGGGCACGTAAGGCGGAACGTGAGGCGTCCGCGCCGCGGCTTGCGCACGGCAACGCATCGAGCCGCCACGCGCGCGGCCACGGCGAAATGCGGCGCAGGCTCAAGGGCGAACGCCCGCGCGCATACGCGGCCCCAGATCGGTTTTCATGCGCCCCTGCACGGCATCGATGAAGCGGCACAGATAGCGCCGCGTATGGCGCGGATCGATCACGTCTTCCACGCCGAACGCCTCGGCGGTGCGCAGCGGCGACGCGAGCGCGCGCAGTTCCGCTTCGAGTTCCTGCTGGCGCGCGAGCGGGTTTGCCGCGCTGGCGATGTCGCGCCGGAACGCCGCAGCGACGCCGCCTTCGACGGGCAGCGAACCCCATTCCGCCGACGGCCACGCGAGCTTCAATTCGACGCCGTTCTTGTCGGTCGTGCTCATGCCCGCCATGCCATAGCACTTGCGGATCACGACGGTCAGCATCGGCACCGTCGCCTGGAGACCGACGTACACGGCGCGCATGCCTTCGCGCAACGTCGCCGCCGCTTCGGCCTGCGTGCCCACCATGAAGCCGGGCACGTCGACGAGAAACACGAGCGGAATGTGGAACGTGTCGCACAACTCGACGAAATGGCTCTGCTTGCGCGCCGCCTTCACGTCCATCGCGCCGCCCGCCGCCATCGGATTGTTCGCGACGATGCCGACCACCTTGCCATTGAGCCGCGCAAGACCTGTGATCAGCGCCTTGCCGAACGTCGGCTGCACTTCGAAGAGCGAGCCGCGATCGACAACCAGTTCGATCAGTTTGCGCATGCTGTACGGCTTGCGGCGATCGCGCGGCACGATGCCGAGCAGCGCCTCTTCCGCGCGATCGATCGGGTCGTCGCACGGCACGACGGGCGGCAGCTCCCACACGTTTTGCGGCAGATAGCCGAGAAAACGCCGGATCAGCCCGAAGCACTGCGCTTCGTCGTCGGCCGCGTTGTCGACGGTGCCGGCGACGTCGACGGCCATGTGCGCGCCGCCGAGCGCCTCCTTCGTCACCTTCTGGCCGAGCGAGCGTTCGACCACGGGCGGCCCCGCCGCGAAAATCTGGCTCGTGTCGCGCACCATGATCGACCAGTGCGACAGGATCGCGCGTCCGGCCGGACCGCCCGCCGCCGTGCCGAGCACCGCGCTGATCACGGGCACGACGCCGAGCAGCTGCACGGAGCGCTCGAAGCCGTGGACGCCCGGAAATACCGTGTGCCCTTTGCGCTTGGCCGTGTTGACCGTGCCGCCCGCGCCGTCGATCAGATTGATGAGCGGAATGCGGTAGTGATACGCGAGATCCTCGACGAAGCCGCCCTGCCCGCCCTTGCGCCGGTCGCCGCCCCAGCTCGTGCCGCCGCGCACCGTGAAGTCCTCGCCGCCGACGGCCACCGCTCGCCCGTCGAGTTCGGCGAGACCCGAGACATATGGCGCGGGCGTGACCTTCGTGACGACGCTGTTTTCATACGTCGCATTGCCGGCGAGCTTGCCGACTTCCTGGAACGAGCCTGCATCGACGAGCCGGTCGATCCGCTCGCGGATCGTCAGCCTGCCCTGTTCGTGCTGCCGCGCCACCGCTTCGTCGCCGCCCAACTGTTCGGCCCAGCGGTAGCGCAGCGCGATTTCATCCGCCTCGTTGCGCCAGTCGTCTGCCGTCATGCTGACTTCTCCCATCGTATCGATCCCCATCTCGTTCATGGCCTACTCCAGCTCCAGCACCACAACCGTGTCGCCTTCCGAAACCGGCTGTCCCTCCGCGACGCGAATCTCGACGATGCGGCCGGCGTCTTCGGCGATCAGCGGAATCTCCATCTTCATCGACTCGAAGATCAGCACGGTGTCGCCTTCGTCGATCGCGTCGCCCTGCACTTTGAGCACCTTCCACACCGCGCCAGTCACTTCAGCCTTCATCTCGAGCTTCGGCATCCCGGTATCTCCTCGCTGTTTCGCTGGATTTCGTGAACGTGTCTTCAGTAACTCGATGGCCAGGTGCGCATCAGATGCTGGCCGACGCCGTTCGTCAGGCGCAGCCGGTGAACATCGAGCATGCGGATCAGGAACGCGCGCGTCTCGTGCGGCTCGATCACGTGCTGCACGCCGTAGTTGCCGGCGATGTCGTATGCGCTGCTGTCCTTCTCCATGTCGGCGAGCGCATCGTCGAAGCCCGGCTCGCCGGGCGCGACGCCATGCACGATCTGCGCGGCGTAATGCGCGTTCATGAAGCTCACTTCGGTGCTCGGCCACGCGGCAACTTCGTCGGAGTTGCGTCCGCCGCCCATGTTCAGATACGCCTGTCCATAGCTCTTGCGCAAGATCACCGAAATTTTCGGCACGGTGACGAGCGACAGCGCGCTCATGAAGTTCATGATCTTGCCGGGCGCGCGGCGGCGTTCCGCATCGAGCCCGATGATGAAGCCCGGCGTATCGACGAACATCACGAGCGGGATGTTGAACGAGTCGCATAGCACGATGAAGCGCGTGATCTTTTCGCACGCGTCCGTGTCGAGCGCCCCGCCCTTGTGCAGCGGATTGTTCGCGACGATGCCGACCGTGCGTCCGTCGATGCGCGCGAGCGCCGTCACGGCGACCTTGCCGAAGCGCGCTTTCAGTTCGAACAGACTGTCGCGATCGACGATTGCGGACAGCAGCGTGCGCACGTCGTAGACCTGCGTGCGCTCGCGCGGCAACAGCGAGCCGATGTCGCGCATCGCCTCGCCGGAACCATGCGGCACCGCGCGCACGGGCGGCGCCTCGTTGCAATGGCTTGGCAGATACCCGAGAAACGTGCGCAGCGCGTCGAGCGCTTCGTCGTCGGTATCGGCGACGCGGTCGATCAGTCCAGTGATCTGCGCGTGAAGACGCCATCCGCCGAGTTCTTCCGGGTCGATGCGCTCCCTCACCGCGAGCGACACAAGCAACGGGCTCGACACCGCCAGCACGGCGCCCTTGCGCATCACGGTGAAGTCCGACAGCACCGAATACCACGTCGACGAGCCGTAGCACATGCCGAGCACAGCGGCCACCCACGGCGTTTCGCGCATCCGCTGATACTGCGTCGGGTCGGCGCCGAGCATGCTGCCCATGCCGCGCGCGCCCATCGTGTCCGGCATGCGCGCGCCCGACGATTCGCCGAGAAAGACGAGCGGCAGCCCGCGCGACGTGGCCGCGCGTTTCATCTGCGCGATCTTCTTGCCGTTGGTCGCGCTGCTCGATGCGCCCATCACCGTAAAGTCGTTCGAGACGAGCGCGACTTCGCGTCCTTCGATGCGCGCATAGCCGGCGATCTTGCCGTCGGCGGGCGTGCGCGCGCGATCCGCTTCGAACACGGACGACGTGGCGAACAGCCCCGATTCGACGAACGACCCTTCGTCGACAAGCGCATCGATGCGTTCGCGCGCGTTCATCACGCCTTGCACGCGACGCTTTTCCAGCTTGGCGTCACCGCCCATCGCAAGCGCGGCGGCGCGGCGTTGCGCGTGCGTGGCGTCCGGCTCCGGGCTGTCCCGCTGTTCGATGGCTTCGTGATTGCGGTCGTTCATGGCGTCACCGTTGCGGATGCGCGCTGCGGCGTGTCGTGCTTGCCCAACGGCGCCGCTGTGCGGATCACGCGGCGCTGCGCGAGTTGCGCGATGTCGGACTCGCCGAGCTGCGCGACGTCACGCAGAATCGCATGCGTGTCGCGGCCGATCGCGCCGCCGCTGCGATGAATCCCGCCTGGCGTGCCCGACAGTTTCGGCACGATGCCGGGCACTTTCACCGTGCCGAGCGCGTCGTCGTCCACTTCGACGAGCATTTCGCGCGCGGCGAAATGCGGATCGGCGAACACATCGCGCATCGTGAAGATGCGCGTCGCGGGCACGTCTGCCTGTTGCAGCGCGAACTCCAGGTCGGCAAGCGCATGGGTGCCCGTCCATTCACCGATCAGCGCATCGAGTGCTTCATGATGCTCCGAGCGCGCGCGTCCCGACGCGAAACGCGGATCGTCGGCGAGCGCCGGCTGCTGCATCGCCTGCACGAGACGGCGAAATACCGCATCGCCCATCGCGGTGATGTGGATGAACTCGCCGTCCTGCGTAACGTAGAGATTGTTCGGCGTGCTGTCGGGCAGGCGCGAGCCCGTGCGGCCCGCCACGAAGCCGAGCTTGTCGAACGCGGGCACATGCGGCTCCATGAAACTGAACGCGCTTTCGTACAGCGCCGCGTCGACGCACTGTCCGACGCCCGTGCGCTCGCGTGCGAGCAGCGCCATCGTCGCGCCGAAGGCGGCGTACAACCCCGTGCAGTAGTCGGTGAGCGAGACGGCGACGCGCGCGGGCGGCCGGTCGGGATCGCCCGTCACGTGACGCAGCCCGCTGACCGCTTCGCCGATCACGCCATAGCCCGGACGTTCGCGATACGGACCGCTCTGCCCGAAGCCGCTGATGCGCACCATCACGAGGCCGGGGTGCCGCGCGCTCAGCGTGTCGTAACCGAGTCCCCACTTTTCGAGCGTGCCGGGACGGAAATTTTCGATCAGGCAATCGCACGACGCGGCGAGGCGCGCGACAAGCGCGCGTCCTTCGTCCGAACGCAAATCGATGGACACCAGCTCGCGGTTGCGCAGCAGGCTCGCCGCATAGAGCGATTTGCCTTCGAACTGCTTGCCCATCGTGCGCAGCGGATCGCCCTCCGGCGGCTCGATCTTGATGACCTGCGCGCCGAAATCCGCGAGCAGCCTGCCACAAAACGGCCCCGCGACCGTCGACCCCAACTCCAGCACACGGAAGCCCGTCAACGGCCCTGCGCGCTCTCGCTTGCCCTGCGTGCTGCCTTGCATCTCTGCCTGCCTGTGTCTCGCGGACATCTGCGACTCCCCGGCCGCGCGCGCCGCGCCGCCTGTTCGTTGCCAGCTAGCTTTTCCTGCTCAGACGATGAAGTTCTTGTACCGCTTGATGAATTCGCGCGCGCTGCGCATGTTCTCGCGCCGGCAGCGCTCGGCTTCCTCCGCGTCGCCGCGGCGCATCGCCGCGAGCACCGCGCAGTGCTCTTTCAAGCCCTGCTCGGCACGCCCCGGCAGGATGATCACGCGGCGGATCACCGCCTGCGTCTTCTCGTAGATGCCGTCGATCATCGTCGTCAGCACGGGATTGTTCGCCGCTTCGAGCACGCGCTGGCGGAACGCCGCGTAGCCCGTCAGAAACGCCTCGAAGTCGTTGTTCTCGACATAGGTGCGCATCGGCCCTTCGAACAGATCGACGAGATCCTGCCAGCTCGAAGGGTCCGTCTTTTCGGTGGCGAGCCTCACCAGCAGTCCTTCGAGCACTTCGCGCACTTCATAGAATTCGAAGATCTGCGACGCGTCGAACTTCACGACGATCGCACCGCGATTCGGAATGCGCTCGACAAGGCCGCGTTGTTCGAGCAACGCCAGTACATCGCGTACGCGCGAACGCGCGATTCCGTATTCATCGGCCAGTTCCTGCTCGCGCAGCCGCCCGCCGGGCGGAATGCGCTGCGCGACGATCGCATCGCGCAGCGTGCGGAACACTTCGTCGCCACTGGGCGCGCGCTTCGGCTTCGCACTCTTCGCGGATCTCGCGACCGTGGCGGCGTTCTTCGCCGTCTTGCGCGCCGGCGTGCCGCCCGTCGCGTTGCCTGCTGGTTTGCCCTGTTTCATCGGTTTGCCGGATTGGGTCCGCATGGTATGCCTTCCATTCGATGCTAGTAATAGTCTGCAAACATGTCAACAATCTTGTTTTCATCGGTGATTGCAATCGGGGCGCACATGGAAAATCTGCTTGATACCGGCACAGCCAAGTGAACACAGGGAAAACGTGCATCCGTCAACATTTTTGTTGACATGATTGCATACGTTTTCTAGGCTGAACCGTGCAGGCTTTCCAGGCGTGCGTCGAGGCGCGCGTCTTGCTGGTCCCACGAGCAGACACGAGGAGACACGATCATGGCAGCCTCGGACTATAGTGCGCAGGCGGTTGCCGCCACGAAAGGCAACCGATGGACGATCGCCTGGCTGTTGTTCGCCATCACGATCATCAACTACGCAGATCGCGGCGTGCTAGGCGTGGTCGCACCCGTGCTGATCAAGTCCTTCGAGCTGGACATGCGCCAGTTCGGCCTCATTGCCAGCGCGTTCGGCTGGGGCTATGTGGTGATGGTGTTTCTGGGCGGCGGCATCGTCGGATGGCTCGGACCTAAGCGCACCTACATCTGGTTTTCGACGCTGTGGTCGTGCGCTATCACTCTGGTTGCATTTGCAACGGGCTTTCTGAGCCTCTTCGTGCTGCGGCTTTTGTTCGGCGTCAGCGAAGGCGTCGTCTTTCCGAGCGGCTCGCAACTGATCGGCAACTGGTTCAGCAAGGAAGAACACGGGCGCGCCGCATCGCTGATGGGGGCGGGCATTCCTCTCGGCTCGCTGCTGATCATCCCGTGCGCGGTGTGGCTGACGTCGAGTTATGGATGGCAGGCGCCGTTCGTCCTGCTCGGCGCGATCGGCATTCTGTGGGCGATCCTTTGCAAGTTCTTCGTGCACGATGGACCTGAGCACGCTCGTGCGTCCGCTTCGCCGGCCGCGGATGCCGCGCCGCGCTCGAAGGTGCCGTGGGGCATCGTGTTGCGCAGCCGCACGCTCTGGCTCACAGGCCTCGCGTTCTTCTCGTCGGCCTATGTTCTGTATTTCCTGCTCAACTTCCTGCCGACGTGGCTCGTGCGCGAGCGGCACATCGCGTTCTCGCACGTGAGCTTTCTCGGCGTGCTGCCGTGGATTTCGATGACGATCGGCGCACTGCTTTCGGGCCCCGTATCGGATTTCGTCTACCGGCGCACACGCAATCTGCGCTGGGCGCGTAGCTATCTGGCGGGTGCATGTCTGATTGCGACGGGCGCGCTGATCAGCCTCTCGCTGGTCCTGTCGGACACGCATGCGATCGTGGCGTTGATCAGCACGGCAAGCCTGATCAACTTCATCGCCAATCCCGTGTTCTTCGCGATCCCCGTCGACGCGTGCCCCGAGCATGGAGGCGCCGCATCGAGCCTGACAACGGGGATCGGATCGACGGCCGGCATACTCGCGCCGCTCATCACAGGATTCATCGTCAATGCGACGGGGACTTTCTACATGGCGTTCGCACTCGTCTCGGTGTTGCCGATCATCTTCGGCCTGCTGCTGATCTTTGCCTGCAATCCGTCGAGACTGTGAGCAAACGCCGAGGCGACTAACGAAATGTTCGGCTCGGCATTCACAGGCCGGGATACGTAGGCGCGTTATTGCAGCGCCAGTCCGCGCGGACTGATCGGGCATGTCGAGCGCGTCGATTCGGTCAATGCCTTGTGCACTGCCATCATCTGAAACGCGGAGCCCGAATGCGCGGTTGCAAGAAGCTTTGGACGCAAGGCCACCGTATCGATGCATACGCATCGGATGATGCCACGCCACCATCAGCACCGAAACTGAACTCAGTGCCATCGCGGCACTCGCGATTATCGGGCTGAGGAGAATGCCGAGCCATGGAAGCACTTCCCGGCGCATGAGCCACCGCTAGAAGACCTGCCGAGCTCTTCTCTGTTGATGTAGGTTGGTTCTGGGCCACGCGGCGAGACGGACGTCAGCAGACGCTCACCTGTCCTACTGCGCCCGCTCGGTAAGGGCGCACAAGATTGCGCCCGATTCGGGGACGGGGTGGATCGAGCGGCCCCGCGCCCTTTTTCTGCTTATCTCGGGAGCACGTCCTTCGCCGGGGTGTCGATTGTCGCCGCGGTCGCAACCGGATTAGTGGCCCGCGTGGCTGAATCGCCCATGCCTTCCTTGAAAGCCTTGACGGCAACGCCCAAGTCCGAGCCGGCTGACCGGAGCTTCTTGGTACCGAAAACAAGCGCAACAATGGCTAACACGATAAGCCAGTGACCGATGCTGAGACTACCCATATTACATACCCCTAAAAGCGAGAGAAACGTTGAAGCTGAAAACGGGATGCGCAATATTTACTGGAAGACCCGCACTTGACCCACGGCAGTTCGATGAGCCCACGCATCCGCCGCGTATTCTGGCATAAAAATCAATCGCTTATGCGTCCCTTTTTCGATTTTGGAACCATCGATGGACAAAAATGGCTGGTTTGATCGCGGCAATAATTGCCGATATACGTGTGCTCAACTCGGCATAATGTTGGCCATTAAAAACAGCCTGGCAAGTCGTTCGACAGGAACGTCATTCAGCACTTTGCGGGTCAGCGCTATCGCTGTGGAGCGACCTAGGTCTTTGCAGCTCACTAACTCACTCACTGAGCAGATTCTGGCGAGCATTCTCCAGTCAGCAAGCTGCCATGCCGCACCTAATTAGTAACGCTAATAAAATGTGCTATTCAATCTATTCAAATGGCGCCGTCGTCGTAAGCGCCGATATTGCCTTGCGCCCCGCGACATCGATCTGACGTGCGCCGCGGGGAAAATTACGATGTGCGTGTTGATCACAGTCGCCGTTCGAACGTGATCTACCGATCGAGAGCAGCATGCCGGCATCGCTCGCGCCTGCCATCAAAGACCGGCGCGATCCGATGCGTGCCTGTCGACTAACAGTAAAACACTAGAGCATCGGCCTACTCTGCGACACTGCCCAGCGCGGCGGCACGAATGAGCCGTGTCTCCTGTGCCGTGATCAGATGGCCCGATGCCTTGAGATAGGCCGGGAAATCCGGATGCGTATCACGTGCAAGGCACCGTCGTTCGTAGTCCGTCAGATCTTCATACCCCCAAAGGTGGGTGAACTGGTTCTGCGCTCCGACCACACTTGTCCAAAAACCGAGCGGATGTCCAAGCGTCTCGAGCAGGATTGGCATGGCGAGCCTGTCAAACACATCGAGAAACTCGGGCATCTTGCGCAGCGCGATGGTGTAGACCCGGAAATCCACGAGAGGCTTTGCCAGATACATTGGGTGGATGCTCATGCGTGTACCTTCTCCTTGCAGGTCATGGCTTTGCTGGCGATGGCATTACCCGTGACATAGCCGAAAGTCATGTTGGGCCCATGGGTGATACCGGCGCCCGGATAGTTGCCGCCCATGACGCTGCGCCGGTCATTGCCGACCGCGTAAAGGCCTTCGATCTGGCTGCCGTCGGCGCGCAGGACCTCGCCGGTGACGCTGGTACTGAGGCCATCGAACGTGCCCAGATCGCCCATCACCACCTTCACCGCATAGAAGGGGCCGGTCGTGATCGGCGCGACGCACGGATTAGGCTTGTTGTCAGGATCGGCGAGATAACGGTTGAACGATGTGCGACCGCGACGGAACGCCGGGTCCTCTCCGCGCTCGGCATCGAGGTTGTACGCACAGACCGTCATCTCAAGCGCATCAGGAACAATCCCGCAATTGCGCGCCAGCTCGCGGATCGTCTCGCCCTTGATGAGGTAGCCTTTGCGTAGCAACGGCCCCACGGGCATCGGCGCAGGCTTGGCATAGCCCAGTCCATACTTGCCCAGCGCGACCTTATCGCAGATCAGCCACATCGCCGTCTCCCGCTCACCCTCGCAGGCACGGATCAGCGCCGAGCCAACATCGTGGTAGGAGTTCGATTCATTGGTGAAACGCCGACCGCTGCGCAGCACGCCGATCACGCCGGGCTTATAGCGGTCGAGCAGGTGCGGGAATACGCCCGTGCGGCCCTTGCCGAAGGGCACGCTTGAAACAGGCATCCAGGCCGACGCATCGGAGAAGCCGAGCTTCACGGCACCCCCCACCTTCTCCGCCATGGTCAGCCCGTCGCCCGTATTGCCAACGGGCGTGGGCGAGAGATGCTCACCTCCACGCTTCACATGCGGATAGACCCGCGCGATGCGCTTGAGATCATGCGGAAAGCCGCCGCAAGCCAGTACGACGCCGTGCCGGGCGGTGACGCGAAGGTCACCGTCAGCCGCGCTCGCGCGCACACCGACCACCTTGCCGTTCTCGCTCAGCAGTTCCTTCACGGGCGTCGAAGTGAGGATCGGAATGTCGATCGCCAGCGCTGACTTCGCAAGCCTCGCGGCGAGCGCGTTGCCGCTCGTTACGTTGATCCCTCGCCGGTAAAGCGTCAGCTCCTTGATGTGCGTAGCCAGCCGGCGGGCCACATAGAGGAATGAAACAATAGACTTCGTCGCGCGGAAGAAGTGCTTGAGGTCCGCGTTCGAGGAATTGAACATCATCCCCATGAAGGTAATCGTCTCGAGCGGCGGCTTGAGGCGTTGCATGTCCTTGCCCAGCCCGCGAATGTCATAGGGCGCGGCGAGAATCGAGCGGCCGATGTCGACGCCGCCGGGCGCATCCGGGTGATAGTCCGGATAGAGCGTGGGCACGAACTTCATCTCGGTCTCTCGCTCGAAGAACTCGACCATTTTCGGCCCATTCTCGATAAAGCATTGGACCGCGGCGGCATCGTAGTTGTTGCCCGTCTCGCTCATCATGTATTCGCGCACGCGCTCGACGGTGTCAGCGGGGTTCTGCTGCCGGCCATACTTGCTCAGCGGAATCCACATGACTCCGCCCGACAGCGCGGTGGTGCCACCGAACACGGGCTCTTTTTCGAGCACGATGACATCGAGGCCGCGCTTGCGTGCAGTGATCGCCGTGGCGAGGCCCGCAGCACCCGATCCAACCACGACCAGATCACACTTGATCTCATTGGTCATATCCAGTCTCCTTGTCGTTATGGTGTGATGGCGTTCACGCGGCCGCAGTGGCGTTGAAGCCGGGGCGCGGGACCATGTCCATCAGCATGCAATCGAGCCCGCCGTCGACAAGCACCTCCGCGCCATTGACGTAGGCCGCCAGGTCGGAGGCGAGGAACAGGGCCGGGCCGGCGAGGTCCTCCGGCTCGCCGATGCGACGGCTCGCGGTAGCGGCGGCGCGGCGAGCCTCGAAGCCGGGCTCCTCATAGAACTTCGCGGACAGCGCGGTACGGATCATGCCAGGCAGCACGCAGTTGCTGCGCACACCGCGTGGGCCCCACTCCGACGCCAACTGCCGCGAGAGCAGCAGCACGCCCGCCTTGCTCGGACTATAGGAACCGCTATTGGTCTGCGGATTGAGTGCCGCAATCGAGGCCACGTGGACGATACTGCCCTTGCCCGCCGCCAGCATGTCGCGTCCGAAAGCTCGCGCACAAAGAAGATAGCCCGTCAGGTTCACGGCGATGGCCTGGTTCCAGTCCTCGATCGAGACCGTCTCGAGAGGTCCGGCGCGCAGAAGTCCTGCATTGTTGACGAGCACGCTGGCCGGTCCGAGTGCCGCGCGAACCTCGCCCGCAGCGGCGGCAACCGATGCTTCGTCCGATACGTCACAGCCGATCGCCTGCGCCACCGCACCGGCCTTCCGAAGTTCGCCAGCGACAGCTTCAGCACCGGCAAGATTCCGATCCACGAGGGCCACATGTGCTCCGACATCGGCGAACGCGCGCGCGATGCCGGCACCAATGCCACTGCCCGCACCCGTGACCACGCAGACCTTTCCGTCCAGGTTCAGCCCGTATGGGGCCGAGGCAGCAGCACGGTTTTCACGTTCCTGTCCCATGTCGTTAACTCTCCTAAGATTGCTCATGCGATTAGCTTCCTGAAATTTGTATCGCCATTGAACGCCTCCAGCGCCTGTGGAACAATGGACAGAGATCACATAGAGCAGGACATAACGTGCATCATGGCCAATGACCAACAGCGCCGCCGGACCGTTCTTCATTTCGCGCTCTATGGCGCGGAAGCCGATCAATCATGGGTCGACATGGTGCATTACGAACCCATTCCCCTGCGTGCCGGCCGTTTCGACTTCGACATCAAGCCGCACGTCCACGATGCGCTGATCCAGGTGCTCTACATCACGAGCGGGGGCGGCGAGACCTTCATCGACGGCAAGACCTGGGCGGTCGTTGCGCCATGCCTGATCGTCGTGCCAGCGCGCGCGGTCCACGGCTTTCACTTTCGCAGCGACATCGATGGCCACGTGATCACCGCCGCGCAGCCTGCGCTCGAATCGCTGGCAATGACGGCCGCGCCCGAGCTGCTGGAATTCATGCGCACGCCGACGGTGCTGTCAATCGACCCCGACGTCGAGCGCGGCACACCCCTGGAGACCCTGTTTCAGTCGATCGGACACGAGGCGGAGAGCCACGAGCGCTGGCAGTTCACCGCAGGCGCAGCGCTGACGATCACCCTGTTCGTCAAGATCGGGCGCCTCAGCGAGAGCGCCCGGCTTTCAGCCAGTTCCGAGCAGCGGACAATGGCCGCGCGGATCGAGCGGTTTCGCGCCCTGCTCGACCGCCATTGCCGTGAGCGGCGGCCGGTCGCCAGCTATGCCGACGAGATGGGCGTCACCACCGGCCAGCTCTCCCGTATCTGCCGCGCCACCTTCGGGGTCTCGGCCATCGAGGCGATCGATGCACGCTCGATCCATGAGGCCAAGCGGCTGCTCGGCTATTCGACGCTCAGCGTGAAGCAGATCGCCAGTGAACTGGGCTTTCAGGACGAGGCCTATTTTGGTCGCTTCTTCCGCAAGCAGACGGGACTCCGGCCGACCGAATACCGCTCTGCAGCCCACGATCGATCCCTGCCGCCTGGAAAGGGAGCGGCGGACTGACTCGACCTCGCTCCCTCATCCCGTTCAGGCCGATAACCCACCCAGCTTGACGAACAGGTTCTGCGGGCCGGAATTGGTCAGGTTGTTGCCTCGCACATACTGGATCGGCCTTGCCGGATCGAGCTCAATGTCGCCGATCTTGCGGGCCAGCGCTTTCGTCGCGATCAGCGTCTCCAGCTTGGCAAGCGGCGCGCCAAGGCATTTGTGCATGCCGTTGCCGAAACCCAGGTGGCCGCTGGAATCGCGGTCGATGTCGAACGTCTCGCCTTCTGCAAACTTGCGGCTGTCGCGGTTCGCAGCCGACAGCAGCAATCGCACGACCGCGCCCTTGGGCAGATCGACGCCCGCGACAGTGGTTGCCTCGGTGGTGATGCGGCTCACGCGCTGGACGGTACCGCGATAGCGCGCCACCTCCTCGACGAAACGGTCAGCGTCGGCGGGGTTTTCGCGGATACGTCCCAGCAGATCCGGCCGTTCGGCGAACATGCGAAAAGCGTTGGCGACGAGGATAGTCGTCGTGTCGTGCCCGGCGATGAACACGAAGGCACACAACTCCTTCGCTTCCTTTTCCGACAGCAGCCCGTCCTTCCACATGCGCGCGATATGCCCGCCGATCGACTGGCTGTCGGTGAGAGCGAGCCGCTCCATCGCTTCCTTCAGGTAAGCGAAGAAGGCCTTCGCGCTCTGTTCGTCGGTGCCCGTCCCAGGCGCATTGCGCGCGAGGCGCCCGAAGTAGCTGAAGGTCTCGTCCGACCAGAACTTCATCTTCTCCTCATCCTCGTTCGGCACGTCGATCATCGCCGAGATGGTCGAGATGCTGAGCGGGATGGCGAAATCGTCGACGACATCACCGCCGCCTTTGGCGATCATCGCGTCGAGCAGGTCCTCCGCCCTTTGCGCGATCTGGTCGATAAACGGATCGAGCGCCAGCGGCAGGAAGGACGGCTGGACGACCTTGCGTAACCGCGAGTGGTCGGGCGCATCGAACAGCGTCAGGAACGTCAGCGGTGGCGGGCTGACGACCTCGGAGGAAAACAGCTTCGGGTTGCGGATCGCCTGGTAGACATCGTCATAGCGCGAGAGGAACCACACGTCCGAAGTCGCCGACTCGCAACGCAGCACGGGCGCATGCTCCCGCATCCAGCGATAGTGCTCGTAAGGGTCGCCTTGTGAGCCGTCGTCGACTACCTTGAATGGCTCCAGCCCCTCGGGCCAGTCCAGTTCGTGTGAATAGGGCGGAAGTGTGCTGCCCGTGAATGGGCAGACCTGCGGCACACTCGCCGGCACGGCAGACGGGAGAGAAAGGGGCGCGGCTGCCACGGGCGCCGCCATGGGTGCCGTCTTGCCCATCGCCCTACGCTCCAGCGCCCTGCTCATCGTGGCCTTGGAATGGAGTGCGTGCAGCGCAATCACGTCTCGCGCCTTGTTCAGGTCGCCCAGTTCGAAGGCGGCGACAATGTCCCGGTGCTGCTGGACGATATCGCCGACGATCTCGATCTGGTCGGTCAGCGCGCGGGCGATGTAGTCCTGCACGGCCAGTTGCCGGTAGAGCGCGATCAGCTGGGCGTTCCCGGAAGCTTCGATCGTGAACAGGTGGAAGGCGTGATTTGCGTCGATGTAGCGCGCAACATCGGTAAAGCGCTGCCCGGACACGAACGGCGCCGTCGCCTCGGCGAGCTGGCGGAAGAGGATCAATTGCTCGCTCGACAGCCGGCCCATGGTCAACTGAGCCGCCCCCAGTTCGAGAGCCATGCGCAGGTCGAAGGCTTCATCGACATCGACAGGAGCGATATGCTCCTCGCCCGTCTGAACCACCAGGCCGGTGCCGGCGAACTTCTCATAGTAGAAGTTGCGCGGCGTCAGCCCTTCGGACGAGAGAAAATCGCGCACCGCATCGACCATCGGCGGCGGGCCGCAGAGATAGACATCCGCATCGCCGTCGTTGAGCTGGGAGGCGATGATGTGGTGGGTCACATAGCCCTTGTTGGGATAGGCACTGTCGGGGCTGGAGACGGTGCAGGCATAGGTGAAGTTCGGCAGGCGCTGCGCATAGGTTTCGAGCCGGTCGATGCCAACCAGATCCTCATCGTTGTTCACACCCAGGATCATGTGGATCGGATACGGACTGCCGCCGTCCTCGACGATCTTGTCCAGCATCGAGAGGAATGGCGCGAGGCCCGTGCCACCCGCGAGAAACAGCATCGGGCGCTCGATGGGGCGCAGGTAGAAGCTTCCCATCGGTCCGCGAAACTCGATTGGGTCCCCTACTTTCGCGGATTCGCAAAGCCACGTCGACATCACCCCTTGACGCACATTGCGCACAAGAAAGGACACGTGCGGCTCGGACGGCCCCGAGCTGAAGGAGTATGAGCGTGTCTGATCGGTGCCGGGCACCCGGACGTTGACATACTGCCCAGGAAGGAAGCTGAGATCCGCGCGGTTCTCGAGCTCGACCGAGAAGACGATCGTGCTGTCCGACGCTCGTTGGCAGGCGACGATCCGTCCGCCGTGGGACGACGGGCCGGTACCCGAGACATCGGAGTTCGTGGCGATCTGGATCACGCAGTCGGAGCGTGGGCTCATCTGGCAGGTGAGAACCTTGCGGGCGCTCGCCTCCTCCGGGCTAAGCGCATCGTCCACGCAGTCGCCCAGAACGTACTCGCCGGACTCGCAGACCGCCTTGCAGGTGCCACACACACCATCACGGCAATCGAGTGGAATATTGAGCTTGGCACGAATGGCGGCATCGGTGACGCGCTCGCCCTCCTCGCACTCGATGAAGCGGGTCACTCCGTCCTCAAAACGGAGGGTGATCTGATGGGCCATGGCGGTGTCTCCTCTAGAGCCGCCCGACCATACCGCTCGGCTGGCGGTATGCCCGGGTGGGTGGCGTGCGAGGTAATCTTGTTTCTCGCAGGCGCCCGGTGGGTTTAGTGACGCCAATTTAGAGCCTGAGCCGCGTTCCCCTCAATGGACAGAGACGACATTAACCCGGACAAAACGTGCATTGTGATCGATGCCGGATGACCGTAGTAACCCGAACCTCACCCGCGTTCCGCGTCCAGAAAATACACATCGGCCACATTGAATCCGCTGCGCTTCGGAGCGGGTTGATCGCCGCTGATCTGTCCGCTGCGCGTGCCTGGTGGCCGAGTCGTGCTACGTCACAGCGTGATGAATTTCGAAGCTGCGCAGATCGATGGCGCAACGCCAACGTGAATTGAACCCGGCAAATCGCTATCCCGCGCGCGCATCGCCGATGCGACCGCCCTCTCTCGGCTCTACTACCCGAAGTAGCTGATGCGCGAGACGATCAACGGCACGTTCACAGCGCGAGCGAAATGCTTGTCTGATAGCCGCTTGTAGAGCGTCATGCCCGCGGCGATTCCGGGAAGCAGAGAGGGTATGTTCGGCAGGTCCGCCTACGCGTACCCAACCTTGCCGGCGGAATGTCGCGGAAGACTGATCGTAGCGAGCGCGGATACGTAGCAGCGTTGCATTGAGACCTCACCGCTTTATTACGGCTGCGCAACGCGCTCTGGAGTCGCTTTCGAAAGCGCTATCGCCTGGGCCTGCTGCCCGTGACCCAGCGCCCCGCCGTCATCCCCCGTGAAGATGTCAGCGGGCAATGACACGTTGATGCCGCCCTTCACGCTGCTCGAACAGGAATGCCGCTGCAATGCGCGCGGTCATATTGCGGCGGGCATGTCGCTGATGAATGCACTTTTCGTGCAAGTAGCAAGGTTGTGCGATGCCGGCGACGAGCGCTGTCGCCGTCGCCGCAGCGGCCAGGTCAAGCGCTTTCGCGAACTGGTCGCCGCGCATTTCCGCGAGCATCGGCCTGTCGAGTTCTATGCGGAAAAACTTTGCATCACGGCCGCGCAATTGCGCCGCATTCGCCGGGACGAACCCGGCCATTTGCCGATGTCACTCTTCAACGAGCATCCGATACGAGAGGCACGGCGCGATCTGGTCTATTCACATTTGACGATCAAACAGATCGCGCACGCGCTTGGCTTCGAGAATGCGGCATATTTCAGCCGTTATTTCCACAAGCAGACGGGCGCGACACCCAACGACTTCCGGGCCGCGGCACACACCGACATCTCATTGCGCTGAACGCATGTACCGCTTATACCGCGACTGCGCCCACATAGTTCTCAGCCATCGAAATCGCCGCGCTGCGTGACGTCGTCACATGCTCGAGTTCCGCGACTTGCAATTGCTGCTCGAATGGCGATGCATCGTCGAGACGGTGCATCATGCGCGTCATCCAGTACGAGAAATGCTCTGCGCGCCAGATACGCTTGAGCGCCGTTTCGCTATAGCTGTCGAGCAGATCCGAGCGGTCTTCCTGATAGAACGCGCGCAGCGCATCCGATAGAACTCGCACGTCGGAGACTGCCAGGTTCAGGCCCTTTGCGCCCGTCGGCGGCACGATGTGCGCGGCGTCACCGGCAAGGAACAGGCGGCCATGCTGCATCGTTGTCGATACGAAACTGCGCATGCCGACGATGTTCTTCTGGAAGATCTTGCCTTCCACCACCTTGTGCCCATCGTCGGAATCGACACGTGCGTGCATTTCGGCCCAGATGCGGTCGTCGGACCAGTTGTCGACGGTGTCCTTCGGATCGCATTGAAAGTACATGCGCTGCACGTTCGGCGACCGCGTGCTGACCAGTGCAAAGCCGCGTTCGTGGCGCGCGTAGATCAATTCGTCTGCGGATGGCGGCGCTTCGACGAGTATGCCGAACCAGCCGAACGGATACACACGCTGATAATCGCGGCGCAGCGCTTCGGGAATGGCATTGCGCGAAATGCCCTGCGAGCCGTCGCATCCGATGATGAAGTCGCATTGCAGTTCGCGTGCTTCGCCTTGATGCCGATAACGAATGCTCGGCGTGTCGCTTTCAATATCGTGCAGCGATACGTCCGACACGTCGAAATGCAGTGCTGCATGCGCGGCGACGCGCGCCGCAACCAGATCCTTGATCACTTCGTGCTGCGCGTAGACGGTAATCGCCTTACCCGTCAGGTCCGTGAGATCGACGCGGCGGCGCTTGCCTTCGAAAGCGAGCTCAAAGCCATGATGTAGCGCGCCCTCCGCTTTCATGCGCTCGCCGACGCCTGTTTCCGTGAGCAGATCCATCGTGCCCTGTTCGAGCACGCCTGCACGTATCGTCGATTCGATCTGCTCGCGGCTGCGCGATTCGAGCACGACCGAGTCGATACCCTGCAAATGGAGAAGATGGGAGAGAAGCAGTCCAGCAGGACCAGCGCCGACGATGCCGACTTGAGTACGCATGTGTGTGTCTCCTGAATGCGTGATTGCGAATTTGATTTGGATCAAAGTCTGCCGGTCAACGTTTTATCGAGCAACACAATGACGCGAATAAGCGATATCTAGATTCGCGATAATGGATGGCGAGGGCGTTCCTTTAGTCGTGCGGGTAGCCTTGCCAGACGCGCAATGCGTCGGCTACTGTTGACTCGCGATCTGCTGGCCGTCAATGTCGGGCTTTGATGCTAGAGCGCGTTGTTGATGCGGAAAGTCGTGCAAAGGTTGACGCGACGTCGAACAAACAAGTCTGCGTGGAATTTTTGATCAATCGATCTAAAAATATTCAATAGAGTCAGTCAGACAGAAAAATCACGACGGAGCACTATTGCCGGGGGCGCGCAACCAAACCACAAACCCCTAGTTATCCGCGTGCCCCGCGACAAACGCGACAAACGCGTTATACGGCAGATTCACCGGCGTACCGTCGATCATGAGGCCGTACGTCTCATCGCCGCTATCGAGCACGTAGTACATCACGGACTGGATATTCTTCGTCTTTCTCGCCTGGTAGTAAGTCGCATAGCGCGTCGTGATGTAGTTCGCGCGATACGACTGGGTCTTCTCCGGCCCGGTGTTCCACTCGGTCAGCAGGAACGGCACGCCATAACGCGCCTTGCAGTAAGTCGGCAGATCGAAGCCGGGACCCGAGCCGTCGGAGCCGATATCGAAGATGTCGCCGTACACCTCGTAGTTGTGCCACGTCGTCAGATCCCAGCGCACCAACGGATGACCGCTCGTCCCGTCCGGCTGCCTGCCGTCCCACAATGCATCGGCGGCGCCGATGTCCGCGACGCAGAAGTTGATCCCGCATTTCGCATTGGATTGAGCCGACTTCACGCCGTCGATCATCCCGCGCATCACGCCGCGCATGATCGGCCAGTAGACGTTGCTGAAGTCGACCGCCTTCGTGCCCGCATTGGTCGAGTCGAGAATGATCGCGCCGTCGCGCGTCAATTCGTTTCCGCACTCGTACATCACGACGCCATACGGCGCGAGCGCACGCGCGACTGTCGCGCCGCATGAAAATCCGCGGCTGTATGCCACCGATTCGCTTGCGAACGGCAAGCCGGTCGAATCGCGGATGCCGAGATTGACCAGCACGAACAGCGTCAGCCCCGCTGCCTGGAACGCCCGCGCAAGATTGACGACAGCGCCGAGCGACGTCGGATCGTCGATGCAGCCGACACGATAGGTCGAGCAGCCCATGTTCCGCATGATCGATACGATCTGGTCCGGCGTGTAGCGATAGTCGTAATGCCCGTTGATGCCGTGGAACGTGCCGCTCGTCGCCGCGACGGCGATGCGCGGATCGCTGCACGCCATCCACTGGTCGAGATCGCTGCACACATGGAACTGCCCGTCCGTCGACCGATACCAGAGCTTGCCGCCATACCACAGCAGCATCGACACGTTCGACGTCACGCCGACGGCAGCGTTGTTGCGAAGGACGACGCCGTTGGCCACCGTCCACAGCGCGCCCGCCTTGTCGATGATGTACGCCGACGCGGGAATCGTCGTGCCGTCCGCGGACGTGCCGCCAAGGCGCGGATCGTTGCACGCGAACCAGGTCGTGCCGTTCCATCCATAGAACTGCCCGCCCGTGCCCTGGTGATAGAGGGCGCCGCCGTACCACAGCAGCAGCGTCACGTTGTACGTGTTGCCCGCCGCTACGCCGTTGCGGTAGACCGATCCGTCGACGAGCGTCCAGACGGCGGCCTGATTGTCAGTAATCGAAGCGGCAGGCGGGATCGCCGTGCCGTTCGGCGATCCGGGCGAGCTATCGTTCGACGATCCCGTCGATGAGTCGCTCGACGAACCCTTGTTCGTTCCGCCGGATGAGGCCGGACCCTTCCCGTTCGACGAGCCGGCAGTCGTGCCATTCGCGTCATTCGCCGAAGCGGGCGTCTTGCCGTTCCCGGCCGCCGCGGTCACGCCTGCGCTGCTTGTAGCCGTTGTCGTCGCGGACGTACCCGTCGTACCCGACGCGGTGCCCGTCGTGCTGTCGGCGCTAATGCCGGTCGCGCCGCCCTCGCCGCCTCCCGAGCCGCCGCCTCCGCCGCATGCGCTCAGCACGTGAGCACCGCCGAGTGCGGTCAGTAAACCGAGGAATTGACGTCGTTTGACCATGACAAAAAAATCCACTGCCAGGTCGCGCCCGGCGAAAAGCTTTGATGTGTGAGTGCAGCGTGCGTGTTGATGAAAAGTCGACGGACCGTCCGATACGTTTCGTCATCCTGATGAATGACGCTCGCTCTATCGCTGATGAGGCCATCGACGGTGCTCCGTCGAGTGCGCACATTCGCGCGTCGGCTGACGGGAGTTCAATACAGGAACGATGCGGTAGTTCTTTCCACTTGCATCAGTGGTGATCTACTGGCTGGATATCGGCAGGCGCGGGTCGCGTGCGCAGGGGCTGGGCGAAATAAAAACGATTCTTTCGAAAGTGCGCGCCGCGTGGCAACGATTCGCTTTTGTCGGCGGTCGTCGCGCGCCGCGCAATGCGGGCCTGGAACAGCGCGCGGATCGCATCAGGCCACGAGCACCACGCGAGAAAAGCGGCCATCAGCTGCGTGAGCAAGCGCCTGTTCAATGCGACGAGACCGAAGAATAACTTCCTCGTTAGTGCCCTGTTTGCACGCGCCGCAAGCAATTATTTCCACCGTGACCGCGACCCTGACCGCGACCGTGACCAAGTCCGGCAGACGGTGCGCGACAAAGCCACAGAGCGCGTCACATGTGGATGCCAGAATCAGGGCTAGGGTCCCCTTCGAGCGACCCCGCCCGCGCGCTTCAGCGCTCCGCATCATATGGAGAAAAAGTTTGAAGCATTTCCTTAAAAATTGTAGGTCGATAGGATGCTAACGAATAAAAACCGACATACAATCCCGCCCCATGGCTAATCTCCATCTCCTGCGCCGCTCGGTCAGCAGCACGCTGGTCGTCGCCGCGCGCCGCTGGCGCCGCACGAGCCATAGCGTGCTGTCCGCGTACAACGTGTCGGAAGCCTGCGCGGGTCCGCTGCTGACGGCCAACCGTCTCGGCGAGGCCGTGCGCCAGGTGACGCTCGCGGAGCAAGTCGGCATCGAAGGGCCGTCGCTCGTGCGTCTGCTCGACCAACTGTGCGCGGCGGGCCTCGTGCGCCGCGACGAAGACCCCGACGACAAGCGCGCGAAAACCATCACGCTCACCGACGAAGGCCGTGTCGTCACCGCGCGCATGGAAGAGCGCCTGATGGACCTGCGCGCGCGCGTGCTCAAAGGCGTGAGCCGCGCGGATCTGGAGACGACGCTGCGCGTGCTGAATGCGTTCAACGCATCGCTGGATGCCACCACGACACCGCCCGCATCCGACAAGGCCACACCCGGCGACGACGGCGCATCCGCACGCGCGCCGGACCGCTCCGGCAGCAAAGGCAACGCGTAAGCGCCATGGCCTACCCATCACTGCGCGACTGGCTGTTCTCCGCCAAGACGTTCGCGGCCGCGATGATCGCGCTGTACATCGGCCTTGCGCTCGAATTGCCGCGCCCGTACTGGGCGATGGCGACTGTCTACATCGTGTCGAATCCGTTCGTCGGCGCGACGCGCTCGAAGGCGCTGTATCGCGCGCTCGGCACGGCGATCGGCGCGGCGGGCGCCGTGCTGATCGTGCCGCCGTTCGTCGAGTCGCCGTTTCTGTTCAGCGTGATCGTCGCGTTGTGGACGGGCACCCTGCTCTACCTGTCGATGAACGACCGCTCCGCGCGCAGCTATGTTTGCCTGCTCGCCGGCTACACGCTGCCGTTGATTGCGCTGCCCGCCGTCACCAATCCGACGACTGTGTTCGATCTCGCCATCACGCGTACCGAAGAGATCCTGCTCGGCATCGTGGTCGCGAGCATCGTGGGCAGCGTCGTGTTTCCGAGCCGCCTCGCGCCGACGCTGATCGAGCGCACCGACGCGTGGTTCCGCGATGCCGCGTTCTACGCAAGCGAGACGCTGTCCGGCCACATCGCGGGCGCGCCGATTTCGGCTGCGCGCCAGCGGCTCGCGGCGACCGTCAACGGCCTCGAATTCCTGCTGAGCCAGCTGACCTACGATCACACGCGTCCCGACATCGTGCGCCGCGCGCGCGCGTTGCAAGGGCGCATGCAGATCTTTCTGCCGCTGATTTCGTCGATGGCCGATCCGCTGATCGAACTGATGCGCGAGAGCGGCACGCAGCCGCCCGAAATCGCGGCGCTGCTCGCGGACGTCGCGCAGTGGATCAGATCGCCCGCGCTCGAAGCGAAGCACGCCGACGAACCCGACCGCGAGGCGGAAGCGCTGCGCGAGCGCATCGCCGCGATGAAGCCGCCTGCGGCATCGCTTGCAAACTGGAAGGTGGCGCTGCTGTCGAACGCGCTCTGGCGTCTGGGCCAGGTCGTCGACGTGTGGCAGGACATCCGCTGTCTGCGCGCGAGCATCGTCCACGAAACGGCGCAGTGGAAGCCGCGCTTTCGTCACTGGCGGCTGGGCGGCACCGAGCGTTTCTTCGATCGCGGGATGATGCTGTTTTCGACGGTGTCCGCGGTCGGCGCGATCATCCTCGCGTGCGGACTGTGGATCGCGTCGGGCTGGAACGACGGCGCGGGCGCGGTGACGCTCGCGGCCGTGTCGTGCTGCTTCTTCGCCGCGCTCGACGAACCCGCGCCCGCCGTCTTCAAGTTCTTTCTTTCGACCTGCGCGAGCGTCGTGTTCGCAGGCCTGTACGTGTTCGCGGTGCTGCCGCACGTGCACGACTTCGCGATGCTGGTCGTGATCTTCGCCGGGCCGTTCCTGATCATCGGCACGCTGATTCCGCGCCCGCAGTTCAATCTCGTGACGATGCTCGTCGCCGTCAACACGGCCACGTTCATCAGCATTCAGAGCGCTTACGAAGCCGATTTCTTCGTGTTTCTCAACAGCAACCTGGCGGGCGTCGGCGGCCTGCTGTTCGCGTTCATCTGGACGCGCGCGACGCGTCCTTTCGGCGCCGAACTCGCGGCTGAGCGGCTCACGCGCTCCGCGTGGTCCGATGTCGTGGTGAGCGCATCGACGGCCGCGATCGAGGACCAGCGCAATCTGTACGCACGCATGCTCGACCGGCTGATGCAACTGCTGCCGCGTCACGCGGCAACCGATTCGCACCGTCATCCGTCGATCGAGAGCTTCCGCGATTTTCGCGTCGCGCTGAACGCGCTCGATCTTCGGCGCACGCGCCGCAAGCTGACAGTCGACTTGCAGGACACCATCGATGACGTGCTTTCAGGCGTGCGGCAGTATTTCGAGCAATGCATCGCACGGCGCGCGCGGCAGCCGGTGCCGCCTGCGCTGATCGATGCGATCGATGCCGCCGTCGCGCGCGTGACGTCGCGCGGCATCGAAGAGGCGCAACGCGCATCACAGCGAGCAGAACCGACGCAACCCGCGCAGCCTGGACAGGAACCTGCGCAAGACCAGGGGCAGAGCCGCACTGCCCCGCCCGCCGAACGCTGGCTGCGCGACACGCTGCATGCGCTCGTCGGCATGCGCCTGTCGCTGCACCCGCCGCATACGGCGCCAGGCGGCAATCCGCCCGCGCAAGAGGAGACGCCCGCCTGATGGCCACTCAACCCTTTTCATTCTGTCGACGCACATGATCGGCGAAATCGACGTTCTCGGCGTATTCGTGCCCGCCGTGCTGGTGCTGATGTTCATCGCCTATCTGCTGAATCTGGCGATCCGCACCGCGCTCGCGCGCCTCGGCGTGTATCGCTTCATCTGGCACCGTTCCATTTTCGACCTCGGCATTTATGTACTGGTGCTGGGGCTTGTCGTCATCGTTTCGCACCGGCTCATAACGTGAAAAAAACCTGGTTCTCCGTCGGGCAGATCCTGCTCACTCTCATCGTCGTCGCGATCGCGGCAGCCGTGCTGTGGAAGCTGGTCGACTACTACATGTTCGCGCCGTGGACGCGCGACGGCCACGTGCGCGCCGACGTCATCCAGGTTGCACCCGACGTGTCCGGGCTCATCACGCAAGTGAAGGTCGTCGACAACCAGGCGGTCAAGCGCGGCGACGTCCTCTTCGTGATCGACCAGGCGCGCTACGAGCTTGCGCTGCGCAACGCGCAGGCCACCGCGCAGCAGCGCCGCGCGACGCTCGATCAGGCGCGCCGCGAAGACGCGCGCAACCGCGCGCTGGGCAATCTCGTCGCGCGCGAATCCGTCGAAGAGACGCACTCGCGCGTCGAGCAGGCGGCCGCCGCGCTCGCCGATGCCGAAGTCGCGATCGACACAGCGCGTTTGAACCTGCAGCGCACGGTGATCGTGAGTCCCGTCGACGGCTACCTGAACGACCGCGCGCCGCGTGCCGGCGAGTTCGTGTCGGCGGGACGCGCGGTGCTGTCGGTGGTGGACATGCACTCGTTCCGCGTCGACGGCTACTTCGAGGAAACGAAGCTGCACGGCATCGACATCGGCCAGCCCGTCGACATCAAGGTGATGGGCGAGCCGAACGTATTGCGCGGACACGTGCAGAGCATCGTCGCCGCGATCGAGGACCGCGACCGCCAGCAAAGCGCCAACCTGCTGCCGAACGTGAACCCGGCGTTCAGCTGGGTGCGTCTCGCGCAGCGCATACCCGTGCGCGTCGCGCTCGACGAAATTCCCGCCGACTTCCGCATGATCGCGGGCCGCACGGCGACGGTATCGGTGCGGGGCCTCGGGCCGTCGATCGGAAGGCATGCTTCGGATGCTATTGCTGCATCGGCGCCTGCCGCACCGGCATCGGCATTGGCCTCCGCACGTGCGGGCGCATCGACGGCGAGCGCGGCTATCGCCGGCGCGTCGCCGTCTGGCGCAACGCAACCTGCTTCGGGCGCATCACGATGAAACGCAAACCGTTCATGACGGCAACGCGCGCTCGCCGCGCCTGGCTGCCCGTCCTGCTTCCCGTCGCGCTGGCGCTGAGCGGCTGCATGACGGTCGGCCCGAACTACAAGCTGCCCGACAACGCGATGGTCAACGCGCCCTATGCGAACGCGGCCATCGACGGCGCGGACAACGCGCCCGTCACACAACAGCCCGTGCCGTCGAAGTGGTGGCGTCTGTACGACGACCCCGTGCTCGATCAGCTGGTCTCGCAGGCGTTGGCGTCCAATACCGATTTGCGCGTCGCCGCGGCCAATCTCGCGCGCTCGCGTGCGCAAGTCGATTTCGCGAATGAACAGGGCGGCTTCTCCGGCAAGACGTCCGCGGCTTTCCAGCGCGCTCAGGAATCGGCCGAACAGTTTCTGCTGACGGAGAAGCTTCCCGTCGTCACGGAAGGGGCGCTCGACCTGAGCGTGTCATATGAATTCGATCTGTTCGGCAAGCTGCGGCGCGGCGTCGAGGCCGCGACGGCCGACGACGAAGCCGTCGAAGCCGCGAGCGATCTCGCGCGCATCACGGTGGTCGCGGATGTCGTGCGCGCGTATGTCGAATCGTGCTCGGCCGCCGACGAACTGAAGATCGCCCAGCAATCGCTGTCGTTGCAGCGGCAACGGGTCAAGCTCACGCAGCGGCTGCGCGACGCGGGACGCGGCAACCAGCCGGACGTCACGCGCGGACAGACGCAGGCCGACACGCTCGCCGCCGACATCCCGCGCTTCGTTGCGCGCCGCCGCGCCGCGCAGTACCGGCTCGCGATGCTCCTTGCGCGCGCGCCGTCGGATCTGCCGCCTGCCGCCCTCGCGTGCAACAAGGTGCCGCATCTGGCGCAGCCGATTCCCGTCGGCGATGGCGCCGCGCTGCTCAAGCGCCGCCCCGACGTGCGCCAGGCCGAGCGGCAACTGGCGTCGTCGACAGCGCGCATCGGCGTCGCGACGGCGGCGCTGTATCCGTCCGTGAGCTTCGGCGCGTCGGTGGGCTCGGTCGGCGTCGCAGAGGACCTGTTGGGCGCGACGACGAACCGCTGGGCATTCGGCCCGCTGATCAGCTGGACGTTCCCGATCAACGGGCAACGGGCGCGCGTGCATGAAGCGGAGGCATCGACGGGCGGCGCGCTCGCGCACTTCGACGGTGTCGTGCTGAACGCGCTGCGCGAAACGCAGACGAGCCTGTCCAACTACGCATCCGACACGACGCGCGCCGATGCGCTGCGCACCGCGTACAAATCGGCCGTGCAGTCGGCGGACGAAACGCATCGGCTGTATGCCGCAGGCCGCGAGTCGTTCATCGACGATCTCGACGCGACGCGCACGCTCACGAGCGTCGCCGCGCAGGTGGCGGCCGCCGACGGTCAGGTGGCGATCGACCAGGTGAACCTGTTCCTCGCGCTCGGCGGCGGATGGGAGAAAGACGAGGACGTGGCGGCGGGCGCGAAGAACGAGTAGCCGGCGAATGGAGCGCGGCGCTCACCCACTCTTCGCTCTCGTCGAAAATTATTTCTCCGGCGCGAACGCCGTTCCCGCGAACCGCTCGATCACACCGTTGAACAGCGCCGGCCTTTGCAGCGGCGCGAAATGGCTGACGTTCGGCAGCACGATGAGTTCTGCGCCGGGGATGGTTTGCGCGAGATACGCGGCGTGCTCCTGCCTGATGAACTCGTCGTTCTCGCCGATCGCCACGACGACGCGCACGCCGATTCGCGCGAGATCGTCGGCCGAATAGTCGGGCTGCGTGCGCTGCATCTCGCTGACGGCGGCGACGAACGCATCGAACTCGTCGGGTGTTGCGGACAGCGTCTTGTAGTCTTCCCGATGCCGCTTGAAGCAGCGTTCGATCACGGGCGTCGACACGAATTCCTTTGCGCCGCCCTGGTCCATGTTGCACGCGAAAAAGAACACGCCCGCAACGCGCTCGGGCGCGCGCCGGGCGAGGACCAGCGCGGTGCACGCGCCGTCGCTCCAGCCGGCGAATGCGGCCTTCCGCACATGCAGCGCATCGAGCACGGCGAGCACATCGGTGGCCATCAGTTCGTAGCTGTAGGGTCGCGCGTCGCGCGTGCTGCGCCCGTGCCCGCGGCTGTCGATCAGGATCACGCGGTAGCCGGCATCGACGAGCGACGGCACCTGATAGGCCCAGTTGCCGCGATGCCCGAGGCCGCCATGCAGCAGGACGACGGGCTGGCTCATCGCGGGCTGGCCGCTGCCGTATGTCGACCATGCGATGCGCGCGCCGTCGTTGTCCACGAAGCCCTCGTCGTCCGCAGCGGGCAGCGGCGCGGCGCCGTGCAATGCGAAGTGTTTCAGCTCGTCGTCCGATTCCATGTCGGTGGCTCTATGTGGCGTGGCGCATCGAATGAACGCGTTGTTGTGGCCTCGGCGTGTTTATTCGGTGCTGTTGGGTGCGCTGTTGGGTGAGTGGTCGCGCAGTGGGTTCACGCGCAATGCCGCGCGCCTTCGTTCGTTGCGCATGCCTGCAAGCACAGCGGCCGCGCCGAGCACGCCCATGCCGAGCGAGATCGCGACCACGACGGCGCTCATCCGTCCGTTGCCCGAAAAGAGCCCGACGAGAAGGCCCGCCAGCGGCTGCGTCAGATTGTTGAGCATGATGACGACGCCGAGCGTCTTGCCATAATCCTTCGCGGGAATGATCGCCTGACGCACGCTGCGAATGTAGATGCTGAACATCTTGTCGAAGCCGACGATCAGCAGAAAACCCGCGACATAGCCCCACACAGACGCACTCGAACCCGCGAGCAATCCGCCCGCGAGAATCGCGAGAAACGACACGACGCCCAACGTCTTGCGCGGAATGCGCACCCTCGCGATCAACAACAGAATGACGATCGTCGCAATCGCGCCCGCCGTCTGCACGAACGCATAGAACGCATCCGGACGGCGATGCAGCCCCGTCACCATCGCCGCCGATGTCGCGAGCGTCACGCCGATCACGAGATTTTCGGCGGCGGCCAGCGCGACCAGCCTGCCGAGTCCCGGCAGATGCACGACGTGTGAGAGCGCCGTCTTGACGGGCGCGAACCATTCGACGGGCGCGCTTTCCGTCATCGTCCATTCGAAACGGCTCGCACGCTGCCACAGCAGCGTCGCGCCATCGGCGGCGAAAAACAGCAGCGCCGCCACGCCGACGACGATCTCCCAGCGCCACCAGCCGAGCAGCAGGCCTGCGAGCATCGGACCGAGCACGACGCCAACCTGATCGGCGATCTGCGCATACGACAGCACCTTTTCGAAGCGCTCAGACGTAAAGACCTGCGGCAGCAGCACTTCGCGCGCGACGAGCCCCTGGCTCGTCAATGCACCGCAGACAGCGGAAAGCGCGATCAGCCAGCCGATTCCACCCGCGAGGCCGAAGCCCGCAATGCCCGCAACACACGCGATCGCGCGAAAACGCTGGCTCACGCGCAACACATTGACAGGCGACATGCGATCGCACAACGCGCCGCACACGGGAAACACGACGTAGCGCGGGAACGCCTCGATGAAGAACGCGATTCCCGACCACGTCGCCTGTTGCGTGGTCTGAAAGACGACGAGCGGCACGAGGAAAAGCAGTATCTGCTCCGCGAGCCGCGAGAAGAACAACGATGCGAAGAACGCTTGATGTTGTGCGCGCATGCGGCGACGGAGTCAGTGAGTTCACGCGTTCGCGGCGGTGGTGCCGGCCATGGCGGTCGCTGCAAGAAAAAAGCCCGCGCACCGAAATGCGCGGGCTTCGTTCACAGCGCTACGCTGCGACGCCTCAGGCCGTCACGGCGGCCAGCGCGCCGTTGAGCGTCTTGCTCGGACGCATCACGCCATCGAGCTTCGCGAAGTCGGGCTTGTAGTAGCCGCCGATGTCCGCTTCCTTGCCCTGCACGTCCGACAGTTCGCCGACGATCGTCTTCTCGTTGTCCGTCAGCACCTTCGCGAGCGGCGCGAACTTCGCGGCGAGTTCCGCGTCCTGCGTCTGCGCGGCCAGCTCCTGTGCCCAGTACATCGAGAGGTAGAACTGGCTGCCGCGATTGTCGAGCTCGCCCGTCTTCGGCGAAGGGCTCTTGTTGTTGTCGAGCAGCTTGCCCGTTGCAGCGTCGAGCGTCGTCGCGAGAATCTTCGCCTTCTCGTTGCCCGACTTGATGCCGAGTTCTTCCAGCGACACGGCCAGCGCGAGGAACTCGCCCAGCGAATCCCAGCGCAGGTGGTTCTCTTCGACGAGCTGCTTCACGTGCTTCGGCGCCGAGCCGCCCGCGCCCGTTTCGTACATGCCGCCGCCTGACATCAGCGGGACGATCGACAGCATCTTCGCGGACGTGCCCAGTTCCATGATCGGGAACAGGTCGGTCAGGTAGTCGCGCAGGATGTTGCCCGTCACCGAGATCGTGTCCAGACCGCGGATCACGCGCTCCAGCGAGTAACGCATCGCGCGGACCTGCGACATGATCTGGAGGTCGAGACCCGACGTGTCGTGATCCTTCAGGTACGTCTCGACCTTCTTGATCAGTTCGGCTTCGTGCGGGCGGTACGGGTCGAGCCAGAACACGGCCGGCATGCCCGAGTTGCGCGCGCGCGTGACGGCGAGCTTGACCCAGTCGCGGATCGGCGCGTCCTTCACCTGGCACATGCGCCAGATGTCGCCCTTCTCGACCTGCTGCGTGAGCGCAACCAGCACTTCGCCCGTCGCGATGTCGACGATGCGCGCTTCGCCGTCTGCGGGAATCTCGAAGGTCTTGTCGTGCGAGCCGTACTCTTCGGCCTTCTGCGCCATCAGGCCGACGTTCGGCACCGTGCCCATCGTCTTCGGATCGAATGCGCCGTTGGTCTTGCAGAAGTTGATGATTTCCTGGTAGATGCGCGCGAACGTGCTTTCAGGGATCACGCACTTCGTGTCGGCGGGACGGCCGTCGGCGCCCCACATCTTGCCGCCTGCGCGGATCATCGCGGGCATCGATGCGTCGACGATCACGTCGTTCGGCGCGTGCAGGTTCGAGATGCCCTTCGCCGAATCGACCATTGCCAGCGCGGGACGGTGCTCGTGGCATGCGTGCATGTCGCGGATCACTTCTTCGCGCTTCGATTCCGGCA
Source organism: Paraburkholderia phymatum (assembly GCF_038900715.1). Classification (GTDB taxonomy): domain Bacteria; phylum Pseudomonadota; class Gammaproteobacteria; order Burkholderiales; family Burkholderiaceae; genus Paraburkholderia; species Paraburkholderia phymatum_A. The sequence goes on along the minus strand of NZ_JAYMRZ010000010.1, from coordinate 242,356 downwards.
GCGCCTCGATCTTCGTGTACAGATCGACGAGGCCGTTGTTCACGTTCACGCCCAGTTCGTCGAAGAGCTTCTGATGCTTCGCGAACGCGTCCTTGTAGAACACCTTGACCGCGTGGCCGAAGACGATCGGGTGCGAGATCTTCATCATCGTCGCCTTCACGTGCAGCGACAGCATCACGCCCGTCTTGCGCGCATCTTCCATCTGGTCTTCGTAGAACGCGACCAGCGCCTTCTTGCTCATGAACATGCTGTCGATGATCTCGCCGTCCTGCAGCGCAACCTTCGGCTTCAGCACGATCGTCTCGCCGCTCTTCGTGACGAGTTCCATGCGAACGTCACGCGCGCGGTCGAGCGTGATCGACTTTTCGCCGTGGTAGAAGTCGCCATGCTTCATGTGCGCGACGTGCGTGCGCGACGCCATGCTCCACTCGCCCATGCTGTGCGGGTGCTTGCGCGCGTAGTTCTTGACGGCGGCGGGCGCTCGGCGGTCCGAGTTGCCTTCGCGCAGAACCGGATTCACGGCACTGCCGAGGCACTTCGAGTAGCGCTTCTGGATCGCCTTTTCTTCGTCGGTCTTCGGGTCTTCCGGATAGTCCGGCACCTTGAAGCCCTTCGCCTGCAGTTCCTTGATCGCGTTGACGAGCTGCGGCACCGACGCGCTGATGTTCGGCAGCTTGATGATGTTCGTGTCCGGGAGCTGCGTGAGGCGGCCCAGCTCAGCGAGGTTGTCCGGCACGCGCTGCTCTTCCGTCAGGAATTCCGGGAATTCGCCGAGGATGCGGCCAGCCACGGAGATGTCGCTCGTCTCGACATTGACGCCAGCGGGCGCGGTAAACGTACGGATGATCGGCAGAAAGGCACTCGTCGCGAGCAGCGGGGCTTCGTCGGTCAGGGTGTAGATGATCGTAGGTTGCTTGTTACTCATCGCTTTGCTCTCGGTCGAGAAAGGTTGGGAAATGCCGCCGGCAGTGCCAAGGCCGACGCGAATGCCCCGAATTTTGCCTTATTTTCAATTTTGACGGTTTGAATCGGGCCAGTCAGCACGGCCTCTCGGAAAAAAATTGCACGATTTGAGTCGTCTTCATGCCCTTTATTGACGGCAAGCGGCATTTCACTTCACATCTGCATTCCGCTGCCGGCACAATTTTTCCGGTGCGCGGTCGGTTCGATGCACGTGACGAATGCCGGTGCATCGACCCGGAATTCAACCTTGCTCGCCGCATATGGCGAGCCGATGAAGCGGATTGCAGCCGTCCGCGCCAAAGTGCCTGCTGAGGCTTCGGCGAAGAAAACAGTGTGCGTCTACACTGATGCACCGTCCACTGCCGGGCTTGCGCCGTTCGACCGCTTCGCGCCCATTCAGCCATTGACGATTCCACGCCCGTTTCGCCTGCCTTTGCTGTGCGCCGCTCTCGCCGTGCATCTGGCGACGGCGCCTTGCGTCGCCGGCGCACAGGAGCCCGAGCCTTCGCCGGAGGGCCTCGCCGCAGCGGGCATCCATCACGCGCCGCGCACGGAGCACGGCTTCGAGAACAACGACGGCCCGCTCGTGCGCGGCTCGTTCTGGAAGTGGCGCTGGAACCGTCTGATCCACGGCTTGCCTCCACCGCCCGCGAACGGCTACGCGTTTCCCGTCGATCACCCCGACGTCGAATGGATCAAGGCGAACCGCAGCGAAAACACGATGACGTGGATCGGCCACGCGAGCACGCTGCTGCAGATCGGCGGCACCAACATCCTGACCGACCCTGTGTTTTCCGAGCGCGCGTCGCCGTTCACGTTCCTCGGACCGAAGCGGCGCGTGCCGCCCGGCTTGACGCTCGGCCAGTTGCCGCAGATCGATGTCGTGCTGATCTCGCACAGCCATTACGACCATCTGGATGCGGAGAGCGTCGAAGCGCTGAACGGACAGCCCGGCGGTCCGCCTCTCTTTCTCGTGCCGCTCGGCATCAAGGACTGGCTCGCGAAGAAGGGCATCACGAACGCGCGCGAACTCGACTGGGGCGATGAAACGGATGCGGCGGGCCTCCACTTCTGGTTCGTGCCCGCGACGCACTGGTCCGCGCGCACGCTGACCGACCGCAACGAGACGCTATGGGGCGGCTGGGTCGTGAAGACGCCGGAAGGCGCCGCGCATCCGTACTCGCTGTATTTCGCGGGAGACACCGGCTTTTCCGATGACGCAAAGCGGATCGGCGCGGCGTTCGGCTGTTTCGATCTCGCGCTGCTCCCGATCGGCGCGTACGCGCCGCGCTGGTTCATGGGTCCGCCGCATCTCGATCCGCAGCAGGCCGTGCAGGTTTTCAGGGACGTGCATGCAAAAAAGGCCATCGGCATTCACTGGGGCACGTTCGAGCTGACCGACGAGCCGCTCGACGAACCGCCGAAAAAACTCGCCGAAGCGACCCGCGAAGCAGCCCTGCCCGACGACGCGTTCACGGTCCTGCATCACGGTCAGATGATCGCGCTCGACGATCCCGGTGATCCCGCCCGTTCGCGCGTCGCGTGCGCGCGCTGACAGGCGCATCGAGCGTTCGCGCTGCACTGTGTCCATGCAATTGCCACAGCGAGCATCGGAAAGCACCCGCGATTGTCGGCCAGCACACGTTCGGACGCACGCGAGAAGACGCACATCCGGTTAAACCCTGTCGTGCAAGGCACAACCTCGTGATATTGTCGTACACACACGGGTTCGAGCTTTGCTACGCGGAACTCACGTCATATCCGTTACCTTCGCGAGCGTCGCCATGAGTGATGTACGCCATCTTCTGAGCCAACGCGACCGCATCGAGCTGCTTTGCTGGCTCACATGCGGGAGCCTCGGTGCCTGGTATCTGAACGAAGCCTGGCCCTCGCCGGCTTTTCACGTGGAGGCCGCGCACAAGTGGCTCGACAGGCATAGCCGCACAGCGGACTGGCTGTGCGTCGCGAAGCTGTCGGCCATCGCACTCGACATCGCGCAGCGCCACGCGTCGTTCGTCGAAGCCGACTGGGCGCGCGACGCCGTCGAAGAAATCCTCGATACCGACGAGCTCGATTCGCAGGCGCGTCTCGTGATCGCCGTGCTCGGCGACTGCGAACGCGCGCTCGCCGACCGCCGCATCGCGGACTGAGCGTTCACGCGGGATCAAAGCAGGCCCGCGAGCAGGCGGCGCGAGCGCGTTCGCGCTCGATCGACCACAACCGCCGCATCACCCGCCATTCACTTCGCGTAATCGAGCTTCGGATACCAGTTCGGATCGCGCCCCTCCGGCGTCATGTCGAAGATCGTCCACATCGGCATCAGATCCGGCGCGCCGCGCGGGTCCTGGCCCGGGTCGGCCGTCGGGAAACCCATTTCGGCCGCGTAGAAATGACGGATCGTGCCGTCGCGGCACGTGAACACCTGAAATGCAGGCTCGTCGCCGCCGTCGCTGCCGATTGCGCCGAAGTCGAGGCTGTACTCGCCGTTGACGTCCGAATACAGCTTCAGATCGCGCCAGCCGCGCTCCTTCTTGAACGCGACGAGCCGTTCGATCGGCGAGCGCGCGACGACGGCCAGCGCGATGCGCTGTGCGATGTCGCGCGCCTCGCCGTCCCATGCGCCCAGCAGCGACGTGCACATCGGACACGGCCGCTCGCGCTGCGGCCCGAACATGTAGCTGTAGATGACGAGCGTGTCCTTGTCGCCGAACAGACCCGCCAAATCGACGGGCCCTGCTTCGCCGACGAAACGGTAATCGCCCGTCACTTCGCCGCCCGGCGGCAAGGTGCGGCGCTGCTCGGCGACGCGCTCGATATGGCGCCGCAGCTCGATTTCCTCGGCGAGCAGCGCGTCGCGCGCCTGCCGATACTCGACGCTTTCGTTCGGATAGTGCCTGCCGTTGCGCTTTACGAGCTCGGCGGCGGGCACGAGAGAAGATGCAGAAGACATGGTCGGCCTCCGTTGAAGAAACGTGGAAAGAAGCTGCCCGATGCGCGCAGGGCAGCCGCTGAAGATGCATCGAGGTCAGTCGCGATCCGGCGCGCCGAGCGGAAAGAAGTGCCGATAAGGCCGCGCTTCGTCGACGGCGCGCGCAAACGACGGCCGTTTCAAGAGCCGCTGGCGATACGCGATCACGTGCTCGAACTTCGGATCGATCCGGTGCGTCCAGTCGGCGTAGAAGAGGAACGGCGCGGCGGCGCAATCGGCGAGACTGAAACGCTCGCCCGCCGCCCACTCGCGATTTCGAATCGCTTTGTCGAGCCACGCATACGCGGTTTCGAGCTGCGCGCGCGCATCGGCAACGCCGCGCGCGTCGCGCTCGCCTTCGCTGCGCAAGCTGTCGAAGACGATCTTCTGCTGCGGCGTCGCGACGTAGTTGTCGAAGAAGCGATCCATGAAACGCACTTCGAGCGCGGCGCGCGGATCGTCCGGTATCAGTTGCACGGGGCCGGGATGAAACAGCGCGAGATGCTCGATGATCACGGTCGCCTCGACGATCGTGCGGCCGTCGTCGACGAGCAGCGGAAAGCGCCTGATCGGCCAGCGCGCGGCGAGTTCATCCATTGCGCCGGGTTCGTCGAGGCGGCGGTACTCGAACGGCGTGCCGTTCTCGTACAGCGCGGTGAGTGCCTTCTGGCAATACGAAGAAAACGGATGGGCGTAGAGCTTCAGAGTCATCGTCGTCGTCCTTGCAGTGGTAGCGGCAAATCGGTCCGCTTGATCTGACGACGAACGGCGGCAACGCGAATCGACACGCCCGCGTGAAAAAGTCTTGCTGCACTGCGGCGTTCATATGCGCATCGGCGTGCGTCGGCGTGCAACGACCGCCGCGCTGGGGCGCGTCCGCGCCGCCGCGTTCGAGCAGCAGCGCCCTATTCGCGCAACGATTGCGCGAGCGCGCGAATCAGCGACGCGCAGTCGCCCTCCCACGCGCTGCCGTGCATGCACGCGAGCATGCGCGGCTCGAGCGCGGCGAGCCGTTCGAGCATCGCGTCGGCGTGTTTCGTGTGCGAGTAGTAGTCCATGCTGCGCCGGAACGCTTCGGACGGACCGAGTATGTCGGAGCGCGTGACGGGAGGATGATCGCTGCCCGGTTGCGTGAAGAGATCGCTGCACAGCAGCGTGCGCGTCGTCTCTTCGATCAGCATCCCGCACTCCCACGCGTGCGGCAGATGCGGCGTCGCGAGCCAGCGCACCTTATGTGTGCCGAGAACGACGGCCTCGCCGTCTTCGAGGCCGCGCGCCGGACGGTCGGCGAGATCGTCGACGGACACCAGCTTGGCGATCGCTCCGCACAGCGGCTGCGCGTCGGGCGCAACGGCGAGCCATTCGTTCAGCGCACCGCACTCGTCCGCTTCGACGTGCGAAAAAGCAAGGTGACGCAGCCGCTCGGGCGGAATCACGCAAGCCACCGCCTCGCGCACCAGCGCGAACATCTTGCGCGGGCCCGTATGAAAGAGCAGCGGCTCGTCGTCGACGATCAGATACTGGTTGAACGAGAAGCCGCCCGGACCGTCTTCGAACACGACGGGCGTGTTGATCCGGTAGATGCCATCCGATACTTCATCGATGCTGGTGCCCGACACTGCGTTCGTGATCGTCATGACGAGACCTCCGCGCGCGAGCGTGCATCAGACGATGCACGACAGCGCGCAATCGTGCGCCGGGCACAGCGCGCTATCCGCCCAGCGCGGCCAGATTCAACTGATGAGAGCGCCCGATCCATGCGGCCGCGTCGCGATGATCGCGCAGCGCGTTACCTGTGTTCGGATGAATGAAGACATCGAGCGCGCCATGATTGAGCGTGAGCCACTCGAACAGCTCCGCGAACAGCTCGCGGCCGAACTTGAGCTGATACGACCACATCGGATGCGGACCGACGAGACGCTCGTGAAAACGCCCCATTTCGAGCCTGCCGCCGAAGCGGGCCTGGATGGTCTCGCGCAAAGCCCACGCGGCATCGCGCGTCGCCGGATCGAAATACACGTGAGCGTGCCAGTCGACGATATCGGTCATGATCGGTTGCGGCCGATGCGGCCCTTCGCTGCAAGTCATGTGACGTTCATCATAGGCTTTCGATTGCCGTACAGCCAGGCGAAGCGGCAACGAGCGAGGCTCAGCGAACGTCGATGCGCGCTTCGATCGCGCCGATCAGACCTTCGATCCACTGGCGCAGCATCGCATCCGACAGCGAAACGGGCAGCGAACGCGCGATGATCCCGTACACTTGCTTGCGCTGGATCTTCGATACCCTCGCCGGTTCGAGCCAGTGCGCATTGTCGACGAGCAGCAGCAGCGTTTCGAGCCCGATCACGATCGGCCATACGCATGCGAGCCGCAAGCGTAGCGAGAAACGCGGAATCGCGAGCGTGTAATCGAGCGCCGCGCGGAAATGATCGAGCGACTTGCGCACGAGTTCATGCATCAACGGCTGCGCGCGCGCCGATGCCTGCGCTTGCAGCAGTTGCTGCGGACTCAGCCCGAACCGTTCAAGCATCGAGGACGGCAGATAGCAGCGCCCGATGCGCAGATCCTTGCCGCAATCGCGCAGCACGTTCGTCATCTGCAACGCCTTGCCGAAGCGCACGCCGCGATCGAGCATCGTCGCGGCGTCCGTCTTCAACGTGCCGGGCAAATGCGCGTAGGTCATCTTCGTCCAGAATTCGCCGACGCATCCCGCGACGAGGTACGTATAGCGATCCAGCTCGTCCCACTCGCGCAGCGCGGCGATCTGGCCCGAACGCTCGTCGGGGAACGTGCGCAGATCGAATTCCATGCCCGTCGTCAGCGTCGTGACGATCTCGCGCACGGCGGCGCGGTCGGCCTCGTCGAGTTGCGACAGCACGCCGAGCGCGGGCGCGATCGATTCGAGCAGCACCTTTTCGTCCGACTGCGTCTGCTGGTTCGCCACTTCGCTTGCGAGGCGGCGCGCGAGTTCGCCGTCGTCGGTCGCGCCGTTGACCTGCTCGCGCAACGCAAGCAGCAGTTCGAGGCGTTGCGCGGGCGGGATCAGCGCGGTATCGGCGATCGTGTCGGCGGCGCGCGCGAGCAGATACGCAAGCCCGATCGGGTCGCGCATGCCGGCGGGCAGAATGCGCAACGTCAGATAGAACGAACGGGACACCCCTTTGAGCAACGGACCGAGCAGAAAGGCCCGAGTGGAACTGGACATGAATTGAGGTCGAATCAGGTTGGATCGCGGTTTGGGCAACGCCTGGACGCTTAAGCGCTGCGGCATTGTATCCGGCACGCCGGCTTCGGGCCCTGAAAACCGGTCGAGTGCCTTTCGATGAACAGCAGATGAAGGATCGATGAACTGCGAATGAACGGGCGACGAACGCTCGATGAAGCATGCATGAAGCCACCGCTTCGCGTCGGGTCAAGGCAATCCGCGATCACTTCGCGCAAGCTTTCCTGCTACAATCGAGCACCTCAGACGCAGTACTTCATCTACTCGTTCACCCAAAGGGAGGCGTTCAATGCACGCAATGCACATCGCAGTCTCTCGCGGGTTTCCACGACGCTTCATCGGCTCTTAGAGCCAGGTCGCCGTCAGCGTGGGCACGCAGAGGCCCGCGCTTTTACCAGACAACCGGTCTTATTCGTCCCTGCCGCAACTGGCGGGCATCGGTCGTCTGCTCCCGAATCTCCTGACTGGATAGCGATGCGCGCGTCGCGCCGCACGCTGTGACACATGGCTAGCAAAAAACTCGACTTTGGCGCGCAAGCGTTCAGAAGCGTTCTCGGCTTCACATTCAATCACTGGCGCAGGCAGCCGGCGCGCATCGTCGGCATTGCGCTGTTCGCGCTGATGGCCGCGTTCGCCGACGTGCTCACGCCGATGTTCGCGGGGCGTCTCGTCGACGCGCTCACGTCGGGCAGCGCAGGCGACGCGAGTGGCAAGGCGGCCGCCACGCACGCGGCGCTGATCGCGTTCGTCACGCTGATCGGCCTCGGCATCGGCGGCACGGTGCTGCGTCAACTGGTTTATCGCAGCATCATCGTGATGACGCTCAAGATGATGAGCGCGATCTGCGCGAACGCGTTTCATCGCGTGCAGCGCTTCTCGACGGACTGGCACGCGAACAGCTTCGCGGGCTCGACCGTGCGCAAGATCACGCGCGGCATCTGGGCGCTCGACCTGCTCAACGACACGCTGCTGATCGCGCTGCTGCCGTCGCTGGTGATGCTCGCGGGATCGACGGTTCTGCTCGGCATTCATTGGCCCGTGATGGGCGTCGTAGTAGGACTGGGCTCGCTGCTGTATGTGTCGGTGACGGTCGCCCTGTCGCTCGGCTATGTCGCGCCCGCCGCGCGCCTCGGCAACCTGTGGGACACGCGCCTGGGCGGCGCGCTCGCCGATGCCGTCAGCTGCAATGCCGTCGTCAAGGCGTTCGGCGCGGAAGAGCGCGAAGAGTCGCGGCTCGGCCGCGTGATCGGCAAATGGCGTCAGCGCACGCGCCGCACGTGGCAGCGCGGCACGACCAATGGCGGCGTGCAGGGCGCGATGCTCGCGCTGATGCAGGCGGCGATACTCGGCGCGGCGCTGCTGCTGTGGCTGCGCGACGAAGCGAGCGTCGGCGACATCACGTATGCGCTGACCACCTTCTTCGTGCTGCAAGGGTATCTGCGCGATGTCGGCATGCACGTGCGCAACCTGCAGCGCTCGGTCAACGACATGGAAGAACTCGTCGCGCTCGAGCGCGAGCCGCTCGGCATCGAAGACAAGCCGGGCGCGCGCACCATCGATATCCGCGAGGGCGAGATCCGTTTCGAGAACGTGACGTTCCGCTACGGCGCGCATCGCACGCCGCTGTATCGCGACTTTTCGCTGCGCATCGCGCCGGGCGAGCGAATCGGGCTCGTCGGCCATTCGGGCTCGGGCAAGACGACGTTCATCAAGTTGATCCAGCGTCTGTACGACATCGACGAAGGCCGCATCACGATCGACGGACAGAACATCGCCGATGTGCAGCAGGCGTCGTTGCGCCGCCGCATTGCGATCGTGCAACAGGAACCGATCCTGTTTCACCGGACGCTCGCGGAGAACATCGCGTACGCGCGCCCCGGCGCTACGCTCGACGAGATCGTGCGGGCCGCGAAGCTCGCGAGCGCGCACGAGTTCATCAGCGCGCTGCCGCTTGGTTACGACACGCTCGTCGGCGAGCGCGGCGTGAAGCTGTCGGGCGGCGAGCGTCAGCGGGTCGCGATCGCGCGCGCGTTCCTCGCGGATGCGCCTGTCCTGATCTTCGACGAAGCGACGTCGAGTCTCGACAGCGAAAGCGAAGTGCTGATCCAGCAGGCGATGGAGCGGCTGATGGTCGGACGCACGACGCTGGTGGTTGCGCACCGGCTGTCGACGGTGCGCGCGCTGGATCGCTTGCTCGTGCTCGACAAGGGGCGCGTCGTCGAGGAAGGCAGCCATGAACAGCTGATCCGGCTCGACAACGGCTTGTATCGGCGGCTGTTCGAGCGACAGGCGCTGGAGCTGACGAAAGGGCTGCTCGACGATGGGCCCGTGCGCGGCAACGAGCGGTTTTCCGGCGATGCGAGTCTGATTGCGGGAAAGTAATTGTTCTGCCGGACTTGATGTCCGAGGTGATGTCCGCGGCGGCTTGGCGCCGTCGCGGACATGAAGCCCGATCCACCACCACTTGCTATCATTGACGACTCCGCGACACACCCTTCATCGCGACGCCGCAGGCACCTTCACCATGACACTGCACATCGATACTCCCCTACTCGAATCGCAACCGCTCAGCCGCGCGCTCGGCCGCCGCGTGCTGCTCAAGATGGACGCGCTGCAACCGCCCGGCTCGTTCAAGATTCGCGGCATCGGCTACGCGTGCGAAGAGCATGCGAAGGCCGGCAAGCGGCGATTCGTGTCGTCGTCGGGCGGCAATGCGGGCATCGCGGTCGCTTATGCGGGCCGCGCGCTGTCGATCCCCGTCACCGTCGTCGTGCCGCAGAGCACAGGCGAGCGCGCGAAGGAGCTGATCCGCATGCAGGGCGCCGATGTGATCGTGCACGGCGCGACCTGGCAGGAAGCCAACGCGTTCGCGCTCGAAGAGGCGGGCCCCGACGACGCGTTCATCCACCCATTCGACGATCCGCTGCTGTGGCAAGGCCATGCGTCGATGATCGACGAAGTCGCGCGCACCGGCGCGAGATTCGATGCCGTCGTGCTGTCGGTGGGCGGCGGCGGCCTGATGGCGGGCGTGATCGAAGGCTTGCGGCGCAACGGCCTCGGCAACGTGCCGGTGATCGCCGTCGAAACGGAAGGCGCGTCGTCGCTCGCGCAATCGGTGCGCGCGGGCAAGCGGATCGAATTGCCGGGCATCACGAGCGTCGCGACGTCGCTGGGCGCAAAGCAGGTCTGCGAACAGGCCTTTACGCTGACACAGACGCATCCCGTCGAATGCATCGTGGTGTCGGATGCGGAAGCCGTCACCGCGTCGCGCCGCTTCGTCGACGATCACCGCGTGCTGGTCGAGCCCGCATGCGGCGCGAGTCTCGCGCTTGCCTATCGGCCGACGCAGGCGCTGCAGCGCTTCGATAGCGTGCTCGTGATCGTATGCGGCGGCGCAGGAACGACGATCGAGCAACTGGAACGCTGGCATCGCGAGATGGCGTGAACCTGCTTCACGCGGCTCGTTCAAAGCAGGATCAAACCACGATCAAAGCGCGGCCACCAGCGATTCGACACCGCGCAGATTGTTCCGCCGGTGCCATACGAGCGCATCGAGATTCGTGACGCGCATCTGCGGCAAGCGCGTCATCAGCGTGCGCAGCGCGATCTCGAGTTCCATCATCGCGAGACGCGCGCCGAGGCAATAGTGAATGCCCGCACCGAAAGTCAGCAGATGGCCTGACGGCTCTCGCTCGATATCGAGCGTATCGGGCCGCTCGAAGCGCTCGGGGTCGCGATTCGCCGAGCCGAGCAGCATGAACACGATCGAGCCGCGCGCAAGGCTCGCGCCCTCCACTTCGATATCGTCGAACGCGGTGCGCACGACCATCTGCACGGCCGTATCGTAGCGCGCGCATTCGGCGACGGCCTTCGACATCAGCGACGGCTCCGAACGCAGACGCGCCAGTTGCGCCGGATGCCGGTGCAGCGCGATCAGCGCATTGCCGAGCATGTTCGACGTGGTCTCGTGTCCCGCGACGAAGAGCAGAATCGCGTTCGACACGATCTCTTCCTCCGACAGCCGCTCGCCGCCCTCTTCCGCCTGGATCAGCGACGAAACGATATCGCCGCCGGGCGCGACGCGACGTTGCGCGACCACGGCGCCGAAGTACTGTTCGAGATCGAGCGCCGCCTGATTCGCGCGCGCGAGCGCATCGGTGGAAAGCGGCGCGAGGTCGAACGTGGAGACGAGCAGACCCGCCGCATCGCCGAGCCGCTGCCCTTCGTCGACGGGCACGTCGAGCAGCCGGCAGACGATCTGCAACGGCAGCGGCAACGCGAACTCGCACACCAGATCGACTTCACGCTTGCCTTGCATCGCGCCGATCAGACTGTCCGTCGTCTCTTCGACGATCCGGCGCAGCGTTTCGATCTGCCGCGCATTGAACGCCTTCATCAGCAGCGTGCGCAAACGCGTATGCACGGGCGGATTCATCATCAGCAGCGTGCGGTCGAGCGCCTGAAACACCGGCTGTCCGCGCGCGGCCTCGCCATAACGCGCGACCACGCTCGGCATATACGTCTTGCCCATGCGCCGGTCGGGCAACAGCGCGTCGATGACGGCGTGCCGGCCCGTCAGCATCACGTTGGGCGCGAGCGGCACGAAAGCGCCCGCGCGCCGGATGTCCTCGTAGAACGGATAGGGATTGTCGAAGTACGCCGGCGACGAAAGATCGGTGAATTTCATGCTCGATGCCGCGAAGTTGAAGGACCTGTGCTCACGCTTGCGGATACAGTCCGCGCGCGCGGGCATGCAGACGCGCGAGCCCGAACAGCGCGTTCGCATACGGCGTTTCGACGCCCGTCAGCGTGCCGAGTTCGCAAACCGCGCCGACCAGCGCATCGAGCTCGACGGCCTTGCCCGCTTCGACGTCCTGGAGCATCGACGTGCGCATCGCGCCGAGCTTCAGCGTGACGGCGTGACGATCTTCGGGCGCCTGATCGATGGGAATGCCGAAGCGCGCGCCGATCTCCTTCGCTTCCAGCATCACGCGCGTGACGAAATCGCGCGCGAGCGGGTCGCTGAGAATCTTGTCGGTGGTTGCGCCCGTGATCGCGCTCATCGGGTTCATCGTCATGTTGCCCCACAGCTTGTACCAGACGTCGCGCTGAATCTGCCCGGACGCGGTGGCATCGAAGCCTGCCTTGCGCAGCAGTTCGATCAGCGACGTCACGCGCTCGCTCGCGCGCCCCGTCGCCTCGCCGACGATCAATCCGCGACCCTGATGATGCGCGACGACGCCGGGGGCATCGACGCGGCAACTCGCATGCACGACGCAGCCCAACGTGCGCGCGGCGGGAATCGCGGCCGCAATCGAGCCGTCGGGATCGACGGATGCGAGCCGCGCGCCCGCGAATTCGCCTTGCAGGCCGTCGCAGAACCACCACGGCACGCCGTTCATCGCCGTCAGCACCATCGTGTTCGCGTCGAGAAGCGGACCGATATGCCGCGCGACGTCGGCCATGCCCGGCGCCTTCACGGCGACGATCACGAGATCCTGCGCGCCGAGCGCTTCGGGCCGCTCGCTTGCATGTACCTTCACTGCATGCGGCTCGCCGTTTTCGACGAGGCGCAAGCCGTGTTCGCGCAACGCGTCGAGCGTCGCGCCGCGCGCGACCACGCTCACGTCGCAGCCCGCTTGCGCGAGCTTCACGCCCATCCATCCGCCGATCGCGCCCGCGCCGTAAATGCATGCCTTCATCGTTCTTTTTCCTCAGTGCTTGTAGCTGGCGTCGATCCTGTCGACCTTGCGCACCAGCGCGTCGAACACATCCTGTCCCGCGCCGTAGCGCACGTCGAATTGCAACGCATCGCGCGAGCACCGCGCCGCGATCGCTTCGGGCACCGCGCGCGCCGGGCCCATCGCGAACGTCGCAATCTGGATCTCGCATGCGCGGTTCAGCGTCCACAGATACGCGAACGCTTGCGGCAGCGTCTTGCCCCACGACAGCAGCCCGTGATTGCGCAGAATCACCGCCTGCCGGTCGCCGATGTGCTCGACGAGGCGCGGCCCTTCTTCGGCGTGAATCGTGATGCCTTCGAAGTCGTGATACGCAATGCGCTCGTGCAGCTGCGCACTGTAGAAGTTCGTCTGCTGCAAGCCGCCCTCCGAGCACGCGACGGCAACGCCCGCCGTCGTATGCGTATGCATCACACAATGCGCATCGGCGATGCCCTCGTGCAGCGCTGCGTGCACGGTGAAGCCCGCCGGGTTCACCCGGTGTGCGGAGCCGTCGAGGATGCGCCCTTGCGCGTCGATCTTCACCAGGTTGCGCGCGGTCACTTCACTGTAGTGCAGGCCGAACGGGTTGATCAGGAATTGCTTCGCGCCGCCCGCCACGCTTTCGGGCAGGCGCACGGTGATGTGGTTGTAGATCAGCTCGGTCCAGCCCAGCATATCGAAGACGCGATAGCAGGCGGCCAATTGAACGCGCGCCTGCCATTCGTCGGGATGCATCGCCGGCGCGGCCGCGTTGTCCCGCTCCAGAATCTCCATGTGTGTCTCCTCGCTGCGCGCGTTACTGGCGCGCGCCCTGGCCTGCGACAGCCGCGATCGCCGACGCCACATAGCCGACGTTGCCGCGATTCAGCCCGGCGACACACATGCGCCCCGAGCGCAGCAGATAGATGCCGTGCTCGTTGCGCAGCGTTTCGACCTGCGCGGCGCTCAGTCCCGTGTAAGTGAACATGCCGACCTGCGCGACATAGCGCGCGCGCATCACTTCATCGACGCGCCCCGCGAGGCCGTCGTGAATCGCGTGACGCATTTCATGAATGCGGTCGCGCATCACGCGCAGCTCGTCGTCCCATGACGCGCGCAGCTTCGGATCGCCGAGCACGCCCGCGACGAGTCGCGCGCCGTGCATCGGCGGGTTGCTGTAGTTCGCGCGGATCGTGAAGGTCAGTTGACCGAGCGCGCGCTGCGCTTCGGCCGCGTCTTTGCAGACGACGCTCAGCGCGCCGCAGCGCTCGCCATACAGCGAGAAGTTCTTCGAGAACGAGTTCGCGACGATCAACGGCACGTCCGCCGATGCCAGCATCCGCACGCATGCCGCATCTTCTTCGAGGCCATCGCCGAAGCCCTGATAGGCCATGTCGACGAACGCGATCAACTTGCGACGCTGCAGCACGGGCACGAGTTCGCGCCATTGCTCCGTCGTCAGGTCGACGCCCGTCGGGTTGTGGCAGCACGCGTGCAGCAACACGATGCTGCGCTCGGGCAGCGCGTCGATCGTGTCGCGCATCGCGTCGAAGCGCAGACCGCCCGTTGCGTCGTCGTAGTACGGATACGTGTTCACCGTATGCCCTGCTGCTTCGAACACGACGCGGTGATTTTCCCAGCTCGGATCGGAGAGCCACACCTGCGAGCCCGCGAAGTGACGCTTCAGAAAATCCGCGCCAACCTTGAGCGCGCCCGATCCGCCGACCGTCTGGACCGTCGCGATGCGGCCCGCCGCGCGCGCTTCGCTATCGCCGCCGAACACGAGCGCCTGCGCGGCGTCGCGATAGGCGGGCAGACCCGCCATCGGCAGATACGAACGCGGCGTGCCCTGCGCGACGATGGCCGCCTCGACCTCGCGCACAGCCGACATCACGGGCAGCTTGCCGCTTTCGTCGAAGTAGATGCCGATGCTCAGATTGACCTTGTTCGTGCGCGGATCGCGCTGGAAGTCTTCGTTGAGGCTCAGGATGGGATCGCCGGGGTAGGCTGGGATGTGTTCGAACATGGCATTGTCTCTATCTGCGTTGATGTTGGCTCGACGGTGCGAGAGGTTGCATGAACCGCGGCCGCACGAACCGGCGCGTCGCAACAGTGTCGCTAAAAGCGCGCCTCATCACAATCAATCGATTTTGGATGATTCGTAAGTTTAGCTTTAGAATCGCCCGATGGCCCTCACACGCGTCACCATACGCCAATTCGAGGCGTTTCTCGCGATTGTCGATCAGAACGGCATTGCCGCGGCTGCGGAACGGCTGGGGCTCACGTCGTCCGCCGTCAGCCAGTTGCTGGCTGAGCTGGAGCGCGAGCTTGGCTTTCGTCTGTTCGACCGCACGACGCGGCGCGTGAGCCTGTCGACGGCGGGCCGCGACTTCCTGTCTTCGGCGGAATCGGTGCTGCGCCACTTGCGCGCCGCCGAGCAGACAGCGAGCGATATCCGCAACCGCGCGGCGGGCATCGTGCGCGTCGGCGCGCCGCTCGTGCTCGCGAGCACGGCGCTGCCCTATGCGATCGCGGGCTACGCGTCGCAGAAGCCGAAGGTCGTCGTGCGCGTGGTGGATACGGATGTCGAGCAGCTGGTGGAGCGCGTCGCCAGCGGCGACGTCGATCTGGCCGTCGGCCCGGATCGCGCAACGGGCGACCGCGTACAGCGCGAAGCGATTTTCCGCAGCCCGTGGGTGCTGTGGTGCGCGGGCGATCATCCGCTTGCGCATCGGCGGCGCTTGCGCTGGCACGATCTGCGCGGCACGCCCATCGTCGCAACGGGCCGCGATCACGAAGCGAGCGTCGCGCAGATGCTGGCCGACCAGCCATCGGATGCGCGGATCGCGCCCTTCGAAGTCGTCGACAACGTGACGACGGCCTTCGGTCTCGCCGCGCAAGGACTTGCCGTCACGCTCGCGCCGGCTTACGTGAAGCCGCTTGCGCAGACGTTCGGCCTCGCGATGCGGCGCGTCGTCGAGCCGGAGACGATCCGCGAAGTGTGCATCTATCGCCCTGTGGACCGTTCATTGTCGCCGTCCGCCGATGGCTTCGCGGAATTTCTCGGCGTCTGCCTCAAAACGTGGGACCGTAAGACCCAGGGCGGGGGTGCGGCGAAATGATCAAGGGCTGCGTTCGATGGGAGCGCAGCGCGTTGTCCTTCGCGTGGTTGCGAACGTCTGGTTGCAAAGTCATGAAGCGCTGCGGCTCGTCGGCCCAGCACGAACGCGTGGCTCAAGCCGGCTCACGCGCAGCCGCCATCTCGATCAGCCCCTTCGCCTTCGCAAAAGAGTCGACGAGCGACGCGTCCAGTCCATAACCGTCGACGAGCGCATCCGTCACGTCGTCGATGGCAAGCCAGGTGGCGCGCGCTTCGTCTTCCCACACGAGCGCCTTCAGCGGCAACAGCAGCGCCGCGCACGGATTCGCCTGCATCACGGGCGTGCCGCCCTTCGGGTTGCCGAACACGATCAGGCGCGTCGGGCGCAACGTCATGCCGACCTGCGCGGCGGCATCCGCCTGATCGATATCGACGAAGATCGTCATGCCCTTGTCGGCAAGCAGGCCGCGCAATCGCGCGACCGTCACGGAAAACCCATGCCCGCTCCTGAACGTCGCAACCGACGCGGGAGCTTTCCCTGCGTAGCTATTCGTAGCCTCAGTCATCGCACACCCCGGTGAGCCCATTCAACGCAGTGTAGCCATTGCATCGCGACAACAGAAGCGCGCAACAAAAGATCAAGCCTGTGTGTGGACTTGAGCCTGGGCCTGTGCGGCGAGCGCGCGGAAATTCTCGGGCGTCGCGAAGCTGCGATACTGCGCCTGCATCTCGGGCGTCAGCAGTTCGATCAGCGTGCCGTTCTCGATCCACAGTTCGATCACGTCGAAGAAGTTGTTGCCGCGCGTGCAGCGCACCGCGCGCCAGCCTTCGCGCTCGCCGATCGCGATCACTTCCTCAACGGAGAGCGGCGTCGCGACGGCCATATGAAAGCCGCTGTATTGCGCGCGTGTGCCCGTTTTCGAAGCGAGCGGCTCCCGTGAGTCGCCGGGCGTGAGCGTCAGATCGCTCGGATAGGTCTCGATGATGGTGCCGCGATCGTCGCCCGCGACCGCCATCCAGGCGCCTTCGAAAGGCGAAAACGGCGCGGCGAAACCGCCCCACAATTCGGCCAGCGTGCGCGCGACGCGCTCGGGGTTGTGCGTGGGAATGGACGCGTGAAAGATCATCGAAGCTCTCCAGTGACTCGTGCAGTGACTCGTATCGAACGACACCCAGGCGCAAGGACGGTCTCGAGATTCGCGCGGCGATTGCACGAGCGCGCGCCTGATGCCGGTGCGTCGTGCGTTTTCGTTTTTGTTTTCACGCGCGCGCCATACGGGCGATGCGGACGATACGGGCGAAGTCGAGGGCTGCTGCATGCGCCTGCCTGCAGCGAACCATTCAGCGATCAGTGAGCAATACGACGAGAACGGGGCCGGCTTGCCGCGTTTGAAAAGACGGCAACGGTATGAGCAATTCGATTCGAACGAGCCGCCGACCCATCGATGCCGCGTGTCTCGACATCGCACAGCACGAGTCGCGGGCACGTTGCATCGATCGCCATGCTAGAAGCGCGGCGCGACGCGACCAATCGGGAGTTTTACCAACGGCTTTCGATTCATCCGACGAACTGCTGTCACGCGTTCGCGGATAGCCGATGGGCGTTCGATGACTGACGATAAACCGCCCGCCGTTGCAGCGGGCGGCATGCGACGTTTGTGCAGACTTTAGACGGCCATTACCGTCACGGCCTTCGTCACGAGATAGGCTTCCATTGCCTCAGGTCCGCCTTCCGAACCGTAGCCCGAGTCCTTCACGCCGCCGAACGGCATTTCCGGCGTCGGCGTGGCGGGCTGGTTGATCCACAGCATGCCGACTTCGAGGTTCTGCGACAGCAGATGCACATTGCGGAACGACTTCGTGTACGCATAGCCTGCAAGGCCATACGGCAGACGGTTCGCTTCGGCGATCGCCTCTTCGAGCTTGTCGAAGCCGCGAATCGCCGCGACCGGGCCGAACGGCTCGTTGTTGAACACATCGGCTTCGAGCGACACGTTCGTCAGCACCGTCGGCGCGAAGAAGTTACCTTCCGAGCCGACGCGCTCGCCGCCCGTCGCGATCGTCGCGCCCGTTGCGCGCGCGTTCTCGACGATGCTCGCCATCGCCGTCATACGGCGCGCGTTCGCGAGCGGCCCGAGTTGCGTGCCTTCGGCAAGACCGTCGCCGATTTTCAGGCCCTCGGCATGCTTGATGAGCGCGGCCGCGAATTCCTCGCGGATGCTGTTGTGCACGAGAAAGCGCGTCGGCGAAATGCAGACCTGGCCGGCGTTGCGGAACTTCGCTGCACCCGCTGCCTTGACGGCGAGCGCGACGTCGGCGTCTTCCGCGACGATCACGGGCGCGTGGCCGCCGAGTTCCATCGTCGCGCGCTTCATGTGCTGGCCGGCCATCGCGGCGAGTTGCTTGCCGACAGGCGTCGAGCCCGTGAACGTAACCTTGCGGATCACGGGATGCGGAATCAGGTAGCTCGAAATCTCAGCCGGGTCGCCGAACACGAGGCCGACGGTGCCGGGAGGCACGCCTGCATCGACGAATGCCTTCAGCAGGCCCGCAGGCGATGCCGGCGTTTCCTCAGGCGCCTTCACGAGGAACGAGCAGCCGCTTGCAAGCGCGGCGCTCAGCTTGCGCACGACCTGGTTGACGGGGAAGTTCCACGGCGTGAACGCGGCGACGGGGCCGATCGGCTCCTTGATCACGAGCGACTGCGCGTTCAGGTTGCGCGACGGCACGATGCGGCCATAGACGCGGCGGCCTTCGTCGGCGAACCACTCGATGATGTCGGCGGCCGACAGCACTTCGATGCGCGCTTCGGCGAACGGCTTGCCCTGCTCCTGCGTCATCAGGCGCGCGATGCTTTCGGCGCGCTCGCGCACGAACGCGGCCGCCTTGCGCATCGTCGTGGCGCGCTCGTTGGCGGGCACCTTGCGCCACGCTTCGAAGCCCTTTTGCGCGGCTTCCAGCGCGCGGTCCAGATCGGCCTTGCCCGCGTGCGCGACCTTGCCGATCGGCTTGCCCGTCGCGGGATTGACGACGTCGAGGGTCTTGCCGCTGGCGGCGTCGCACCACTCGTTGTTGATCAACAGACGGGTATCGGTGTAGCTGCTGGATGTGACCATGCTGTATTCCTGAAAGTGGAAAGACGCCGGGCCGCGAGTGTTGCGCGCGGTCCGGATCGGGCTGCTGGGAACGACGATCTTAGCCGATTGCGCGAATCCTTACCTGCGGGCCGCACGGCCGTCTGCGTGTGAAGGCCCGAAAAAGTTACCGGTCACAACGCGTGGAGCGGCAAGGTTGCATCGTCATCGAAGGGATGGAGCGCGTCAAGCGTACTTGAACACGCCTTGCGCGCTGGCGATCAGCACCTTGTGATCGACCCATGCCTCAGCGCGCGCAAAGAACACCGAGCGGCCGCGCCGTTCGAGAAAGCCCTTGCCGATCACGTTTTCGCCGAGGCCCTTGTCGAGATAGCTGATGGTCAGCGACAGCGTGAAAGCATGGATCGGATCGCCTTCGCTATAGAGGCCCGAGTAGCCCGCCGCCGCATCGAGCAGCGTGGCGATCGCGCCGCCCTGCAGCACGCGCTGACGGTTGAGCGTCGCGGGCCGGATCGGCATCGTGAGTTCGGCGTAGCCGTTCTTCCATTCGGTCAGTTCGACCGACAGCGATTCGAGAAAGGGATTGTCGAGAGTGGGTGGCTGCATCGCGGGCTCCTGGTGAGCCCTCCATGCTAATGCAGCCGCGCGCGCAGCGGGAAAAGGCCCGCGCCTTCACGTGCATGGCCACCGCCGAAGGCGGCATGACATCACACCGCTTTCGGCCGCCCCACCGACGCGCGCGTCGTCACCGTGACAGGAAACTCGCGGAAGATCTCCGACTTCGTGCCATAGCACTGGTTGATCAGCCAGCGCACCGCGTTCTGCGTGAGCTGCGCGGTCGGAATATGCACGGACGTCAACGCCGGCGCGGCATAGACGGCCGAGTAGTCGTCGTCGTAGCCGATCACGGAGACGTCACCGGGCACCGAGATGCCCACTTGATGAAAACGCGCGAGCGCGCTGACGGCCATCATGTCGTTCGCGCAGAAGAGCCCCGTGAACGGCACCTTCGAATCGAGCAGCTGGCACGTCGCCGCATAGCCGCCTTCGGGCGAGAAGTCGGATTCGATCAACGGCACCGTATCGCGCGCGATGCCGTGACGCGCGAGTTCGTCGAAGAATCCGTCGAGCCGCTCGACGTTGTCCGATGCCGTAAAAGGCCCTGAAATCACGGCGATTTGCCGGTGCCCATGTTCGAGCAGCGTCGCCGCCGCCAGTTCGCCGCCGCGCCGATGGTCCGCGCAGAACGACGCATCGGGCAATTGCTCGAACGAACGATTGAGAAAGACCATCTTCGGGTGCATCCGGTGCAGCTCGTCGAGGTCTTCGTCATGCAGGTCGTGGCTGATCACGACGACGCCGTCGCAATCGCGCCCGATCAGAAAATGCACGGCTTCAAGCGCCTGCTCGCGCGGCGACGATTGCCCGCAGCCCGTCGCCACGACCACATGACGATGCACCGCGCGCAGTTCGAGATCGGTCTGCTTGAGGATCGTGCCGTAGTACGAGCCGAAGAACGTCGGCACGAACAGGCCGATGATGCCGAGCTGCTGCGTGGCCATCGCGCGGCCGATCGACGAAGGCCGGAAGTTGAGCTCGGCGATCGCGGCCTTCACGCGAGCGGCTGCTTCGGCCGATACAGGTCCTTTCCCGGAAATGGCGCGCGAGGCCGTCGACAGCCCCACGCCCGCCAGATCCGCGACATCCTTGAGAGTCGCCACGGTATCTCCGTCCGCTTGTGTTGTTGCGCGTGCTGCTCAGAGGCGCGCGCCGCCAGCCTCGTCGAACAGCGATATATGCGCGTCGTCGATCGCAAACGCGATGGAATCGCCCACGGCAACGGGCGTTTTCTCCTGATCAATCGACGCGATCTGCATGCCATGATAATCGAGCCAGACGACGCGGTGGTTGCCCATCGGCTCGATAAGCGACACTTGTCCGCGCTGATCCGAGTCCGCGCCGATCCGCACGCGCACGTCCTCGGGCCGCACGCCGAGCACGCATGGCTGGCCATCCGAGGGCTGCGCGGCGAACGCGTAGCGCGACACGTCGACGTCGAGCTTCGCGCCTGTAAAGCGCACGCTGCCGCCTTGCACCGCGAGCGTGCCGTTGAGCAGGTTCATCGACGGCGAGCCGAGGAAGGTCGCGACGAAGAGATTCGCGGGCCGCGCGTACACCTCGGCGGGCGTGCCGAACTGCTGGATCACGCCGCTCTTCATCACGGCCATGCGCGTGGCGAGCGTCATCGCTTCGACCTGATCGTGCGTCACGTAGATCATCGTCGCGCCCAGGCGCTGATGCAGTTGCTTCAGCTCGCGGCGCAATTCCGTGCGCAGCTTCGCGTCGAGATTCGACAGCGGCTCGTCGAACAGGAACACATCGGCTTCGCGCACGATCGCGCGTCCGATCGCGACGCGCTGCCGCTGCCCGCCCGACAGTTGCGCGGGCTTGCGCTTGAGCAGCGGGCCCAGTTGCAGCATGTCGGACGCGCGCGCGACGCGCCGTTCGATTTCCGCCTTCGGCGTGCCGTTGACGCGCAGCGCGAACGACAGATTGCGCTCGACGCTCATCGTCGGATAGAGCGCATACGACTGGAACACGAGCGCGACGCGCCGGTCTTTCGGATCGGCCCACGTCATGTCCTCGCCGCCGATCTCGATGCTGCCTTCCGTCACGTCGATCAGCCCCGCGATGCTGTGCAGCAACGTCGACTTGCCGCAGCCCGACGGCCCGAGCAGCACGACGAATTCGCCCGCGCGCACGTCGAGATCGAGCGCGTCGATCACCGTGTTCGCGCCAAGCTGGATCTTCAGGTCGCGGACCGCGACGTTGGCCATGTTCGCCGCGCTTGCGATACCCGCTGCCGTATCGGTTGCGATCTCGGTTGCCATCTCGGTTGCCATATCGATCCTCTCAGCCCTTCACTGCGCCCGTCGCGATGCCGCGCACGAACCAGCGGCCCGAAACGAAATACACGGCGAGCGGCACGATCGAAGTCAGAATGGTCGCCGCCATGTTGACGTTGTAGATCTTCTCGCCCGTCGTCGTGTTGATGATGTTGTTCAGCTGCACCGTCATCGGCAGGTTCTTCGTGCCCGCGAACACGAGGCCGAGCAGGTAGTCGTTCCAGATGTTCGTCACCTGCAGGATCATCGCGACCACGATGATGGGCAGCGACATCGGCAGCATCAGCTGGAAGAAAATGCGCCAGAAGCCGCCGCCGTCGATGCGCGCGGCCTTGAACAGTTCCAGCGGAATGCCCGCGTAGTAGTTGCGGAACAGCAGCGTCATCACGGGCATGCCGAAGATCGTATGGACGATCACGATGCCCGGCAGCGAGCTGAACAGATGCACGCTCGCGAGCACGCGCACCATCGGATAGATCATCACCTGATACGGAATGAACGCGCCCAGCAGCAACACGCCGAAGAAAAGCCCCGCGCCGCGCGGACGCCAGAACGACAGCGCATAGCCGTTGATCGCGCCGATCACGATCGAGAACACCGTGCTCGGCACGACGATGCGCACCGAGTTCCAGAAGCCGACGCGAATGCCGTTGCAATCGAGCCCCGTGCACGCCGACTGCCATGCATCGCCCCACGGTTGCAGCGTGAAGTGCATCGGCAGCGCGAGCAGATTACCAAGGCGTATCTCGCTCATCGGCTTCACCGACGTCACGAGCATCACGTAAAGCGGCAACAGGAAGAAGAGCGCGGCGACGATCAGAAAGCCGTACACGCCCAGACGCGCGGGCGAAAAGCGCTTTCTGCGCGCATGACGGCGGCGCTGTGAATCGAAAGAGGATGGAAGCGTCGCGCTCATCACACCTCCTTGCGCAATGAAGCGCGGCTGCGCGCGTACAGGAACGGCGCAAGAATCGCGAGCACCGTTGCGAGCAACACGATCGACGCCGCCGACGCGAGGCCGATGTTCGCGCGCCCGAACAGATAGTCCATGATGAACTTCGCGGGCACTTCGCTCGCGGTGCCGGGACCGCCTTGCGTCATCGCGACGACGGCGTCGAACAGCTTCACCACGGCGACGAACAGCAGCACGAAAGCCGTCGATATCGACGGGCCGAGCATCGGTATCACGATGCTCGCGTAGACGCGCCAGCGCGGAATGCCGTCGATGCGCGCGGCCTTCCACAACTCGTCGTCGATGCCGCGCAGCCCCGCGAGCATCACGGCCATCACGAGCCCCGACGCCTGCCACACGGTCGCGATCACGATCGTATAGATCACCCAGTCCTGATCGACGATCCAGTCGAAGCGCGCATGCGTGAAGCCGAGCTTGTGCAGCAGCGACTGCGCGCCGAGTTCGGGGTTGAGTATCCATTGCCATACGAGGCCCGTCGCGACGAACGACATCGCATACGGATACAGGAACACTGTGCGCAGCACGCCCTCCGCCATCACGCGCTGATCGATGAAAATCGCGAGCAGCGTGCCGATCACGAGGCACGCGACGATGAAGCACACGCCATAGATCGCGATGTGCTGCAACGACACGAGCCACCGGTCGTTATGAAAGAGCCGCGCGTATTGCGTGAAGCCGGCGAAGTCGCTCGACGGGAACGTGTGCGAGTTGCTGAGCGACACGCGCGCGGTCCACAGCATCGTGCCGAGATACGCGAAGACGACCGTCAGCATCATCGGGATCAGCGCGATCCACGCGGCGAGCGGCCAGCGCTTGCGCAACGGCCGCGCGCGCGTTCTCGCGACGGGCTCGTCCTTCGTGCCTTTGGCGTCTTTCGCGCCTGTCGCGCCGTTAGCGGCGATCTCGGACAACGCGTGCGACTTGAGCGTCCCCATCGCGCGTCAGCCTTTCAGTGCGCTCGCAAAGGCCTTTTGCGCATCGTCGACCGACTGGTTCTTGTTCCAGAAGTTCGTGATGACGTCCGTCAACGCGCCCTGCAAGTCGGGCGACACGAGCATTTCCGGATTCGGCAATTGACGCGACTTGTCCTTCATGATCGCGATGCCCTCCTTCGCGCACACGTCGAGCTGGTTCACGTCGACGTCGGGCCTAATCGGAATCGAGCCCTTCTTCGCACTGAACGCAACCTGCGCCTGAGGCGACGTCATCACGGTCGCGAGCAGGTTCTGCGCCTTGATCGAATTCGCGTTGTCCGTCTTCGGGAACACGAACACGTCGCCTGCCACAAGATACGGCGAGTGCGGACCGAAGCCCGGGAAGCAGCCGAAGTCCTTGCCCGGCGACTGCTTCGCCGCCGAGAACTCGCCCTTCGCCCAGTCGCCCATGATCTGCACGCCCGCCTTGCCGGAGATCACGAGCGCCGTCGCGTCGTTCCAGTTGCGGCCCGGCGAGCCCGCATCGACATAGTCGTGCAGCTTCTTGAACGACGCGAGCACCTTCCTGAACGCATCGGAGTTGACGGCCTTCGCATCGCGGTCGCGATACACCTTCAGATAGAGATCGGGCCCGCCGACATCGGCGAACACGGCGTCGAACGTGATCTTCTCCTGCCACGGCTGGCCGCCGAGCGCGAGCGGTATCACGCCCGCTTTCTTCAGCCTGTCGAGATCGGCGAGAAATTCATCGAAGTTCTTCGGGTCGCCGGCGATGCCCGCCTTCGCGAACACCGGCTTCGAATAGAAGAACCACGCGGGCATGTGGATGTCGACGGGCGCCGCGTAGTAGTGACCGTTGACCTTGATGCTGTCGAGTATCGATTGCGGAAAAATGGCCGCCCAGTTCTCTTTAGCGGCGACGGCATCGACGTTGTTGAGCAGGCCCTGATCGATCAGGTCATGAAACTGCTTCGACGTGTTGAACTGCGCAGCCGTGGGCGGATCGCCGCCGACAATGCGGTTGATCGCCGTCGCGCGCGCCTGGTCCGCGCCCGCCACCGCGTTGTCGACCCATTGGCCGCCCGCCTGGTTGTACGCGTCGGCGAACTGCCGGATGGCCGCCGACTCGCCGCCCGACGTCCACCAGTGGATGACATTGGCCTTCAGCGGCTCGGCGTGCGCGACCACGCCCGCGATGGCCAGAGCGAGCGCGACAGCGCTTTTCAACCCCCACTGCTTCGTGCTGTTCATTCCGTCTCCTTCGGGCTCGAGGTCCGATTTATCGGGTCGACTGCGAACCAGGCAGCTTGACGCGGCCATGTGTCATTCTTTTGGATTAACTCTTTGCGTCAGTTCTTCTTGCTGCGCTCCTCGATGAACTTCGCGATCAGCTCGCCGCTGCGCTTGACCGTGCGCTGCTGCGTCGCGTAATCGACATGCACGACGCCGAAACGCCGCTCGTAGCCGAACGCCCATTCGAAGTTGTCCAGCAGCGACCACACGAAGTAGCCGCGAATATCGACGCCCTGCTTGACGGCCTGATCGACGGCGGCCAGATGCCGCCTGAGGAACGCGATGCGCTGCGTGTCCTCGACGCGGCCGTCCCGCACCTTGTCGTCCAAAGCCATGCCGTTTTCAGTGATGTAAATGGGCGGCAGGTTCGGATACGCGCGATCGAAGCCCGTCAGCAGATCGCGCAGTCCGTCCGGATGCACCTCCCAGCCCATCTGCGTGCGTTCGACATCGGGCAGCGGCACGTCGACGAAGCCGCGCGCGCCGTCGCTCTTCACGTTGGTGCGGAAATAATAGTTGATGCCGAGGAAATCGAGCGGCGTCGCGATGCTTTGCAGGTCGCCTTCGAGCACGAGCGGTTCGGCGCCGGGCCACAACGCCCACAGATCCGCCGGATATTCGCCCTTGAGCAGCGGGTCCAGAATCCACGCGTTGTGCTGCACTTCGTACAGATGCGCGGCGCGCTGGTCCGCTTCGCTCGCCGACGCCGGCGTGCCGCGCCCGACGTTCGCGACGATGCCCTTCATCGATGCGGGATCGTTCGCGCGCAGCGCCTGCATGCCGTGACCATGCGCGAGCAGCAGATGATGCATCGCCTGTGTCGCGTATCGCACGTTCGCGCGGCCCGGCGCGTGATGACCGTTCCCATAGCCGAGCAACGCCGAGCACAACGGCTCGTTGAGCGTCATCCACGCATCGACGTGGCCCGACAGTTCGCGGCTCATCAGGTCCGCGTAATCGGCGAAGCGATAGACGGTCTCGCGGTTGAGCCAGCCGCCGCGATCCTCCAGATGCTGCGGCAAATCCCAGTGATAAAGCGTGACGAAGGTCTGCAAGCCCTTGTCCTTGAGCCGGTCGAGCAGACGCTTGTAGAAGCCGATGCCCTTTGCGTTGGGACGGCCCGCTTCGTCCATCACGCGCGGCCATGCGATCGACAGCCGGTACGCCTCGAAGTTGAGCCGCGTGAGCAGATCGAAATCGCTTTCCCACCGATGATAGTGATCGCAGGCCACGGCGCCCGTGTCGCCCGCGAGCACCTTGCCGGGCGTCGCCGAAAAGGTGTCCCAGATCGACGGCAGACGGCCGTCCTCGTCGACGGCGCCTTCGATCTGATACGAAGCCGTCGCCGCGCCGAGCAGGAAATCCTTGCGCCACAGCACGGAATCGGGCGGCGGCGTGAAGGGATCGTTGAGAGAGCCGCTGCGGGAGCTTGTGTTCGCGTCCCGATGCGTATCGCGCTGGTCGCGGTTGCGGGATGCCACTGCGTCGTATGCCACGGAACCTCCTCTCGCTGGACAGGTTGGATTCGTCGCCTGGACTGGTCGACTGGGCCCTGCGGAAGCATTGCGTGGAAGCGCTTCCACATATGACCAGCGCACGATAGCAGCGGCGCTTTCAGCGCAGCAATCAGGGTTTGTCTGGAGCGTGCCACGGCTCTCGCGAAGCGCCATGCAAGGGACATGGCGCGCGAATCGCGGATGTCCGCGAAGCCTCCAAAGAAGAGACAAGCACACGCGGACAGCCACAAAACGACGAACGGCGCATGTCGCGCCGTTCGTCGTTTGAGCAATCGCTCCGAAGCAGATGTTCAGGTGTTCGTCATGCCCAGTGAGCGGGCACCCATACGCGGCCGACCCAGTGCCCAGGAATCCACACGGCGACACGCGGCTTCGGCGCGACGTAGACGACATGCGGCGCGGGCGGCGGCACAGCCACGACGACGTGCGGTGCAGGCGGCGGAACCACGACGGGCGCGGGCGCGACCACGACAGCCGGCGGAGGCGGCGCGACGACGACAGGCGCGGGAGCCGGAACGGGAGCCGCGACGACCACCGTCGACGTCGGCGGCGGCACGACCACCGGAGGCGGCACGACGACAGCCGCGCCGACCGTGGTCGTGGTGCCCGTCACCACCGTCGTTCCGCCCGTCGTGACGGTGCCGCCATGCACGACCGTGCCGCTCGTCGTCACCGTGTTGCCGTGCGTGCCCGTCGCGCTGCCCGATGTGACGACGACGCCGGGTGCGACGCTCGTCGCGCTGCCCGAATGCGTGACCGTTCCGCCGTTGCTGCCCGTCACGGTGCCCGAGCGCGAGCAGGTCCAGCCGCCGCAATTCGTCGACGCTGAGTGGTTATAGGTGTTGCCGTTGCCGCCCGTCACTGTGCCCGACGATGTGTACTGGCCCGGTGCCGTGCGCGTCACGTCGCCGGATGTCGAGGCCGTTCTGCCGTCCGAGCCCGTCATCGAGCCCGTGTGCGAGCAGTTGCCGTTCGCGCAACTGGTGTCGCCGGAGTGCTGGACCGAGCGTCCGTTGGGACCGTAGGCCGTGCCCGTGTTCGAGAACTGGCCGGGCGCCGTCCGCGTGACGCTGCCCGAGTTGCTCGCGATGCCGCCATAAGGGCCCATCGCGCCGCCTGCATGGTTGCAGGTGCCGCCGCCACACGACGCCGCATGCGCGCCGCTATACGTGCCGTGCGACGTGTACGCCGTGCCGTGGCCGTACCATCCCGCCCACGCCGGCACGCTGACGAGCGATGCGCTTGCGCCGACCACGGCGGCCGCCGCTGCGAACGCGATGCGCCGCGACACGCCGCGCGCCGTCGTCGCGGACGACGAGCGCTTCAGCAGATCGGAAAATGAGGAGAAGAATTGCGAGCGGATTTTCACGGCGGTGTCCTTCACGGTTCGGGCCACTTCGCAGATGCAGCGTGGCGACGGATCAAACTGTAGAAGAACCTGAGCGCCAAGTCAGTTCAAAAACTATGTCGGGAAATGTCATGGCGGCGTGCAAAAGCTGCCCGCGCGCGGTGGCCGTCGCGACCGCCGTGACATGAGTGGAACTGCGCGCGTCGGCGCATGAAAAAGCGTGCAAAAAGCCTTTAAAAAGGCGGTGAAAACTTTGGAGACTATGGCGATCGATCGCGGCCGCGCGCGCGGGTCGCACCCGTGGCGACGCCGATGCCCAGCAGGATCACGGCGACGATCGCCACGTAATGCTGCGCGACGTGCATGGTGATGAGAGCCCACGAGACGCCGCCAATGAAAATCAGCCAGCCGATCAGATAAATGACCAGGGTCATCCGGGTTCTCCTTTTCGCTTCGACACGCAGGCGTTTCCGCAAGAAGCGTGCCGCCAGGCGGCGCGGAGATCCATCGATTTACGTCGCGCAAACGTGCGAACGTGCAAAGGCGCAAAGGCTCAGACGATCACGTCGGCTCCGTCGGCGGCGCGCTCGGCCCTGGCGGGCTCGCCCCGGCCAGAAGGCATGTCGCGGCCGGCTCGCGCGCGCTGTAGCGCGAGCACTTCCTGATACGCGATCCATGCGCCCGAGCCGCCCGATTTCGCCGCATACATCGCGGCGTCCGCGTTGAGCAGCAGGGCTTCGGCGGAATCGCCGTCCGCCGGAAACTGGCTGATGCCGATGCTCGCGCCGACGGCCATCTGCCGGTCGCCGACCATCACTTCCTCGTCGAGCGTGCGCACGATGCGCGCGGCGATAGCGGGCGCCGCATCGGCCGAGCGCGCGCCCTTCACGAGCACGATGAACTCGTCGCCGCCCAGTCGCGCGACCATATCGCCGCTATACAGCACATGCTGCAAACGCCGCGCGACGATCGCGAGCACGTCGTCGCCGACCGAGTGGCCGTATTGATCGTTGATCTGCTTGAAGCGGTTCAGATCGATGAACAGCACGGCGAGCCGCTCGCCGTTCGCCCTCGCCTCGTCGATCGCTGCCTGCAGCTTCTGCATGAACAGCATCCGGTTCGGCAAGCCCGTGAGTCCGTCGTGACTCGCGAGATGCGTCAGCTCGTGCTGCTTGCTGTGCAGCTCGTCCATCTGCAAGTGGATTTCGCGCCGCATCCGGTCGAAGCAGCGCGCGAGCACACCGATTTCGTCGGTGCGCTTGAGCGGCAGCGCAACCATCGCGTGCTCGGAGAAGAAGTGGGTCGCCGCGTCCGCGAGCAGATGCAGCGGACGCGTCAGCGCGCGCGCAAAGAGAATCGCGAGCAGGATCGCGAATGCGCTGAAGATCAGCACCATGCGCACGATGCTGTCGCCGAGCATGTTCGCGCCCGTCAGCACGTCGTGCAGCGGCTTCGCCAATCCGAGCACGATGAAGCGGTTGCCCTGCGATTCGCCGAACGGCCGGCGCACGAATGCGTACACGTGCCCATGCGCGTCTTTCGGCTGCGACAGCCCGTTCATCAGCACGGGCTGGACAGACTGGCCGAAAAGCGGTTTCGTCGACGCAAAGCTGTCCTGCATGAAGACGCGCCGGCCCTTGTCGAAGCCGAAGGTCTGCGACGGATCGGGATGCACGAGGAAATCGCCCCACTCGTTCGCGAGATAGACCTGATAGTCGGCGGGCAGATCGGCCTGCGAGAGCCGCAGCAGGCTAGCCAGATCGACGTCGATGACGACCGCGCCGACCACGTCGCCATGCGGATCGGCGACGGGCGTGCCGACCCGCAGCGTCGGCTTGCCCTCCGCCGCGTGCGCGCCGTGCTCGTGATTGACGGCGATCGGCGAGATGTAGATGCGCCCCGGCGTCAGCGCGAGCGTATCGAACACATACGCGAACTGGCCTTTTTCCTGTAGCGCGCTTTCCTGCACGCGCACGGTGCCGCGCGCTTCGCGGTCGATGCGGATCAGCTCCAGTCCGTAGTGATTGCGCGCGATGAGGCGCACTTGCAGATACTCGGGATGCTGCGCGATGAAGCTCGTGAACACTTGCGCGAGCCGGTCGCGCATCGGGTTGTCCGGCGACGTGCCGTCGTCGTTGAGCGCGACAGCCGCCGCGGACGGCATCGTCGACAGCACCAGCGCATCGGCGGCGATGTCGCTGATGGCCACCGTGAAGCGCTGGCCGAGCAGTTCCGTCGACGTGAGCAGGCTGCGCTCGGCTTCGCGCACGAGCATCGTGCGGTTCGCCTGATACGCGTAGAAGCCCGTCGTGCCCGACGCGAGCACGCCGATTAGCGCGAGCAGCACCGAGAGCTTGAACGTGAGGCCCTGGCGCATGATCAGAAACGCTCCGGGCGGTCGCCCGATACGATGCGGCTCCACAGCGCCTCGCGCTTCTGGATGTCCTCGACGGGCTCGATCCAGATGATGTGGCTCTTGCCCGTGCTTTCGGGCGGCTCGGTGAGCGTGTTCGCGAGTCCCTGGCGCTGCGTCAGCAACTGGCTGACGCCCGGTTCGAGCATGTAGTTGATCCACGCGAGCGCGAGCGGCCGGTTCGCGGCCGCGTTCGTCATCGACCAGCAGTCGAGCCATGCGAGCACGCCTTCGTCGGGAATCACATAGCCGACGTCGGCGCCCGCGCGGCGCAGCAGCTCGACCTGCTGCGTGCCGTAATTGCCGAACATCAGCGCGGCCTTGTGCTGGACGAAATAGGCGGCGGCTTCCTCGGGCAGGTTGTAGTAGGTGAGCAGGTTGCGCCGCAGATCGACCAGCTTGCGCGTGATCGTCTGGATCTGCGCGCCGTTCAGCTGGAACGGATTCGAATAGCCGAGCGCGAGCGCCGTGAACGAGAAATTATGCTGCGCGCTGTTGTAGTCGAGCACCTTGCCGCGATAGCGCGGGTTCCACAATTCGTTCATCGAATGCGGCGCGACGCTCACCTGCTTGCGGTCGTAGATGAGGCCCATTGTCGAATACGTGAACGGAATCGCGTAGACGTTGCCTTGATTCGTCAGTCCTTCAATCGAAGAGAGCGCGCGAAAGCGCGGCAACTGACGGCTCGTGTTCGGCAAGTGCGCGAGGTCCAGCGGCGCGAGCAGATGCTCATGCGCGTAGCGCTGGATTTCGGCCGTATTCGCCGCGAGCACGTCGAATTGCGGCTGCGTGCCCTGATGCATCTTGTCCCAGAGCGCTTCGTCGGAATCGACGAGCGTGACTTCGACTCTCGCGTGATAGCGGTCTTCGAAGGTTTTGACGACGTCGGCATCGGCATAGCCCGGCCATGCGAGCACGCGCAACACGTTTTCGCCGGCGCTCGCGTGCGCGATCAGCAGAAAGCCGAAAACGAAAAGGATGACTGAGTCAACGAAATGCCTTCGATGCGCGTCGGTGCATGCGATGCCGGAAGGCCCGCTTCGCCGGAAGACACATGAGTAGCACCACCGCATTTCGTTTTCCTTTTTTGCGATCTGTGTTCGATGCACTCCGAACCACGCTTCAACCGGCTTTCGTCCGACGCGGTCCCACGCGATGCGCTCGTTGCCGATGTTGCAACGGCTGGCGCGGGCGAGGATACGCGGTGTCGCGTCGCTTGCGAATCGCGCGTGACGAAATCTTCAGGCGAAGGAACAGCAGTCTAGCTGGAATCGCGCGCGCCAGAAATAAGAGTTGTCAGCGTGTACACGCTGATAACGGCGCAAGCGAGCGCATCTTTAACCCGTCGTTAACGAGTAGAGCGCTCCATCTTTTCAACCATCATTTCAGAAAATTTTAGCGGCGCGATATTTCGCGAGTGTTTTAAACCCGCGTTTATTTTCGTCGATCGTTTTCGCGCCTTTGCCGGCACTGTGCGTAATACGCGTAACTCCTGCCATGCATGCGTTGCGCTCGCGCAGCGCTCACTGCGCGGATACGGCCACGCGTGCGCCCTTCTGCGCAGCGCCCGCCGGATTCAGCTCGAAGCAGAACGCCGTCCCTGCCCCTTCGCGCTCGACGAGCCGTATCTGGCTGTCGTTCAGTTGCAGCATGCGCTGGACGATCAGCAGGCCGAGTCCGCCGCGATGCGCGCCGCCCGACGTGAACGGCCGCTGGAACAGACCCGCGCGCACGTCGGCGGGAATGCCGGGGCCCGTGTCGCTCACTGTCACCGACACCTTGCCGTCGCGCAGCACGAGATCGACATCGACGGCGCCGTCATCGGGCGTGTGACGGATCGCGTTGTCGAGCAGATTGGTCAGCACGCGCTCGATCATGCCGAGGTCCGCCGTCACGTTCGGCAGACGCGGCGCGATGCCCGCGCGCAAGCGGATGCGCCGCGCCTCCGCCGATAGCTCGAACTTCTGGAACACGTCCTGCACCAGATCGACGAGCGAGAAGTCCTCCAGCGCGAGCTGCACGTTGCCGTGCTCGAGACGCGCAAGCTCGAATAGCGACTGCGCGAGCTTGCCGACCTTCACGCTCTGCGCCAGCGCGATCGCGAGATAACGTTTGCGCTCCGTGTCGCTGAGCGAATCCGCTTTCATCGACAGCGTTTCGAGGTAGCCGTGCAGCGAAGTGAGCGGCGTGCGCAGATCGTGAGAAATGTTCGCAACGAGTTCGCGCCGCTCCTGGTCCTGCTTCGTCAGCGCGCGCCATTGCTGTCCGATGCGCTCGGCCATCTGCGCAAACGTCGATTCGAGCGCGGCGATTTCGTCGCGCGAGCGGGACGGCGCGGCGCGCGCAGCCGCACCACCCGACGCGGGAACGGTTGGCTGCGCATCCGGCTCGCCGTTCGCGTCGAACTTGCGCATCGCGTCCGTCAGCCGCCGCAGCGGCCGCGTGATCAGCCCGAACGCCACCACGCCCGCGACGAGGCCGAGCAGCGCGACGACGCCCATCGACCACAACGTCGTGCGCAACACCGAGCTTGCCCTGAAGCGCGCCGCAAGCTCGTCGTGCGCTTCGCCTTGCAGCACGACGTAGATGTAGCCGGGCGGCCGGCTGTCCGCATGCGGCAGCAGCGCCGCGCTGAACACCTTGTGGCCGTCGACGCTGCGCGGATCGTCGCCGAGTATCGGCAGCGGGTCGCCCGCGACGAACTTGCGCACGGGCGCGACATCGACCTGCATCCGCTTCAGATGACCGGCGGGCGCGTCGTCGCCTTCGATATGGCCGTCCTGATCGAGCAGATACACTTCGACGCTCGGATTGACTACCATCAGCTGCCCGAAGACCTGCCGCAGCGCGTCCTTGCGCGCCGCGCCGCCGCTGTCGCCGGAGAGGGCCGGATTGCGCGCGATGTGGGAGGCGAGATCGCGCGACAGGCTCTGTATCACTTCCTTTTCGTGCAGATCGCTGGAGCGGATCTGCAGCCACGCCGACGCGCCGCAGCACGCGAGCAGCAAGACGGAAAACACCAGCGACAGCCGCTGCGTCAACGACAGGTTCACGGCGCTTCTCCTTCGCGCGCGGCGGGATCGGCGACGAACTTGTAGCCGCGCCCCCATACCGTCAGGATGCGGGTCGGCTCGGCGGGATCCGCCTCGATCTTCGCGCGCAGCCGGTTGATGTGCGTGTTCACCGTGTGCTCGTAGCCCTCGTGCTGATAGCCCCATACGGCGTTGAGCAGGTCCATCCGCGAGAACACCTTGCCGGGACGGCTCGCGAAAAAATACAGCAGATCGAACTCGCGCGGCGTCAGCTCGATCCGCTTGCCGTCGATGCTCGCCTCGCGCGTGAGCGGATCGACGAACAGGCCCGCGAGATTCAGGCTGCCCGAGTCTATGCGCGCGTCCTTCGCCATCGCATCGGCGCGCCGCAGCAGCGCCTTCACGCGCGCGACCAGTTCGAGCACGGAGAACGGCTTCGCGAGGTAGTCGTCGGCGCCCAGTTCTAGGCCGAGTATCCGGTGCACCTCGCTCGAACGCGCGCTCGTGATGATGATCGGCGTATAGCGCGCCATCGCGCGGGCACGCCGGCAAATCTCCAGACCGTCGACGCCCGGCAGCATCAGGTCGAGGATCAGCGCGTCCCAGTTGCCCTGTTCCAGCAGCCGCAGGCCTTCGTTGCCGTCGGCGCTATGGACGACTTCATAGCGCTCGTCCCGGAGATGCAGGCTCAGCACATTCGCTATATCGACATCGTCTTCGACGATCAGTACGCGCTTCGGGTGGTCCATCGGCTTGCTTGAATTTGGGGGAAAGGCCGGATTAAACGCTGCGGCGCAACGTTTACAGGTTAGGGTCTGTTTGCATATGAAACGTGCATGCGTTGCCCCGTAAAGGGCCGCTCGCAAGGACTGCAACGCAGCGAATACTGGACGTATTCGCAAGGAGCGTGACGCAGCGAGCGGCCCTTTACGGGGCAACCCCTGACTTTCGAATTCATTCCAGGGGAACGCCCGAAACCGGCCGCATGGCGGCGTCGCGCGTCGCTTGTTTGGCTCGGCCAAACGGCGCTCCTTGCTCCTTGCC
The DNA here is from genome assembly GCF_038900715.1 of Paraburkholderia phymatum. Taxonomy (GTDB): domain Bacteria; phylum Pseudomonadota; class Gammaproteobacteria; order Burkholderiales; family Burkholderiaceae; genus Paraburkholderia; species Paraburkholderia phymatum_A. Next base: position 207,844 of record NZ_JAYMRZ010000010.1, on the reverse strand, counting down.
CTGCGGCCGGTTTCGGGCGTTCGCATGTACGTTTCATATGCAAACAGACCCTAGCCATTGTGCAGAATTTTCGGCCGCCGAGTTATCACAATTAATTTAAGTTTCCGTGAGGACCCCGATACCACGGCGGACTTACGCTACGGCCACGTTCAATCGAGTTGCACGAAGGAGCACACGATGAAAAGCCGCAGGCAGTTCCTGTTATCGGGCGGCAGCGCGCTCGCCGCGCTGGCCGCGCTCACGCAGTGGCGCGCGTTCGCAGCGGACCCGGCGCACGCCGGCGACGCGGCGAGCGGCACGTCCGGGCGCTTCGAGGTCGCGCATAGCGACGCGCAATGGCGGCAGATGCTCACGCCCGCGCAGTATCACGTGCTGCGCGAGGAAGGCACCGAGCGCCCATACAGCAGCCCGTTGAACGACGAGCATCGCAGCGGCGTGTTCGCGTGCGCCGGCTGCAAGCTCGATCTTTTCTCGTCGCGCACGAAGTTCGAAAGCCACACCGGCTGGCCGAGCTTCTGGGCGCCGCTCGATCACGCCGTCGCGACGCGCGAAGACGGTTCGTTCGGCATGGTGCGCACGGAAGTGCATTGCCGCCGCTGCGGCGGGCATCTGGGACATGTGTTCGACGACGGCCCCAAGCCCACGGGACTGCGCTACTGCATGAACGGCCTGGCGATGACCTTCGCGCCGCAAGCCGGCTGACGCCCTTTTTCGAAGCCCTGTCTCAAGGTCTTTTTCGACACCCTTTCGACGCGCTTTTTCGACGCCCTCATTCCGCACGATCCATCGGCAAATCATCATGCTACTCATCGTTCTTGCTTACCTCGGCGGCGCGCTCACGATCCTGAGTCCGTGCATCCTGCCCGTGCTGCCCTTCGTTTTCGCGCGCGCCGACCAGCCGTTCGCGCGCAGCGGCCTGCCGCTGCTCGGCGGCATGGCGCTCACGTTCGCGCTCGTTGCGACGCTCGCGGCTATCGGCGGCGGATGGGTCACGCAAGCGAACCAGTACGGCCGCTGGGCCGCGATCGTGCTGCTCGGCGTGTTCGGCCTGACGCTGCTGATGCCGCGTTTCGCCGACCGTCTGATGCACCCGCTCGTCAGCGCGGGCAACCGGCTCTCCGCGCTGGCCCAGGCGGATGGGGACAAGCCGCGCATCGGCTCGTCGTTTCTGCTCGGCATCGCGACGGGCCTGCTGTGGGCGCCGTGCGCCGGTCCCATCCTCGGTCTCGTGCTCACGGGCGCGGCGTTGCGCGGCGCAAGCGTCGGCACCACGCTGCTGCTGCTCGCTTATGCGGCGGGCGCCGCGACGTCGCTTGCCATCGCATTGCTGATCGGCGGACGCGTCTTCACGGCGATGAAGCGCTCGCTCGGCGCGGGCGAATGGGTGCGGCGCGGCATCGGCGCGGCAATGCTGGCGGGCGTCGCCGCGATCGCGCTCGGCTTCGATACGGGCGTGCTTGCCCGCGTGTCGACGGTGGCGACGGGCGGGCTCGAACAGCATCTCGTCGACACGCTGTCGCCGTCCAAAGGCACAAGCGACGCAATGAAAGCCGCGAATGCCACGAGCGGCGCGAACACGGCGAGTGCCACTGACACGACGGCCTCGACGAACACAACGAACGCAGCGAACGCAACGAACGCAACGCAACCCGCCGCCGACGCTTCGAATGCGAAGCCGGGCGAAACCAACCAGGCCGCCACAGGCGCGATGATGCGCGCATCGATGCCAGCGGCACCGCTTCCCGTCGAAGGCACGCTGCCGGCGTTGACGGGCGCCGTGCAATGGCTGAACTCGCCGCCGCTCACCAATGAGCAGCTGCGCGGCAAGGTCGTGCTGGTCGACTTCTGGACGTACTCGTGCATCAACTGCCTGCGCACATTGCCGTATGTGAAGGCGTGGTCGCAGAAGTATCGTGACATGGGGCTCGTCGTGATCGGCGTGCATGCACCGGAGTTCGCGTTCGAGCGCAATATCGACAATGTGAAGAAGGCGTCGCACGATCTCGGCGTCGATTATCCGATCGCGATCGACAACAACTACGCGATCTGGCGCGCATTCGGCAACCAGTACTGGCCGGCGCACTATTTCGTCGATGCGCAGGGGCGCATTCGTCATCATCATTTCGGCGAAGGCGAATATGAGCAGTCGGAGAAAGTGATCCAGCAACTGCTCGCGGAAGCCGGCCATCCCGACGCGCTGAAAGTGACGACGGGTCTTTCGCAGCGCGCCAATGGCGTCGAGGCGGCCGCCGACGGCAACGACATGCAGTCGCCCGAAACGTACATCGGCTACGAGCGCGCCGAGAACTTCGTGTCGCCGGGCGGCGCGGCCGCGGACCGCACGCATGCCTACGCCGCGCCGTCGAAGCTTGGCGTGAACGACTGGGGGCTCGCGGGCACGTGGAAAGTGGGCGCCGAGCACGCGACGCTCGCCGCGCCGGACGGACGCATCGTCTACCGATTCCATGCGCGCGATCTGCATCTGGTGCTCGGCCCGGGTGCGGACGGCAAGCCGGTGCGCTTTCGCGTGACGATCGACGGCGCCGTTCCCGGCGACGCGCGCGGCACCGACGTGAAAGCCGACGGCACGGGCGTCGTCACCGAACAGCGGCTGTATCAGCTCGTGCGTCAATCGGGCGACGTGGCGGACCACACGTTCGCGATCGAGTTTCTCGATCCGGGTGTCGAAGCCTATGCGTTCACGTTCGGCTGATCGCGCAGCGTATCCATGGACAAATCGCCAGCAACGCGTATTCGAGGACCATTCATCATGAACATGAAACTCATCACTAGCGCATTGGGCTGGACCCGCACATCGACGGGCCGAGTGATCGCGCTGATCGCGCTCGGCGTGGGCGCGGTCGCCTGGCAGCATGTCGCATCGGCGGAACAGGCGGTCAGGATTCCGCCGCCCACGCAGGACGAAAAAGCCGCCGGCGCGCACACGGAGACGGCCGTGTTCGCGGGCGGCTGCTTCTGGGGCGTCCAGGGGGTGTACGAGCACGTGAAAGGCGTGAAGCAGGTCGCGTCGGGCTATTCGGGCGGCGCGGCGGGCACCGCGCAGTACGAGACCGTCAGCGGCGGCGACACGGGGCACGCGGAGTCGGTGAGCATCACGTATGACCCGACGCAGATCACCTATGGCCGACTGCTGCAGATCTTCTTTTCGGTCGTCCACAATCCGACCGAGCTGAACTACCAGGGCCCCGATCACGGCACGCAGTACCGGTCGGCCGTGTTTCCGCAGAACGCGCAGCAACGCACGATCGCGCAGGCCTATATCGCGCAGCTGAACGGCGCAAAAGTGTTCTCCGCGCCGATCGTCACGCGCGTCGAGGAATTCAAGGGCTTCTATCCCGCCGAGGCGTATCACCAGAATTTCCTCGTGCGGCATCCGGACTATCCGTATATCGCGATCAACGATATGCCGAAGATCGACCAGCTGAAGCAGATGTTCCCCGATGTCTATCGCAGCGAGCCTGTGTTGCTGAAAGCGTCCGCGTCCTCGTCTGCGTCGTGAAGGGTCACGCGCCGACGGCTTCGACGATCCGCTTGCACATCGCCTTGTCCGGATACGGGCCGACGCCCGCATGAACGTTGTCGGTCATGTATTCGGGCCGGCCCGTGCCCGGAATCACGACGGTCACGGCCGGCTGCGCGAGCACGAATTTCAGCAGGATCTGCGCCCATGTCGTGCAGCCGATATCGGCGGCCCATGCGGGCACCCGCTGCTTCATCACGCGCGACAGCAGCCCGCCCCCGCCGAACGGCTGATTGATCACGACGCCGATGCCCAGATCGCGCGCGAGCGGCAGGATGCGCGCTTCGGCGTCGCGGTCGTCGGCGGCGTAGTTGATCTGCACGAAGTCGGGCTTTTCGCTGCGCATCACGCTCGCGACTTCGTCGAAAGCGCTCGACGTGTAGTGCGTGATGCCGATGTAACGGATGCGTCCGCGCGCCTTCCAGTCGCGCAGCGTCGCGATCTGCGTGCGCCAGTCGACGAGGTTGTGCACCTGCATCAGGTCGATGCGCGGCTGCTGCAAACGGCGCATCGATTCCTCCATTTGCGCGATGCCCGCGTCGCGGCCCTGCGTCCACACCTTGGTCGCGACGAAGGCCTTGCGATGCGCGTCGAGCCGCGTGAGCAGCGTGCCCGCGACGGCTTCCGACGAGCCGTACATCGGCGACGAATCGATGACCGAGCCGCCCGCCGCGAACAGCACGTCCAGCACTTGCGCGAGCCGCGCCTGGCCGTTCGTGTCGTCGCCGACGTCGAACGTGCGCCACGTGCCGCAGCCGACGACGGGCAACGCTTCGCCCGTCGACGGAATCGCGCGGCGCTCGACGCGCGGCAGCGGCGCTTGCTGCGCGTGGACGAATGACGGCATGGACATGGCGAGCGGCAGCGTTAGCGCGCGCAGCAGGAAATCGCGCCGCGTTGACGGTTCGACGGAGTGGGACATCGGATGTCTCGGCTGTAGCGAAGCGCTGGGCGTTTCAGTCCGGCATCAACCTGACATCAGCCAGACATCAAGCCGGACGGCGCGCGATGAAATCGATTTCGACGAGCGCATCGCGGGCGAGTCCCGTCACGCCGACACAGGTCCGCGCAGGCAGGCGGCCGGGTGGAAAATGCGCGGCGTAGACGGCGTTCATCGTCGCGTAGTCGCGCTTGAACTCGGTCAGGAAGATACGCGCCGACACGACGTGCTCCAGCCCGAGACCCATGCCCTTGAGCACCAGCACCAGGTTGTCCATCACACGTTTGGTCTGCGCGGCGACGCCTTCGGGCAACGGCGCCGCATCGTCGTCGGGTGACGTGGGCATCTGGCCCGTGACGAACACCCAGCCGCCCGATTCCGTCGCGTGTGAAAACGGGCCGACGGGCGTTGGCGCGCCTTCGACCATCCAGAACTGCGTGGTTTCGCTCATCTGATGACGCTCCGTGAACATTGAAGGCTCGCGCATCCATCGCAATGGCGCGCGAGGAGACTGAGGCGATACCTTAGCGCGCTTCGCCGGATGCTGCATGAACCTGCCTGCAATCGAACCGGATGCTCGCCAGACAAAAAAGAGGCGCCTCTCTTTGCAGAAAAGGCGCCTCACGCTACGGCCGTTATGCGTTGCGGCCGTTATGCGTTGCGGCCAACCGTCATGTATTGCTCTGCCCCGCTGGCCGGCACGCCACGCGGCGGCGCGATGGCTCGCGCGCACCGGCCACTTCGACAACCTCGACGACTTCGCGCCACCACCGCTCGCCCCGATGCGGCGACGCCAGATGGAGCCGCTCGCCCATGCGCGGCGTCGCGAGCGCAATGCCGCGCGCGGCGGCGAGTCCGACGACACGCTCGAACGGCTCCTGCCAGCGATGCATCGCCAGATCGAACGTGCCGTTGTGAATCGGGACGAGCCAGCGGCCGCGCAGATCGATATGCGCCTGCACGGTATCGTCGGGCTGCATGTGGACGTACGGCCATTGCGCGTCGTACGCGCCCGTTTCGAGCAAGGTCACGTCGAATGGGCCGAGCCGCTCGCCGATCGTCCTGAAGCCGTCGAAGTAGCCGGTGTCGCCGCTGAAGAACACGCGCAAGTCGCCGTCGACGATCACCCACGACGCCCACAGCGTGCTGTTGCCGTCGAACAGGCTGCGCCCCGAGAAATGCTGCGCGGGCGTCGCCGTGAACTGCACGCCGTCGATCTCGACGCCCTGCCACCAGTCGAACTGGCGCACCTTCGACGCATCGATGCCCCACTCGATCAGCCGGTCGCCGACGCCGAGCGGCGTCACGAACACGCCCGTCGTCTCGGCGAGCGCGAGCACCGTCTCGCGATCCAGATGGTCGTAGTGATCGTGCGAAAGAATCACGCCGCGCAACGGCGGCAGCGCGTCGCGCGCGATGGGCGGCGCATGAAAGCGCTTCGGTCCCATCCGCCTGAACGGCGACGCGCGCTCCGCGAAAACGGGGTCGGTCAGCCAGAACTGGCCGCGCAGCTTGAGCAGCAGCGTCGAATGGCCGAGCCGGAACAGGCTTCTGTCGGGCGCGGCGTCGAGGTCCGCGCGCGTCAGCGGATCGACGGGCAGCGGACCGGCGGGCGCGGTGCCGTCGGGCTTGTTGAGCAGCACATTCCACATGATGCGCAGCGTCTTGTGCAGCCCTTGCGCGGGCCGCGGCTTCACGTTGCGAAAGCGTTGCCCGTCGTGCTGCGGCGACGTGCTGGACAGCGCGCGTCCGCGCTCTGCCGCTGCGAAACCCAGAATCTGACTGAGGTTGCCGATGATCGAGTTCATTCGAAGCGTCATGGAGTCAAAGGTAGACTGCACAGTGTAGTTTATTATCTCGAAAAGTAAACCCATCGGTGTAAAATCGAATGATGGACGAGAGCGCCACCCCACAACGTCTGACCGACCGCAAGCGCGCGGCCGTGATCGAAGCGGCCATCGACGAATTTCGCGCATCCGGTTTCGAGGCCACCAGCATGGACCGCATTGCGGCGCGCGCGAGCGTGTCGAAGCGCACGGTCTACAACCATTTCCCCAGCAAGGAAGCGCTCTTCGCAGCGATTCTCCAGCAGCTATGGGACGCGAGCGCGGCGGGCGAATCGCCCGGCTATCGCGCGGACGCGCCGCTGCGTCCCCAGCTTCTCGAATTGCTTGCGCAGAAGATGCGGCTGCTGAGCGACGAAGCGTTCATGTCGCTGGCGCGCGTCGCGATCGCGGCGGGCATTCATTCGCCGGAGCGCGCGCGGGACATGATCGCGCGCATCGGCGAGCGCGAAGAAGGACTGACCGTCTGGATACGCGCAGCGGCCGCTGATGGCCGCCTCGCCGTGCACGATCCCGCGTTCGCCGCGCAGCAGCTTCAAAGTCTCGTGAAGGGCTTCGCGTTCTGGCCTCAGGTGACGATGGGACAGCCTCCGCTGACGGCCGCTCAGCAGAAGGCGATTGCCGAAACATCGGCGGATATGTTCCTCGCGCGCTATGAGGCGGCTGCGACCGACTCCCGTCGATAACGCCTGAGCCAGGCAGCGCGACGTGCGCTCACGGCGCGGCAAGCGCAGTCAGCGTATCGCCGAACCCGCCTTTCACTCTCGATGCGATCCGCGCGCTCGTCACCACGCGCGGCGCCGCGCTCCACGCGATGCGCGCGCCCGTCGCGACGAGCAGCCCGACGAGCGCCACATCCTCGCTGCACGCAAGCGGCGGAAATCCGCCCGCGCGGCAATAGGCGAGCGCCGACACGCCCAGATTCGCGCCATGAACATGCCGATGACCATCGGCGTTCAGGTACGCGCGATAGAACGCATCGCGCGTCATCGCATCGTGCGCGCCCCAGTCGTCGATCGTGACGGGACCGCACACCGCTTCCGCGCCGAGCGCCAGTTGCGCAACGAGCCAGTCGGGCTCGACGCGGCTGTCGGCATCGGTGAACGCGAGCCAGCGCACGCCCAGTACCAGCAGCGCCGTCGCGCCCGCCGCCCTCGCCTTGCCGACGTTGCGCACATCGAGCGTCAACGCGTGCGTGTCGAAACAGCGCGCAATCGCCGCCGAGCCGTCCGTGCAGCTATCGAGCGCGACCACGATCCGAACCGTCTCGCCATGCAACTCCGGATGCGCGGACGCAACACGCGCGGCTTGCAGGCAATCGGCGAGCAGTTCTTCTTCGTTGTGCGCGGGGATCATGATGCCAATCATGCAAGCCCCTCGCATTGCGCGACCGAGCGGCGATCCTTCGACCACGCGTCGAGCAGCAGATCATGCTCCGCGTGCTGCACGAGATGCGTCAACGCGGGCAGCGCACCGAAGGCCGCGTGAACGTCGCCGGCCGATTGCAGCCTGTCTTCGAACGGATGTCGCCAATGACACGCGACGAGCGTGCCGTCTTCCGTCAGCGATGCGTACACGCGTTGCGCGAGGTTCACGGTGTCCGCGCGCGACAGGTAGTAGCCGAGTTCGCTGATCACGATCAGATCGAAGCGCTCGTCGGGCCAGTCTTGCGGCATCGCGCGCAATTCGATCGTCACGTTGCGCGTATCGGCGAGACGTTCGCGCGCGAGACTCACCGCGTGTGCGCTGATGTCGCAAACACTCAGACGCTCGCAGCGCTGCGCGAGCAGCAGCGACATCTCGCCGTTCGAACACGCGGGCTCGAAGCCGCACTCGTAACGCTCGCGCGGCAACGCGGCGGCCGTCAGCAGACGCTTGCGCCGTTCGTACCAGCTGCTTCGATAGCGCCAGGGATCGTCGTCCTGTCGATACAGCGCGTCGAAATAGGCCGCGGGCAATGACATGCGGAGTCCTGTGTTGTCGTTGTGCCGTTTTTCGTGTCGTGTGCGTCGTGCGGAATGTGCGCTCTTTCACGCTTCATTCGCGCTTCGTTCGCTCGCGATTCGCGCGTGATTCACACGTCATTCACGCTTCATTCGTGAGTGAGCTTCCAGTGCTCGCCCGCGTCTTCTTCATCGAGCAGCGTCTTCCCCAACGCGCATTCATCGCGTTCCGCGTGGCTCTGCCGCAGGAACACGGGCAGATCGGCGATCGCGTGCGCGAACCATCCGTTCGTGCAGAACGGCACCGCGCCGAGCGCGCGCGACACATGCTCCATCACCTGCCCGGCCGCCTGCTCGACGGCGACACGCACACGCAGCGCGCATTGCTGCGCGTCGTCGCGCGGATGCTCGTCGATCCATGCAGCCGACTCGCGCAACAGCGCGGCGACGGCGGACAGTTCGGCATCGGCGGCGCCGAGATGCGCGCACGCATGCGGATCGGCGTGGCGCCTGACGCTGTCGCGCAGCACCGACGCGAGCGCCGCAGCGCACCCGTACCAGCAGGCGGCGATGCCCGCGCCGCCGTGCCAGAAACCGGGACGCGCGAGATACGCGCCCGCCTCGCCGACCTTGATGGCGCGCGCGCCGTCGAAGCGCACCGCGCCCGTGCCTGTCGCGCGCATGCCGACGGCTTGCCAGTCGCCGACATTGACGGCGATCGCGGCTTGCGACAGTTCGACGGCGGCCAACACCGGCTCGCCGCTGCGCCATGCCGTCACCAGCGCATGCGTGACGTGCTGCGCGCCCGAGCACCACGGCTTGATGCCTTCGAGCATCAACGAATCGCCGCCTGCATCGCGCGCGATCAGCTTGCCGTTGGGCGGCTCGGCGGCCCATACGGCCCAGCTGCCGTCATCGGCGAGATCGGCGCGTTGCAGCTCCGCGAGAATCGCGAGCGCATCGGTATGGCCTTCGTAGAGCTTCACGAGCGACAAATCGCACGCCGCGACGGCCGCGAGACCGCGCCAGCGCGTCGCCGTTTCGCCGCGTCCCGGAAGCGGCAGCCAGTCCATGCCGCGAGCGCGCAACGCATCGAGTGTCGCGGCGCGGCTCGCTGACTCTTCATCGGCATAGCGCACCGTCGCGAGATAACGCTCCAGCGCGGGCACGAGCGCATAGCGCATCGGCGGCCCCGACTCGGCATCCGCTTCGCCGTCGTTCAGGCGCAGTTCGCTGTTGATGTACCACGCAGCGGGCGCTGCGCGCCGCAACGGATCGTGGCCGATGTCCTTCATCTGTTCCTCCGTGACAAAACCTGGCGACGGCATCGCGGTGGTGTTGGCGCTCACCTGACAGAAGCCGGCGCGTGCGAACGACATGCAAGCGATGTGCCCATATGACGCTCGCGCGATGCTCGCAATGACAACTGCGCGATCACCTGCGCGATCGCATTGCGTCGTGCTGCATTCGCACATGCGTGTGCGCTGCGCATTCGAATCTTGTACGGCATGGCGCTTGCGTAAAGCAAGTGGATCGACGCACCGCACCGCTGCGCCGCGGATTCGACCGAGGAAAACGATGACCCATACCAGCGACATGCAGAAGGTGGCCCGGCTCTCCGATCTCGCTAACGGCATGAAGCGCGTCGACGCAAACGGCACGCCCATTCTGCTGATCCGTTCGGGCAAAGCGGTCCATGCATACGGCGCGGAATGTCCGCATGCGGGCGCGCCGCTCGAACAGGGCGCGCTGTGCGATGGCCGGCTCGTGTGTCCGTGGCACAAGGCAACGTTCGACATCGCGAGCGGCGCGATCATCGAGCCGCCCGCGTTGCTGCCGCTGACGCGCTATCCGGTACAGCTCGCGCAGGACGACGTGCTCGTGAGCAACACGCCGGAACCTCAGCCGACTGAACGCGGGGCCACGGCCTCCGCATCCACATCTGCTGACAAACGCACATTTGCGATCGTCGGCGCGGGCGCGGCGGGCGCCGCCGCGTGTGCTGCACTGCGCGAATTCGGCTTCGCGGGACGCACCGTGCTGATCGACCGCGAGCCGCGCACACCCTATGACCGCACGGTGCTGAGCAAATTCGTGCCGTCCGGCGAAATGCCGCCCGACGACATTCCACTGCTCTTGCCCGACGATTTCTTCACGACGCACGCAATCGAAGTGATTCAGGCCAACGTCACGGCACTCGATGCGCGCGCGCGGCGCATCGATATCGGCAGCGCGCCGTCGATCCGGTATGACGCGGCCCTCGTCGCAACGGGCGGCGTGCCGAAGCGTCCTTCGCTGCAAGGCATCGACGGCGATGGCGTGGCGCAGCGCATTCGTCTGCTGCGCAATCGCGACGATGCGCGAAAGCTCGTCGAAACGGCTGCGCAAAGCGAGCACGCCGTCGTGTTGGGCGCGAGCTTCATCGGGCTCGAAGTGGCGTCGGCGCTGCGCGAGCGCAAGCTGCGTGTGACGATCGTTTCACCCGGGAACGTGCCCTTCGAAAAGCAGTTCGGCCCGGATCTCGGCAGGCTGTTCATGCGGCTGCACGACGCGCATGGCGTGCGCTTCCGGATGGGACGCCGCGCGCAGGCCGTCGAGCGCAACGACGCCGACGACGGCGTCTTGCGCGTGACGCTCGATAACCGCGATACCTTGTCGTGCGATTTCATCGTCGTCGGCATGGGCGTCACGCCCGCGACCGGCTTTATCGAAGGCGTGACGCGCAACGACGATGGAAGCCTCAATGCCGATGCGTCGATGCGCGTGGCGGACGGTCTCTACGCAGCAGGCGACGTCGCGCGCTTCGAGTTGCAGGCGTTTGGCGGCGGGCGCGTGCGAATCGAACACTGGCGCGTCGCGCAACAACATGCGCGCCTCGCCGCGCGCGCGATGCTCGGTCTACCCGCAGGCGAGCCGCTCGTGCCGTTCTTCTGGACGTATCACTTCGGCAAGAACTTCAACTATCTCGGTCATGCACGGCACTGGGACGACACGATCTTCACGGGGACGCCCGATACGTTCGAATTCATTGCGTTGCTCGCCGAAAAAGGAAAGCTGGTTGCCGCAGTGGGCTGCAATCGCGACCGGCAGATCGGCGCGCTGGGTGAAGCGATGCGCAAGCCGTTGGACATCGCCGACGCGATCCGGCTTGCGGAGTCCGAATAGGCACGCATATGCATTGCGCTTCGCATCGTGATGCGAAGCGCAATGCGATAGATAAAAGTGAAGCGATGTAGTGAAGCTACTCGTCGCGCCTGTTCGTCGACGCGGCGCGATGCGAAGGACGTCCGCCGCCGCCCGGCGGTTCCGGATGATCGCCCGTGCCGAGCGGCACCTCGGCCGTTTGCTTCGGATGAGGATTCGAACGCTGCGGCGTCGTGGACTTCATCGTTTCCGTCGGCTCGCCGGGGTCTGTCGTCGTGCCTGTCTTAGACCGATCGCCCGATTGCGTCGCTTGGGTCCTTTGAGTCCTTTGAGTCTTTTGAGTGTGCTCCATGTGGGTACTCCTTCTGCTGCTCGCGCTGCTTCTGGAAGATCTACATGCGCGGCTGAAAGCTTTGCATGCGGCGCCAGGTTGTCCGTGGTGCCGCTCTTCGCACGCTACTGGGACACGGTTGCCGCTGCCCGCCCTGATGTGGAGGTGGCTTCTGATTTTGCTGTTGCTGACCACCATCGCGATTCGGTTGACGAGGATTAGCAGGCTGGTTCTGTGTCGACTTCTGATTCACTTGCGACCTCCTTTCGTTGGTTGCTGCTACGTGCCTTTTGTAGTGCGGCAAGCGGTGTTCCTGTCATGTGCGGGGTTGCGCAGCAGCATGACGGAGGAATGGGATTTGCTCTATCCGATGACGTTTCATGACCCGCAATACATAGCGAGGGTTTCAACAAAACGCACAGCGCACCGATGAATCAAGCCCTCAACGTCACACCACAATTGTCCTCTCGACACGCCGCGCGCTCGCTGCTCCGTCCCACGCGCAACTGCCAGCAGCGAGAAAAAGCCGACCACTTTCGCATCCTGATCGACGCCGCCGACTACTTCTCGACGCTGCGGGCCGCGATGATGCGCGCGACTCATTCGATCTACATCGTCGGATGGGATATCGACAGCCGCCTGAAGCTCGTTCCCGGCGAACCACAGGACGATCTGCCCGCCGGGCTCGCGGACTTCCTCTGCGCGCTCGCGGAAAAGAACCGCCACTTGCGCATCCATATTCTCGCGTGGGACTTCGCGATGCTCTACGCGTTCGAACGCGAATGGCTGCCCGTGTACAAGATGGGCTGGCGCACGCATCGGCGCATCCGCTTTCGCCAGGACGGACGTCATCCGCTTGGCGCGTCGCATCATCAGAAGATCGTCGTCATCGATGATGCGCTCGCGTTCGCGGGCGGCATCGACCTCACGCGTTCGCGCTGGGACACGCCCGCGCACGACCCCGATGCGCCGCTGCGCCGCAACGCCGACGATGCACCCTATCAACCGATGCACGACGTACAGGCGATGTTCGACGGCGATGCCGCGCGCGCCGTCGGCGTGCTCGTGCGCGAGCGCTGGCAGCGCGCGACGGGCAAGCCGCTCGACCTCTCGCACACGCCGGCGCACGAAGCGCATGAACCGCACGAAGCACATGAAGCACGCGACGCGCACGATCGCATGCACATCTGGCCCGCCGATGTCGTCCCCGATATCGAAGACGTCGAACTCGGCATCTCGCTGACGGAGCCCGAGTATGAAGGACGGCCCGTCGTCGCGCAGATCCAGCAGTTGTATCTCGATGCGATTGCAGCCGCGAAGCACAGCGTCTATATCGAGAACCAGTACTTCACTGCGAGCCGCGTCGGCGCGAGCCTCGCCGCGCGGCTCGCGGACAGCGGCGGCCCCGATATCGCCGTGGTCGGGCCCGAGCGGCAAAGCGGCTGGCTTCAGGACGCGACGATGGGCGTGCTGCGCGCGAAGCTGCACGAATCGCTGAAGCGCGCCGACGGTCACGGACGTTACGCGATGTACGCGCCGACCATCGGCAGCATCGGCGGACAGATCATCAACGTGCACAGCAAGCTGATGATCGTCGACGACGAATTGCTGATCATCGGCAGCGCGAACCTGAACAACCGCTCGATGGTGCTCGACACCGAATGCAACATCGCGCTCGACGCGCGTGGCGAGCCGCGTGTGCAAGCGGCCATCGCGTCGGTGCGCGACCGGCTGCTTGCCGAGCATCTCGACGTGTCGCCCGACGACGTTCGACGCGCGCTCGACACGCAGCGACTCAACGAGGCCATCGCGACGCTGCGCCACGGCAAGCGCACGCTGATGCCGCTCGATCCCGTCCTGTCCGGCGATCTCGAAGATCTGGCGGCACGCGTGTCCGTGCTCGATGCCGAAGCGCCCATCGCGCCGCACGAGCTCGTGCAGCACTTTCTGCCGGAAGAGCGCAGCCGTCCGCTGACGGGCAAGCTTCTCGCGTTCGGCGCGCTCGCGTTGATCGTCGTCGTGCTCGCCGTGCTGTGGCGCTTCACGCCGCTTCGCGACGCGATCAGCTTTTCCGCGCTCGTGCACGGCGCGCAACAGTTGCATGCGTCGCGTCTCGGGCCGCTTGCAATCGTCGCGGTGTATGCAATCGCCGCGAGCGTGTCGGTGCCCGTCACGCTGCTGATCGCCGTCAGCGGCTTCGTGTTCGGCGCGCTCGCGGGCAGCGCCTACGCGTTCACGGGCACGATGATCTCGGCGTTCATCACGTATTACGCGGGCGCATCGCTCGGTCACGACGCCGTGCGACGGCTCGCGGGCAGCCGCCTCAACCGCATCAGCGAAAACCTCGGCAAAAGAGGGCTCATCGCGGTGATCGTGCTGCGCGTCGTCCCCATCGCGCCGTTCACCGTGATCAATCTCGCAGCGGGCGCGTCGCATATCGGGCTGCGCGATTTTCTCGCGGGCACGGCGCTCGGCATGGCGCCCGGCATCGTGCTCGCAACGACCTTCGCGCATCAGCTGGTCGCCGCCGTCCGGCATCCGACTGCGGCCGGGCTCGGGCTCGTCGCGCTGATCGGCGCGGCGCTGATCGGACTGTCGATTGCCTTGCAACGTCTCTTCGCGCGCCGCAGATGAACGACACGCAACTGAACCAGCACGCCGAAGCGCCCGACGCAGCGCCCCATGTCGACGCGCACGCGCTGCGCATCGCGACGTACAACATCCACGGCGCGATCGGCACGGACGGCGTGCGTTCGGCCGAGCGGATCGCCGCCGTGATCGGCGAACTCGACGCGGACGTCGTTGCATTGCAGGAAGTCCCGCTGGGCGGCAGCTTCGCGCCGAATGCGCTGCCGATCTTGCGCGAAACGACGGGTATGGAGGCCATCGCCGGTCCGACGCTCGATACGCCCGCGCGCCGCTATGGCAACGCGATCCTGAGCCGCTTGCCGATCCGCGCAACACGTGCGCTCGATCTGTCGTTCGGCAGGCGCGAAGCGCGCGGCGCGCTCGATGTCGACGTCGAAACAGGAGGCGCGAGCAGCATGGCGGGCGCGCTGCGCGTCGTCGCGACGCATCTGGGCCTCTCGGCGCGCGAGCGCCGCGCGCAGATCCGCGCGCTGATCGCCGCGTTCGACACGCCGCGCATGCCCGTGATCCTGGTGGGCGACATCAACGAATGGTTCGTCTGGGGCCACGCGCTGCGCATGCTCGTCACGCATTTTCGCGCCGCGCCCGCGCCTCGCACGTTTCCGTCGCGCTTTCCCGTGTTCGCGCTCGACCGCATCTGGATGCATCCGGCAAGCCGCCTGCTCGATGTACATGTGCATCGCAGCATGCTCGCGCGTGTTGCATCGGATCACTTACCACTGGTCGCGCGGATCGCACGAGAGCATCATGTATAGCCAGCCAGCCGAAGGATGCAGGCGCGCTGCCTGCTCCCTCTGCCGGTCCGTTCACCTTTCTTCATGGAGCTGCCAATGGTCAGAAAGAATTACGCCCCGGACGAAAACGCCCCGCGCCAGCCTTACGCGGACAAGGATGTGGGCGTCGGTATGGGCCGGATCCTGCTCGAAGACGAAGACGAAATCGAGGACGACCTGGATGATGAAGAAGACGAGGACCAAGGCCGCTGATCGCGCGAGCGGACGAGGCGAGGAGCCGCCCGGCATTGCATCGCCAAACGCGTAAACAATCCGGCTCATTGACTCCTCATTGACCCGTATCGCATCGCGCCTGCCCTGAACACACTGAACAAGGGCAACGAACGCGGCGAAAGCCCAATGAAAGAACGCAGCGCGCGGCATCGATACCGCGCGCTGCGTTCGTTTCGTCTATATCGCCGTATTTGACTTTTCGATAGACGCTCTGTCGTCTGTCACGCATGCCGTTCGCGCGGTCTGTCCCCGACAGACTGTTCGGCTCGCATCGGCTGCGGCGGGCGTGTCGGATCGAAATCCGCCCAGCGTCCCTGCTGCCAGCGCCCCGTTGCACGCTCGATCGACGCGCCTCCTGCATCGCCCAGCACTTGCGCGGCTTGCTGCTGCGATTCCGGCGTCACGTGGACGGCGAGCAGCACGCCGGAGTCGCGCTGTTCGTAGTGAACGTGCTCGGGCCTCACGTCCTTGCCGTTGTCGCGCGTCCGGTACATCGCGCCGATCAGCGAGCCGATATACGCGCCGACCCCGGCCGCGATCGCGGACACCAGTACAGGCGCTGAAAACGCCGTAAAAATGCCGACGCCGACGATCGCGCCGATCACCGCGCCGACCGTCACGCCCATGCCCGCGCCTTTCGGCGCATCGACGGAATCGGCGTCCTTGTTCTGGTCTCCGCCGATTGGATAGCGCGCGTGCTGCCCGCGCGGATTGACGAAAAACAGCGACACGTCTTCTTCGACGAAACCGGCTCGAAAAAGCCGTTCGGCAGCGGCTTCGGCTGCCGGAAAAGTGGTGAATCGTGCGGCAACGATGAGCGACATGATGCCTCCCTTCTTTCAGACTATGTCCGATCCGGGACGGCGGTGCTCTGCCGTCCCCTACGCGTTGAATTACGCATTGAATTGAGCAAGGCACGCGCCCGCGCGCGCTGCCCTGCGATCATGCAGCGCATCGTCATGCATCAGGTCTTTCGCTCGCCTTGGTCGTTCTGTTCGTTCTGCTCGTTCTGTTCGTCATCGATTTGCGTGTCTTCGATGGAGCCTTCGGCCAGTTCATCCGTAATGCCTTCTTCCGGCTCGTCCTCTCCCGTCGCGCCGATCACGCGATCCACATCGATGTCCTCGTTCTGTTCGAGCGTCGAATCGCCATCGGCGGATGCGCGTTCGCCCGTGCCCGCGCGATCCGAATCGCTCGCGAGTTCGGCTTCGCCTGTTTCGAGCGCGTGATTGTCGAGTTCGTTTTCCTTGTCGAAGTCGTGACGCTTCGCGCCCGTCACGTCGCTGCCGCTATCGGAAGAATCGCTCGGGCCAAGCGATGCGTTGTCGTGCCCCGTCTGTCGCGCCACGGGACGTCCTTCATCGTCGGGATTCAGTGTGCTCATATTGGCCTCCAGAGTGGGTCATCATTCGGGTACTGCCCCGCTCTGTCGTGCCGCAAAAAGCATTCCGCTGCGTTGATGCAGGCTATGTCGAAGCACGAATGGAAACGTGACCTTGCACGTGACGCGCGAAGGAACATCTATTGCTCGCATCGACGATACATGCAGCGCGCACATTTTCTAACGACGTCATGAGCACTCGCAAAACCACTCCGCCATCCGATGACACGGCTTCGTCGAAACGCGCCGCGCGCAACGATGCGGACGTCGAGCCCGATCAGCAGCCGGAGCGCCTCGACGATTGCCGGCGTTGCGCGTTGTGGTCGAAGGCGACGCAAGCCGTCGGCGGCATCGGGCCGAAGCGCGCGCCGATCATGCTCGTCGGCGAGCAGCCGGGCGACAAGGAGGACCAGCAGGGCAAGCCGTTCGTCGGCCCCGCCGGCCAGTTGCTCGACGATGCGCTCGAAGAAGCGGGCGTGGCCCGCCACGATGTCTACGTGACGAATGCCGTCAAGCATTTCAAATGGGAGCCGCGCGGCAAGCGCAGGATGCACAAGACGCCCGCGCAGCGCGAGATCGATGCATGTCACTACTGGCTGGAGCGCGAGCTGAGTTCAGTCGGACCGCGCGTGATCGTCGCGCTCGGCGCGACCGCGTTGAAGGCGATCCTCGATGACCGCGATGCGCGGCTTCAGGCCGTCGTCGGCAAGGTGCTCGAACACGGCGGCCGGCATGTCGTGCCGACGTATCACCCGTCGTTTGCGTTGCGCGCGCCGGATGAGGCGACGCGTCATCGCGCTTACGCGGCCATCGTCGCGGCGTTGCGCGAGGCGGGAACCGTCGCGCATCGGGAAGCAGTGCGAGAGAGCGGCAAGAATTGAAGGAGACGACGGCAAGAAGCCAAAGCCGTCGAATGCAAGACGATGAATCTCGCGCACTAGTCGTGCTGATCGTGCTGATCGAGCGCGTGCTTCAGCTGATCGAACGAATACGGCTTGCGCAACGAAATCCATGCGAACGTCAGCGATGCGTCGTGCAACGGCGCTTCGGCACCCGAAGCGAATACGACCCTCTCCGCCGACTTCATCCCCATCGCCTTGCGCGCGAGATCGAGGCCCGACATGCCGGGCAACGTGAGATCGGTGAACAGCACATCGAACGGCTGACGCTGCAGCCACGCCAGCGCCTCTTCCGCGTCGCCCGCCGCTTCGTACCTGTGGCCCAGCATGCCGAGCAGTTCGCACAGCGCGTCGCGCGCATCCGGCTCGTCTTCCACGACGAGTATGCTCAACACGCGAGTCGTGGCGGGCTCGTCGGCACGCGTCGCGTGCGGGGCACCGTCGAGCATGTCGCGCAGCTTGCGCGCCAGTTGCAAACGGCTGTACGGCTTTTGCAGCAGATCGGCGCCGTCACGGATCTGCGCGTCGAGCCCCGTCGCGTCGCGCGTATGGCCCGACGTGAAGAGCACCTTCAGCGCGGGCCGCATCAGCAGCGCCTGGCGTGCCATCTCCGGGCTCAGCAGCGGCCCGGGCATCACGATGTCGCTGAACAGCAAGTCGACTTTCGCGCCGCTGCGCAACACGGTCAGCGCTTCCGATGCGTCGTTGGCGGTCAGCACGCTATAGCCGAGCTGCGACAGCATGTCGACCACGGTCAGCTGCACGCGCCGGTCATCCTCGACGACGAGCACCGTTTCGTCTCCGCGCAAGATCGCCTCCAGCTCCGTGCCGGCTGGCTCGTCGGGCCGCGTGACAACCGCTTCGAGCGAGCGCGGCAGATAGATCGTCACCGTCGTGCCCACGTCCGGCGTGCTTGACAGTTCGATATGCCCGCCGCTTTGCAGCACGAAGCCGTATGCCATGCTCAAGCCGAGGCCCGTGCCCTGTCCTTCGGGCTTGGTCGTATAGAACGGATCGAACGCGCGCTCGACGACGTTGGCGCTCATGCCCGTGCCCGTATCGGCGACGGTCAGCTTCACATAGTCGCCGGGCTCGATCTGCGACGCCGCCGTGGCCCGCCTGTCGAGCACGGCATTCGACAGTTCGAGCGTCAGCACGCCGCCTGCCGGCATCGCATCGCGCGAGTTGATCGCGAGATTGAGCACGACGTTTTCGAGCTGATGCGTATCGACGAGCACGTTCCACAGCTCGCCGTCCGCAGGCGTGTCGTGAATGTTCACGCGCACGCGTTCGCCGAGTGCGCGGCGCAACAGGTCTTCCATGCGGCGCAGCACGTCGCGCAGATTCGCGACGACGGGCAGCAGCGCCTGGCGACGCCCGAACGCAAGCAGTTGCGCCGCGAGCTTCGATCCGCGTTCGACGGCCTCGATCGCGCGGCCGATGCGCGCCCTGCTCCACGTATCGTCCTGTCGCGCGCCGAGCAGTTCGAGATTGCCGCGCAGCACTTGCAGCACGTTGTTGAAGTCGTGCGCGACGCCGCCCGTCAACTGGCCGAGCGCTTCCATCTTCTGCGACTGGAACAGCGCGTGGCGCGTCTGGTCGAGCAGTTCCGCTGCCTGGCGGCGCTCGGTGACATCGCGAGTGATCTTCGCGAAGCCGATCAGCGCGCCATGATCGTCGCGTATCGCATCGATCACGACGTGCGCCCAGAAGCGGCTGCCGTCGCGCCGCACGCGCCAGCCTTCCGCCTCGAAGCGCCCTTCGCGCGCGGCCGTCGCGAGCCCGCGTTGCGGCACGCCCGCGGCGGCATCTTCCGGCGTGTAGAAGCACGAGAAATGCGAGCCGATAATCTGCTCGTCGGTGTAGCCCTTGATGCGCCGCGCGCCCGGGTTCCAGTTCGTCACGTAGCCTTCCGGCGACAGCATGAAGATCGCGTAGTCGCTCACGCCCTGCACGAGCAGGCGAAAGCGCCGGTCGCTTTCGATCGCGGCATCGTAGGCCTTCTTCTTGTCGCTCATGTCGCGCACGACGCGGCCATAGCCGAGCAGGTCGCCGTCGGGCGAATACAGAGCGGTCATGATGACGTTCGCCCAGAAAAGGCTGCCGTCCTTGCGCACGCGCCAGCCCTCGTCTTCATAGCGGCCCTCGTCACGCGCGCGCTGCAGCCCCGTCTCGGGCATGCCTGCGCGGCGGTCTTCTTCTGTGTAGAGCACGCGCACGTGCTGGCCGAGAATCTCGTCCGTGCTGTAACCGTGAATGGTCTCGCCGCCGCGGTTCCAGCTGATGATCGTGCCATCCGGCGAGAGTGCGAAGATCGCGTAGTCGGTGGTGGACCCGGCCCACATGCGCAGCCATTCGGTGCTGAGGCTAGTGGCGCGCGCATCCATGCCGCTCGCCTCTGCGCACTGCATCGCGTGCGGGGTGTGTGGTTCCGTGCTGGTTCCGGCAAAGTTGCCAGCGAGTTTATCGTCGTCGCGCATCGCCCAAAGTGTGCTCGTCCCTTCTTGCGCGATCCGGCCTCGTGCGGCCTGGTCCGCGCGGTTATTGTATAAGCGCGCGCCGTCGCGGGCATGCCGTTCAAACCCTGACGTCGCGGCGTTTTGTCCGTATCAAAGCGGAAACCTAGTCGTGGAGAGGATTTCCCTGAGCACCATGAAGCTGCGGATTTGCCGCACGCCGGGCAGGTACAGCAATTGCTCCGCGTGCAGACGGTTGAAGCTCTCGCTATCGCGCGTTCGCACGAGCATGAAATAGTCGAACTCGCCTGTGACGACGTGGCATTCCATGCAGCCCGACACCTTTTGCGCGGCCTTTTCGAATGCAGCGAACGTCTCGGGCGTCGAGCGGTCGAGCACGACGCCGATCACAACGAGCATCCCCGCGCCCACCGCTTTCGGATCGAGCAGCGCGACGGTCGCGCGGATCAGCCCCATTTCCTTGAGCCGTTCGACGCGCCGCAAGCAGGCGGGCGCGCTCAGCTTCACCTTCGACGCGAGCGCGACGTTCGAAATCGATGCGTCCTGCTGAAGCTGCTTGAGGATCGCACGGTCGATGCGATCGAGCTGCGAAAGCAGCGTCTGTTCGGCTGGACTCGTGCCTGTACTCGTTTTGCGTAATTTTGTTGCGCACATATGGCTTTATGAAAAACAAAAGGATGTTGATGGAGGTTGTCGCCTTCTGAAAGTATCTCCGGCCGATTTATTTCGCAAGCTCATTTCGCTGGGTCTTTTTTATCATGTCTGTCAGCGCGCGGCTTCGCTTGCGTGCAAACATCGAGCGCTGATGCGCACCCTTCCCAGACCACCGGACTCTCGACCATGAACCTGCAACGCTTTCCCCGCTATCCCCTGACCTTCGGGCCCACGCCGATCCAGCCGCTCAAGCGGCTCTCGCAGCATCTCGGCGGCAAGGTCGAGCTTTACGCGAAACGCGAGGACTGCAACAGCGGCCTTGCGTTCGGCGGCAACAAGACGCGCAAGCTCGAATACCTGATCCCCGATGCGCTCGCGCAAGGCTGCGATACGCTCGTGTCGATCGGCGGCATCCAGTCGAACCAGACGCGCCAGGTCGCCGCCGTCGCCGCGCATCTCGGCATGAAATGCGTGCTCGTGCAGGAGAATTGGGTCAACTATTACGACGCCGTGTATGACCGCGTCGGCAATATCCAGATGTCGCGCATCTTGGGCGCCGATGTGCGGCTCGTGCCAGATGGCTTCGACATCGGCATTCGCAAGAGCTGGGAAGACGCGCTCGACAGCGTGCGCGCCGCGGGCGGCAAGCCGTATGCGATTCCCGCTGGCTGTTCCGAACATCCGCTCGGCGGCCTCGGCTTCGTCGGGTTCGCGGAAGAAGTGCGCCAGCAGGAAGCTGAGCTTGGTCTCAGGTTCGACTACATCGTCGTGTGCTCGGTGACAGGCAGCACGCAAGCGGGCATGATCGTCGGCTTCGCGGCCGATGGGCGCGGGGATCGCGTGATCGGCATCGACGCATCCGCGAAACCCGAGCAGACGCGCGAGCAGATCACGCGTATCGCGAAGCACACTGCGGAACGGGTCGATCTGGGCCGCGACATCACCGCGCAAGATGTCGTGCTCGATACGCGTTATGGCGGCCCCGAATACGGCCTGCCGAACGAGGGCACACTGGAGGCGATTCGTCTGTGCGCGCGGCTCGAAGGCGTGATGACCGATCCCGTGTACGAGGGCAAGTCGATGCACGGCATGATCGACAAGGTGCGGCGCGGCGAATTTCCCGAGGGCTCGAAGGTGCTGTACGCGCATCTGGGCGGCGTGCCCGCGTTGAGCGCTTATAGCTTCCTGTTCCGCGAAGGCTGATTGCGCGGCTACGCGCAGGCGTCACCTCCCCCAACGAAAAATGGCGATGCCATGCGGCATCGCCATTTGTTTTCTGCAACGTGTCGCGCTTACTTCAAGAGATCAGTTCACGCGATTTACTTCACAAGATCGCTCGACATCCATCCTTCCGCGACACCGATCTGCGCGACCTGCTTCGCGACCGAATCAGCGAGCTTCTTTGCATCGCTCGTGACGGTGTCGCCCTTGTGCTCCGAACCGACATGCAACGCGCCGCCCGCCGCCGCCGACGTCGCGACGTGCCCCGCCGCCGCGCCGACACCCGCCGTTTCCGCGACGCCCGGCATATGGCCGCTGTTCGCATCGGCGTCGAAGGTCTGCACGAGTTGCGGCATGCCGCCCGCCGGCTTGTACAGCACCTGCACGTGCGCCTTCACTTCGCTCTTGCCCGCGCCGAGTCCGATCAGCATGCGGCGGCGATGATCGCCCGCGTCGATCGACGCGACATTGCCCTGCACGATCAGCACGTTCTCGTTGGCGGGCGGCGGCGCGTCGGTGCGGATCGCGTGCACGCCCATCGATTGCAGCTTCGCGACCACTTCGTCCGTCAACTCCTCGCCGGCCGCGACGGCTTCTTTCGTCTGCTGCGACGCTTGCGACGTGCCCGAGAAGCTCGCGCTCAGCTTGTGGACGATGCCGCTGTTGTCGAGCTTCACCGCATCCGGGTTGCTCGCGAACGTGTACACGTAGACGTTCTGCGGATTCGCTTGCGTGAGCGTCGCGTACTGGGCCGTGTTCGTGACGCTGGCTGCCGCGCAGCCGCTCAGCAGCATCGCGCTGAATGCGAGTGCAGCCGAAGCGCTGCGCAGAGTCTTGCCACGAACGGAGTGAAGAGAAGCAAACATGTGAAGTCCTGTCATCGGTCAGAAGATTGCGGGTGATCGTCCGATGGCGGGTTGCTACACGGGTGGCGGCATCGGCGATTTCACGGTTGCGTGAATCGCCGGTTTCGTTGTGTTCTGCAGCTCAGCACGCGGAACGCAGTATGGGTGTGCGGCCGCGTGAAGGCCATCGATCAATTATGTCGGCTCATGTCACAGGCCGCCGCGCCTTGCGGGACGGGCTTCACGGGCTGTTTCGGCGCAGCCTTTTTCTTCGACCCGATTGCCGCGCGGATGTGTTGTAATACAACTTATCGGATGTCGAGAAGTGCCCTGCTAACTCTTTGCCACAAGGTTCGGACCATGACGAAAAAGATTGCGTTGAGCGGCGCAGGCGGCCAGTTGGGCCGCTTCCTACGCGTCGCGTTGAACGGGCGCGGCGTGAATGTGCGTTCGGCGGCGGGTTCCCGCGCGCTCACGCCGCTGTTCGACGGCGAAGACGTGATGCACGGCGATCTGCGCGATCCCGCCGTGGTCGACCGGCTGATGCGGGGCGTCGACGTGCTGATCCATCTGGCGGGCACGAGCGTCGAGCGGCCGCTTGCCGAGATCATCGAAAACAATCTGCGTGCGCTCGTCGAAGTGTACGAAGGCGCGCGCCGCCACGGCGTGCGGCGCATCGTGTTCGCGAGTTCGAATCACGCAATCGGCATGTACCCCGTCGAAGACAAGCTGCCGCTCGACTGCGCGTTCCGCCCCGACGGCTTCTATGGACTCAGCAAGGCATGGGGCGAATCGCTTGCGCGCATGTACTGGGACAAGCATGGCATCGAAAGCGTGTGCATCCGCATCGGCAGCTGTATCGAGAAGCCGACCGAATTCAGGCACCTCAGCACATGGCTCGGTCATGACGATTTCCTGCATCTGATCGACCGTTGCATCGACGTGCCGGATATCGGGTTCGAGGTGGTCTGGGGCGTGTCGAACAACACGCGCAGCTACTGGGACAATTCGGGCGCGGCGCGTCTCGGCTACCAGCCGCGCCAGAACTCGGAAGACTACGCCGCCGAAATTCTCGCCAAGCCGAATCCGCTCGATCCTGTCGCGCAGCGCTTTCAGGGCGGCGCATTCGTCACGATCGACTACACGCCGCCAGAGAAACGCAACTCTGCACGCTGAGCGCTTGTATCTGCAACGACTGCGATCAATAAAAAAGCGCCGCAATTGCAGCGCTTTTTACTGCTTCCGATGCGTGAACAACGATCGGCATCAGAACCGATGCACGATACCCACGCCCACGCCGACCATGCTGCGCGATGACGAAGGCGACGAGTTGAAGCCATCGCCGAGCGTCGCGGTCGCGTTGATGATCGATCGGCCGTTCGTGCCGAGCGTCTGCCCGTTCGCTCGCTGATACGCCTCCAATGCATACAGTCCCGTGCGCTTGGACAGCGAGTAGTACTCGGACAGGTTGAACTGCTGATACTGCGCGCTGCTCGCGATGCCGTTGGCCTTCGTCGCGCGCGTGTAGCTGTAGCCCGTCGCGAAGTCCCATGAGGCCGTCGGCTTCCAGTGCAGCACGATGCCGCCCGTGTTCCAGATCGACTCATCGCGGAACGACGAGCCGGTGCCCGGAATGTACTGCACGTTCGTGTACGTCGCCGTGATGTCGAACTGGCTGTTGAACGTGTAGCCCAGACCGACTGCAAAGCGCTGCTGCGCCTGCGCCGTCTGATAGCCGTTGGTCACGGCGGAGATACCGGCCTGGCCTCCCCCGCTCGACGTCGTCGAATCGGCGCCGAATGCGCCGCCGCCGACCGTCGAGTTGTTGATCCGCGAGAAGCCGACTGCAACGCCGACAGGCCCCTGCGCATACTGGATCGCCGTGCTCCACGTCGAGCCCTGGTTCACGCTGCCCGGTACGCCGGCAAACGAATACGAGCCGCTGAACTTGAAGCCGTAGAGCGTCGGCGACATGTACAGCAGCGTGTTGTTCGCGCGATAGATCGTGTCGAGGCCATCGAGATCGCCAGGGTGCGCGCCATAGAAGCCGGTGAGCCAGGTCGTCGGGCTATACGGCGACAGCAGCTGGTAGTACGACGCGTACTGACGGCCCGCCGTCAGCGAACCATACGTGGCGTTCGTCACGCCGACGAAGGCCTGGCGGCTGAACATCAGGTTGGTCGTCGACATCGCGCCGTTGTTGCCGCTGAAGCCCTCTTCCAATGTGAAGATCGCCTTCGTGCCGCCGCCCAGATCTTCCGCGCCCTTCAGGCCGAAGCGGCTGCCTGCCCACACGCCCGTGATCATCTTGAACGCCGAGTGGCCGCCCGACGTCGAACCGAGCGTCGTCGAGCTCGACTGATAGCCGATGCCGTTATCGACGATGCCGTACAGCGTCACGCTGCTCTGCGCGAACGCGGGCGCCGCCGTGGCCAGCGACGCGCCGATCGCCAGTACCGCCTTCACGCCCGGAAATTGCTTCCTTTCCATCCTTATCTCCTCCTTCACTTCGTCTCGATGTTGTTGCGTGGTGTGATTGCGATGCACGGCATGGCGCCGCGACCGCGAGGTTGCTTCGTTGCTCGCTTCCCTTCTTCAACGATCAAAAGACGGCTGGCAGGTATGACGCGTAATCGCGCGAGATGTACGCGCTCAGTGAATCTCCGGCTCGCCGGACGTGGTGCTCGCGCCGCCGCGTTGCAGGAAATCGAAGTCGCAGCCCTTATCGGCCTGGAGCACGTGGACCTGATGCATCGCGCCGTAGCCGCGCGAGAAGCGCGGCTCGGGCGCAACCCATTCGGCCTTGCGCCGCGCGAGTTCATCGTCGGGCACGAGCACGTTCAGCTTGCGCTGCGGCACATCGAGCTCGATCAGATCGCCGTCGCGCACCAGCGCAAACGGCCCGCCGATAAACGATTCGGGCGCCACGTGCAGCACGCACGCGCCGTAGCTCGTGCCACTCATGCGCGCATCGGAGATGCGCAGCATGTCGCGCACGCCTTTTTGCAGCAGCTTCTTCGGAATCGGCAACTGGCCCCACTCGGGCATGCCCGGCGCGCCCACGGGGCCCGCGTGCTGCAGCACGATCACGCAGTTCTCGTCGATGTCGAGGTCTTCGTTATCGATGCGCGCGGCCATGTCGTTGTAGTCGTTGAACACGACCGCGCGGCCCGTGTGCACGAGCAGATGCGGCTCGGCTGCGCCCGGCTTGATCACCGCGCCATCGGGCGCGATGTTGCCGCGCAGAATAGCGAGACCGTTGTCCGGCATCAGCGGATTGCTGCGCCGGCGGATCACGTCGTCGTTGAAGATCTGCGCGCCTTCCAGGTTTTCGCCGAGCGTGCGCCCGTTGACGGTCTTCTGCGAGCGGTCGATCAGGTCGCCCAGTTCCGCCAGCATCGCCTGCAGGCCGCCCGCGTAATAGAAGTCTTCCATCAGATACGAGCCCGTCGGCCGGATGTTCGCGAGCACGGGCGTGCGGCGCGACAGGCTGTCGTAGCGGTCGAGCGTCAGCTCGATGCCCGCGCGGCGCGCGAGCGCGATCATGTGCACGATCGCGTTCGTCGAGCCCGACAGCGCGAGGCAGGTCGTGACCGCGTTGTCGATCGACTGCGCGGTGAGGATGGCGGACGGCTTCAGGTCTTCCCACACCATCTCGACGATGCGCATGCCCGTCTTCGCGGCCATCTGCGCGTGACGCGAGTCGGGCGCGGGTATCGACGCGAAGCCCGGCAACGTGAAGCCGAGCGCTTCGGCGGCGCTCGTCATCGTCGACGCCGTGCCCATCGTCATGCAGTGACCCGGCGAGCGCGCGATGCCGCCTTCGACGCCCTGCCAGTCTTCTTCCGTGATCTTGCCCGCGCGCAGATCGGCCCAGTACTTCCACGTGTCCGAGCCCGAGCCGAGCGTCGCGCCGTTCCAGTTGCCGCGCAGCATCGGACCGGCGGGCAGGAAGATGGTCGGCAGGTCCATCGAGATCGCGCCCATCAGCAGCGCGGGCGTGGTCTTGTCGCAGCCGCCCATCAGCACGACGCCATCGGCGGGATACGAGCGCAGCGTCTCTTCCGCTTCCATCGCGAGGAAGTTGCGATAGAGCATTGTCGTGGGCTTCTGGAACGGCTCCGACAAGGTCTGTACCGGCAGCTCGATCGGAAAGCCGCCCGCCTGCCAGATGCCGCGCTTCACTTCTTCCACACGCTGCTTGAAGTGCGTGTGGCACGGGTTCATCTCGCTCCACGTATTGAGTATCGCGATGACGGGCTTGCCCGCATATTCCTCGCGGCTGTAGCCCATCTGCGCGGTGCGCGAGCGATGCCCGAACGAGCGCAGATCGTTGACGCCATACCAGCGATGGCTGCGCAGTTCTTCTGGCGTCTTCCTCGCCTTCTTTCGTTCGTTGCCGTCGGTGCTCACGTTCGTCTCACTCCAGATCAAGCATCTGTTCCGCTGCGATGGTTCGGCTGCGATGCAGCTGTGCGTCGTGCAGTTGTGCGTCACGCTGATCGCGCCGCGCGGTCGTCACGCGGCGCATCCGTGGTCATTCGATTCGAGTCATTCGATTCGTCCCGTTCGGCAATTACGCATGCGTATTGCCTGCAAGCTCGCGTTCGAACGCGAGCAGTTCGCGCGCGGCCTGTGCAATGGCTGCGTGCTTTTCGACGGGCGCTCCGCTCAGGAGCGGCAGAATCGAGCCCATATCCGCGATGCCCGACAACGTGACGGCATCGTGCAACACGCGAATCAGCGAAATCTCGTCGCGCAGCGTTTCGAGCGGCATGAACGCGTCGTAGAGGCGCTGTGCTTCCGTGTCGCGGCCGGCCTTGACGGCGGCGAGCAACGCCATCACCGCATGCGATGCGATGCAGCCCGAGCCCGTCGTCCACGAAGCGAGGCCGAAGTCGCGCACATGCACGAGCGCCGGGCGCTCGCCCATGCCCGAGATCACGCGCGACGCGCTCACGCTTTCCAGCAGACGCCGCAGATACGGATCGTCGGCCGGATTGTCGCGGACGATCGCGTATTTCACCGCGATCAGCGTGCCGCGATCGACGAGGCGCGCGAGCGTGTCGACGTCCACGTAGTCTTCGCTCTTGATGTAGAGCGTGAGCGGGATGCCCGCCGTATCGACGATGCGCGTGAGCCCCGCTTCGACGCCCGCAGGCGTGGTGAAGCCGGCGAGCGGCAACACCATCGCGGTGCGATACGAGGTCTGCGACAGGATGCGCGCCTGGTCGAGCATCTTGCCGAAGTCCGGGCCGACGGCAGGAATCACGCGCGTCGTGGGCGCGGCGCTCGCCGCCAGCATGTCCAGTACTTCGCGGTATTCGCTGACGGCCACGTGATAGAAATTCGCGTTGCCGCCGTACAGCAGCGTGCGCACGCCACCCGCTTCGATATGGCGGATCAGCTTCTGGTTGGCGTCGACATCGAGCGACAGGTCCGTGCGCCGAGCGAGCGGCGGGACTGCCATCACGGTCGACGCGAATTCGCGCTCGACGATCTGGGACTCGTTCATGAGATCGGGTGATTCGATGGTGGCTGACAAGCCAGAAAGCTACATGGCCGCCGCGATGTTGTCAAACAACTATTTGGGCTGTTGGTGTTTTCCATGAAATCGTTTGACAACACTTTTCTGACCGCATGCGCGTCGCTGCTGACACCAAACATGACGATTGCGCGTTCACGATCACGGGCGACAATGGTTAACTCGAAGCGCTCACCGGCACACCCGCCATCCCGACAGGAGAGTCACATGACCATCAAGTACGCGTTGTTCGCACGTTTCGAAGCGAAGCCCGGCAAAGAAGCGGAAGTCGAAGCGTTCCTGCAGAAAGGGCTCGAACTGGCGAATCAGGAATCCACGACGCCGATCTGGTTCGCGCTGAAGATCGCCGAGCACACTTACGGCGTGTTCGATGCGTTCCCCGACGAGGCCGGCCGCCAGGCGCATCTCGACGGCCCGATCGCGAAGGCGCTGATGGGCGTCGCCAACGAGCTGTTCACGGGGCCGCCGCAAATCGGCCGCATCGACGTGCTCGGCATGAAGAACACGCTCGGCTGAGGCAAGCTCATCTGAAGGCAAGTCCGGCTGACGGCAAGCCTGGCGCAGGCGCAAGCCGTCTGCGCCCGCGGCAATGCGCGCGGTCAGCCGGTCAGCCGGTCAGCCGGTCAGCCGGTCAGCCGGTCAGCCGGTCAGCCGGTCAGCCGGTCAGCCGGTCAGCCAGCATGAAACCGACATGAAGCCGAATACGAACCGCCGCGAGTCAACCTAAAACCACAATCCACACAGGAAACCTCACCCCATGTCCATTCGTATCGTTCAGCTCGGATCGGACCGCGCGCCCGATGAAGGCGTGCGCATCGGCACGGTGCGGCGGCCGCCGCGCGGCGTGCCGAAGGCCGAGTTCGGCAGTCGCAACTACTACGACGTCTGGCTGCCGATCCTGTCGCCGACGCCGGAACTCGTCACTCAGGCGCTCGCCGCGAATACCGACGCCGAATGGCACGCGTTCGTGCGCAAGTTCCGCGCGGAGATGAACAACGGCGATGCATCGAAGGTGCTCGACACGCTCGCCGCGTTGTCGGTGACGTCGAACTTTTCGGTCGGCTGTTACTGCGAGGACGAGAACCGCTGCCACCGCAGCGTGCTGCGCCAACTGCTCGTCGACCGGGGCGCAAAGCTCGCATAACGCTCGACAACCGCGCGATGCGTGTCGCGCCCGACGCCGCGCGATGCGTGTCGCGCGCGCTCACGCAATCGCGCCGCCTCCGTCGACGAGCACCGTCGAGCCCGTCGCGTAAGGCGTCGTCGCGAGATAGACGATCGCGTTCGCAACCTCTTCGGGCTGGCCGACGCGCTTCGCCGGCAAACGGTTCGCGGCGCCTTCGAACATCGCGTCGCGCGCATCGTCGGAGAGCTTCGACCACAGCGGCGTCGCGATCAGCCCCGGCGACACCGTGTTCACCCGCACGGGCGACAGTTCGAGCGCAAGGCCGCGCGCGAGCGAGTCGAGCGCGGCGTTGATCGCCCCTTGCAGCACCGACGTCCTGCTTGGACGCACGGCGAGAAAACCCGACACGAACGTCAGCGATCCGCCTTCCGCGATCTTCGCGGCGCGCGCGACGCGGTACGCGCCCCAGAACTTGCTGTCCATCGCCTTATAGGCGTCGTCGAGCGCCAGCTCGCGCGCGGGGCCCGACGGCGTCTGAGCGGCCGAAATCACGACGTGATCGAATGGCGGTTGCGCGGCGAAGAACGCGTCGATGGCGGCCGCGTCCGTCGTGTCGAGCGTGGCCGTCTGCACGCCGTGTCCGATGTCGGCGGCGGCGTCCGCCAGCTTTTGCGCGCTGCGCGACGCGATCGTCACCTGCGCGCCGAGCGCCGCGAAAGCCTTGGCCGCCGCAGCGCCGATGCCCGAACTGCCGCCGACGATCAGCACACGTGTGGATTGAGGCGAGTTCATGAAGGGACCTCCTGTCGGATACCGTCGATGAAATAAGGTCGATGAAACCGGATTGATCAAATGCACGTCGCATCGCGACAACGCCAGGCTCTCGCCCGAACGTCCCTATGCTAGTCTTCGCGCCACAGAAGAAATACCGCTTTCGGATTGATGAATCCTTTCTTTTTTGAGAAGAATGAACCCTACCCGGATCGACAGCCTGCCCGCGCTGATTGCGTTTTCCCGTGTGGTGTCGGCGGGCAGCCTGTCGGCGGCCGCTAGGGAAATGGACCTGCCGCTCTCCGTCGTCAGCAAGCGGCTCGCGCAACTGGAGAAAAGCGTCGGCGTGCGGCTGATCCAGCGCACCACGCGCCGTCAGACGCTCACGGAAGAAGGCGCGCTGTTTCATGCGCGCGTTGTGCGCATCCTCGACGAAATCGAGCAGGCGGAAGAGCTGCTGTCGCAGCGCCGCCATGAAGTCAGCGGACTGCTGCGCGTGACGGCGCCTGGCCAGCTCGGGCGCCAGAAAATCGCGCCGCTGGTCGCCGGTTTTCAGCTGTTGCATCCGCAGCTCGACGTGCAACTGGAATTGACGGATGCCGTCGTCGATCTCGTCGAAAGCGGCTTCGATCTGGCGATCCGCTTCGGCAGCCTCGCCGATTCATCGCTGATCGCCCGCACGCTCGCGCCGAATTTTCGCGTGCTGTGCGCGTCGCCGGCTTATCTGGAGCAGCATGGCGTGCCGCGTCATCCGCACGATCTCGCCTCGCACCGCTGCATCCTGATCGGCGACCAGCGGCGCGCGGAATGGCGCTTCGAAGGCGACGAAAGCATCGCGGTACGCATCGACGGCGCGATCGTCACGAACGACGGCGAAGCCGCGCATCTGCTCGCGCTCGCCGATGCGGGCATCGCCGTGAAGTCGATCTGGGATGTCGGCGACGACATACTCGCCGGCCGACTGCGCCGCGTGCTGCCGCATCATTCGATGTCGGCGGCGCCGTTGCACGCGATCTATCCGCATAGCCAGCATCTCGCGCCGCGCGTGCGCGTGTTCGTCGATTATCTGCGCGAGCGTCTGGCGCAGGCATGGCGTTGGGATTCGTTGTAGCGCGGTTATAACGCGGTTGTAGCTCGCTTGTAGCCCGGTTCTAGCGCGCGATCCGGCCGCGCGATCGAATGCCTTGCGCATGGAGTCCGGCGCATGCGTTGCGAAGTGCGGGGTCGACGCTGATTTCCAGCGCCTTTTGCGATAATGAGCTGCCATGTGATCGTGTGGTTTCCCGATAGCGTCGGCCTCGACCGTCGGGACATCGACCACCCGCGCGCCGCCTCACAATTTCACCGGAAAAGTCATCCACAATGGCCACAGCCACGTCCCGCACAAGCGACACCGATCTGCCCAACCCGAAGCGCGGCGCCCGCCTGTCGCTCGGCAACCGGATCGTGCTGAGCTTCGGCGTGCTGTTCGTGCTGATGCTCGCGATGGCCGCCATCTCGTACACATGGCTGCGCGTGATGGACGACGAGGCGCTCAGCATGGGCCGCGATTCCGTGCCCGGCCTCTATCTCGCGACCACGTTACGCGCGACGGCGAACAGCGGCTATTCGACGCTCGAACGCGCGCTCTTCGTCGACAGCGATGACGACGCAACGAAGCGCGATCTCGATCGCCTGCCGCAGATCATGCGCCAGTTCGATCAGGTGTCGGCCGAATATCAGGCGACGCTCTTTCGCGACCAGGACCGCGCACACTTTCGCGACTTCAAGGCCGCGTGGGACCAGTACCTTCCGCAACAGCACGAAGCGATGCGTCTTGCCGCGACGTCGAGGCCCGATGCGCAGGCCGCGTTCGTCAAGCTCGCGCCCGCGTGGGACAACGTATTGCGCACGGCGAACGAACTCGTCACCGAGAATCGCGGACAGGCCGACGATTCCGCGAAAGCGATCCGCGATTCGGTGACGAGCATGGAGATCACGCTCGCGTCGGCGCTCGGCGTGACGCTGCTCGTCGCGCTCGTGACGGGCTATTCGCTGTACCGGGCGATCACGGTGCCGATGTCGAGTGTCGTCGAAGTGCACAACGTGATGCGCACAGGCAATCTCACGCAGCGGCTGAGGCTCGGACGCGGCGACGAATTCGGCGCGCTCGAGGACGGCTTCAACCGGATGGCCGACGAACTGACCAGCCTCGTCGCGCAGGCGCAGAAGTCGTCGCTGCAGGTGACGGCTTCCGTCGCCGAGATCGCGGCGACGTCGAAGGAGCAGCATGCGACAGCCAGCGAAACGGCCGCGACCACGGCCGGGATCGGCGCGACCGCGCGGGAAATCGCCGCGGCTTCGCGCGATCTGTCGCACGCGATGGACGGGTTGTCGGTGGCCGCCGGGCAGTCGGCCGCGCACGCGGGCGCGAGCCAGAACGGCCTCGCGCACATCGAGGAGACGATGCGCAGCGCGACGCAAGCGGCAGACTCGCTGGACGCGAAGCTCGCGATCCTTAACGCGAAAACGGTCGACATCAGCGGGGTGGTCGCGACGATCGCGCGAGTCGCGGATCAGGCCAACCTGTTGTCGTTGAATGCGGCGGCCGAAGCGAAAAAGGCCGGCGAACATGGAGCGGGTTTTGCCGTCGTCGCTGCGGAAACACGGCGTCTCGCGGATCAGACGGCCGTCGCCGGGCACGACATCGAACAGGCGGTGAACGCGATCCAGTCGGCCGTAGCGGCGTGCGTGACGGGCATCGACGCGTTCTCCGAAGAAGCGCGGCGCGGGATGCACGACGTGCAGCAGGTGAGCGGACAACTCTCGCAGATCATCCGCGACGCGCAGACGCTTCCGCCGCGCTTCCAGTTCGTCGACCAGGGCATCCGGACCCAGGCCGCGAACGCCCACCAGATGACGCAGGCGCTGTCGCAACTGTCGCAGACCGCGCGGCAGACGGCGGAGTCGCTGCGCCAGTCGTCGCAGGCGATCGACGATCTGACGCTCGTCGCCAATCAACTGCGCACAGGCGTTTCGCGCTTCAAGATCGAAGGGTAACGGCGCGGGCGTTATCGACGGGACCGAAGGCGCCCTAGCCCGGCTTGCCGTCCGCGCGCGGACGCATCAACGGCAGCGCATACGCGAGCACATAGATGACGAAGGCGGCGATCCAGCACAGGCCCGCGCTCCCGATCCAAACCTGATAGAGGCCCGGCGCGACCAACGGACCGACGATGCGCAACGCCGAGCCCAGCGTGACGAGCGCATAGCTCGTGACGTCGCGCTTGTCAGCGACGAGCGGCCTGCCCGTGTGGCCGCGTGCCGTGCGCGTGATCGTCGCGATGATCGCGCCGCCGATCACGCCCGCCGTGAAAGCATGCAACGCAACGGAATGCGGCACGAACCCGAGCGCGCTCGCGCCGAGCAACGCGAAGCCGACGGGCATCCACGCATAGGCGACGTGCAGGATCAGCAGGATGGCGGGCCCGCGCACCTTGTACGAGCGCCAGCCGATCAGGCGCGCGCAGTGAACCGCGCAGGCCGCGAACGCCAGCGCCGCGATAATGACGGGATGCGCGACGGGATGCGCCACGGCTGCGTCGGCGAACAGCGCGGCGAGCGTCAGCGGCGCGGCGAGCGTTTCGACCGGCTTCCAGCGGCGCGTGACGAAACCAGGAATCGCATTCGACGTGAACATCGGAATCACGCGCGCCCCGATCACGCTGACCAGCAGCACGACGACGCCCGCCGCCGCGTACAGGCAACGCAGCGCGAGATCGGGCCGGCCCGTCTGCACGAGGACATGAAACGCGACGTTGAGCGCGCCGAAAAGCAGCAGCACGGGCACCAGAAAATAGTTGCGGCGATTGCCCGCCTTCGCCAGCACGCGCAGCAGCACGAACGCGACAGCGGGCAGAAACGCGCTGTCGACGACCGCGGCGGGCACGGCGGGCCCGCTCCACACCAGCACGCGCGCGCACAGCCACAACAGTGCAAGCGCGGCGAGCACGCGATGGCTCGTCGTCTGCATGCCCGTCCATGCGCGCACTGCTGTCAACAGAAAGCCCGCGACGATCGACGCGGCGAATCCATACACCATTTCGTGCGCGTGCCAGCCGATCGGGTCGATCCTCAGCAGGTAGTTGCCGTTGACGGGCACGCCCGCGAGCATCGCCAGCCATACGGTCAGCGCGAGCGCCGCAAAGACGGCGCCCGCCAGATAGAACGGCCGGAAGCCCAGGTTGAACAGCGCAAAGCGCCGCCCGGGCCGGTGGCGCTCGGGGAACGGGACGAAGGTTGAACGCGGTTCGACGATTTTCATGATTCGCTCGTTGCAGGCATCGGTAGAACGGAACGCGGCGTGGCCGCTGGGTCGTTCGTGACGGGCTTACTCGCAGTGCGTCTCGAATGCGGGATACAGACGCACTTCTTCGCGCGTCATCCGCTGGCGCAGATGCGCGATCACGCGGCCGATTTCACGCGCGAGCTCGATGCCCGAACGGCCGCTTTCGAGTCGATCGAAGAAGCCGAGAATCTCCGACGAAATCGCGCGCATCTCCTGCGCGTACATCTCGCCGAGCGCGCGCGTCTCGTCGTGCTTGCGCATCGCGGGGTACAGTTTGTCGTCTTCGCGCTTCAGATGCGCCGCGACGACGCCGCGTACCTGCTTGAGCTTGCGGCGTCCCTCGTCGGTGACGACGCCGAGCGCGCGGCATTCATCGAGCAAACGGAAGATCTCTTCGTGGTCGTGCTTGAGCGTGGTGATCAGTGACATGTTTGTTGGCCTGCGTGTTTCGCGTGAGGACAGAGTTGCGGCTTCGTATGGCCGCGTAAACCCTTAAACACGTTTTGTGCCAACTACAAAGGTATGGAAAAACAGTGACTTGTGAAGTTCATTAGTCGGTTCGACTGGAGTCATTATGACTCTACCTAGAGTCTGATCGACGTCATGGAGCCGTTACGCCGACTCCCGCTCCACCACGCTAAACCCCACGTCGACGAACGCGGGCTCATGCACGCCATTCAACCGGTCGAGCAGGAACCGCGCGGCGCTCACGCCGATGCGCGTGCCGTCGATGCGCACCGTCGTCAGTTGCGGCGACGTTTCCGACGCGAAGTCGAGGTCGCCGAAGCCGCAGATCGCAAGCCGCGTTGGCACGTCGAGGCCAAGGCGCTTCGCCGCGCCCAGCGCGCCGATCGCGAGCAGATCGGACCCGCAGAACACGGCATCGACCTGCGGCGCGCGTTCGAGCAATCGCGGCAGCGCGGCCTTGCCCGTCGCCAGCGAGCTTGGCGGCTCGACGATCACTTCGGCGACGTCCGTCATTCCCGCTTTCGCGAGCCGGTCGCGGAACCCGGCGCGGCGCGCGAGCGCGCGCGCATCGCTTGCCGATATCAGCGCGGGCCGCTTCACGCCGCGCGACAGAAAACGCTCCGCCACCGCTACGCCGATCTGGTAGTGCGAAAAGCCCACCAGCATGTCGATCGGCGTATCCGTCATGTCCCACGTCTCGACGACGGGAATGCCGACGTTGCGCAGACGCTCGCGCAATGAATCCGTGTGCGCGACGCCCGTCAGCAGCACGCCTTCCGGACGGCGGCTCAGCACGGTATCGAGCAGGCTTTCTTCGTTGGTGTCGCTGTAGCCGCTCAGCGCGAGCAGCACTTCATAGCCCGCGCGCGACATCGTCTCGCTGAACACCTGGATGGTCTCGGAGAACAGCGAGTGCGCGATGGTCGGCACGATGGCCGCGATCAGCCGCGAGCGCGCCGACGACAGGCCGCCCGCGAGCCGGTTCGGCACATAGCCGAGCTTCTGCACGACCTGGCGCACGCGTTCGAGCGTTTCGGGCGCCACGGAAGCGGGATTGTTGAACACGCGCGACACCGTGATCGGCGACACGCCCGCCTGCGCCGCAACATCCGTGATGCGCACGCCCTTCGGACCGCCGCGCGTGCGGCGCGCGGGCGCGGCGCTGTCCTTGAGCGCGAGCGATGCGTCAGTTGGCTTGGCGGTCGACATGAATGCGTGTACCTGAAAATATGGCGCGGCTATTGTAGCCAATGCCTCGAAGCGCCTTTACTCCGTCACGGGCGCGCTGCTCACGTTGTGCGCCGCGTTGCCGCTACGGCGCAGAACAAAGCTCGTCACGATTGCGAAGATCAGCATGCAGGTGGCGGGAATCAGCATTGGCGCCTGCGTGCTGCCCGTCGTCTGCTTGACGAACGGCACGAGGTTCTGCGCGATGAAGCCGCCGATATTGCCGAGCGAATTGATCGCCGCGATGCCCGCTGCGGCGCGCGCGCCGAACAGGAACTTCGGCGGCAGCGTCCAGAAGCACGGGATCAGCAGATACATGCACGGTGCGCCGAAGCACAGCGCGACGAAGCGCAGCGTATTGGTCGGCATGAACACCGACGACAGGAAGAACACCATGCCGAGCAGCGCCGACGCGAGCATCGCGATGATCGCGCGATTGCCCGCGCGCAGTTTCGACGGCAGCCATGCGAGCACGATCGTCGCCATCAGCCACGGGATGATGTTGAGGAAACCGTTCGTCGTGTTGCTGACGCCGAAGCCCTTCACGAGCGTCGGCAGCCAGTAGCTGACGCCGTACACGGAGATCGACAGCATCATGTAGTAGAGCGCCATGCCGATCACGCGCGGCTCGGCGAGCACGCTCAGCAGCGATGCATGATGCGCGGCGTTCTTGCGGGCCTGCGCGCTTTCCGTGTCGAGCGTGCGCGTGAGCCATGCTTTCTCGTCGTCCGAGAGGAACGTCGCTTCACGCGGCGACGCGGGCAGCAGGTACAGCACGACCAACGTCAGCAGCACGGACGGAATGCCCGTGACGACGAACACGAGCTGCCAGCCTTGCAGGCCGAGGAAGCCGCCCTTGTCGAGCAGCCATCCGCAGATCGGCGCGCCGACCATGTTGCCCAGGCTGCTGCCGACCGTGAAATAGCCGAGCATGCGCACGCGATGCCGTTGCGGAAACCACAGCGTCAGGAAATAGATCACGCCCGGATAGAGCCCCGCCTCCGACGCGCCCAGCAGAAAGCGCAGCACGTAGAACATCGTCGCGTTCTTCGTGAACGCGAGCAGGATCGTCACGACGCCCCAAGTGAACATGATGCGCGCCATCCACTTCGGCGCGCCGTACTTGTGCAGCATGATATTGCTCGGCACCTCGAAGATCAGATAGCCGATGAAGAACAGCGATGCGCCGAGTCCGTACGCCACTTCGGAGAGCCCGAGACTGCCGAGCATCTGCAGCTTCGCGAAACTGATGTTCGAGCGGTCGATATACGCGACCAGATACAGGAGGCCGAGCAACGGCATGAGCCGCAGCCCGAGCCGGTTGATGAGGCGCGATTCGTCGATCGCTGAAGTGACGGTGTTCACGGTGTCTCCCGGGCCCGCTGTCTTTGCGCGGGCCTCGTTGTTCAAGCTGTGTTCGTGACGGATGGCGCTTTGTTTCTGCGGCTTTGCTTCGGCGGCTTTGCTTCGGCGGCTTTGCTTCGGCGGCTTTGCTTCTGCCGCTTTGCTTCGGCAGTCTTGCTTCTGCGGCTTTGCTTCTGCGGCTTTGCTTCCGCCGCTTTGCTTCTGCCGCTTTGCTTCGGCAGTTTTGCTTCTGCGGCTTTGCTTCTGCGGCTTCGCTTCTGCCGTTTCGCTTCGGCCGCGCTACTTCTTCGCTTCGCGCCACGCGTCGTACGCGGCGAGCGTTTCGTCGTTCGGCGGATAGTTGCCGCGCAGCGGATTGCCTTGCGCGATGCGCTCCGTGATAAACGCTTCGAGCCGTTCCTGCTCGATCGCATCGCGCGCGACTTCTTCGGCCATTTCGCGCGGCACGATCACGACGCCATCGACATCCGCGACGACGATATCGCCCGGATACACGGGCACGCCGCCGCACGCGATCGGCACGTTCATGTCGACGGCGTGATGCTTCGCGAGATTCAGCGGCGCGCTCGCGCCCGCGCACCAGATGGGCAGGCCGAGTTCCGAAATCGAGCCGCTGTCGCGCACGGGACCGTCGGACACCATGCCCGCGACGCCGCGTTTCGCGAGCCGCAACGCGAGAATCGAGCCCACGGATGCGACCGAGCGCTCGCCGCGGCAGTCCTGCACGAGCACGCTGCCGGGCGGCGCCGTCTCGACGGCCTTGCGCTGCGGATGATCCGGGTTCTGGAACACGCCGACATGATCGAGGTCCTCGCGCGCCGGAATATTGCGCAGCGTGAACGCGGGGCCGACGAGATTCGGCGCGCCGGGCGCGGGCTTCGCGAGCGGCGCGACGCCTTGCAGGAACACGTTGCGCAAACCGCGCTTGAAGAGTTGCGTGGTGAGCGTCGCCGTGCTGACGTGCCGGAGTTGTTCGAGCGCTTCGGCGCTCACGGTCTGCTGTTCGGATGCGGTCATTTTCGGTGGCTTATTACGTGATGTGCGTTAATGGATTTCGGGCTCGTCGCGATTCGCTTCCGGCGACGCCGCGAGTTTTTCTTCGAGGAAGTCGAAGTCGCAGCCCTTGTTCGCCTGCGTGACGTGCAGTTGATGCATCACGCCGAAGCCGCGCTCGAATGGCCGCTTCGGCGGCGTCCACGCTTGCCTGCGCTTCGCCAGTTCCGCGTCGCTGACATCGACATGCAGGCGCCGCGCGGCGACATCGAGTTCGATGATGTCGCCGTCCTTCACGAGCACAAGCGGCCCGCCGACGAACGACTCGGGCGCGACGTGCAGCACGCACGCGCCGTAGCTGGTGCCGCTCATCCGTGCATCGGAGATGCGCAGCATGTCGCGCACGCCCTGCTTCAACAGCTTCTGCGGAATCGGCAATTGGCCCCACTCGGGCATGCCCGGCGCGCCGACCGGGCCCGCATGCTGAAGCACGATCACCGAGTCGGCCGTCACCTCAAGCTCTTCGCTGTCGATGCGCGCGGCCATGTCGTTGTAGTCCTTGAACACGACGGCGGGGCCACGATGTTTCAGCAGATGCTGCTCCATCGCGGCGGGCTTGATCACGGCGCCGTCGGGCGCGAGATTGCCCGTGAGCACGGCGAGACCGTCGCGCTCGACGAGAGGATTGCCGCGCTTGCGGATCACGTCGTCGTTGAAGATCTCCGCGCCCGCGATGTTCTCGCCGAGCGTCTTGCCGTTGACGGTCATCTGCGTGCCGTCGATCAGTTCGCCCAGTTCGACCAGCAGCGCGCGCAGGCCGCCCGCGTAATAGAAGTCCTCCATCAGATACTGGCCGGCGGGACGGATGTTGCCAAGCACGGGCGTCACGCGCGCAAGATCGTCGAAGCGCGCCGTCGTCAGATCGATGCCCGCGCGCCGCGCGACGGCCACGA
Organism: Paraburkholderia phymatum; assembly: GCF_038900715.1. Taxonomy (GTDB): domain Bacteria; phylum Pseudomonadota; class Gammaproteobacteria; order Burkholderiales; family Burkholderiaceae; genus Paraburkholderia; species Paraburkholderia phymatum_A. Next base: position 168,193 of record NZ_JAYMRZ010000010.1, on the reverse strand, counting down.
GGTGCACGATCGCGTTCGTCGAACCCGACATTGCGAGCACGGTGGTGACGGCGTTATCGAAGGACTTCGCGGTGAGAATGTCCGAAGGCTTCTGATCGGTCCACACCATCTCGACGATGCGCTGGCCCGTCAGCGATGCGTACTGCGCGTGCCGCGAGTCCGCTGCGGGAATCGACGAGAAGCCCGGCAGCGTGAGGCCGAGCGCTTCCGTCGCGCTCGTCATCGTCGATGCCGTGCCCATCGTCATGCAGTGGCCCGGCGAGCGCGCGATGCCGCTCTCGATGCCCTTCCATTCGTCCTCGGTGATCTTGCCCGCACGCAGCTCGGCCCAGTACTTCCACGTGTCCGACCCGCTGCCGAGCGTGCGGCCGTTCCAGTTGCCGCGCAGCATCGGACCGGCGGGCAGAAAGATGGCGGGCAGGTCCATGCTGATCGCGCCCATCAGCAGGCCGGGCGTGGTCTTGTCGCAGCCGCCCATCAGCACGCAGCCGTCGAACGGATAGGACTTGAGCAGTTCTTCCGTTTCCATTGCGAGGAAGTTGCGGTAGAGCATCGTGGTCGGCTTCTGGAACGGCTCGGCGAGCGTCATCGCGGGCATCTCGACGGGAAAGCCGCCCGCCTGCCAGATGCCGCGCTTCACTTCCTCGACGCGCTGCTTGAAGTGCGTGTGGCACGAGTTGATCTCGCTCCACGTGTTGACGACGGCGATCACCGGCTTGCCCATGTAGTCGGACGAGTGATAGCCCATCTGCGCGGTGCGCGAGCGATGGCCGAACGAACGGAGATCGTTGACGCCATACCAGCGATAGCTGCGCAACTCTTCCGGCTTCTTGTGATTCGAGGACAAATGAGTCTCCTTGGTAACGCTATCATTTCCGCTCGAAGCAAAGCGGGCGGACACGACGGGCGTTCTTTCTGTGCGGATCGATGACGATGGGATGAACGGATGGTAGCGTTATCATCCGAGGCAGTCCGCCAGGGATTACACGTAGAGGCAGCCTTGAAAATACGTATGCGGAGCGAGGCCGCGTGCCGCGCAGACGCGCGATCCACACGCGAACGCGCGGCGCGGGCGCGGCGCGTTCCGCGTCAGACTTCCTTTGTGTCGAACACAAGCAGTTCGACGCCGGCCTGCGCGAAGTTCTGCAGGTCGGCGGTGGTCGCCGCCGCTTCGGGCGTGGCCATCGCCTGTTGAAGCGCGTCGAAGCTGTCGAAGCTGAGGATGGCGGCGAGCGCATACGGCGATTCGCCTTTCGCGCTCGCGACGGGCCCCACGCTCACTTCATAGCGGCGCAAGCCCGGAATGGATTTGGCGATGGGTACGTGTTTCTCGAAGTAATGGGCGTCGAATGCGTTGCGGTCTGCGGGTACGTTGTACAGCGCGACGAGCTTTGCCATGTCATGCCTCCTGAAACGGACGTTCAGCGTGCAGTGTCATTCCTCTCGAACGGCCCACGATTTTACGCCCGGCCAGTGCAATCCCATCGTGAAGGGGATGTGTTTTCGAGTGCCGCACGCGCCACGCTCCGCACCCAGCGCACTCAGCGCTGCATGCGGCGCCGGAACCCCCACCAGCCCGCGAGCAACGTGAAACTGACGACCAGCAGCACCATCATCCAGAAGCCGTGCTTGTTCTCCGCGAGCGGAATGCCGCCGACGTTCATCCCGAACAGCCCCGCGATGATATTGATGGGCAGCGCGAGCACCGTGACGATGGTCAGCGTGAACAGCGTGCGGTTGGTCTGCTCGTTCAGACGCGCGGCGATTTCTTCCTGCAGCAGCTTGATGCGCTCCGCGAGGCCGGAGAGATCGCCGAGCACCAGCGAAAACTCTTCCGTCGAATCGCGCAGGCTCTGGACGTCGGCGGGCAACAGCCACGCGGGCGGTCGCACCAGCAGACGGAAGATCGAGCCGGGCTCCGGCGCGAGCAGCCTTTGCAGGCGCACGAGCACGCGCCGCATCGCGCCGAGATCGCGGCGGCTCTCATACGCGCGCAGCGACAGGAAGTGATCTTCGATGCGGTCCACTTCGACGCTGGTTCTGCGCACGATCTCGACGAGCAGATCGGCCTGGTCGCGCAGCAGATGGATCAGCAGTTCGGCGGCCGTATCGAAGCTCTCGCCGTTGCGCACCGACGCGCGCAGCCGGTCGACGGAGCGCAGCTGCTTGAGCCGCGCCGTGACCATGATGCGCTTGTGCGTGTAGACCCAGAGCGTCGAGATATCGGAAGGCGTCTGCTCGAAGTCGTACATCACGTCGTTGACGACGGCGAGCAGCGCGCCGTACTGATGCTCGATGCGCGTCGAGTGCGAGCCTTCGCGAAACGCTTCGAAAAAGCTTTCGGGCAGGTCGAGATGCGTGCGCATCCAGCGCTCGCTCGATACATGCGCGAGATTGAAATGGAGCCACAGGAATTCGCCCGGATTCGCGTTCGGTGCCTTGGCGACCTCGTCGAGCCAGTCGGCGGCGGAGTCGGCATCGAGCGCAATGCCGGGCTTGTCGGGAGCAAAACGAAAGCCGCAGACAAGGCCGGAGCGGTCGGCCCCATACGTGGCGGGCGCCAGGTTCAGATTCATGTGCGTTTCGAGGGTGGGGTCCACGAAAGCGCCATTCTGACATGAGCTTGCGGCACTCGCGTTACGTGACAGCCGCTTGACGGTTGCTTGACGGCGTTTTGACTGCTGCTCGACTGCTTGCTTGAAAGACTTTCGACTGCCGCTTGACTGCGGCTCAACGGCCTTTCGACTGGAGAAAAAAGCGGCTTGCCGATGGCGAGTGCGGTGCGATTGCGCGCCATCGCAGCGACACATCATGAAACAGGCCGTCCGCGTCGCACCCGGACGGCCTTGCTCAGTCGATCACGCGTTGAAGCCGCCATCGATCGTGAGGCTCGCGCCCGTCACGAAGCCCGCTTCCGGGCTCGCGACATACGCGACCATGCCCGCGATTTCCTCGGGACGCGCATGACGGCCGATCGCCATCAGGCCATGCAGCGAAGCGGCGAACTCGCTGGACTCGGGATTCATGTCGGTATCGGTCGGACCGGGCTGCACGTTGTTGACGGTGATGCCCTTCGGCCCCAGATCGCGCGCGAGACCCTGCACGAGACCTTGCAGCGCCGACTTGCTCATCGCGTACGCGGCGCCGCCCGCGAACGGAATGCGCTCGGCGTTGCAGCTGCCGATGTTGACGATCCGCCCGCCCTGCCCCATGTGCGGCAGCACGGCCTTCGACGCGACGAACACGGCGCGCACGTTCACCTGCAAGGTCGCGTCGAAATCCTCGAGCGAGAACGTGTCGATCGTGCCCAGGCGCAGCACGCCCGCGTTATTGACGAGGATGTCGATCTTGCCGAGCTGGCGCGCCGTCTCGTTGATCGCATTGGTCAGCGAAGCGGCGTCCGCGACATCGGCCTTGACGGCGACCGCGCGGCCACCCGCCTTCTCGACGCTCGCGACCAGATCGTTCGCGCCCGCGGCCGAGCTGTGATACGTGAAGGCCACCGTCGCGCCCTCGCTGGCGAGCCGGCGTACCACGGCCGCGCCGATGCCGCGCGCGCCGCCCGTGACGAAAGCGATCTTGCCTTGCAGATTCGTGCTCATGCTGTGTGCTCCATGTGATGTTGAAGTGAGTGCAGTATGGCAAGCGGATTCGCATATCGGTAGGATCGAATGCGGACTAACAGTTTCAACCACAGGTATAAGCCGACATCGCGATGGAAGCGCTCAATCTCATCGAATCGTTCATCCAGACGGCCGAAACAGGCAGCTTTTCGGCGGCGGCGCGGCGCCTGGGCCTCACGCCCGCCGGCGTCAGCAAGAACATCGCGCGGCTCGAAGCGCATCTGGGCGTGCGGCTTTTTCATCGCAGCACCCGCAAGCTCACGATGACGCCGGCCGGCGAGCAGTTGTGGGCCGACGCGAGCGCGCCGTTCACGATCCTGCAGGACGCGTTCGAACGGGCCGCCCAGCACGACGGCAAGCCGTCGGGCGTGCTGAAGGTGAGTATGGCCGTCGCGTTCGGGCGCGAGTATCTGGTGCCGCTGCTCGGCGAATTCCTGCAACGCTATCCCGACATCGTGCCCGACTGGCACTTCGACAATCGCGCCGTCGACCTGATCGCGGGCGGCTTCGATGCGGCGATCGGCGGCGGAATCGAACTGACGCAAGGCGTGATCGCACGCGAGCTGGCGCGGCCGTGCGTGATCGTCGCGGCCTCGCCGGCGTATATGGCGGGCAGGCCGATGCCCGCGCATCCGTCCGGGCTGGCCGAACTCGACGGCATCGCGCGCCGCTCGAGCACGACGGGCCGCGTGCGCGCGTGGACGATGCGCAACCAGATCGGCGAAGAGGCGCTCGCCGAATGCCGCATCCGCATGATCTTCGACGACCCCGAAGCGATGGCGCATGCCGCGATGCAGGGGCTCGGCATCGCGTTCCTGCCGACGCCGCATGCCGCTCCGTGGCTCGAGAGCGGCAAGCTCGTGCGGCTGCTGCCTGGCTGGCACGCGGAACTGAGCCCGCTCACGCTCTACTATCCGAACCGCAAGCTGCTGCCCGCGAAGACGCGCGTGTTCATCGACTTCGTCGTTGGCGCGTTTCGCGAAAGACGGCTCGCCGCGCGCTTCGACGCCCGCTGACACATCCGCGTCTTTATCCGGCATCCCTGCCCCGTGGCAGGGTTTCCCACTACAAAAGTGATGGCGACATCGGTCGATATATCAGGCGGAGACATGCGCGTGTCACGTTCCTCAGCGCGCCCAATTTAAGAACCGCCCACCCTGAGAGGCGTCCCAATGCTGAAGCTGAGTTTTACCCAGAAACTGTGGTTGCCGCTCGTCATCAGCCTGATCGCGTTGTTGCTGGTGTCGTTGTCGGCTGCATGGCTGTCGCGCGAGACGCGCATCGAGGAACGAAAGAACGACCTGGTCAACGTCGCGCATGTCGGCCTGTCGCTGGTCAAGGAGTACGCGGCGCTCGCGGAGAGCGGCAAGCTGAGCGAGGCCGACGCCCGCAAGCAGGCGCTCGACCGTCTGCGTGAGGTCCGTTACGGCGAGGATGGCTACTTTCTCGTGATCGATTCGACGCCGCGCATGGTCATGCATCCGATCAAGCCCGCGACCAACGGCAAGGATCTCGCGGGCACCGCCGACGCCGACGGCCGTCACCACTACGTGAGCTTCGCAAAGGTCGCGCAGTCGCCCGAAGGCGGCTTCGTCGACTACGTGTTTCCGCATTCGAAGGCCGCGTCTTCGGCGGGACCGGCTGAGGCCGTCGACAAGATCGGCTATGTCGTGCGCTTCGCGCCGTGGGACTGGATCATCGCGACGGGCGCCTATGTCGACGATATCGACGCCGCGTTCATGCGCTCGCTGTATTGGATCGGCGCGGTGTTCATCGGCATTGCGCTGCTGCTCGCCACGCTCGTCGCGCTCACGAACCGCAGCATTCAACGCACGATAGGCGGCGATCCGGGCTATGCGGCCGATGTCGCGAACGCGATCGCGGTCGGCGATCTGACCGTTTCGATCGACACGCGCCGCAACGACGAACAGAGCCTGTTGCGCGAGATACGCCGCATGCGCGACACGTTGACGGACACGATCCGCGCGATCAAGCACGCCGCCGATCACGTCGCGACGGGCGCGCATGAAATCGCGAGCGGCAATGCGGACCTGTCGTCGCGCACCGAGAATCAGGCCGCTTCGTTGCAGGAGACGGCGGCGAGCATGGAGCAGATGACGTCGATGGTCCGGCAGACGGCCGAGAATGCAAGGACCGCGAGCGAACTCGCCGAGCGCGCCGCGCGGATCGCCAACGAAGGCAGCGAGATGGTCGGCGAGGCCGTGTCGACCATGCGCGACATCTCCATAGAATCGCAGAAGATGGTCGAGGTGATCGCGGTGATCGAAAGCATCGCGTTCCAGACGAACATCCTCGCGCTGAACGCCGCCGTCGAAGCCGCGCGCGCGGGCGAACAGGGACGCGGCTTCGCGGTCGTCGCGGGTGAGGTCCGCACGCTTGCGCATCGCAGCGCGGGTGCCGCGAAGGAAGTGCGTCAACTGATCAGCCGCGCGGTCGACAAGGTCGGCAACGGCGCGGGCCTCGTCGAGCGCACGGGCACGACGATCGAGCAGGCACGCGACGCGATTGCGAGCGTGACGAACGTGATGCAGGAAATCGCCGCAGCGGCGGCCGAGCAAAGCGCGGGCATCGATCAGGTCAATCACGCCGTCACGCAGATGGACAGCCTCACGCAGGAAAACGCGGCGCTTGTCGAACAGGCCGCGGCTGCCGCGCATTCGCTGACCGAGCAGGCCGGGCGGCTGAAGACTTCCGTCGACGCATTCCAGGTTGCCGAAGCCGCCTGACATGCCTGGCACGCGCGACGCGCCTGACACGCGATAGATGCGGCGTCGCGCGAATCTGGTTGGACCAGTTTTCGCGGCGCCGGCTTCGGACTCAGCCCTCCTGATCGCGGACACTGCGCACGTAGTCGATATGCGTGTGCATCGCCGTGCGCGCTTCTTCCGGGCGTCGCGTGCAGATCGCGTCGCAGACCGCACGATGCTGGACCAGCAGTTGCCCGGATGCCTCGCGGCCGCGCAAGCGCACGTCGTTGCCACTGATCGTGATGTGCTCGCGCAGCATCCCGAGCACGCTCGTATGAAGATGCAGGAACATCGTGTTGTGCGATGCGAGCGCAATGGCGTCGTGCAACTGCGCATCGGCGGCCGCTTCGCTTTCCTTGTCGTCGCACGCATGCGAGCGTTCCAGCTCACGCATCAGCGCGCGGATGCGCTTGATGTCGGCGGAACTCGCGCGCATCGCCGCGAAATAGGCGGTCGCGCCTTCCAGCACGCGGCGGAATTCCAGAATGTCGTCGCGCAGCACGGGATGATCGGCGACCAGCTGACCCCACGGCGACGCGATGCCGGCGCGCAACTGATCCGTCGCGAACACACCCGCGCCGCGCCGGCTTTGCAACAGGCCGCGCGCCGCGAGCCGCTGGATCGCCTCGCGCACCGTGTTGCGCGACACGTCGTACTGCTCGGCGAGCGCGCGCTCGGCGGGCAGACGCGAACCCGGCGGCCACGTGCCGTCGAGCAGCGCCGTTTCCATCTTGCGCATCACGCCTTCCACCCTGCCCCTGTTCCTCGTCCCCGTCGCCATGCGGTCTCTCCTGCTTGAATCGCGTCCAGTGGTCCAACCAATTTGAATTGTCGCGCAGAATTCGGAATCATGCGCCAACGATGCAAGCGATCCGCGAAAGCCGCATGCACATGCAGGCAATGCAAAAAGCGGACGCATTCTGGAGCGAGATATGAAGGAAAGGCAATATCCGGCGGCCCCGCGCGACGTCTATCTGTTCGCGACCTGCCTCGTCGATCTGTTCGTGCCCGAAGCCGGACTCGACGCCGTCAGGCTGCTCGAACGCGAAGGGCTCGTGGTGCACTTTCCTCAGGAGCAAAGCTGCTGCGGCCAGCCCGCGTATAGCAGCGGCAATCCCGAACAGGCGCGCGATGTCGCGCGCGCCCAGCTCGATCTCTTCTCGAAGCCGTGGCCCGTCATCGTGCCGTCGGGCTCGTGCGCGGGCATGATGCGCCATCACTGGCCCAAGCTCTTCGCCGACGAACCGGCGCTGGCGGAGAAAGCCCGCGAGCTTGGCGAGCGCGTGTACGAGCTGAGCGAATTCCTGCTGCGCGTACTGCATATCGAACTCCCCTCCACCACCGACGCGGCCGCTGAACGCGTCGTGCTGCACACGTCGTGCGCCGCGCGGCGCGAAATGGGCACGCGCGTGCATGGCGTCGAACTCGTCGATGCATTGCCGGGCGTCACGCGCATCGAGCACGAACGCGAATCGGAATGCTGCGGTTTTGGCGGCACGTTTTCGTTGAAGCATCCGGACATCTCGGGCGCGATGGTGCGCGACAAGGTGGCCTCCGCGTGCGCGACGGGCTGCGAGCGCATCGTTTCCGCCGACTGCGGTTGCCTGCTGAACATCGGACACGCGGCACGCCATCAGGGCGCGCCCATCGAAGTCGAACATCTCGCGAGCTTCCTGTGGCGCCGCACGCAAGGCACCACGGCCCGCAACGAGGGCAACGGAGGCAACGCATGAACGCGCGCGAACGCATGCTCGGACGGTTGCGCGCGGCCGCGCCCACCGACGTTTCGGGCGACGAACTGAAGCGTCTCGACGCGCGCATCGATCTGCATTACGACAGCCGCCGCGCAGCGCGCCCGGCCGTCGAGCTATCGACGCATGCGCTCGCCGAATCGATGCAGGCCATGCTCGCCGCGTCGCATGCCGAGGTGTTTCGCGCGACGGCACGCACGTGGCCCGCGCTGATCGCGCAACGGCTCGCCGATGCGAACGTGAAGTGCGTGCTGCTCGATACGTCGCGTGAGGAAGGCGCGGCATTGCAACGCGCGCTGCCGCTCTCCGTCGCTACACATACATACGACCGTCCGATCGAAAGCTGGAAAGCGAACCTCTTCGAAACGATCGACGCCGGCTTCACGGTCGCGCGCTCCGGCATTGCGTCGACGGGCACGCTGATCGTCGCGCCCGACGCGGGCTCGCCGCGCACGATGTCGCTCGTGCCGCCGCTGCATATCGCGCTCGTCTACGCCGATTCGCTGCATGCGGATTTGCACGCGGCGATGCGAGCCGAGCAATGGCAAGCCGGCATGCCGACGAATCTCGTGCTGATCTCCGGGCCGTCGAAGACGTCGGATATTCAGCAGACGCTCGCTTACGGCGCGCATGGTCCGCGCGAACTGTGGGTCGTGATCGTCGAACGCGAGACCGACAACACTAGCGACACGCACGGAGACGCCGCATGAACGCCACCCCGATGCACTTCGTGCCGACGCAGGACTTCAAGGCGCGCGCGCGTGCCGCGCTCGACGATTCGAAACTGCGCAGCAGCTTTCGCGGCGCAATGGACTTTCTGCAGACGAAGCGCCGCACCCAGTTTCCCGACGACGACGAGTTGCAGCATCTGCGCGATCTCGGCGAAGCGGTGCGCCGTCATGCGCTGTCGCGCTTGCCCGATCTGCTCGTGCAACTCGAAGAAAAGCTGACCGCGCGCGGCGTTCACGTACATTGGGCCGAAACGGCCGCCGACGCCACGTCGATCATTCACGGCATCGCGCAAGCCCACGACGCGAAGCGCGTGATCAAGGGCAAGTCGATGGCGAGCGAGGAGATCGAGCTCAACCATTACCTCGAAGCGCGCGGCATCGACTGCATCGAGTCGGATATGGGCGAGTACATCGTGCAGCTCGCGCACGAAAAACCGTCGCATATCGTGATGCCCGCGATTCACAAGACCAAGGCCGACATCGCGGAACTGTTCGAAGCGCACATTCCCGACACGCGCTACACGGAAGATGTCGACGAACTGATCCAGACGGGCCGCCGCGCACTGCGGCGCGCGTTCGTCGATGCGGATATCGGCCTGTCGGGTGTCAACTTCGCGGCCGCCGACACGGGCACGCTGTGGCTCGTCGAAAACGAAGGCAACGGACGCCTGTCCACGACCGTGCCCGACGTGCACATCGCGATCATGGGCATGGAGAAAGTGGTCGAGAAGCTGTCGCACATCGTGCCGCTATCGAGCCTGCTGACGCGCTCCGCGACGGGCCAGGCGATCACGACGTACTTCAATCTGATCACGGGCCCGCGACGCGAAGGCGAACGCGACGGTCCGCGCGAAATGCACGTCGTGCTGTTCGACAACGGCCGCACGCAGGCCTACGCCGACGAGCAGTTGCGCGCGACGCTGCAATGCATCCGCTGCGGCGCTTGCATGAATCATTGCCCCGTCTATACGCGCATCGGCGGGCATGCGTATGGCACGACGTATCCGGGCCCGATCGGCAAGATCATTTCGCCGCATTTGCTCGGCCTCGACGAAACGGCCGATCTGCCGACGGCGTCGAGCCTGTGCGGCGCATGCGGTGAAGTGTGCCCCGTGCGCATTCCGATCCCCGAACTGCTCGTGCGTCTGCGCACGGAAGCAAATCGCAATCCGAACGAAGCGGTCGCGAATCCGTTGCGTGGACAGGGCGCGAAGTTCAGCCGCGAGGAGCAGTTCGTGTGGCGCTTCTGGAGCGGCGCATTCGCGCATCCACGCGCTTACCGAATGCTGCGCTGGGCCGCGACGCGTCTGCGCGCGTTCGCGCCGAAGAACCAGATGGGCTGGACCCAGCACCGCGAGCCGCTGAAGCCCGCGGCGCGCAGCCTGCACGACCTGATGCGCGAACGCCGGCAGCCCGAATAGCCCGCGCGCTTCGCAGCTTCGCAACCCACACCGACGCGCACGCATCGCCCATGAGTGGCGGTGCGTCCGCACGCGGCTGCACGCCGCCGACAACGATTCATTGACGCATACTCGGAGGAGACCGACATGCACCCGTGGTATCAGACCTATCTGCCGCTCGGCAGTCTATGGCTCTCCGCGCTCGCGGCCAGCATCCCGATCATCTTTTTCTTCGTCGCGCTTGCGGGACTGCGGCTGAAGGGGCATGTCGCGGCGGCAGGCACGCTGCTGCTTTCGCTTGCGGTGGCCGTGTTCGCGTATGGCATGCCCGTGCAACAGGCGCTGGCCGCGGCGGGCTTCGGCTTCGCATACGGCTTGTGGCCGATTGCGTGGATCATCGTGACGGCCGTGTTCCTCTACAAGCTCGTCGTGAAGACGGGGCAATTCGACATCATCCGCGCATCGGTGCTCGCACTGACGGATGACCAGCGCCTGCAACTGCTGCTGATCGGCTTTTCGTTCGGCGCTTTCCTCGAAGGCGCGGCGGGCTTCGGCGCGCCCGTCGCGATCACGGCGGCGCTGCTCGTCGGTCTCGGCTTCGACCCGCTGAAGGCAGCTGGCCTCTGCCTGATCGCGAACACGGCACCCGTCGCGTTCGGCGCAATGGGCATCCCTATCATCGTCGCGGGCCAGGTGACGGGCATCGATCCGTTCCTGATCGGCGCGATGGCGGGCCGCCAGTTGCCGCTGCTCTCGCTTGCCGTGCCGTTCTGGCTCGTGTTCATGATGGACGGCAAACGCGGCGTCAAGGAGACGTGGCCTGCCGCGCTCGTCGCGGGCGGCAGCTTCGCGATCACGCAGTACTTCACGTCGAATCACATCGGGCCGGAACTGCCGGACATCACGTCGGCGCTCGTGAGCCTCGTTGCGCTCGCATCGTTCCTGAAGGTGTGGCAGCCGCGCCGCGCAAACGATGCGGCACGCGGCACGGTCAGCGGCGGCGCAGCGGCGCTGTCGGGCTTTGGCGGTGGATTCGGTGGATCGAATGGCGCGACGGGCGTGAGCCGCAAGGCATCGCCGTATACGCTTGCGCAGACCGTCCGGGCATGGGCGCCGTTCGGCATTCTGACGGCCGTCGTGACCGTGTGGAGCCTGCAACCGTTCAAGGCGCTGTTCGCCGCGAAGGGCGCGCTCGCCGGCACGATCCTCAAGTTCAACATCCCCGGTCTCGATCAGCTCGTGATGAAGACGGCGCCCATCGTCGCGACGCCGAAGGCCTACGAGGCCGTGCTGAAGATCGATCTGCTTTCCGCCGTCGGCACGGCGATTCTCGTGACGGCGCTGATCTCGATGGTCTTGCTGCGCGTGAAGCCGCGCGATGCGCTCGCGACGTTCGGCGAGACGGTGAAGGAATTGCGCCGCCCCATTCTGTCGATCGGTCTCGTGCTGTCGTTCGCGTTCGTCGCCAACTACTCGGGCATGTCGTCGACGCTCGCGCTGCTGCTGGCCGGCACGGGCGCCGCGTTCCCGTTCTTCTCGCCGGTGCTAGGCTGGCTCGGCGTGTTCCTGACGGGCTCGGACACGTCGTCGAATGCGCTCTTCTGCTCGCTTCAGCACACGACCGCGCATCAGATCGGCGTGTCGGACACGTTGCTCGTGGCCGCGAACACGTCGGGCGGCGTGACGGGCAAGATGATCTCGCCGCAGTCGATTGCCGTTGCGTGCGCGGCGACGGGCCTCGTCGGACGCGAGTCCGAACTGTTCCGCTTCACCGTGAAGCACAGCCTGCTGTTCGCGATCGTGGTCGGCCTGATCACGCTGTTGCAGGCCTATGTGCTGACGGGCATGGTGCCGGGCTGATTCCCTGACGCCCGTTGTTGTCAAAAACGCCCGCTGTCATGCGGGCGTTTTTACGTCTCGCTCCACATGCGCAGCAGGTTGTGATAACAACCGACCAGCGTGCGGCGCGCGGCCTCGTCGCCATTCGATGCATTGAGCCGCTGGATCGCGCCGTCGAGATCGAACAGCATCGCGCGCTGCGCGTCGTCGCGCACGAGGCTCTGTACCCAGAAGAAACTCGACACGCGCGCGCCGCGCGTCACGGGGCGCACCTGATGCAGGCTCGTGCCCGGATAGACGATCGCATGTCCTGCCGGCAGCTTTACTTCGTGTACGCCGAACGTATCTTCGATCAGCAGTTCGCCGCCATCGTATTCGTCGGGCGGCGTGAGGAACAGCGTGACGGAAATATCGGTGCGCACGCGTGCGCCGCTGCCCGGCACGAGGCGAATCGCGCCATCGACGTGATTGCCGAAGTGCATCCCGCCTTCATAACGATTGAAGAGCGGCGGATACACCTTGTTCGGCAGTGCGGCGCTGATGAAGAGAGGGTGACGCTCCAGCGATGCGATGATCCGATCGCCCAGCTCGAGCGCGATCGGCGAGCCTTCGGCAATCTGCTGGTTGCGCTTGACGGGCGCGCCCTGATAGCCGGCTGTCGCGCGGCCGTCGACCCATGCGTCGCTGGCTTCGAGTTGCGCGCGCATGCCGGCGACTTCGGCGGGACTCAGTACGTCCGGGATCGAGACAATCATTGTTCAACGTTCCTGCACAACAGTGCGTCAACGCGCGCTTTCCTGCTCGAAGGGCTTCGTGCAGGAAAGCGCGCGGTTTTTCGTGGACCTGGTGGACCTGTCGCTTCGGGCGATCAGAAGAAGCGATAGTTTAACGTCGCGAGGAACGTGCGGCCGAGACCCGGCACCGCGCGTCCGCCGTCGGATGGAATCAGCGCATCGTAGTAGTTCTTGTCCGTGAAATTCAGCACGTTGAGCTGGACGTCGTAACGCTTCGCGTGATACGCGGCCATCGCATCCCAGCGCGTGTAGCCGCCGACCTGCACGAAGTTATTGTTCGCCGCATAGCGCGACGACACGTAGGTCGGACCGCCGCCGACTTCCCAATGCGGCGTGAACGCGTACGTGGTCCACAGCGTCAGCATGTTGCGCGGCGTATTCGCGGGCACCTTGCCTTGCGTGCCGTCGAACGCTTTCAGGATCTCGCCGTTCATATACGTGTAGCCGCCGAACACCTGCCACTTGTTCGTGATGTGGCCGGCCAGACCCAATTGATAGCCGCGCACGCGGATATCGCCGTCGAGCGTATAGGTGCCGTCCGCATTCAGCGTGCGCGCATTCGTCTTCTCGATGTTGAAGAGCGATTGCGTCACCGACAGGCCACCGCCAAGCAGATCCCACTTCGAGCCGACTTCATACGACTTGTTGTGCTCGGGCGGCAGATTCTGTTGACCGCTGGTCAGCGTCAGCGCTTCGAGCGACGGATCGAACGACGTGCCATACGACACGTAGTACGACTGCCAGTCGGTCGGCTGCCAGATGATGCCGCCGCGCACGCTGGTGAAATAGTTCGTCTGCGTCGCATAGCCCGGCGCGTTGATCGAATTGTGGATCGACGCCTCGTAGCGGTCCCAGCGCACGCCGCCCACCACCTTCCAGTGCTGGCCGATCGAGACCGTGTCGTTCGCATAGATGCCCACGCCGTTCGCACTCGATTCAGCGAGATTGGTGGCCACTTCCCTCACGTTCGACGGACGCGGCGTGTACGGCGGATTGACGAGCGGCACGACGCCGATCGTATTCGAAGGCAGTCCCGGCGAAGTCGCGGTGAAGCTCTGGTTGCTATACGTTTCGTGGCTCAGATCGATGCCCGTGACCACCTCGTGCTTGAGCAGACCCGTATCGAACTTCGCCTGCAGGTCAGTCGAGTTGTAGATCGAATGATCGTTGATGTTGCGGTCCTTGCCCTGCAGCTTGACGAACAGCTTCGACGGATCGAGCGTCGTGAAGTTGCCGTTGGTGAGCGCCGTCGACGTCGCGAGCGGGCCCGTCAGCACCGATGCCGCATTGGTTGCGCGCGCATCCGTGCTGTAGTGGCTGAACTGCGTCTGGTTGCGCAGGACGAGGCCGTCGTCGAAGCGGTGCTGGATGCGCGCGCTGAACGTCTGCACGTCCTGAATCGTGCGGTCGTCGGTATAGCCGTAGAACGTGCCGCGATTCACGGGCGCGGGATGGCCGTTCAGCGGCGGAATGCCGTAGTCGGGCTGATCGCGGTTGTGCTGGATCAGCGCGGACAGCGTGATCTCCGTCGGCGTGCCGATGCCGAACTTCACTTCGGGCGCAACGCCGTAGTCCTTGTTCTTCATCACGTCGCGCGACGAGCCGAGGCTCTGGCCGAATGCGTTGATGCGGAACGCGGAGGTGTCGGTGATCGGCGTATTGAGGTCGACCGTCGTGCGATAGCGGTCGTGCGTACCCGCCTGCACGGAGACGTCGGCGCGCTTTTTCAGCTCCGGCTCCTTGCTCACCTGGTTGATCACGCCGCCCGTCGAGCCGCGCCCGAAGTACAGCGACGACGGGCCATACAGCACGTCGATCGATTCGAGGTTGAACGTGTCGCGATAGTACTGGCCGCGATCGCGGAAGCCGTCCAGATAGATGTCGGTACGCGCCGAGAAGCCGCGCAGGTTGATGTTGTTGCCGATCTGCCCGCCTTCCGCCGCGCCGATCGTGATGCCGGGCACGTTGCGCAGCGCGTCGCTGAACGAGCTCGCCGCCTGCGATTGCAGCACGGCCTTCGGCACCACCGTCACCGCCTGCGGAATGTCGCGCAGCGCGGTCGGCACCTTGGCGCCCACGCTCGACGTTTCCGGCTGGAAGTCGCCGGAGTTGTCGGCCTGGCCCGTCACCTTGACGGCGGGCAGCGTGGCGTTGTCGGAAGGCTGGCTGGCGGAGGGCTGGCTGGCGGGAGGCGTCGACGAGTCGGCCTGGGCAATGCTGGCTGCCGGTGCTGCGGCAGGCGTCGTCGTTTGAGCGTAGAGCGGCGTCGCAAAGACGGCCATGACAGCCGCTGCGAATGGCGTAGTTCGATGCATCTCGATTCCTGTCGTTGTCGCTGATTTTTCTTGGTGCGACGGGCAAGCGGCACCCGTCCGGTTCGCGCGACGGACGCGCGAATCGCCCCGCCAAGCCGGATTTCCGCCGGACTGGCATTTTCCTAAATGCGAATCGCTATCATTACATGAACGGTTACAATTCGCAATATGCCCGAGGCATCTGTGGTCATCGCGCGTCACCCGAGCTCTTTCAGCGCGCGAACTTTCCGTCGGCTTCGGCTAAAAAATGTGCGTGCATGACTGCTTCAACGGCGACACGGGAATAGGGATTCGCACTCGCTCTCGTTCAACGATGCGATGGGGACGAAGGAATCGGATGCTTCACGTCATACGTAAGCGCCGCTCAGCCCACGGTGAGTCGTCACGACACGCGAAGCGCCAGCTTCTTGCCAATGCGTTCGCGCTCGCATCACAGCCACGTTGCAACGCGTTTTCCCGGAGCGCTCCATCCGTGCGCCGTTAGGAAAATGCCTTGTTTTGCAGGGCTTTTACGATCGGCAGCCCGTCAGGACCGCGTTTTGCAACGGCCGGAACCGGATGCGGGTATACGTTAATTTGTACACGCGGCGCCTCCCCGTTTTACTGGATGAAAGCCAGGTCGTCCGAACTACTTTGATCAGACATGATCGAGGGGTCGGACGTCGTTCATTTGTACCGGAGGTGTAGCATGGCGAATCTGTCCAGCAGTGCAATCGATGAATTCAAAGCTCTCACGCGAGGCCAGGTGGTGTTGCCCGGCGATCCATCTTTCGATGAAGCGCGCAGCATCTGGAATGGAATGATCGACCGTCGCCCCGCGATCATCGTGCGCTGCGCGGGCACGGCCGACGTGCGTCGCGCCGTCAATTTCGCGCGCGACAACGGCCTGCTGCTGGCCGTGCGCGGCGGCGGCCACAATATCGCGGGCAGTGCCGTGTGCGAAGACGGCATGCTGATCGACCTGTCGCCGATGAAGTCCGCGCGGATCGATCCCGTCGCGCGCCGCGCCTATGTCGAGCCGGGCTGTACGTTGCGCGACTTCGATCACGAAGCGCAGGCCTTCGGTCTCGCCACGCCGCTCGGCATCAACTCGACGACGGGTGTCGCAGGCCTCACGCTCGGCGGCGGTTTCGGCTGGCTGAGCCGGCGCTTCGGGATGTCGGTGGACAACCTGATTTCGGCCGACGTCGTTACCGCCGACGGCGAACTGCTGCGCTGTAGCGCCGACTCTCACGAAGACCTGTTCTGGGCGATTCGCGGCGGCGGCGGCAACTTCGGCGTCGTCACGATGTTCGAGTTCCAGTTGCACGCTGTCGGCCCGGAAGTGTACGGCGGCCTCGTCGTGCTGCCGATGGATCAGGCCCGCGATGCGCTCGTCAAATATCGCGCCGCCTTCGAAACGTGGCCCGACGAACTGACCGTGTGGGCCGTCGCGCGCTTCGCGCCGCCGCTGCCCTTCCTGAGCGCCGACGTGCACGGCAAGCCGATCATCGCGTTCGCCATCTGCTACACAGGGCCGGCCGCGAATGGTCCGGGCGCGGTCGACGAGGTGCGCAAGTTCGGCACGCCGTATGGCGAGCATCTCGGGCCGATGCCGTACACCGCATGGCAACAGGCCTTCGATCCGCTGCTCACGCCCGGCGCGCGCAACTACTGGAAGTCGCACAATCTCGCGACGCTGGACGATGGCCTGATCGACGCGTTCGTCGATGCGATCGGCAATCTGCCGTCGCCCCAGTGCGAGATTTTCTTCGGCGCGATCGGCGGACAGACGATGCGCGTCGCGCCCGATGCGACCGCCTACTCGAATCGCGACGCGAAGTACGTGATGAACGTGCACGGCCGCTGGACGGAAGCCGCCGACGACGAGCGCTGCATCGCGTGGGCGCGCGCGTTCTTCGATGCATCGGCACCGTTCGCGCTCGGCAGCGTCTACGTGAACTTCATGACGGAAGAAGAAACGACGCGCATCGGCTCGGCGTATGGTCCGAACTACGAGCGCCTCGTCGCCGTGAAGGATCGCTATGATCCGCAGAACCTGTTCCGTCACAACCAGAACATCAAACCGTCCGCGATGGCCTGATTACGAAGCAGGAGCGCGCGTAGTCGTGGCACCGCGCGCATGAACTTCACGATTGCCGGATAGCAAACGCTTTCTCATTGCTGTCCGGCGCTTTCGCATTTGCACTTTCGCATTTGCACTTTCGCATTTGCACTTTCGCATTTGCACTTTCGCATTTGCACTTTCGCATTTGCACTTTCGCATTTGCACTTTCGCATTTGCACTTTCGTTTTTGCGCTTTCGTTTTTGCGCTTTCGTTTTTGCGCTTTCGTTTTTGCGCTTTCGCCATCGCCTTGCGCTGCACTGCGCGATGCGCGCATACCCGACCTGACGTTAAAGTATCGTGCGCACTCCCGACGCAACCTTTTCCTCTCCGCTTTCCATGCGCATGCGCATCGCCTTGCTGACGATCGTCGCGATGTTCGCATTCGCGGGCAACTCGCTGCTGTGCCGCGTCGCGCTCAAAGGCACGTCCATCGATCCCGCGACGTTCACAACCGTGCGCATCGTGTCCGCAGCCGTCGCGCTATGGATCATTCTGCGCACGCGTCGGGTTTCGCTGCCGGTCGGCGGCAACTGGATTTCGGCCTTCGCGCTGATCGCATACGCCGTGGCATTTTCGTTCGCGTATGTATCGCTCGCGGCGGGCACGGGCGCGCTGCTGCTGTTCGGCGCCGTGCAGGCGACGATGATCGGCTACGCTCTCGTGCGTGGCGAGCATCTGCGCGCGCTTCAATGGATCGGCGTCGCATGCGCGCTTGCGGGCCTCGTCGGTCTGGTGCTGCCGGGCCTCAGCGCGCCGGCTCCCCTTGCGTCGCTGCTGATGCTGTGCGCGGGCGTCGCGTGGGGCGTGTATTCGCTGCGAGGCAAAGGCGCCGCCGACCCGATCGCCACGACGGCGGGCAATTTCATGCGCGCGGCTCCGTTCGCAGTGGCCGTCAGCGCCAGCACGTTCATGCACACGTCGATCGACGCAATGGGGCTGTTTTTCGCCGCGCTATCCGGCGCGTTGACGTCGGGCGTCGGCTATGTGATCTGGTACGCGGCCCTGAAGGAACTCAGGGCCGCCACGGCCGCGACCGTGCAACTGAGCGTGCCGCTGCTTGCCTCGATCGGCGGCATCGCACTGCTCGGCGAACCGCTGACCGCGCGTCTCGCGCTGAGCTCAATCGCGATTCTGGGCGGCATCGCGCTCGTCGTCGCGCGCCGCTGACGGCCATACGCTTCGGTCACTACGCTGTCGCGAGGCGAACACGGCGCATCGAGACGCAGCGCCCGCCCTTGCGCGAAATCGCTTACTGATCGACGCCGACGATCACGCTCGACGCCTTGAAGATCGCCGCAGCCGGCTTGCCGCTCGCGAGGCCGAGCCGCTCGACGCTGTCGTTGGTGACGATGGCCGCGATCTGCGCGCCGCCCGGCGCCGAAACGATGACCTCGCTATTGACGGCGCCCTTCGTGACCGAGGCGACCGTGCCCGCGACACAATTGCGCGCCGACACCTTGCTGCTGTCCGCATCGACCATCACGATCACCGACGACGCCTTCACGAGCGCGAACGCCGGCTTGCCCGCCGCGAGTCCCAGCGACGACGCGCTGCCGTGCGTGATAACCGCGACGATGTCGAGGCCGTCCTGGGTGCGCAGCGTGATTTCATCGTTGACGGCTCCTGTCTTCACGGCTGTGACCTGACCGGCGAAGTGGTTGCGGGCGCTCGTACGCATGGCGATGGCTCCTTTGGGTTGCCGTTGTTCGCTGTCGCAACGCAGGCAACGGCGATCAGTGGAAGCTCGCAGTGTACCGCGCGCGAATGACGGCCCGCTATCCAGGGTGCCGCATCGGACATGGCACCCCGGTTGCTGCAATGGAACGATGAAACCCGGGATGAACCTTCGAAAGGAGCCGCCATGAAAACGATCGATCTGTCGCAGCGCATCGAGGAAATCGAACTGGCCCTCGCCGCTACCTTCGAATCGCCGAAATCGCCGACCGTCAGCGCGTATCAGGAGGGTGCGACCACGTTTCTCACGCTGTCGTGGGTCGTCGAAACGGGCCGCGACACGACGCTCGACGCGCGCTGTGTCGCGAGGCTCGAGATCAGCGATCATCAGATCAACCACTATGCCGCGCTCGACACCGCGAAACGACGCATCGTGCAAGGCCGTTTGAAAGACCTGGTGCGGCAGCGCGTCGCTGCGATGCGCTCGGATCCCGCATCGGCGGAAGACTGCTCGCTGCAGTTCGACATCGACGACGCCGTATTCGACGTGCCCGACGAGCCTTACAACATCTAGCGTCGGCGGCGGCAGACGGCATCATTGGCACACATCGCGCGCACGACTTCCCGTCCTTTTACGGGGACAATAGACTATGCTATCGCGCGAGCCGCAACGCTCGCGCGACCACGCGCCGCCGCATACAACCCGAGTCTATTGCCGATGAACGCCACCACCGACGAATCCCCGCGCCCCGCCATGCGCGCGCTCACGCCGCTCGAAGCGCGCGTGCTGGGCGTGCTGTTCGAGAAGCAGCACACTGTGCCCGATACCTATCCGCTGTCGCTCAACTCGCTGGCGTCGGGCTGCAACCAGAAGACCTCGCGCTCGCCCGTGATGAACGTCAGCGAAAGCGAGATCATGGATGCGATCAACAGCCTGAAGCGCCTGTCGCTCGTGCTCGAAGGCAGCAGCAGCCGTGTGCCGCGCTACGAGCACAACATGGAGCGCGTGCTCGGCTTGCCGCGCCAGTCGGCGGCGCTGCTAACGGCCTTGCTGCTGCGCGGTTCGCAGACGGCGGCCGAACTGCGGCTCGCGACGTCGCGCCTGCATGGCTTCGCCGATACGTCGTCGGTCGAGGCGTTTCTCGAAGAACTCGCGGCCAACGATCCGCCGCGCGTCGTCAAGCTCGCGCGCACGCCGGGCGAGCGCGAAAGCCGCTGGACGCATCTGCTGTGCGGCGAGCCGTCGCCCGAGCTGACACGCGGCGCGGCCCTCTCCGACGAAGCGCTGCCACCCGGCGAGCTCGAATCGCTGCGCGCGCAGCAACAGCAGTTGAGCGAACGCGTCGAGCGGCTCGAGGCGCTCGTCGAGCGTCTTGCGGGCGAACTGGGCGTATCGCTCGACGATCCGAAGGGCAGCCCGTCATGAAGCCGCGCATCGACGCATAGAAAGGGAGACGCATGTTTGTCGTGTACTGGCTCGAAGAAGGCAATGCGTCGACGGCAACCGCTCGCTTCGAGCGCTTCGGCGACGACGACATGACGCAGGCGCTCGCGTTCACCGAGGCCTTGCGCAAGAAACAGGCGGCGGGCGGCGATGTGAGCTTCGTCACGTTGTGCAGCGAGAATCCGCGCTCCGTCGGCAAGGCGGGCGCGGCGGACCCACCCGCCGGTTACGCATGGAAGAAGCGCCGCCCGTAATGCCCGTTGCGCGCGAGCGCGTTCGCGCATGAAGTCTCTATGGCAGAAAATTCACTGCTTCAGTAGGCGATCGGCGCCCGCCGATCGCGATTCAACCCATCTTCCAGCGCACATTTCGCAACACAAACGCGCCCGCCAAAAGCGCGAATGCGAAGCTGTGTAAAACATTCAGGATTCCGGAAGCAAACGTCAACTTTCATTGTCGGAGCGGCGTTCTACGCGTTTGGGCCGCGAACCGTCCCGGGCGCGCCTACCTGCCCCCGCATGGCCGAATGACAAGAGGAAGACGACATGACACACACGCAATCGAACCGCCGCGCGCATCTGCTGCTGGGCGCAGGTCTCGCGCTGCTATTGGCGAATGCAGGTTGCACGTCGCTGCCCTGGCAGATGGCTCCCGAGGACCGGTCGTCTGGCCAGCCGACGCAAGCGGCGTCATCGGCAAGCCAGCCGGCGGCGCGCGTGACGGCCAGCACGGCGAAGCCGCTCGCGCCCGTGAAGGAAGGCTATTACCGCGTCAAGCCCGGCGACACGCTCTATCGCATTGCGACGGCTCACGGCCAGCGCAGCGACGACATCGCCAGATGGAACAGCTTGCAGGATGTGAACCACATCGAACCGGGCGGCGTGTTGCGCGTCGCGCCGCCCGATGCAGCCGAAGACAGCAAGTCCCTTGCGACTACGCCCGCGCAAGCCGCGCCCAAGGCGTTCGCGAAGCGCGAAGCCGCCGCCGACAGGAACGACGGCGACAAGAGCAACAAGACCCGCTTCGGCTGGCCCGCGCGCGGCACGCTCAACGCGGTATACGGACAGGGCAAATCGAAGGGCATGGTGATCGCGGCCAAGGCCGGCGATCCGGTAAAAGCAGCCGCCGCTGGCCGCGTCGTGTTCGCGGGAGACGGCGGCAAGCCGTATGGGAAGCTGATCGTCATCAAGCACGACGACACGCTCGTAACGGCCTACGGACACAACCGCAAACTGCTCGTCAAGGAAGGCACGACCGTCAAGCGCGGCGAGATGATCGCCGAAATGGCGGAGAGCGCAAGCGGAGCAGGCCTGGGAGCCGGCTCGCTGCGATTCGAAGTCCGCAAGGACGGCAAGCCCGTCGATCCCGCGCCCTATCTGCCGCGCGTCGGTTCGTGACGGACGCACGCGCTGCGAAAGAAAAAACCGCGAACGGCCTGCACCGTTCGCGGTTTTTGCATCTCGCCACGCGCTCTGCCTAGCGCGCGGCGTTCGCGTCCAGCAGCGGATCGAGACGCCCCGCCGTCTCCAGCGCGTTCAGATCGTCGAAGCCGCCGACATGCGCATCGCCGATAAAGATCTGCGGCACCGTGCGGCGTCCCGTGCGCTCGACCAGCGCAAGCGCCGTCGCGCGATCGTTCTGCACGTTGATTTCGCTGTACGACAGGCCCTTGCTCGCAAGCAGCGCTTTGGCCGCGAGACAGTACGGGCAAGTCGGCGTCGTATAGATCGTGATAGCGGACATGGTTAACTCCTTATGTGTGTGTCGAAAGCGATGGGTTACTGGCCGTTACTGCCCGCGATAGACGCCGTCGTATGCGGACGGCGGCGCCGAGAGCGAACGCGCGCGCGTCGCGCGCAAGCCCGAAGCGGAGCTGCCGTTCGTCGACGGACCATACGAAGCCGCGATGAACGCATGCGCGCGATGGAACGCATGCGGCGCGGCAGACGAATAGCCGGCGGGTTCGGGATAGCGGGTATCGCTTTGCGGAAGCTGGCCGGACTGCCCGGCGGCGACGAGTTCGGCGCGGCCTTGCGCGCGCGTCGCGAGCGATGACGATTGGGCGTGGCTTGCAAGCGGCACACCGAGTGCGGCGGCAAGAACGAGCGCCTGATAAACGCGATTCACATTCATGTTGAGCACCTTCGAGAAGAGTCGCCGTCGGCGACGGGACGACTCGACTGTAGGTGTGCGAGGCCGCGCCGTTAATGTCGGCGCGACTCATGAAGATGCTCGTTCGGCTCACCGGTTGCCGGCGCAACGGCGACGAAGCGCGATGCGCGCTTGCCGCGTGTGCGCCGAAGCCTTGTGCGACAAGGGTTGCTGACCGATGCACGAAGCCGCCGGGTGCAGCTGATCGCTTTCTGAAACTCTCTATTTCGCCGCGTCGGCGGAAGCGCCCTGCATGTGTCCGCCCGATGCGCGCCAGCGCGCCGGCGTCACGCCGATCTGCTTCTTGAACACGCGCTGGAATGCCGCTTCCGACTGATAGCCGACCATCTCGCCGATATCGCCGACGGGCGTCGTCGATTCGAGCAGCGAGCGGCCCGCGATCGTCATGCGGACTTCGGTGAGCACATCGGTGGCCGAGCGGCCGATCGCTTCCTGGAACTGCCGCACGAAGGTCGCGCGCGACATGTTGCAGAGCGCCGCGAACTGGTCGAGCGTCCACGGCTTGCCGGGCGACTCGAACATCGCCGACACGGCCGGCTGCAGGCGCGGACGCCCCGCCAGCGCCAGCAGACCGAGCGGCGGCTGGGCCGATTCGCTGGCGAAACGCAGCGTCAACGCAAAAAGCGCCGCCGACAGATGATTGACGAGCGTCTCGCTGCCGGGGCACTCGTCCATCGCCTCTTCGCGCATCAGCTCGATCAGGCGCGCGAGCCGCGAACCCGCGACGCTTTTCACCGAATGCTCGCCGCCGCCGTTCGGCTGCGCGCAGCCATTTGCGTTCGCGTGCGCGCCGCTGCGCACCACGAGCCGTGACGGCAGATGGTCGCGCAGCAATCTGTCCGGCACGGCGCCGAGCAGAAAGCGGCCGCACAGGATGTCGGCGGCTTCGCCCGTGCCGCCGTTCTCGGCGACCGTCAGTGTGATGTTGCGCCGCTCCGTCGCCGGGACCGGCTTCGCGCCGCTGCCGTCATGGATGCGATGCGCGCCGCCCGTCGGAAACACGATGATGTCGCCCGCCACCAGCTTCTCGGGCGGGCCGTTGCCGTCTTCGAGCACCGCGTGCCCCGACAGCAGCACGTGGTACGGAATCTCCCGCACGCCCGCAGGGCCTTCTTCGATCGCCCACGGCGCGCCGAAATGACAGCGGATATCCACGCGTCCGCTCACCGGCATCAGCGACAGAAAGCGGCTTAGCAGATCCATTTGAGCCGAATGAGCATGTATTTGAATCGTTCGAGGATTAGCACGCCGGACGGCAACCCGTACAGTGGCACCAGTGCAATGCAAACCGATTCTACTGGACGGCAGCGAGGCGCGCGGCAGCAACCCCACGGTAGCAACCCATGGGACGTCGCCACCCGCCCGTCAGAGCGAGGAACATCATGAAGACGCTTCATATCGATGTTGCTGTTATCGGGGCCGGCAGCGCCGGTCTGTCCGCGTTTCGCGCCGCGAAGGCCGCGGGGGCGAGTGCCGTGCTGATCGAAGGCGGCGCTTACGGAACGACCTGTGCGCGCGTCGGCTGTATGCCGTCGAAGCTGCTGATCGCCGCCGCCGAAGCCGCGCATGCGGCGCGACGCACCGCGCCGTTCGGCGTGCATGTCGACGGCGCCGTGCGCATCGACGGACGCGAGGTGATGGCGCGCGTCAAAGGCGAGCGCGACCGCTTTGTGGGCTTCGTCGTCGAGTCGACGGAAGGCATCCCGGCCGAAGAGCGGCTGATCGGCTACGCGCAATTCATCGACGACAACGTGCTGCAAGTCGGCGACCATACGCGAGTGCATGCGAAGAGCGTCGTGATCGCGACGGGCTCGTCGCCGTTCGTGCCGCCGATGTACAAGGCGCTCGGCGACCGCGCGATCGTCAACGACGACGTGTTCGCGTGGGACGACCTGCCGCGCAAGGTGGCCGTGATCGGCGCGGGCGTGATCGGGCTCGAGCTGGGGCAGGCGCTCGCGTGGCTCGGCGTCGACGTGACGATGCTCGGCGCGCGCGGCCGTGTCGGTCCGCTGAGCGATCCCGCCATCAAGGGCTATGCGCAACGTGTGTTCAGCGAGTCGTTCCGTTTCGAGCCGCATGCGCAAGTGGAAGCGGCGACGCGCGAAGGCGACAGCGTGCATCTGCGCTATCGCGACAGCGCGGGCGAGTTGCGCGAAGACACGTTCGACTACGTGCTGGTCACGGCGGGCCGCCGGCCGAATGTGGACCGGCTCGGGCTGCACAACACGACGCTCGAACTCGACGCGCGTGGCGTGCCCGTGTTCGATCCCGTGACGCTGCGAGCGGGCACGCATCCCGTGTTCATCGCCGGCGACGCGAACAACGTGCTGCCGCTGCTGCACGAAGCGGCCGACGAGGGCCGCGCGGCCGGCGAGAACGCCGCGCGCTATCCCGACGTGCAGCCGCTCGTGCGCCGCGCGCCGATTTCAGCGGTGTTCACGGAGCCGGGCATCGCGATGGTCGGCGAGCGTCACGCGGACCTCGCCGCCGATTCGTTCGTGACGGGCGAAGTGAGCTTCGAAGACCAGGGCCGCAGCCGCGTGATGCTGCGCAATCGCGGACTGATGCACGTGTATGTGGACAAGGCATCGCGTCGTTTCGTCGGTGCAGAGTGGATCGGGCCGGATGCCGAACACATCGCGCACTTGCTGTCGTGGGCGCTGCAGATGAACCTCACGGTCGATGCGATGCTCGCGATGCCGTTCTATCACCCCGTCGTCGAGGAAGGACTGCGGACCGCGTTGCGCAATGCAGCGGCGCAATTGTCGAAGGCCTGATGAACGTACGGTTGGGTCACTGGTTTGCCGGCGACGAGCGCGGCAAGCCAGAGGATCGCATCGTCACGTACCCTCTTCATGCGGCGGCAGGTACTCCATGTGCTCTTCTTCGTATAGCCGATAGATCAGTTCGAGCATCTGCGTGAGATCTTCCGATTCGTCGAGCTGCCGCATGCTCATGATGATCGGCGATACCAGATTCGAATCGTCGAGTTCCTTGTAGCTCACGTCGTCGCGCTTGAGTCCGTACACGCTGGTCGGCACGACGGAGATCCCCTCGCCCGCCGCGACCAGTCCCAATGCGATCTGCAGTTCGCGCGTCTCGTAGATGCGCTGCGGCTCCAATCCACGATCGCGGAACGCGGCGAGCACCTGGTCCGCGTAACTGGGGCGCGGCGCTTTCGGGAAGATGATCAGCGTTTCGTTGACGAGATCGTGCAGCGACAACACCGGCTTCAATTCCGACAACGGATGACCGACGGGCAGTCCGACGATCATCCGCTCCTCGCGCAACACGATGCGCTTGATGCTCGGGTCTTCATGCCGGATGCGCCCGAAGCCCACGTCGATCACGCCTTCCTTGAGCGCCTTGATCTGATCCATCGTCGACATTTCGACCAGCGTCAGCTCGACAGCGGGATGCTCGTGGCGAAAGCGGCGAATGATCTTCGGCAGCATGCCATACAGCGTCGAGCCGACGAAACCCACCGACAGGCTGCGCTCGATCTTGCCGACGCGACGCGTCATCGATTCCAGCTCCGCTGTTTGCGCGAGCAATTGCACCGCGTGCGAATAGAAGAAGCGCCCTGTGTCCGTCAATTCGACGGGCCGTGAGTTGCGCACGAAAAGCTGCACGCCGAGCAGGTCTTCGAGCTGCTGCATCTGGCGGCTCAGCGGCGGCTGCGCGATGTGCAGCCGCTGCGCGGCGCGCGTGAAGTTGCGCTCCTCGGCCACGGCGACGAAATAACGCAAATGGCGCAACTCCATGACGATACCCCTCGGATATGGACCTCATACCAATTCAGTGTTGGACGCGCCATATGTGCGCCAACTACTCTTCACACAACCGCAGCGCCCTAACAAATTATACCTTTCGGGTAGCAACCGAATGGGCGAGCGAGACAGCAACCCTGTTGCAGGAGACATCCGATGATCCCCATCTACCCGGACCGCAGTCCGAAGCTCAAGCACATCGACGACTATCTGGTCGAAGATCCGGCGCGCGGCGACTACCGCCTGCATCGCAGCGCCTTCACGGACGAAGCGCTGTTCGAACTCGAGATGCAGCGCATCTTCGAGGGCAACTGGATCTATCTCGCGCACGAAAGCCAGATTCCGTCGAACAACGATTACTTCACGACGACGATGGGCCGCCAGCCCGTGGTCATCACGCGCAACCGTCAGGGCGAGCTCAACGCGCTCGTCAATTCGTGCACGCATCGCGGCGCGATGCTGTGCCGCCACAAGCGCGGCAACAAGGCGACGTTCACGTGCCCGTTCCACGGCTGGACCTTCAACAACAGCGGCAAGCTGCTGAAGGTGAAAGACCCGCAAGAAGCGGGTTATCCCGAGTGCTTCAATCACGAGGGATCACATGATCTGAAGAAAGTCGCGCGCTTCGAAAACTATCGCGGCTTTTTGTTCGGCAGCCTGAATCCCGATGTGAAGCCGCTTACCGAATATCTGGGCGAAGCGGCGCGGATCATCGACATGATTGTCGACCAGTCGGAAGACGGACTCGAAGTGCTGCGCGGTTCGTCGACGTACACGTATGAAGGCAACTGGAAGTTGACTGCGGAAAACGGCGCGGACGGCTATCACGTGTCGGCCGTGCACTGGAATTACGCGGCCACGACCAATCACCGCAAGGAAAAGAACGCGGCCGAAGACAAGATCCGCGCAATGGATGCGGGCGGCTGGGGCCGCCAGGGCGGCGGCTTCTATGCGTTCGAACATGGCCACATGCTGCTGTGGACGCGCTGGGCCAATCCCGAAGACCGTCCGAACTTCAATCGCCGCGACGAATTCGCCGCGCGCTGCGGCAATGAAACAGCCGACTGGATGATCCAGAACTCGCGCAATCTGTGCCTCTATCCGAACGTGTATCTGATGGATCAGTTCGGCTCGCAGATTCGCGTGCTGAAGCCGCTTTCCGTGAACAAGACGGAAGTGACGATCTATTGCATCGCGCCCAAGGGTGAATCCGATGAAGCGCGCGCGCGCCGCATTCGCCAGTACGAAGACTTCTTCAACGTGAGCGGCATGGCGACGCCCGATGACCTCGAAGAATTCCGCGCGTGCCAGCAAGGCTACGCAGCGCGCGCCGTCGAATGGAACGACATGTGCCGCGGCTCGACGCACTGGATCGAAGGCGCGGACGAAGGCGCGCAAAAGATCGGCCTCAAGCCGCTCCTGAGTGGCGTGAAGACGGAAGACGAAGGGCTTTACACGATCCAGCACCGCTATTGGGTGGAGACGATCCGCAACGCGCTCGTCAACGAGAGGCAAGCAGCCAGCGCAGAAAGCGCGGCAAGGAGCGCAGCATGAGCACGCCTATCACAACGCCGACGCTCGCTGAGATTCAAGCGTTTCTCTATCGCGAAGCGCGTCTGCTCGACGACGAGCAATGGGACGAGTGGCTCGATCTGTATCACCCGGACGTCGTGTTCTGGATGCCCTCGTGGGACGACACGGACCAGCTCGTCACGGACCCGCAGCGCGAGATCTCGCTGATCTACTACCCGAGCCGCCAGGGCCTCGAAGATCGTGTATTCCGCATCAAGACCGAGCGGTCGAGCGCGACGATTCCCGACACGCGCACGAGCCACAACATCAGCAATGTCGAACTCGAAAGCGAAGACAACGGCGTCTGCACGGTGCGTTTCAACTGGCACACGCTGAGCCATCGCTACAAGACCAATTACAGCTACTTCGGCATGTCGCGCTATGTGATCGATTTCAACGGCGAGTCGCCGCAGATTCTGAAAAAGTATGTCGTGTTGAAGAACGACTACATCAATCAGGTGATCGACGTCTATCACATCTGAGCGCGCGTCACGGTCCGCCACGAGTCGACCCCAAGACGCGAGCAGCACAGGAAAGTCAGGAGCAGTCCATGGAACATCGCATTGCACTTCAGTTCGAAGACGGCGTCACGCGTTTCATCACGTGCCGCGATAACGAAACGCTGTCGGATGCTGCCTATCGGCAGAAGATCAACATTCCGCTCGATTGCCGCGACGGCGCATGCGGGACGTGCCGCGGCTTTTGCGAATCGGGCTCGTATGACCTGCCGGAATCGAGCTATATCGAAGATGCACTGACGCCCGAAGAGGCCGCGAAAGGCTATGTGCTCGCCTGCCAGACGCGCCCGCGCTCCGACTGCGTGATCCGCGTGCCCGCTTCGTCGGCTGCGTGCAAGACAGGCGTCGCGCGTCACGAAGGCACGCTTGCGAGCGTACACAAGCTCTCCGATTCGACGATCGAATTTTCGATCGACGTCGATGCACCCGACCAGCTGTCGTTTCTCGCGGGCCAGTATGTGAACGTCGAAGTGCCTGGCAGCGAGCTGTCGCGCTCGTATTCGTTCAGCTCCGCGCCGGGCGAATCGCGCGTGTCGTTCGTCGTGCGCAACGTGCCTGAAGGCAAGATGAGCACGTATCTGAGCAGCCACGCGCAACCCGGTCAACGCGTGGCGTTTTCGGGGCCATACGGCGCGTTCTATCTACGCGAAGCGGCCCGCCCCGTGCTCTTTCTCGCAGGCGGCACGGGCATCGCCCCGTTCCTGTCGATGCTCGACGTGCTGGCCGCGAAAAAGGTTGCAAATGACGCGGTGAAGCAGCCGGTGCGGATGGTGTACGGCGTGACCAACGACATCGATCTCGTCGCGCTCCCGCAACTCGATGCCGCGCGAGGCAAGCTGCAAGCCTTCGAGTACCGCACCTGTGTCGCCGATTCGTCGAGCAGTCATCCGCTGAAGGGCTATGTGACGGCGCACGTCGAGCCTGAATGGCTCAACGGCGGCGACGTCGATGTGTACCTGTGCGGACCCGTCGCGATGGTGGATGCGGTACGCGGCTGGCTCGGCGAAATCGGCGTGACGCCCGCGAGCTTCCACTATGAAAAGTTCTCTGCCACCAACGCGGCCTGACGATCATGAACCAACGCTTCGAAGGAAAAGTCGTCGTCGTGACGGGCGCGGCGCAAGGTATCGGGCGCGGCGTCGCCATCGCGGCGGCAAGCCAGGGTGCGACGCTCGTGCTATGCGACCGCTCGGATTTCGTGCATGACGTGGCGGCCGAAATCTCGGCGCCGGGCGCGCGCTGCATCACCGTCATCGCCGATCTGGAAACGTATGCGGGCGCATGCAAGCTGGCGGACGCGGCGCTCGGCACATTCGGCCGCATCGATGTGCTGATCAACAACGTCGGCGGGACGATCTGGGCGAAGCCGTATCAGGAATACGAAGAAGCGCAGATCGAAGCGGAAGTGCGGCGCTCGCTCTTTCCGACGCTCTGGTGCTGTCGCGCGGTGCTGCCTTCGATGATCGAGCGCAAGCGTGGCGCGATCGTCAACGTCTCGTCGATTGCGACGCGCAGCATCAATCGCGTGCCCTATGCGGCATCGAAAGGCGGCGTGAATGCGCTGACCGCGAGTCTCGCATTCGAGCACGCCGCCGACGGCATACGCGTCAACGCAGTCGCGACAGGCGGAACAGAAGCGCCCGTGCGGCGCGTGCCGCGCAACACCGATAAGCAGACGGAACAGGAAGCGCTCTGGTATCAGGCCATCGTCGACCAGACGAAAGCGACGAGCCTCATGCATCGCTATGGAACGATCGACGAACAGGTGGGCGCGATTCTCTTTCTCGCATCCGACGAAGCGTCGTACATCACAGGCACCGTGTTGCCCGTGGGCGGCGGCGATCAGGGTTGAAGTCTCGCGCGCAAAAAAAACGCGGCCAAGGCCGCGTTGAAGCGTGGTTGTCTGCTTGCGTGCAGACAGGATAAAACACCGCTAAGTCTAGAGCATTGCGCGAAACAAAAAACGTCGCAACAGGAAATGGACTATCGTTGTTTCCGCAATATTCCGCATTGGATGGCGATGCACCGCAATTGCGCGTCTCATCTCACAGTAAGTTGCGCCAGAGAAAAACAATAGGCGTCGAAGCGCACCGACCCCTACATGACGGCGGCGTTTCAGCATGCGAGCGGCCAGACGCGCGACGCCACCACCAACACGATCACCGACGCGCAGGCATCGATCGGCTCGTATGGCTATGCAGGCACGAGCCACCAGGAGATGGTCAACCTCGGCATTCGCCACAAGTTCTGAAACGGCATGCGATGCATCGGCTGCGCGACGCCCGATGCATTTTCGTCGCGCGCGTCCGACCGAAATTGGCTCAATCATTCTCTCGATAATGGCTCTTTCTACAGGCCATTACGATCGGTAATCTCCGTGTGACGGGCTGCGAAGCCCACCTATACGGAGATCATCGGATGAACATGAAAGTCTTTCTTGCGGGCGCGACGGGTGCCGTCGGCAGCGCGCTCGTGCCTCTGCTCGTCGATGCGGGCTATACCGTCTATGGCAGCACGCGCCGCCCCGAACGCGCGGCGCGGCTCGAACAGACAGGCGCAGTACCCGTCATCGTCGACGTGTTCGATGCGCATGCGCTCGGCGAAGCGCTGATGCGCATCCAGCCCGCGTGTGTGATCCATCAGCTGACCGACCTGCCACCCGCGCTCGATCCTTCGAAGATGGCGAACGCGCTCGCGGGCAATGCGCGGATTCGCGACGAAGGCACACGCAATCTGCTGGCGGCGGCGTTGGCGGCGGGCAGCACGCAGTTCATCGCGCAGAGCATCGCGTGGGCTTATCGCGAAGGCGCGCAGCCCTACGACGAAACACAGCCACTCGACACACATTCCGAAGGCAGCCGGCTCGTCACCGTGCGCGGGGTCGTGTCGCTCGAAACGCAGGTGCTGGAGGCGCCGCTCGCCGGCGCCGTGCTGCGCTATGGGCAACTGTATGGACCGGGGACGGGCTTCGATCACGCGCACGGCGCGAGCCCGCTGCACGTCGACGCTGCGGCGTTCGCCGCGCTGCTCGCATTGCAACGCGGCACACGCGGCGCATTCAACATCGCCGAAGACAATCCCGTCGTGTCGACGGAAAAGGCGAAGCGCGAACTCGGCTGGTCGGCGAACTGGCGGCGTCCGATTGCGGGCGTCGAGCGATGAACGCCGCGCGGCAGGCTCATCGCGATGTGCGGCATGCGCGGACGCTCGCCACGCTGTCGCTGCTCGCTCGCTCCGCAAAACTGCTCGCCGGGTTCGTCACCGATTCGGATTGCGCGCCGCTCGTGCTGCCGCCCTGAACGGGGTACACGCGCTCACGCGCTCGCGCTTCACGTGAGGTACAGCATCCGCTGCAACACGCGCGCAAGCGTTCTCGCCCCCGCGTCGATCTCTTGCACGCCGATGCCCGCGAAGCCCAGCACGAGACCCGCAGGCGCTTCGCGCTGCACCGAGTACGACGACAACGCTCGCGTCTCGATGCCCGCTGCGGCGGCAAGACGGGCGGCGAGCGCATCGTCGGCGCCTGGGGGCAGGAACGCGGGCGCATCGAGTCCCGCGACGATGGGCGGCAGGGCAAGCAGGCCCGTCCAATGCCGGCGCGCCGCTTCGCGCAGCGCCCCGGCACGCTCGCCATACAGCTCGCGCATGCGGCGCACATGCCGGCCCGCGTGTCCCTCGGCGATGAACGCGTGCAGCGTCGCCTGCTGATCGAGCGGCACATGACGGCTCGTCAGCGACAGCGCCGCGACGAACGGCTCGACGAGACGCTCGGGCAGCACCGCATACGCGATGCGCAGCGCGGGGAACAGCAGCTTGCTGAACGTGCCGCAATAGATCACATGATCCGCGTTGTCGAGACTTTTGAGCGCGGCAAGCGGACGCCCTTCGAAGCGATATTCGCTGTCGTAGTCGTCCTCGATGACGAGCGCGCGATGCGTGTGCGCCCAGTCGAGCAGCGCGAGCCGCCGCTCCAAAGAAAGCGCGGGACCGAGCGGCGCCTGCCGCCCCGCCGTGACGTAAGCGAGCCGCGCGTGCGGCGCGAGTTGACGGCCCGCCGCGACATCGATGCCGTTCGTATCGACGGGCACGGCGGCGATGCGCGCGCCCGCCGCTTCGAACAGCAGACGCGCGCCGGGATAGCCAGGGTCTTCGAGCCACACCGTATCGCCGGGATCGAGCCATAACCGCGCCGACAGATCGAGCACCTGCTGCACGCTGCCGACGATCGCAATATGATCCGCCGAGCACGCGATGCCGCGCGTCACGCGCACGTGCGCGGCAATCGCCTCGCGCAGCGGCGCATAGCCTTGCGCCTCGCCGTCCGCGAGCATCGAGCGGTTCGACTGGCGCGAGCGGCGCGCGGCGACACGCGCCCACAGCGCGAACGGAAACGCCTGCAAATCGGGCTGGCTCGGACGAAACGCACGCGACGGAAACGAGCGCCCCTCGACGGCAAACATGCTGCGCGCGAGCAGCCGTCCACGCGCGGACAACCCGATGCCTGCAGTGCTGCCGCCATCAGCAGACGGGCCGACGCTCGCCGCCCGACGAACAGCCCGCGCGTTAGCCGATGCCGACGCCGAAACCGACACCGGCGCGGACTCGAGCCGCACATCCGGCAGTTCGCTCGCGACGAAACTGCCGCGCCCGACGGCTCCCGACAGATAACCCTCGGCTGCCAGTTGCGCGAACACGCCCAGCACCGTGCCGCGCGACACGCGATGACGCGCGGCCAGGTCGCGGGTCGCGGGCAGGCGCGCGCCAGGTGCAAGCCGCCCGTCCAGGATCGCCGCGCGCAGTTCGCCGTATAGCCAGCGCTGCAACGGCATGCCGTCGGGTCGCGCGTTGAGCGCGATGTCGATTTCGGTTGCGCGGCGCATTTTCGATGTGACTCCTTGCGTAAATGGCTCGATGTGCAATCGACGGAACGTTAATTCCACCAGGCCAATTCCGGCATTATGCCGACACAACAATTCTCTACGTCAGACAAAAGCCGGCCGCGCAATTGATAAACTGCAGTAGTCGGCGAATGCGCACCGGACACACTTTTCCGCCCGGCCTGCCTCTTGCTTCACGTTGCAGACCCGCCAATGGCGCGCGTCACCCGCCGACAGACGAACATGCCGAGAACAACCGTGTCAGGCAAAGCCCAGGCAAGCTGCCGCCGCGCATCGATTGCGTGGACGGTGAAGCTGTGCCGCATACCGCGCTCGCGCATCGCCTTGCAAACGCGTCCTGTCCCACGGGACAAATCTGCTGCGGGCCGGTCGCCGCGCCCTCTTTCGACGACGTCATGAAACTGCCCCTCACCCCGCAACGGCCTTCCGGCAACCGGGTCTATCCATCGGGAACGCCGGGGCTGCATGGCCTCACGTCGGTGATTACGTTCGTGGTCGTCGTATGCGGGCTGTACTTCGCGCGCGAGGTGCTGATCCCCATCACGCTCGCGGTGCTGCTGAGCTTTTTGCTCGCGCCGCTCGTCGGCCTGCTGCGCCGGTTTCATTTCGGACAGTTGCCGTCGATCTTCGTCGCGGTGCTCACGGCTCTCGTCACGCTGCTTGCCGTCAGCACGCTGATCGGCGCGCAGGTCGCGCAGCTCGCGAGCTCGCTGCCGCAATATCAGGCGGCCATTGAGCGCAAGGTCGAGACCGTGCAGGAGAAAACGGTCGGACGCGCCGATGCGCTCCTCTCGCGCGCCGCCTCCGCGCTCGCGCGCGTCACGCCCGACCGTCCTGCGCCGCCTCACGAACCGGGCCGCTCGCAGAAGCCGACCGTCGCGGCGCCGCTGCCCGTCGAAGTCCACGAGCCGATTCCGTCGCCGCTGGAGGTCGCGCAGCGCGTGTTCTCGCCGGTCGTCGGGCCGCTCGAGACGATGTTCATCGTGCTCGTCGTGACGATCTTCATCCTGTTGCAGCGCGAGGATCTGCGCGACCGGCTGATACGCCTGTTCGGCGCGCGCGATCTGCATCGCACGACCACTGCGATCAACGATGCCGCGAGCCGTCTGTCGCGCTACTTCGTCGCGCAACTGGGCGTGAATCTCGGCGCGGGCGCGACGATCGCGATCGGACTCGCGATCATCGGCGTGCCGGGCGCGCTGCTGTTCGGCGTGCTGACTGCGCTGTTGCGTTTCGTGCCGTATATCGGCACATGGATCGCGGGGCTGCTCGCCGTGATTCTCGCGGCCGCGATCCAGCCGCAATGGACGATGGCCGTGTGGACGCTCGTGCTGTTCGTCTCCATCGATGTCATCGCCGGGCAGGTCGTCGAGCCGCTGCTGTATGGGCATAGCTCGGGACTTTCGCCGCTTGCCGTCGTCGTCGCGGCGATTTTCTGGAGCTGGCTGTGGGGGCCCATCGGCCTCGTGCTGTCGACGCCTCTCACG
The DNA here is from genome assembly GCF_038900715.1 of Paraburkholderia phymatum. GTDB lineage: Bacteria > Pseudomonadota > Gammaproteobacteria > Burkholderiales > Burkholderiaceae > Paraburkholderia > Paraburkholderia phymatum_A. The sequence continues at coordinate 133,329 of NZ_JAYMRZ010000010.1, read as the reverse complement.
TTGTGCCTCGTCACGCTGGGCCGCTATGCGGAGCGTCTGAAGTTCCTGACGGTGCTGCTCGGCGATCAGCCCGCACTCACGCCCGCGCAGAATTTCTATCAGCGGCTGCTCGCCGACGATCCGCACGAAGCAATCGTGCAGGCCGACCGCTTCCTGAAAGAGATGCCCCTCACGCGCTACTACGACGACGTCGCGCGCGAAGGCTTGCGGCTCGCGCGCAACGATGCGCTGCGCGGCGTGTTCGCGCCCGAGCAGCTCGCGCGAATGAACGAGACGCTCGTCGATATCGTCGAGAACCTCGAGCAGTTCGAAGGCTTGCCGGAGCACAAGCCCGACCCGAATGCGCTCGATGCGCTGCCCGCCGTGCTGCCCGAAGACGCCGCCGCGCAACGCGTCGTGTGCGTGGCGGGCCGCGGCGCATTCGACGAAGTCACGACGGCCATCGCGCTGCAATTGCTGACGCGCCGAGGCTTCGCGCCCGTCGTGACGAACTACGCGCACTTCAGGCGCGGCCACGCGGATACGCTCGGCATCGAGGGTGCGGCGATCATCTGCGTGATCACGCTCGATGCGCCCGAAGCGCCGCCCTATCTGCGCAATCTGTTGCGGCGCATTCGCGAGCGCGTGCCCGGCGCGCAACTGATCGTCGGTATCGGCGGACAATCGGCGCGCGTCGATGAAGTGGGCGCGCTGAACGGCACGCACAACGCGAACGCATTCGGCGATCTCGTCAATCAATGCGTGCAGGCCGCCTGCGCGATGGCCTCGCCGCTCGTCGAGAAGTCGGCTCGCAGTATCGGCGCGTGAACGGGCCGCCCGTCGTTCAGCTCATTCATGTGGCTGGGCAACGCGTCACGCGCTTCATACGTTCAGCGTATTTCTAACGATGAGACGTCGTTTGCCCGCATGTTCATGCGGCAAAAAATCCCTGCGGTGATAAGCTGAATGAAAGCGCGCGTTGCATTGTCCGCAAGCTTTCGTCATTCGCTGCCGGGAGGCCCATGCCCGCGTCCGCCCCGCATTGCAGGCAACAGATACGGCTGTGCACGGCCCGCGACGGCGTGCGCATCGCGTATGCGACGACAGGCAAGGGACCGCCCATCGTCAAGGCCGCAAACTGGCTGAGCCATCTGGAATTCGATCTCGACAGTCCCGTCTGGCATCACATGATTGCGGAGCTGTGTCGCGAACACACGCTGATCCGCTACGACCAGCGCGGCTGTGGTCTGTCCGATCATGACGTCGCGGATATCTCGTTCGATGCGTGGAAGCACGATCTCGTCTCCGTCATCGATGCGAGCGGCGCCGATCGCTTTGTGCTGCTCGGCATTTCGCAGGGCGCATCGATTGCGATCACGTATGCCGTTGCGTTCCCCGCGCGCGTATCGCATCTGATCCTCCACGGCGGCTATGCACGCGGAAGGCTCGTCCGTTCGCGCACCGAGCAGGCGCGCGAAGAAGCCGAGACGCTGATCAAGCTCGCCGAGATCGGCTGGGGCCAGCACAATCCCGCGTTTCGCCAGTTCTTCACGACGCAGTTCATTCCGGGCGGCAGCGCCGAGCAGCATCGCTGGTTCAACGAACTCGAACGCATTTCGACCACGCCGCAAAACGCCGCGCGCATCATGCGCGTATTTAATAGCATCGACGTCGTGGATCTGCTGCCGCACGTGCAGTGTCCGACGCTCGTCATGCATGCGGTGCGCGATGCGCGCGTGCCGTTCGAAGAAAGCCGCCTGCTTGCCAGCATGATTCCGGGCGCGCGCTTCGTGCCGCTCGAAAGCGACAACCATCTGACGCTCGATAGCGAGCCCGCGTGGCAGCGCTGGCGCGATGAAGTGCGCGCGTTCCTTCCGCCCGCGAATGCCGCCGACCCGGTGTTCTCATCGCTCACGCGGCGCGAGCGCGAGATCGTCGAACTGATCGCGGGCGGCCGCGACAATGCGCAAATCGCCGCGCGACTCGGCCTCTCCGAGAAGACAGTACGCAATCACATCACGAGCATCTTCTCGAAGCTCGAAGTGGAAAGCCGCGCGCAGGCGATCGTGATGGCGCGCAAGGCAGGCTTCGACGCGCCCGCTGCGTGACGATCACGTAAAACGATCACACAAAACGATCACGTAAAACGATCACGTGACGCTCATGCGCCGCTTTGCGCGGCGCACGTCAGGGCGCGCATCGGGGCGTCTGTCCCGGCTTTTTTCCGCGTTGTTGCAGTGCTCTTCGGCCACACCGGGACGCGCGTCTCATGTCCGCTGCGACGCCCGTCAACAGAATGCGTTCCTGAGCGATACGTCACGACACACAATACGCACCTGGCCGCGGCGCAGCGCTTTGAGTCGGCGCCTTCCTGCATCGTTCTCTTTCCGGCGCCATCCCCACTGCAATCCCGCAACTGCCTCATCGCAAGCACAGCCCGCTTAGCTTCAGCGCCGGGGCCGACAGGAGTTCGAAGATGCAAGCTGTAGAGTATTCACTGCCTTCTCATCGCTACGCAAAATGCGTCGAAGTGTCCAAGCGCATCCGCTGGGACATCGACAACGACGTGATACGCGGACGCACGCTCGATACCACTCAGAAGTTCTTGCCGGACGGTCTGTCCCAGGCCTATCGCCTGCCGTTCCTGAATGAAGCCGAACGCCGTTTCTGGTCGCAGGTGCAGGGACGTACTTACGCCAATATGTTCCGGCTCGTCGAACGCTTCATCGGTGCGAAGATGCTCGAACTCGGACGCGATCACGCGCTAGGCGACCAGATCGCGCTCGAAGCGATCGTGCGTCTCACCGACGAAGAACTGAAGCATCAGGAACTGTTCCGCCGCATGGAATTGCTCGCGGGCGCGGACATGCCCGCCGGTTATCGTTTCCTGCCCGATGCCGACGATGTCGCTTCCTTCGTGCTCGGCAAATCGACATGGTCGATTCTCGCGCTGACGTGCCACATCGAAATCTTCTCGCAGGTGCATTACCGGCAGAGCATCGAAGCCGACGACAGTCTGTCGCCGCTCTTCAAGGACGTCTTCATGTATCACTGGAAGGAAGAGTCGCAGCACGCGATCATCGACGAACTCGAATGGATGCGCGAGGACGCGAAGCTCGGCAAGCCAGAGCGCGACGCCGCTGTCGGCGATCTGATCGCACTGGTGGCGGGCGTCGATGGGCTCGTGCAGATTCAGGCGAAAGAAGATGCCGCGTACTTCTGCGAGCATGTGGACCGCACGCTGATGCACGCCGAAATCGCGGACGTGGAGGCGGCGATGCTCGACGCGTATCGTTGGCAATACATCGTGTCGGGTGTCGAAGAGCCGCGCTTTCGCGCGCTGCTCGGCAGCCTGATCGATGAAGAGCAAGGCAAGCGCATCTTCGACGCGCTCACGCCGATCATGAAGCCCACGCTGCAACGTCAGACGCTGCCGCTCATCTGAATCCGTTGCATCTGCGAGCAAGCGACAATGCAAAAAAAAGCCCCGGCACGCGAACGATGCCGGGGTCAAGCTTGCGCTGCTGTGTTCTGCTGCCCTACGCGTGCAAGGCGTGCAAGAAGAGGCAGTCTGAAGTCGGATGAAGAAATTATTGTGAAACGTTAGCAAAGAATGAGTTAACAATTCGACCGGTTCTTTTTATGGAAAGTCGCCGGAAAGGAAGTGAAATACGCGAGTCACGGCACAATTGCGCTTCAAAGAACTCCGGCATTAAGTGCCACGCCTTTTTCGACTCGCGCGGCTAATGCGGCATATTCGACGGGCACGCTTTCCAGCGGCGCTCTCGCCTGCTTTGCGACCGGCTTGCCTAAAGCGAACTCGACACAGCATTTCGCCAGCACGTCGGTCGGATCGACGAGGTGCGCGGTGCGGCCTCTGCGCGAAACCGTGGCCGCTTGCGGAAAGAGCAGCGGCAATTCCGTGCACGCCAGCAGAATGACTTCGACTTCCTGCAACAGCAGGCTCTCGATGGCGGCAATGATGTCGTCGACGCATTCGCCGCTCGTGAAGCCCGCTTTCACGCCGCGCGTCCCGTAGATTGCCTTCGTCACCCGTGCCTGCATGGCGGCGGACGGCAAGACCTGCGTCAGTCCGCGTGCTTCGAGCGCGACTCGATACACGCCGCTAGCAAGCGTGCCATCGGTGGCGAGCAGCCCGACACGTTCGACGGCGGGAAACGTCGCACGCAGATGATCGGCCGTCACGCTCATCATGCTGACGATGGGCACGCGCAAGCGCGCTTCGATCGGCGCGATGAATGCATGCGCGGTATTGCAAGGAATGGCGATCACATCGGCGCCGCCGTCTTCGAGTTTTCGGCAAGTCGCGTAGAGCGCGAGCGTCGGGTCCGCGCCGTTGCCCATCAGATGATCGGTGCGATCGGGGATCTGCGGGTTCTGTTCGACGATGATCTTGATGTGGTCCTGGTCGCGCACGGCCGGCGTATTGCGCACGACCTTGTGCATGAAGTCGACGGTCGCGGCGGGCCCCACTCCGCCGACGACGCCGAGCGTGACCTGATGCGCCGCCTTGCGATGATCGGCTGCGATCAGATGCTTCGCGTAGGCCGCGTATGAATCGACGATGGGTACCGCAAGCGTGCCGAGCCTTTGCACCGATAGCGCGCTATCGGTCGTGGCCGGCAACAGCACGTCGACGCCCTGCGCAATCAACGCATCGCAAGCGTCACGCAGCGCGCCCGCGCTCTTGACCTCCACACAGACCGCTTCTATACGCACGCGCTCGCCGTAGCGTTCGAAGAGCCGCCGTTCGCACAACAGCGGCGAAGTCAGCACGCCGACCCGCCGCGCGAACGGAAAACGCTGCCGGATATGAGCGAAGAGCGCAGCGATCATATCGACCACGACGACACTCGTATTGGCCTGCAATTCGTCGATGAACAGATGGCTCTCGAAACACGGCAACGCCACGGCCAGCACGCCGCGCGCTTCGAAATCGCGAATCGCGTCGAATGTGCGCAGCTTGTGTTCCGCAGAAGCGACAACAGGCGGATAAGGCTCGCGGCGCTTGTCATTCGCGGCGCGCTCGCCGGCAATATCGAGCGGCTGAAAATGACGTGCGGCCGAATTCGCGCAATGCATCTTGCGCAATAGCTCAACACTTGCGAGACGCGCCGCGCCGCCGACAATGCCGAATGCGCGCCGCCCAATAACAGACGATGGTTTCATTAAGCCCTCGCTGGCTTGTTTTATTGGAGGCACGCATTCCGGCAGCCGCATTGCGCGTTGCCGGCGCCCTGTTTCAATCGGCTTTGCCGCGCCATTCAGAATATAAATCCGAATGAACGCTTATGTCGCATGAATAAAGCCGATGGCCGACTCATAAACAACACGTTTTACGTTTATTCCTTTGCATTTGCGTGCAGCGATTATGTTCGCCGCTCTAATTCCGCTGGTTAACCCTGGCCAGCGCCGTAATTGTCAATTAAAGGCGTTGAATGCATTTGAAAACACTTCGCGTCTCGGGTCCGGCCCTTGCTCAATTCGGTGCCTTGGGGAGGTGTGACGGGAGATCAACGGGATGGCTACAAAAAGCTCGCGCGACAGCGATGACGTATTGCAATGGCGGCCGATTTCCACGCACATGTCCGATCACCGGCGCGTACTGGTCGTCGACGATTACGCGGATGCCGCCGATGCGCTGCAACTGCTGCTGTACGCGAATGGCTTCGAATGCCGCGCGATGCATGACGCCGGGCAAGTCTGCGCATTCGCGACCGAATGGCAGCCGTTTGCCGTCGTGCTCGACATCGCGATGCCGGGCGTCGACGGACTCGAACTGGCGCGCCGTCTGCGCGCGTCGCCGTCGACTTCGCACATGCTGTTGATCGCGTGCACGGGCTACGCATCGCAGTCCGACCGCGAGCGCGCGCGCGAAGCCGGCTTCGATGCGCATTGCGCAAAGCCGTTGACGCCGCAACGCCTGCTTGCCCTGTTGAAGCAGGCCGTGTCCGAATCCGATAACGCGCAGCGAAACGACGGCTTGTAATTTGTACACGCATCGCGCCGTTTATCGAGCGCATTCATACCATGCAGGTCTCATCGCGCTCGCCGCTGGCGACGCCGAACGTTGCGGGCGCAAAGTGGGCACGCGAACTGCTGTCATATCGTTAGTCCTTGCCCATCAAGGGTTTCACAACCCTCATCGGCGCGGTAATGCACCCAGGGAGGCGCAAACCGGCGGACTTTGCGTTGACAGACAGGAGAACTCAAATGCATAGAAGAAATTTCATATTCAGCACGGGTGCCGCACTCGCCGCCGGCAGCATGGCTCTCGCCGGCTGCACGACGACGCCTTCTAACTCCACGACAGCAACCAGCAACGCGGACAAGCGCAGAGCGATCAATTCGAGCGTCGACGAAACGCTGTCGCGCCTCTATACGAGCGTCCACGGCTCGCGTGAACTCGTCACGAAAGCGCGCGGCGTGCTCGTGTTTCCGTCGGTCATGCAGGCGGGCTTCTGGATCGGCGGACAGTATGGGCAAGGCGCATTGCGTGTCGGCGGGCAGACAGTCGGCTACTACAGCACGGCAGCCGGCTCGTTCGGCCTGCAGATCGGCGCGCAGTCGAAGGGCGTGATCTTTCTCTTCATGACGCAGGACGCGCTCGACCGCTTCCGCAACAGCCAGGGCTGGTCGGTCGGCGGCGATGCGACGGTCGCGCTGGTGAAGGTGGGCGCGAATGGCAACATCGACTCGACGACGGCCACGGCGCCCGTTCAGGCGTTCGTGCTGACCAACGCCGGCCTGATGGCGGGCATATCGCTCGAAGGCGCAAAGATCTCGCGGCTCGATATCTGAGTCTCGAACGCGAATTTGCGAGGGTGCAACGCGCCCCGCAAATTCGCAGCGCTGCCGCGGCTCGTCATGCGCCCCTGTAAAAAAGCGCCATTTTCAAGGCGTGTTTTACATCCCACCTGCGGCACGCATCGATTCACCAAGTTGACGCATTTCATCCCCTACAGTGCTCCATGCACGGCAGCACAGCCTGACGCAATGATCCGAGCAATGCGACGCCCCGCGCCGAAGCGTCAGCGCGGACGTCGCGCGCATATGGCACATTGCTTGCTGCTTATCGACGCCGCCCGTCCCACGCCTCTCGCCGACACGATCCGCCACGCGGATCGCGCCAGTCTTTACGGCAGCATTTCAAGCGTCTGATTCGATCCACTCGATCTACTTCTTTCACCGGGAGTCATAACCTTGGCGCTGAACGTCCTTCTCGTCGCCTCGGAGGCGATGCCGCTGGCGAAATCCGGCGGTCTGGGCGATATGGTGAGTGCGTACGCCACCGCGTTGCGCGATGCGGGCGTCGATTCGACCATTCTCTTGCCTGCGTACCCGTCGGCGCTCGCGCGCGCCAAAGGCGTCACGCCGATTTGCCGTATCGGTGGGCTGCCCGGCGGCGACGCGCGGCTCTTGCGCGCGCATGCCCGACACCGATGTGCCCGTGCTGCTGTTGCAGATGGACAACCTGTACAAGCGCGACAGTCTCTATCAGGACGATCAGGGCCGCGACTATCTCGACAACGCGATCCGTTTCGCGTCGCTGTCGGCGGCGGCCACGCGCATCGCGCGCGGCGTGCGCGGCGTGCAGAAGCCCGACATCGTGCACGCGCACGACTGGCACACGGGCCTCACGCCGCTCCTGATGAAGCTCGCGAACGTCAGAGCAAAGAGCGTGTTCACGGTCCACAACCTCGCGTTCCAGGGCAACTATCCGCTCGCGCTCGGCAGCTGGATGGGCGTGCCACCGGAACTGCTCGCGCCCGCGCTGTCGGACCCGCGCAGCATCGAATTCTATGGCGCGCTCAGCATGATGAAGGCGGGCATCGTGCACGCGCACCAGGTCGTGACCGTCAGCGAAAACTACGCGCGCGAAATCCTCACGCCGCGCTTCGGTCATTTGATGGAAGGCGTGTTGCATGCGTGCGCGCACAAGCTGTCGGGCATCACGAACGGGATCGACGGCAACACGTGGAATCCCGCGACCGATCCGCTGATCGCGCGCCCCTACTCCGCCGACGACGTGCGCGGCAAGCAGGCCTGCAAGCGCGATCTGCAACAGACGTTCGGCCTGACCGTCGATCCGTTCGCGCCGCTCGTCGCAATCGGCAGCCGTCTCACGTCGCAAAAGCTCGCCGACGTCGTGGCCGAAGCGCTGCCCATGATGCTCGCGCGCCACGCGCGCCTGCAAGTGGCGATTCTCGGCAAGGGCGACGCATCGCTGGAAGCGGCGATGCGCGATCTCGCGTCCGCGTGGCCGCGGCGCGTCGGCGTGCATATCGGCTATGACGAAGCGCTCGCGCACGTGCTGCACGCAGGCGCCGACATCCTGCTGCACGGCAGCCGCTTCGAGCCGTGCGGTCTCACGCAGCTCTACGCGATGCGCTACGGCACGATTCCTGTGGCGTCGCGCGTCGGCGGGCTGCGCGACACGATCGTCGATTACACGCCCGAGCGTTCGCCCGAACTCGGCCTGCCCGAAGACGGCGCGACAGGCTTCCTGTTCGACGGCGAAACACCGGAAGATGTAGCGGCCGCGCTGCAACGCGCGCTCGATGCGTTCATGCGGCCATCGTCCTGGCACACGCTACAGCGCAACGCGATGCGCTGCGATTTCAGCTGGCGCAAGCCGGTGCATGCGTATCTGAAACTGTATGGCGCATTGACGGACGCACGTCCGGCGCAACCGCGTGTCGATGTCGTGGCCGCCGCTTCCACACAGCGTCGCGCGAATGCGGGCGCTCAGGCTGCCAACGCGCGGTCCGGCTGGGCGAATGGCGCGGCTGCATCGCAGGAGACGGTGGCGCGCAGCGCGTGAATGTCTGACGTGTCAGCGACGGGCTTTGAGGTTCGATTTATTCAGCCCGTCGCTGAGATCTTGAGATAAGCGCTAGGCCGTCAGCCGTTCTTCGAGCCGATCGAAGATCCGTTGCGTTTCGCCCTTCGCGTGCAGCGCGAACAGCAGCATCGAGCGGCCCGTCACCTGATAGACATCGCCTGACTCGAAGTCCGGCAATTCGTCTCGCTCGGGCGCGTTCGTATCGATCATGCAGCTCCATTGATCGCTGCCCGGTATCTCCGGCAGCGTGAAGTCGACGACATCGTGATACGCGTTGACGACCAGCAGCAAGGTCGCATCGGATGCGGGCTTGCGAATGCCGCTCGCCTGCGCGCGCCCGTCGATCACAAGGCCGAAGCAGCGCATCGTCGCATCGTCCCATTGGTCGCCCGTCAACTCGACGCCTGCGGGACTCAGCCACTTCACGTCCATCACGCCGATGTCCTCGCGCATCTCGCCCGTGAGAAAGCGATTGCGTCGCAGCACGGGCAGCGCGTGGCGCAGCGTCGTGAGCTTGCGCACGAAGTCGGTGAGCGCGCGGCCGTCGTCGTCGATGCCCGCCCAGTCGACCCAGCTGATCTCATCGTCCTGGCAATACGCGTTGTTGTTGCCCATCTGCGTGCGGCCGAATTCGTCGCCGGCAAGCACCATCGGCGTGCCTTGCGAAAACAGCAGCGTCGCGAGCATGTTGCGCTTCTGGCGCTCGCGCAACGCAATCACTTCGGCATCGTCGGTCGGCCCTTCGACGCCGCAATTCCACGAACGGTTGTCGCTATGGCCGTCGTTGTTGTCCTCGCCGTTCGCTTCGTTGTGACGCTCGTTGTATGACACGAGATCGTTCAGCGTGAAGCCGTCGTGCGCGGTGATGAAGTTCACGCTGGCCCACGGGCGCCTGCCGCGCCGGTTGAAAAAATCGCCCGATGCCGTGATGCGTGTCGCGAGATCGGCGGCCTCGCCTTCGTCGCCTTTCCAGAACGCGCGCACCGTGTCGCGAAAGCGGTCGTTCCATTCGGCCCAGCCCGGCGGGAAGCCGCCCACCTGATAGCCGCCCGGCCCGCAATCCCACGGCTCGGCAATCAGCTTCACGCTGGAGATGATCGGGTCTTGCCGGCAACTGTCGAGAAAGCCGCCGCCTTCGTCGAAGCCATACGGCTCGCGCCCGAGGATGGTCGCGAGATCGAAGCGGAAGCCGTCGACGTTCATCTCCGTGACCCAGTAGCGCAGGCTGTCCGTCACCATCTGCAGCACGCGCGGATGCGACAGGTTCAGCGTGTTGCCCGTACCCGTATCGTTGATGTAGTAGCGGCTCTGCTCGGGCATCAGCCGGTAGTACGACGCGTTGTCGATGCCGCGAAACGACAGCGTCGGCCCGCGCTCGTTGCCCTCGGCCGTGTGGTTGTACACGACGTCGAGTATCAGTTCGAGGCCGGCGTCGTGCAGGCGGTCGATCATCGCCTTGAATTCGTCGACCGCGCCGGGGCCGCGCGCGAAGTAACGCGGATCGGCGGCGAAAAAGCCGATCGTGTTGTAGCCCCAGTAGTTGGTGAGTCCCTTGTCGAGCAGGTGTTGATCGTTGACGAACGAATGAATGGGCAGCAGTTCGATCGTCGTCACGCCGATACGCCGGATATGGTCGATCACGGCCTTTTGCGCGAGGCCGTCGAAGGTGCCGCGCATCGCTTCGGGCACGCCGGGGTGACGTTTCGTATAGCCGCGCACGTGCGTCTCATAGACGATCGTACGGTCCCACGGCACGCGGATGCGAGTGGGATGCGTCCAGTTGAACGTCTGATCGACGACCTGGCACTTCGGCATGAAAGGCGCGCTGTCGCGCTGGTCGAATGTGAGGTCGTCCTCAGATTTCAGCGTGTAGCCGAATAGCGACGGGTTCCAGCGCAACACGCCCACATGCGCCTTCGCATACGGATCGAGCAGCAGTTTGTTCGGATTGAAGCGATGACCGGCCTCGGGTTCATAAGGACCATGCACGCGATAGCCATAGACGGTGCCCGGCTTCAATCCGGCGACATGCACGTGCCACACTTCATCGGTGTATTCGGGCAGCTCGATGCGTTCGAGTTCCTTCTTGCCCTTGTCGTCGAACAGACACAACTCGACCTTCGTTGCATTGGCGGAGAAGAGCGCGAAATTGACGCCCCTGCCGTCCCATGTCGCGCCGAGCGGAAAAGGCAGGCCCTCGGCAATGCGGGAATCGATCGGCATGGTGTGTTCCTCAGGCGAATTGAACGGGCGCGGCGCATGCTGCATGCAAGGCAGCAGCGCTGCGAGCAGCAATCGATGTACCCAATCGATGTACCTATAGGCGAACGCTAACGCACTTCCGCGCGTTTCGCTCGACGACGGTGTCAACGATAGAGCGGCAGCGTCACCCTGAACGTCGAACCCTGACCGCGCCCCGCGCTCTCGGCCGCGACGGTGCCGTGATGCAGATCGACGAGATGCTTGACGAGCCATAGCCCGAGGCCGAGTCCCGCGACGCGCCCGCCGCTTTCGGGATCGACCTGGCGAAAGCGCTCGAAAATGCGCGTCAGCGCATCGGGCTCGATGCCGCAGCCCGTATCGCGCACCGACAGTTCGGCCTGCTGGCCCTTCACCGTCACGCTCAATTCGATTTCGCCCTGCGCGCAGAACTTCACCGCATTCGACAGCAGATTCCACGCGACCTGCTTCATCCGGCTTTCGTCGGCCATCACGATGCACGGCGCAAGCTCGCCGACCACGAAGCGCAGCCCTTTCGCTTCCGCCGACATGCGCATGTCCTCCGCGACGTTGCCAGCGAGCGCGCCCAGATCGACGGGCTGCAGGTTCACGGACAGCTTGCCCGTGGCGATCGCGCCGCTGTCGAGCAGATCGTCGACCATATGCGCAAGCTGATGCGCGTTGCGCTCGATCACGCCCGCCGCGCGCGTCACGTGCGCGGGATCGGCGGCACGTTGCAGCAGCGTGGTCCAGGACAGAATCGCGCCGAGCGGCGAGCGCAATTCGTGGCTCACGGCCGTGACGAAACGATCCATCGCGCGCGCCGCTTCGTCGCTATGCTTGCGCGCGCGCTTTTCCGATTCGGCGATCGCGCGCTGCTCGAGCTCGGCCTCCTTGCGCGACGTGATATCGAGCGTAAAGCCGACGATCGACTTCAGCGTGTTGTCGTCATGATGGCGCCCGAGCCCGCGCAGCAGTACCCAGCGCACCGTGAGATCGGGCCACGTGACGCGGAACTCGACTTCGAAGTGCTCGCGTCGAGCAAGCGCCCGTTGCATCGCGTCCTTCACGCGCGAGCGGTCGGCGTCGTCGATCAGCTCGTCGAAAAGGCGCTTCTCGGTGAGCGAGTCGGACGCAGAAAGGCCGAGATTGATCTTGCATTGTTCGGTCGCGTCGATCGCACCCGTCGCCGGATCGAGTTCCCACGCGCCGACATGCGCGAACTCGAGCGCCTGACGCAACTGCTCGCGATGCATGCGCAGTTCCGCGTTCGCTTCGTCGACCAGCACCTGACGCCGGCGCACCTGCGAACGCAGCGTTTCGCGCTCGCGCTCATCGCGTTCGGTGATCGCGAGCGACTCGGTCACGTCCATCATGCACATCGCGATCAGCGGCGCCTGGCCGTCGCTCGGCTCGATCAGCGACGCGCGCGCCTGCCAGTAGCGCGGCATCAGCGTGCCGTCGCTGCTGTTTGGCGCAGGTGTGTCATAACGGATCAGCGAAGAAAGACGCGGCTCGCCAGGCACGAGACCGGCTAGCAGCGAATCGAGCCAGCTGCGGCGCAATTCCCGCTGCGATTGCGGACCGACCTGATTGAGGTCGTGGATCGAACAGCCCTGGATGTCGGACAGCGTGACACCGTGCATCTCGCGATAACGCGCGTTCGCGGCCACGACCTCGCAGCGCTCGTCGAGGATGAGCCACGCGTCGGGCAACAGCTCGAATACCTGCGTGGCATCGACGGAGATCACTGTGCGCGATCGGCTGGATAGTCTGTCCATAGCCCTACAGTCTACCTGAAACGACACCATTAGACCCGACATAACGCGCCGCATGACGCGTATTGCGTGGCATGACGGGGCTTGAAGCCACACGGCATGACGCCGTAAAAAACATCATGGCCGCGGGTCAGAACTTACAACGGCATCGATAATTTTTGCGAAGCGCAACGCTCTGCGGCAGCAGCGCTCATGCCGCTTCACGCGTGTCCGCGCGCGGGGTCGAAACGTCCGGAAGCCTGCCCCTGCTTGGCGGCGACGTGTGTGCTTCATGGCTGCAAGATGACGATGCGGCCATTCGAGTGAACCGTGTCGTGCACTGGGCACGCGTCGTGCATGCGCCGGAACCAATTAAACGACGACACATCGCATGCGCCGGATTCCGGTCTGCGAGTAAGAAGCTTGCCTGTGTACATGGATTCGAACGCAATATCGGATAGCCGTCTTCCTACCATCCTGCTCATCGACGACGAGCCGGATCTGTTGATTGCATGGGCGCTCCTGCTCGAACTGGAGGGCTTTCACGTGCTCACGGCCTTCAATGCCCGCCAGGGCGTCGAACTGGCGCAGCGCGTGCATCCCGCGCTCGTGATCACGGACCTGATGATGCCCGAAATGAACGGCGCCGAAGTGTGCCGCACGCTCAAGAGCGATCCCGGACTCGACGGCATGCCCGTGATCCTGTGGAGCGCTTCGCCCGATATCCCTACCGATCTGAAGTGCGAATGCACGTTGCACAAGCCCGTTGCACGCGAGATCCTGCTCGGGCAAGTCGATCTGCTGCTAGGTCGCGAGCATGCAACCGATGCCGCTTCGCCGCGCTCGGGCAGCGCGTCGTTGAACTAGCCGGCTATCGTCTTTTGCTTTTGATGCGTTCCGGCATCCGCCTCGCGTATGAGCGCGCTGCATGAGCGCGCTTCCGCGCGCACGAGAGAAGAAACGAATCGAACTGAAACGGGCCGCGTCGCAACGCGGCCCACGCCTTGTCGTTGTACGCTCCCCGCGTTGCTCTTCGCGCGCGATCAGACGCGCCGTCAGCCTATCTCCGGCGCGCGCGTTTCGAGTGTGCGCAGCATGTCGTCGAGCTTGCGGGCACGCGTGCGCTGCGAGGGCACCAGCGCCGCCGCGAGCACGGTGTTCAGCCGGGTGCGCCAATACGAGAGCGGGAACCGATGCTCGGCGGCCATATGGCTGAGCACGCGCTCGAGGTGGTGCAACTCGCTTTCCAGTTGATAGTTGTCCATCGTTGGTCCCCGTGTTCTTTTTCCAGTCGGGACGGCGCTCGCGCGCCGCATCGAACGCCGGATATCCGCGCGTCCGTCCGGCGCAATGAGCACACGCCATTCCTGATTCTTTTATGCGCGCGCAAAGAGACTCGCGCGCCGGACTGCACCTTTGGACTGCACCTACACGTACGCGCGCTCGCGCATCCACTTGGTCATGATCCACTTCTCGCCGCCCGTGACAGGCGCACCGCCGTGCAGCGTCAGCGGATCGAGTTGCCCGCGTCCGTTCATGTAGCGGAAGTAGACGGCGCCGCCCCGTCGCGCCATCACGGTGATGCCCGCGTCCGGAAACACCGTCTCGCCGCCGCCTTCGACATCGCTCAGATAGACGATCAGCGTCGCGACCCGCTGGCCGCCGCGCGCCGTATGCAGCGCGCTGCCCGATTGCGCGGGCGGAAAATAGTCGAAATGCGGGCGATACTCGCCGCCCGCCCTGTAGTGCAGGATCTGCAGACCCTCGCCGTGTTCGAGCGGCCAGTTCATCAGCTCGGCGATGCGGCGGTCCAGCCGCTCGATGAACGCGTCCTCGCAGCGCTGAAACCAGAAGCCCTCGCTGGTGCGCAACGTGATGACGTCTTCCTGTCCGCTGTCGGGATTGACGGTCGTCGAGCGCTTCAGCCTGTTTCGCGCGCGCTCGATCAGCTCCGTGCATTCGTCGCCCGACAGCACGTCGTCGAATGCGATCACCTGCGGGCGATCGACGCGCAGCACGACGGGCACATCGCGGTCGTGCGTGCGCACGATATTGCCCGCGGCAACGGGACACGCATCGTATTCATAGGCACGCTCGCCGTCCGATGGCTTGACGGGGTCGGCCTCCACGCTGTTTTCGGCGACTGCGCGGCCCACGATCTCACGCGCAGCCAATGCATCGAAGCCCGCCTGCACCATCGCGTCGACCATCGATTCCTGCGTGCACCCGCGACTCACGTTGGTCGCGAGCCATTCCTGCCATGCAGCATCCACGACTTGCATTAGAGCCTCGCTATGTCGTTCGTTCTGCCTGCGTCGCAAACGGAATACCACGCATGTCCAGCGGCACGATGCCTGCCTGCATGGCGCCGCGCATGCACGCATTCCGCCTGCCCATCAGAGGCGCTTCCTGCGCCCTTCATGCTCCCCCTTCATGCGCGCTTCATGCCCGCTTCATGCGCCCTTCATGCTCGCCTCAGCCCGCTTCATGCGTTCCTTGCACGCCACGCCGCCAGCAGATGTCTGGCCTGCGCGCGGATCGCGTTCTGCGCGAACGGCGTCCAGCCGAACAGCGCGCCTTGCGCGCCGAATGCCTGACTCGCCCAGCGCCACAGATCGAAGCGATCGTGATGCTCGACGATCAGCGCGTCGCGGAACACGAAGCGCGCGTCGATCGGATTGACGACCGTCCTGCCCGTCTGACTGAACACATAGCTTGCGACCCAGTGCGCGCTGCCGCTGGCATCGTCGGCAGCGACATGACCGAAAGCAATCGTCAATTCCTGCGCGCGCGACACCAGCATGCGCCACATGTCGGACACTTCGGCGCCGTGCAGCTCGCCAAAGACGGGATCGCTGAACGTCACGTCGGGCGCGTAGCAGGCCGCCATCGCTTCGACGTCGAGCCGCTGGAACGCCTCGTAGAACCGTTCGATCAATGCCGCATTCGGATGAGTCATGTCGTTGTTGTCGTGGACGTCCCGGCTGCCGATGCCTTCATTCAAGGTACATCACGCCGATTTGTTTGCGCAATGTTTCAAGCGTGCCGCCGTCGTTCACCGTCGTTCACCGTCGTTCATCGCCCCTGCACGACGCGTGGTTCACGCCGTCTGCGTCTCCGATCGATGAATCGATATGCCTTCCATCGGGTCCGGCTCCGCGTTCCACGGCGCGCGTTCGATCATCCGTTGCGCGTCCGCATAGCCCGCCTGCCAGCGCCGCCTGATGCCGTCCGCCGAAAAGTCGATGTCCTTGTGCAGCTCGTCGCTGCCGAAGCTCGGCGCGTCGAGCTCGATCACCTGCATCGTGGTCCCGCAGCCCCAGTTGAGCAACTCCTTGACGGCCTTCGTATCGCGTTCGTTTTCGGGCAGATGCTTGCCCAGTTCGCGGATCACGTGACGCAGCCGGTGAATCTGCCGCTGCCGCTCGAGATGGCTCTCGGCGCGGCTCGAATACTGGATGTCGCGCTGGCGGCTCATCGCTTCGTGGATCGATGCGGGCTCGTCGCCGTGCGCGGGCCACAACTGCACGGTGAAGATCACCGAGCTGTGGCGCGGCCGGTCGTCGAGCACGGCTTCGAGCGGCGTGTTCGAATAGATGCCGCCGTCCCAGTACGCCTCGCCGTCGATGCGCACGGACGGAAAGCCCGGCGGAAACGCAGCCGATGCCATCACGTGCTGCACGTCGAGCGCTTCGTCGCGATTGGTGAAATAGCGCATCTGCCCGCTGCCGACGCCGACCGTGCCGACCGTCAGCCGCGTTGCCTTGCTGTTCAGATACTCGAAGTCGATCAATGACGCGAGCGTCTCGCGCAAGGGCTCGGTGTGATAGAACGCGGCGTGCTCGAGGCCGACGGGCACTTGCAGGCCGCCGAGCCACGCGTCTGCACGCGGCGTGAAGAACGCCGGAATGCCGTGCGACATGATCGACAGATTGCGCATCCATTGCTCGTAGCCCGGCATCCACGCGGCCCATGCGCTCCACGCGGCCGTCAGATACGCGGGGATGTTCGTGGCGGCGGACGCGGGCGCGAAGGCCGACAGCCAGTTGTTGTGATCGTCCGCGAAGCTCTTCCACGTGACGCGCTCCCAGAACGCGCGCAGACGGGTCATCCTGTCCGCCGGGCGATTGCCCGCGATGATCGCGCCGTTGATCGCGCCAATCGACGTGCCGATCACCCAGTCGGGCTCGATCCCCGCGTCGTGCAACGCCTCGTAGACGCCCGCCTGATACGCGCCGAGCGCGCCGCCGCCTTGCAGCACGAGCACGACCTGCGCATCGATCGCGGGATGCGCGGACGTTTCGCCGGCAACCGCTTCACGCGGACGCGCGGACGCGCGGGATGCCTGCGCTGCCGCATGCATCGACGGTTTTTTCACACGGCTCGGCCTGGTTGAGCTGGGCATTGCGTTTAGCCTCGTTCAGCAACGGTTTCGCGGAAGATTCGCTGTCCATTTTGACAGAGGCGGCCGGAGAAATCAGGGCAAGGCCGCGCGGACGCGTCGCGAGCAGCCGATTCACGCCGCTGCTCGCTGCTTCATGCTATCCGCGCAGGCGTGGCACGCGCGCCGACGTCGCCGCTATCGTCAATCCGGCTCGCTGTGATCGTCGTGGCGCTTGTCGGGCTTGAGTTCGGCGCTGTCCGGCTCGCGCATCTGGTAGGCATCCATCAGCCGATAAAGCGTGACGCGGGAAATGCCCAGGTCGCGCGCAGCCTCGCCATAGCGCCCGCGATGCCGCAGCAGCGCGCGTTCGATGGCCATGCGTTCGGCCGCCTCGCGCGCGACGTTCAGCGACACGGGCGTCTGATCCACCAGATGATCCAGTTCGAGATCCTTCGCGGTGATCAGCCTGCCTTCTGCCATCACCACGGCCCGTCGGATGCGATTGCCCAGCTCGCGCACGTTTCCCGGCCACGTGTGCCGATGGATGGCTTCCATCGCATCGGGCGCGAAGCCCTGCAAGCGTCGTCCCGCGTCCCGCCGGAAATGACCGAGCAGCTGAAACGCAAGCAGTTCGAGGTCGCCGCCCCGCTCGCGCAACGGCGGCGCGACGATGCGCAACACGCAAAGCCGATGATAGAGATCGTGTCTGAAGCGCCCGTCGGCGATGGCCGCATCGAGATCGACGTGCGTCGCCGAGATGATCCGCACATCGACGTCGATCGATTCCTGCCCGCCGAGTCGTTCGATCTTGCGCTCCTGGAGAAACCGCAGCAGGCTGGCCTGGCTTTCCAGCGGAAGATCGCCGATTTCGTCGAGAAACAGCGTGCCGCCGTTCGCTGCCTCGACGCGTCCTATCCTGCGTTGCGTCGCGCCCGTAAACGCGCCGCGTTCGTGACCGAACAGCTCCGACTGCACCAGCTCGCGCGATATCGCGCCGCAATTGATCGCGACGAACGGCGCGTCGCGGCGCGACGACCGTTGATGAATCGCCGCGGCCGTCAGTTCCTTGCCCGTTCCCGATTCGCCCGCTATGAACACGGGCGCATCCGTCGACGCGACCCGCTTGATCGACCGGAAGAGCGCCTGCATCGACTCGCATGAGCCGATCATGTCGCCTTCCGTGAAGGTATGAACGGGCGCGTGTTGCGGCGCGCCCGCGAGCGTCGCCATTCCGCGCGCATGCCCGACGGCCCTGACGGCCCGCTCGGGGACGACGGGGACGGTCACATAGTCCGAGCAGTAGTCGCGCACGAGCCGTCGCATCGTCGAATCGGCGAGTTGCCCCGGCGATACGATCGCGACCCAGCCGATATTCGGCATCGCCAGGCATGCATCGAGCGCTTCGATTTCATGGAGCGGCAATCCTCCCGCAAGGTCGAGGAGCCCGCCCGCCGCATCGGAGCCGTCGACCGCCTTCGCCACCTCCTTCACCGACCTGACTGGTTTCACCTGCCAGTCGCACTGCTCGAAGAATTGACGGATTTCCGCGCTGGGTTTCGCCGACAGGTAGATCAATCGCCGCACGTCCATACCTCCCCCTTCGCGCGCCTGCGTCCGGAAGACAAGGACGCTGCCCGGTGCGCAACGACATGCACCGTCATCGTGAACGAACGCGCGATCGTCGTCGGTCCATTCGACATTCTTATCGGCGCATGCTTTTTTTGACTTTAGGTGGGTAAACCATCACGCGCATCGCTACGACGTCGCCGTGACCGTCAGTTTGCCTGATTACCTGTCATCCGGTCATCGACGATCTGCACGGGAAGCACACATTCAGATCGCGTCACGGACGCATGAAGGAAAAGCACACTTAAAAAGCATAGGCGCTGACGGACATCCACATCATCGTCGTTCAACCGCCGTCGAACAGGCGTCGACACTTCGAGCCAGCCTGAAACATCGCGCGACACGCGTCGCTGATACTTGCCGTCATGCCGCCCACATATCCGACTGCATGACGGCCAACGAATCCACGACATTGACAGGAACTCCCATGACGCTCACCTGTTTCATCCGCTATCAGATCGATCCTTTTCAACGTGACGCATTCAGGCAGTATGCCGAGAATTGGGGAGAAATCATTCCGCGCTGCGGTGGCCATCTGATCGGCTATTTTCTGCCGCACGAAGGCACGAACGACATCGCGTGGGGTCTCGTCGCGTTCGACAGCCTCGCCGCCTACGAAGCGTACCGCGCGCGGCTGCGCACCGATCCGGCATCCGTCGAGAACTTCCGCATGGCGCAGGCGAAGCGCTTCATCCTGCGCGAAGAACGGACCTTCACGGAAGCCGTCGACGGCACGCTCGGCAAGCCAGCGCAGCCCACGCGCCCCGGCGAACGCTGATCGTGCGAATGCGTGCAAGCCGCGCTTATGCGTAGGCACCCAAAGCGCGCATCGCACGCCGGACGCGAGCTGGATCGCCGTTTGCGGAACCGGTTGCGGAACTTATGGCGCCCCGCCGCTGTCGTTTTATTTTTCAGTCGAAACGTGGTGGCTCCCGGCGCCGCATCGCGTCCAGCCGTACGCGCATCGCCGCCGCCCACCGGCCCTACATGCGCACATTCCTTCTGATCTGTCTGCTGGCGCTGTTCAGCGCCCCTGCCTTTTCCGCCGTCACGGCGACGACCGCGACGGGCGCCTCCGCCACCACCGTCACGCTGACGCCCGAACAGGCCCGCGAGGCGCTGGCCGTCCTCAACGACCCGAAAAAACGCGCGCAGATCGAAGACACGCTGACGGCGCTCGCCGCTGCAGGCGCGCTCGCGACACCTGCCGTGCCGGCGCCCGCATCCGGCGCGTCGGCGGCTGCGGCGGCGAGCGCATCGGGCGCGAGCGCGCCCGCCGCGTTCAAGTCGAACGGCCTTGCCTCCCAGTTGGCGCGCCAGGGCGCGCATTGGCTCGCGCAGGGCGGCGCGACGCTTAAGCGATCGGTGGCCGTGCTGCTCGATACGTCGTCGGCGCGGTACTGGTGGAACGTGCAACTATCCGATCCGCACGAACGCGCGAAGGTCGGCGGCGTGCTGCTCGCGCTGATCGGCACGCTGCTGCCCGCGATCGTCCTCGAGTGGATCGTGCGGCGCGTGCTGCGCCGGGCGCGCGCGGCGATCATCGCGCGGCGCGAGGCGCGCGAAGCACGCGACGCGGCGCATCAGGCAGAAGAAGACGCAGCGGCGCGCGCAGCGGGCGCCGTGAGCGCCGCGGCGACGGCGACCGGAACGGCCACGGACAGTAGCCCACCCGCGAGCCCGGCGGCACGGTCGATGTCGACGCCGCCCTCGTCGGCTGCTTCGTCGGCGGCTTCGGCTGCCACGCCAGCCGCCAGACCCTACACTCTCGACGACGAACAGAAGGAAGCCCGCAGCAAACGCCAGGCGGCGCATCACTGGACCACGCTGCAACGACTGCCGAGCGCCGCGCTGCAACTGTGCGTGCGCATGCTGCCGCTGGTCGCCTTCGTCGCGGCGGCAAGCGCGCTGATGTCGTTCTTCACCGACGACGGCACGATTCAGGACGACGCGCTCAACGGGCTGATCGACCTCTATGTGATCTGCCGCGCGATCGTGATCGCGGCGGGCTTTTTCCTGCAACCCGATGCGCCCGGCCTGCGCCTGTTGCGGCTGCCCGATAGCTGGGCGCTCTTCATGCAGCGCTGGGTGGTCCGCATCGTCAGCGTGATCGGCGTGGGCGGCGCGCTGATCCAGATTTCCACTGCGCTCGGCCTGAGCGATGCGGCGCATCTGCCTCTCGTCAAGCTGCTCGCGCTGGTCGGACACGTGATGGTGTCGATCATGATCCTGCAATGCCGCGCGCCGATCGCCGCGCTCGTGCTGGAGCGCACGAGCGAGAGCCAGCGCCCGATGAAGCTGCTCGCGCACGGGCTCATCGACATGTGGGCGGGCGTCGCCGTGTTCGTCGTGATGGCGCTGTGGTTCGTGTGGGCGCTCGACGTGCACAACGGCTACCGGACGCTGCTGCACCTGGGCGGGCTGTCGCTGATCGTGCTGGTCGCCGCGCGCATCGTGTCGATCGTGGTGTACGGCGCGCTCGGGCGGCTCTTTCATGTCGAGGATGAAGAGAACCGCTCGCTGCTGCATCAGCACGCGTACCGCTACTATCCGCTGATACGGCGCATCGTATCGACGGTCATCGCGGTCGTCACCGCGCTCGTGCTGTTGCAGGTGTGGGGCATCGGCGTGTGGCAGTTCTTCCGTCCGGGCGCGATCGGCCACCGTTTGACCTCCGCGCTGATCACGATCTGCGTGGCGGCCGTGATCGCGCTGATCGTGTGGGAAGTCGCGAACGTCTCCGTCGAGAAGCGCCTCGATCAATGGACGAAGAGCGGCGATCTCGTGCGCGCCGCGCGTCTGCGCACGCTGGTGCCGATGCTGCGCACGGCCCTTTTCGTCGTGATCGCGATCGTCGTCGTGCTGACGGGCCTGAGCGAGCTCGGCGTGAACACGGCGCCGCTGCTTGCGAGCGCAAGCATCTTCGGCGTCGCGCTCGGCTTCGGTTCGCAAAAGCTCGTGCAGGATTTCATCACGGGGATCTTCCTGCTGATGGAAAACGCGATGCAGGTCGGCGACTGGGTGACGCTCGCGGGCGTGTCGGGGACGGTCGAGTATCTGTCGATCCGCACGGTGCGTCTGCGCGGCGGCGACGGTTCGTTGTACACGGTGCCGTTCAGTTCCGTGTCGACGGTGAACAACACGAACCGCGGACTCGGCAATGCGGCCGTGAAGGTCAGCATCGCCTACGGCCAGGATGTCGATCTCGCGATCGCGACACTGAAGGAAGTCGGCGCGGCGCTGCGCGAGGACGACAAGTTCAAGGACGGTATCCTGTCCGACTTCAGCTTCTGGGGCGTCGATGCCGTCGACGGCGCGTCCGTCACGCTCGTCGGCCAGATCCAGTGCCGCGACAGCTCGCGCTGGCCGGTGCAGCGCGAATTCAACCGGCGCATTTTCGACGCGTTCCGCGAGAAGGGCATCGCGATATCGAATCCGCAGCGCAACGTGCTTATTCCGCCCGATGCGCCGCAGGGCATTGCGAACGGCGACGAACCCGAAGGCCCGCCGCGTCCCGCGAGCGCACCCGACGGCCCTAACAAGGACAAGCCCGAGCCGAAGGCCGCGCGTCACTGAAGCATCGTTCGCGTTACGACGAGTGCTCGATGCCGACGAGACGCGCATCGAGCAGACTCGCGAGCGCTTCGCCGCCCTGCTGCATCACGTAGTCGTGGTTCCATTTGAAGAACGGACGCGCGAGCGGCGCAAGCAGGTTCATCCAGCCTCGCTTTGTGCGCACGCGCCATTCATAGCGCACGACTGTCACCGCGTCGTGCGACGAAAACTGCCAGCGCCCCGTGCCCTCGACATCGCCGCACGCTTCGCCTTCGAGCACGACGAGCGGCTCGACGCGCGTCACGCGCATGTCGAACGCGACGCGATACGGCAAGCGGCCTTTCCACGTATAGCGATGCAACGCGCCGACGCCGTCGCTCGCGCCCGTCTCCACTTCGATCACGCGCTCGACGCTTTTCCACCAGCTTGGCCAGGCGGCGGGATCGTGGATCGCGTCCCACACGGCCTGGAGCGGCGCGTTGATGCGCCAGATCGTGGTGAAGCGGTATTCCGTATGCACTTTTGGTTCCTTTTTTTGTCTGCGACGCTGTTGGTTTTTTTGCCTTTGTCGCGGGCATCCGCGATGAGTCTGCGACGGCTTCTGTTGTGGTGCTTTTGCCTTTGCGCTGGCATCCGCGAATGCGTTGGTTTTCTTTGTCCTTCGCTGGCATCCGCGTTAGCGCCTCGCGGCGCGGGCGTTGCCCCTGTGCGGGGCGGCACTTGCTTTTGTTTGCAACGGCTTTTGTTGCGGTGTTCTTGCCTTTGCGCTGGCATCCGCGTTAGCGCCTCGCGGCGCGGGTGTTGCCCCTGTGCGGGGCGGCACCTACTTTTCTTTGCAGCGGCAAAGAAAAGTAGGCAAAAGAAAGCCGCTCACACCGCCAATGCTCTGTATTACCCACGGGCTCTCAACGTCCCCACGGTTCGCGCCGCAGCGCACTAGCCCATGTTCGTTGCCAGCGCACTACTTAAGCGCCTCACCTGCATCGTGCACCCGAATTACGGATCGCGATATCGAACGTCCTGCGCCCCTTTGCGGCAAACTGTGTGTAGGCATTCGCACCACACAGGAAACCCTCGCTACGGATGCAGCTCAAGTGCGGGCGTTGTCCTGTACGGTACGGCAACCACATTCACTACCGACATGCGGCGCTGAAACGTTCGATGCCCTTAGCTGCGCCACACGCGTATGAAGCGGGTGAGGCGTCTAGCCGGAACGTTGGCAACAAACATCAGCGAGCACACTGCCGTATGAAACACAGGGACGTTGAGAGCCCGTGGGTAAAGGTCAAGCGCGGGCGGTGTTAGCCCGCTTTCTTTTGCCTACTTTTCTTTGCGGCGGCAAAGAAAAGTAGGTGCCGCCCCGCACAGGGGCAACGCCCGCGCCGCGAGGCGCTAAGCGGATGCCAGCGCAAAGGCAAAAAACACCCACAAGAAATGCCGTTGCAAACAAAAGCAAGTGCCGCCCCCGCACAGGGGCAACGCCCGCGCCGCGAGGCGCAATCGCGGATGCCAGCGACAAAGGCAAAAAACCCAACAGCGTCGCAGACAAAAAAAGAAAGCTAACCGACCCTCCACCACCGCGGCAACAGCCGCCTGACATCACCCCGCCGATACCTGTCATCGATCAGATGCACGACGCCCGCATCCTGCTCGGTGCGGATCACGCGCCCCGCCGCCTGCACGACCTTCTGCAAGCCGGGAAACAGATAAGCGTAGTCATAGCCATTGCCGAACTTCGCGTCGAACGTGCGGCGCATCTGCTCGTTGACATCGTTCATCTGCGGCAAGCCGAGCGTCGCGATGAACGCGCCGATCAACTGATCGCCAACGAGATCCACGCCCTCCGAAAACGCGCCGCCCAGCACGGCAAAGCCGACGCCCGCCCCGCTCGCGCGAAAGCGCGCGAGAAACGCGTCGCGTGCCGCTTCGCCCATGCGCGGCTCCTGCGTCCAGATGGGCACCTGCGGGTGACGCTCGCGCATCGAATCGACGACGCGCTGAAGATAATCGAAGCTGCTGAGAAAGCCGAGATAGTTGCCGGGACGCTGCGCGTACTGCTCAGCGATCAGATCGACGATCGGCGCGAGCGAGCGCTCACGGTCGCGCCAACGCGTCGATACGTGATGCGCGACATGCACGTCCAGTTGCTCTGCCCTGAACGGCCCTTCGACGTCGAGCCAGCCTGTATCGTCCGGCAGGCCGAGCATGTCGCGATAGAAGTGCGGCGGACTGAGCGTGCCCGAGAACAGAACCGTCGCGCGCGCGGCCGCATAGCGCGGCTTCAGGAACGGCGCGGGAATCACGTTGCGCACGCAAAGCGATGTCGACGGCTTCGCGCGCGCAGCCGCGTGATGCAAATCGAGCGTCACATCGACAATCGAATGATCGCCGAACGCCTCAACTAGCGACACGAAATGCAGCGCGTCGAAATAGAAGCGCAGCACGGTTTCATCGATGGCTTGCGGCGCTTCCGCAAGCTGATCGCCAATCGATGCGATCAGATTCTGCACCGCGGATTGCAGCTTCGTCGGCACGGCGGCCAACACTTCATAAGCCGCGTTGCGCTCGCGGTTCAACGCATTCCACTCGCGATTCACGCGGTCGAATGGCTTCTTCAGCGCAGCGGGCGCCGCGTGACGCGCGCTGCGAAACGCGCCCTGATCAAGCGTCGCGCTGTACATGCGGCGCGCACGGTCGGGCAGATTGTGCACCTCGTCGACGAGCACCGCGACACGCCAGCCGTTCATCTGCGTGAGCGCATACAGCATCGCGCTGCTGTCGAAGTAGTAGTTGTAGTCGCCGATCACGACATCGCACCAGCGCGACAACTCCTGCGCGAGATAGTACGGACAGACGCCGTGCGCGAGCGCTGCTTCGCGCACGGCCGCGCGATCGAGCGTGCGCGACTGCAAGGCCGTGTCGCGCGCAGCGGGCAGCCGGTCATAGAAGCCGCGCGCGAGCGGACACGATTCGCCGTCGCACGATTTATCTGGATGCTCGCACGCCTTGTCGCGCGCTACGAGTTCGAGCGTGCGCAGCGGCAGCGTCCCTTCGCTTCGATGCAGCGACTCGATCGCATCGAGCGCGAGAGCACGGCCCGGCGTCTTCGCGGTCAGAAAGAACACGCGGTCGAGATGATCCGCGCCGCACGCCTTTAATAGCGGAAAGATCGTGCCGAGCGTCTTGCCGATGCCCGTCGGCGCTTGCGCCATCAGACAGCGTCCGTCGCGCGCGGCGCGAAACACAGCCACCGACAACTCGCGCTGCCCGCTGCGAAACTCGCGATACGGAAAACGCAGCGCGTTCAGCGCCGCATTGCGCGCATCGCGATGCGCTGCTTCGCGCGCGGCCCACGCGACGAAACGTTCGCACTGGTCCTCGAAAAACGCGCGCAACGACGCGGCCGTGTGCTGCTCGGTCAGCACGGTTTCCTTCTGATCCGCGATGTCGAAGTAGACGAGCGCGACCGTGAGTTCGTCGAGTTCGCGCGCTGCGCACAGCAGATGCCCATACACGAGCGCCTGCGCCCAATGCAGCACCCGATGATTCGCAGGCATCCGTTCGAGATCGCCGCGATGCGTCTTGATCTCTTCGAGCCGGTTGAGCGCGGGATCGTAGCCGTCGGCGCGGCCGCGCACGGTGAGCGAACCGTGCGCGCCTGTCAGCGTGATCTCGGTTTCGTAGCCTGGCGCGCGCCGCGCCGTCACGGTCTGATGTCCCGCGATACCTTCGAGCGCCGAAGGCGCAGGCGTGAAGCGCAGATCGAGATCGCCGCGCCGCGCGGTGAATTCGCAGAGCGTGCGCACGGCGACGATGTAACTCATGCCGTCTCCGTGTCGCTGATGTCGCTGATGTCGTTCATGTCGCCGATGCTCATGCTGGCGATCGCATTCGCATCGTCGTTGCCGCCGACCCAGCGCACGTCGAGCACGCTCACGGGCATGCGATGCTGCATGCAGTACTCGAGCCAGCGGATCTGGTTGTCCTGCAGACGATCGCCCGGCCCTTTCACTTCGATCAGCTCGTAGCGCCGTTCGCCCGGCCAGAAGCGGATCAGATCGGGCAAGCCCGAACGGTTCGCGCGGACGTCGGCCAGCAGCCGCTCGAACCACAGCTTCAGATGCGCAGCAGGCAGGCAATCGAGCGCGAGCGTCAGCAACTCGGGCGTCAGCATGCCCCAGAACACGAATGGCGATTGCAACCCAGCTTTGGTTTCGAGGTGACGCTGTATCGTCGCGCGATATTCACCGCTGTCGAGTTGCGCGAAGCACGCGTCGAACTGCGCGGCACGGCGCAAGCGAAAATCGGGCGCGTGCAGATCGGCGGGACCGCGCTGGAACGGGTGAAAAAACGCGCCGGGCACGGCCGCGAACACGGGCTCCCAACACAAGAGGCCGAAGAGCGAATTGATCAGCGCGTTCTCGACGTAATGAACGGGCGCGTCGTCCGTCGACAGATGATCGCGTGCGATATATTCGACTGCAAACGGATCGGCAGGACGCGGCAGTTCGAGCATGCTGCGCGGCGCGGCGCGCGCTCTCGCCGGCTTGTGCGCGGCAAGTCCGAGCCGTCGTTGCAGACGCGGCACGATGCGTGCGAGACGCTGCAACTCCTCTTCGCTTTCCGGTTCGTCGGCGGCTTGAAGCGCCAGCACGAGCGCTTGCGCATCGCGGCCCGCGCGTTCGAGCACGCGCATGCGCCGGTGCCGCGCGCCGGGCCACGCGCAGCGCTCGTAGACGCGCAACGCCGCATCCCAGTCGTGCCGGCGCTCGGCATACTGGCCGATCGCGAACAGCAGCTTCGCGCGGCGCAGCGCAAGCCATGCGTTACCTTGCGTATCGATTGCATCGACGGCTTCGAGCAGCGGCTCCAGCGCTTCGTCGTCCGTCAGTTCCAGCGCTTCGCGGCACGCGTGCAGCGCCAGGTAGCAGTCGACATCGGCGCTTTGCTGAAACGCGCGCGACGAATCGGCGAACGCGACGCGCTCGTACTGGAACACGCCCAGATCGGCGAGCACGAACTCGGACCAGTCCTGATGCAGATTGCCGAAGAACATCAGCCTGAAGCGCTCGCACAACGGCGCGACGCGCACGCGCAACGCGGCTTCGTCCGACGCGGCATCCCACTCGCGATAACGCCGTTGCCTCGCATCGGCAGCATGGTCCGCATGGTCCGCGTCCGCGCGCAACGCTTCGAGCCACTCGGCCTTGCGCGCGCCCTTGAGCGCAGGCGCGTCGGCGAACATGCGCTGAAGCTCCGGACGCGTCGCGAGCGCGAACAGTTCGTCGAGCGAGACGTGTGCATCCGCATCGATCCATCCGAGCGCGGCAAGCGGCGCGGCGGCCTGCAGCGGGCAACCGATCTCCGCATACGCGAGCCGCCCCGTGCGAAACAGCGTGCCCTTGCGCATCAGCATGCGAACGAGCAGCGCGCGCGACGCTCGCGGCAAACGCGCCCCGTCGTGCAGAAACGTGTGCAGAAAAGCGCGTTCGGCGTCGTCGAGCAGGTCGTCGTAACGCTCGACGATCCACGCGAGCGCGCGCTCGAAATTCAGCAGGTAGTAGAAGGGAGACCCGGAGTACGGATCGGGAGCGTCGGTCGGCACGAATGTCGGGGACAGAAAGGCTGAAAAAGAACTGTATATCTATACAGCCATCATAGCAAAAGCGGCCACACGTCCCGTCGAAATCAATCAACCTCGATGACAACCTGAACGCAACGACGTCACGTGCCGCGCGCTTCTGCTTCCGCTTCCGCCTCCGCATACGTGACCTGCACGGCGGGCACGAACCACGCGAGGCACAGCCCGATCAACGCCGCCAGCGCCGCGACGGCAAGCCCGATATGGATCGACGCGACGAGCGCTTCGCGCGCCATGTGCATCATCGGGTCGCCGGTATGGCCGGCCGCCACCAGCCGCTCGATCAGCCTGGACTGCTCCGCGCGATCGACGAGCACGTCGGGGCTCGCGAACGACTTGAGCCACTGCGCCGCCTGATACGAATCGAGCGAGCGGTTCACGCCCTGCGTGTACAAATGCCCGAGCAGCGCGCCCGTGATCGCCGTGCCGAGCATGCCGCCGAAGATACGCAGCGATTGCAGCAGCGCCGTCACGGCGCCGAGATGATCGCGCGCGACGATCTGTTGCGAACAGATCGTCAGATTCGTAACGACGAGGCCGAGCCCGACTCCGCTCAGGCCCATGCACGACATCCATACGATGTGCGGCTCGTTGCCCTTGAGCGCGACCAGCGCGAGACAGCCGATCACGCACAGCGCAAAGCCGATATACATGAGGCCGTTCGCGCGGCGGATGCGCGTGACGATGCGATTGTTGAGCACGCTGCCGACCGTGGTGCCGAGCAGCAACGGCGTGATCAGCATGCCGGAGTCGTGCGGCGACATCGCATAGCCGCCCTGGAACAGCAGCGGCACATAGAACACCATCGAGAACAGCGCGAAGCCGCCGAGCACGGCCATCGCGAACAGCGCCGCGAGCTTGCGGTCGAGCAGCACATCGACGGGCACGACGGGATAGCCCATGCGCTTTTCCCAGAAGTACAGCGTCAAGCCGCAGACAGTCGTGATCGCGAAGAGCAGGATCGTCGTGCCGCCGATGCCCTCCTTCGGCAGCAATTCGATCAGCAGTTGCAGCGCGCTGAACGTCACGGCAACGACGAATGCGCCGAGCCAGTCGAGCTGGATCGGCCCGCGCTCCTTCAGCCGGCGCAGTTTCGGCACGAACAGCTGCACGAAAACCAGCGACACCACGCCGATGGGCACGTTGACGAAGAACACGAGCCGCCAGCTCTGCATCTGCGTGAGCATGCCGCCCAGCGTCGGCCCGACGATGTTCGCGATGCCGAACGACGACGTGACGAACACGAGCCAGCGCAGTCGCAGCTTCGGGTCCGGGAACAGATCGGCGACCGTCGCGAACACAGTGCCGATCAGAATGCCGCCGCCGATGCCTTGCAAGCCGCGCGCGGCCACGAGATACAGCATGTTGGTCGCGAGCCCGCACAGCATCGACGCGAGCGTGAACAACAGGATCGCCGCGAGCAGGAACGGCTTGCGTCCGTACAGATCGCCGAGCCGCCCGAAGATCGGGATCGTGATGACGGATGCGAGCATGTACGACGTCGCGACCCACGCGTAGAAATCGAAGCCCTTCAGGTCGGCAACGATGCGCGGCAGCGCCGTGCCGACAATCGTCTGATCCAGCGCGACCAGCATCGAAACGAATGCGATGCCGAGCATCGCGAGCAGCGATTCGCGAAACGGCAGCAATTGACGGTGAGGATCATGAACGGCGATGGCGGACATCATGGCGTGCTCCACCCGGAAGGACGCGCCCGTTGCCGGCGTGCGAGCAGGCGGTCTTGTTCATGCAGAGTGGTACGCGCGCCTGAAAATAGCAAGCCGATTGCTCCACGCGCGTCCTTGCCGGCGCACGGCTTGCACACGGCAAGCGCTTTTAAGCTGACTGCACATATCGGCTTTTTCGCGCATGGCCACGCGAGCCGTTCCATACGATCGCACTGGAATAACAGCCGCAGATCCCGCGTATACTTCCGTAGCCATTCCGAACATAGACAAGCGGCCAGCCGTCGCACGACGCGCAATTGTCCTTATCGGTTTGCTATCGTGAACGCGCGACTAGAGCCAGGATGCGATGGACATTGCAACTCAGTCGCAACACGCTCTATGGAACCCGCTGACTGCGTACGGCGCGCACCTTTCCGACGCAAACGAAACGCGTCTACGCTCTCCGTCTTTTAATCAGAACAACGGAATAGTCACGCTTCCGATTCGTTGCGCAACGCCGTTTCATCCAATCGGCTCAGCGATTGAAATCACGCGCGAAATAAGTCCGTGCAGACCAGGAATAAACACCACTCGGCCCTCGTTCAATGACCGTCACGCCCTGTGAACAAAACAGGAACAAGGAGTACGGTCATGAAGTCTCTAGTCGAGGTGTTCGGCATCACGGCGTGTGCAGCCACGCTGGCGACGCTCGTGTCATGCGGCGGCGGTTCCAGTTCGAACAATCCCAGCCCGCCTGTGCAATCGTCGTTCACCGCGACGTCTCTCGTCTCGGATGGCGCCGTGCCCGCATCGCACACCGACCCGAACCTGAAAAACCCTTGGGGTGTCGCCTTCAATCCGAAAGGCTTCGCCTGGGTCGCGGACAACGGCACCAATGTCGCGACGCTCTATGACGGCAACGGCGTGCCGCAATCGCTGGTGGTCACGATACCCAACGGCAAGAACGGCACGGCATCGCCGACGGGCATCGTGTTCAACGGCACGCAGAGCTTCAACGTAGCGCAAAACGGCAAATCAGGGATCGCCGCATTCATCTTTGCGGGCGAAGGCGGCACCATTACCGCGTGGGCGCCCGCCGTCGGACCGACCAACGCATTCACGATGTACGACGACGGGACGGGCGGCGCCGTGTACAAGGGCCTCGCGCTCGCAGCGAACAACGGCGCCAACTTCCTCTATGCCACTGACTTCCACAACAACAAGATCGACGTCTTCGATACCAACTTCGCGAAAGTCGCAATGCCCGGCGGCTTCCACGATCCGGCAATTCCCGCCGGCTTCGCGCCGTTCGGCATCCAGGCGATCGGCACCAGCCTGTTCGTCACTTACGCGATGCAAGACCCCGCAAAACACGACGACGTCAAAGGCGCGGGACTCGGCATGGTCGATGTGTACGATACGGCAGGCAATCTCAAGCAGCACTTCGCGACGGGCGGCGAGCTGAACGCGCCGTGGGGCATCGCGCAGGCGCCAGCCAATTTCGGCTCGCTGAGCGGCGCGATACTGATCGGCAACTTCGGCGACGGGCTGATTCACGCGTTCAACGCATCGACAGGCCAATCGATGGGCTCGCTCAATGGCGCAACGGGCAGCCCGATCGTCCACGATGGCTTGTGGGGCCTCGCGTTCGGCAACGACCTCAGCAACCAGCCTTCGAGTACGTTGTTCTTCGCGGCGGGGCCAAATGACGAAGCGAACGGCGTCTACGGAAGAATCGATCTGAGTCCGGCGTCGACAACTGGTTCGACCACAGGCTCGGGCACGGGCTCGACCACGGGATCGGGCACGGGCACGAGCTCGCCGGGAGGTTCGACCACGGGCATGTAGCGCTTTACACGCAGCAAAGAAAAACGGCCGCTCGCGCACGACGAGCGGCCGTTTTTTTGTTGGACGCCAACATCAAACCTGACGACGCAGTTCCGCAGGCGGCACCTTCATCAGATGACGATACTTCGCGACCGTGCGTCGCGCGACGAGCACGCCCTGGTCCGCGAGCATCTTCGCAAGCGCGACGTCCGACAGCGGATCGCGCGTGTTTTCCGCAGCGATCATCTCCTTCAGCAGCGCGCGCACGGCCGCTGCCGAGCAGGTGCCGCCGCTCTCCGTGCCGAGCTCGCGCGGGAAGAAATGCTTGAACTCGAAGATGCCGCGCGGCGTCGCCATGTACTTGTTGCCCGTCGCGCGCGAGATCGTCGATTCGTGCAGCCCGAGTTCTTCCGCGACGTCGCGCAGGACCAGCGGCTTCAACGCGATCTCGCCGTACTGGAAGAACGGCCTCTGATGCGCGACGATGCATTCGGCGACGCGCTGAATCGTCTCGAAGCGCTGCTGCGCATTGCGGATCAGCCAGCGCGCCTCCTGCAACTGCTGCGCAAGCGGCGAGCGGCTCGCGCCCGCCGACTGCGCGAACAGTTCCGCGTACATCCGATGGATGCGCGCGCGCGGCAGCACGGCGGGGTTCACCGTCACGACCCACTTGTTGCGAACGTTGCGCACGATCACATCGGGGACGATGTAGTTGTCGTCCGCGCGGCCATACGAATTGCCCGGCTTCGGATCGAGCTTGCGCACCAGCGCGCAGGCAATCCGCAGCGCTTCCGCATCGCAGCCGATCTGCTTCTGCAACTCCGCATGCTCGCGCCGCGCAAGCCGGTCGAGATGATGCTCGACGACCTGCTTCGCGACATTGCGCGCAGGCGTATCCGCGGGCATCGCATCGAGTTGCAGCGACAGGCACTCCGACAGCGAGCGCGCCGCGAGCCCCGGACGATCGAGCGTCTGCACGAGACGCAACGCGACCAGCAGTTCTTCTTCCGTCAGCGGAGGGTCGAACTCCACGACGTCCGTCAGGTCGGCGAGATCCTGGCGCAGATAGCCGTCGTCATCGAGCGCTTCGATCACGAGCCGCGCGACTTCGCGATCGCGATCGTCGAGCCGGTACAGACGCAGCGCGTCGTGCAACTGCTCATGCAGCGTCGGCTGCGCGCGCGCCCACTCGGTCGGGTCGGCTGCTTCCGAATCGCCGTTGTAGCGCGACGGTCCGCGGCCATATCCGTCGCCCGCGAAGTCGCCGCCGCCGTCGTCCGAAGAAACGGGCGCCTCCGCAGCCGGCTCCGCCGCCGAGCCTTCGAGCGCGGTATCGCGTTCGGCAGCAGGCAATGCTTCGCCGTCGGCTTGCGTGCCGTCCGCCGTCTTGCTCGCCGCGAGTTCATCCGCGACGGTCGGGTCGTATTCGAGGAAGGGATTCGTATCGAGTGCGTTGCGCAGTTCCTGCTGGAATTCCAGCGACGACAGTTGAAGCAGACGCACGGACTGCTGCAGACGCGGCGTGAGCGCAAACGATTGCTTTGCGCGTAGTTCAATTGAAGGCGGCATACAGACTTTCCTTTCCTATGTACGAGTCTACGAGTCGGCAGTTGTTTGAGGCCATCACGCAACTGTCGTACCAAGTTCCGCAACTGCCTGTTTTGACTCGTCTTTGTCCGTTCCGAATGCCGATCCAATAAGCACTTTGCGCGCCGAATTTACAAATGTTCTGAAATTCGAGCCCAATCATCGCGCATAGCCTGCCCAGCGCTTAGCGGCTTGCCACAAGCGTTTCGCGTTGCCTCCCACGAATTCGAAAGCCGGTTGACAGCAAGCATGCGGCAGTGCGGCACATCGCTTGCTGAGCGCCTCTCAGGGACGCACGGCGTGCGTCGCGCGAGCAACGCACAGCAATTGCGCTCCCGTGTCGGCGACGGACCAGACGGAACCGCGGCGGCAGTGGCCCTTGGTCTGGTCATCGGCGGCGACGGCCGCGATCGATCGCACGGACAACAGGACCGCATCCCTGATCATCAACCGAGAAGGAGAAACCATGAAAACCATCCCGTTCCTCAAGGCCGCAGGCAGCATCGCATGTGTTGCATTCGCACTGAACGCGACTGCGCAGACCACGGCGTCCGCGCCGCCGGCAACGTCCGAAAGCCTCGGCCAGCATATCGACGACGGCACGGTGACGACCAAGGTCAAGGCGGAACTGCTCGGCGCGAAGAACGTGAAGTCCACGCACATTCACGTGAAGACCCGCAAGGGCATCGTGTGGCTCAGCGGCTCGGTGCCGTCCGCCGAAGACAAGACGGCCGCGCAGGACGTCGTGCAGAACGTGTCCGGCGTGAAGGGCGTGAAAAACCATCTGAAGATCGCGGCTGAATGAGTGCCGCCGGGCGCCGCCGGATGATCGTCACCTGATCGTCACCTGATACGCGGCGCTCGTTAAACATGGCCGCCCGTGTGCATGGGCGGCCATGTTTTTTCTCAGGTCTTCATTGCCGCGTACTGATCGCGCATCGAGCGAATGCGATCGTGATTTTGCAGCACGCCCTGATACAGCCGCTCGACGACGGCGCGCACATCGGCGGGGAGGTCCTTCTCGAGCGCATCGTGAAACCGCTTCTTCGCGACGTCTTCGCCCTTTTCGCAATCGGCGAGTATTGCGTGGTCCGAGCGGCTGCCGACAGCGGACTTCACATCGAGCCAGCCGCGATGCAGCGCACCCGCCACGCTGCCGCCGCTTTCGGGCTTGCCGCCCAGTTGCAGCACGAGATCCTGCAACTCGCGCGCGCCGCGCGAACAGCTCGCGGCGCTTTCGAGCAGCGCATCGTTCACGCTCGCGTGTTGCGCTTCCTCCGCTGCTTTCATGAAGCCGCGTTCGCCGTCCTTCGACATTTCGATCAGATCGTTCAGTACGGCAATGACATTGGTCGTCATGACTTCGCTCCCGTTCAGGTGACGCTTCAGCTAACGCATGAAACACGCTCACGCATGCACTCGTCATGCCCGCACGGCAGCGAGACGTGACGGCGACGCGGTTCGCATCTGCTCGTATCGGTTGGCGTCTTTTCCAATGCGGCGAGTAAATCATGCAGAGCTCGCGCGCCGCGCGCTGCCGCCGTTGCGCTGAAAGCCTCGCCGCGCGAGGGCTCGCAATAGAGGCACGCATATTGCTGCATTGCTCGCTGGCCCACTTTCACGCCTTTCGCAGACAGTAACCGCGAGGCGATTACACGATCTCAGATCACATAAAAGGGCCGGCATTCGACAAGGGAGAGCCTCATCATGAACATCAGAAGCGCGGAGCGTCTGCTCCTCGTCGCTATCGTCACGTCAGCCGTCGTCGCGCAGGTGCGCGTGCATACGCTGCCATCAGCAAAAGCCAACCCGTCCGCGCAGACGCGTACGGCGCAACCGCGGCCCACTCGCGAAGTGCCCACATGCGACGAAGCGCGCAGCGGGATGCTGCGCGCTTCGTGCGAGACGCGACGCGATCGACGACCCGTCGACAGTTACGACCGTGAAATAGAACGCACCCATCATTCGCGCTTGAACGACGGCTGGGTCTGATCGCCGGCGGCTTCGCGTTCGCGTTCAGACGTTCAGGCGCGCGAACAGTCCAATGCTGCAAATGACGCATACAGAGCACGCGCCACGCGCCGCTGTACGATCTGCAGCCGCATCGACTAGCGCCGCTTGACGCTGCGATCCGGCTCCATGCCTTCGACACGGAACAGCCCGCTGTGCAGGATCACGCTTTCGCCGCCGTTCTCATCGAGCGCCTCGGCGCAGACGGAACGGATGCGGGCGCGCCCTCTTTCATACGCGCCGAGCAGCGCGCCTTCGAG
Organism: Paraburkholderia phymatum; assembly: GCF_038900715.1. Lineage (GTDB taxonomy): Bacteria > Pseudomonadota > Gammaproteobacteria > Burkholderiales > Burkholderiaceae > Paraburkholderia > Paraburkholderia phymatum_A. The sequence goes on along the minus strand of NZ_JAYMRZ010000010.1, from coordinate 97,950 downwards.
CGGCGAATCCGCGCCGAAGTGATCTTCGAGCGCCTCGGCCGTGATAGCGCACTCGACAGGCTCGCCATCGACGCGCGCCGTAAAGCGCACGACCAGGCTCGCCCCATCGAATACGGGCGCATCATCGGTGAATGTGATGTGCATGTGAGAGTCCTCGTACGCCGCACGCGGCATGAACACCTTGATCATCCCGTTCATGACGATGCCTTTCGCGCATCCGCGAGTTGCTGCGCCATCTGGAGATGGTGACGGATAACGGGGAGCGCGCGCGTCGCCGCGCTCTTCAGTTGCGCGTCCTGGCCGCTTTCGCTTTCCTTCCGGAACAGCTCGACTGCTTTCCGATGACCGCCCACGGCGACCTCGTCGATATACGCTTTGTCGAAGTCCGCGCCATTGAGCGCCTGCAGCTTGCCGATCAGCGCCGAATCGGCGCCCGGCGCCTTGCCGAGGCCCTTGCCCGCGGCGACCACGTCGAGGCTGCGCGCGAGCCGCGTGTGATCGGCGATCATCTGTTGCGCGAACTTCTTCACCTGCGGATCCGAGGAATTCTTCAGCGCGAGCTTGCTCGCGGCGATCTCCGTGGCGCCCGCCTGCGACGCGTCCTGCACAAACTGCTGATCGCCCGGCGACAGCTTCGTCTGCGCGCTGACGACGCATGTCGCCGCGCCGAGCGCGACGATCGCGGGCAATACGACGGCTCGAACGAGTGGGCGATGCATCATGCGTCTCTCCGCTTTAGCGCCTGCTCTGATCGCTTGCAGCATGGTTGCGCTGAAACTCACGCGGCTTTCTTCTTCGACAGCTGCGCAATCAGTGTCCTGTTGAACGCGGGAATATCGTCGGGCTTGCGGCTCGTGATGAAGTTGCCGTCCTCGACGACTTCCTTGTCGACCCACGTGCCACCCGCGTTGCGAATATCGTCTTGCAGGCTCGGCCAGCTCGTCACCGTGCGCCCTTTCATCAAGCCGGCGGAAACGGGCAGCCACGCGCCGTGGCAAATCACGGCGACGGGCTTCTTCGCCTGATCCGCCGCCTTGACGAACGCCTGCGCCTGCGGCAGCAGACGGATCGCGTCGCTGTTCACGACGCCGCCCGGCAGCACGACGGCGTCGTAGTCGTTCGGCGCGGCCTTGTCGAACGTCGTATCGACGTCGACGGAATCGCCCTTGTCGACGTGCCTGAAGCCCTGGATCTTTCCGCTCCTGGCAGAAATTACGTGTACTGTCGCTCCCGCTTCCGTGAGCGCACGGCGCGGCTCGATCAGCTCGGCCTGCTCGAAGCCGTCGACCGCGAGTACCGCAACCTTGCATCCCGTGAGTGCGTTAGCCATGTATTCGTCCTCCCTCACTATCCGGCTGCTGCGTTATTCGTCCCGCCGGCACGCGAACACGCGGCCGGGCATTCGTTGGTTAATACGAGCAAGTTCAGTGCCCATGGGTCGCCGCGATGCCGTCCATGCATGTCGCGCAAGTACGTGGCACCGCTATTGCGCGGGCTACGCCGTATCGCTGAACGAGCAAGATTCAACAACGCCAGATGAAAACGATGACCCGCCACGCGGTCGAAGCCATTGCCGGCGCGTTGCCGTTACCTTCGCCGATGCCAGCCGGACTGCGTCACGCCGACGACACGCGGCCCGGCTTCACGCGCAAGAAAACGCGGGGCGCGTTCGCGTATTTCGATCTGGACGGCAAGCGCATCACGGATGAAGCGCAGATCGCGCGCATACACGCGCTCGCGATTCCGCCTGCGTGGCGCGATGTGTGGATCTGCTCCGACGCGCGCGGCCATATTCAGGCCACGGGGCGCGATGCGCGCGGCCGCAAGCAGTACCGCTATCACGCGCAATGGCGCGAGACGCGCGACGCCGACAAGTTCGACCGCATGGCGGCCTTCGGACGCGCGTTGCCGAAGATACGCGCGAGCGTCGCGCGCGATCTTGCACGCGAAGCGATGCCGCGCGAGAAGGTCATCGCGGCTGTCGTGCATCTGCTCGACACGACGCTGATTCGCGTCGGCAGCGTCGAATATGCGCGGGAAAACCGGTCGTATGGGCTCACGACGCTGCGCAAGAAGCACCTGAAGATCCACTCAGGCGAAGTGCGTTTTCGTTTTGCGGGCAAGAGCGGGATCGAGCACGACGTGACCGTCGACAACGCGCGCGTCAAGCGCATCGTGCGCGCATGCGCGGAACTGCCGGGCCACGATCTCTTTCAGTACATCGACGAGGACGGCACGCGCCGCACGGTCGAATCCGCCGATATCAACGACTATCTGCGCAATGCGTGCCACGCGGACTTCACTGCGAAGGACTATCGCACATGGGCGGGCAGCGTGTTCGCGATGACCGCGTTGCGGCACCTCGTCTGCGAAAGCGCGGCGGAGGCGCGCCGTCATGTCGTCGCGACAGTGAAGGATGTGGCCGCGCTGTTGCGCAATACGCCCGCCGTGTGCAGGCGCTGTTACATCCATCCCGAAGTGATTGCCGCTTTCGAAGCGGGTGAATTGCAACAACTGCCGTCGCCGCGCGCGAGGCGTCACATGAAGGTCGACGAGGCTGCATTTGCGGCGCTGCTTGCGCAATGCGAAAGACGCGACCGGCTCGCGAACCGGCGCACGCGCAAGAACGGAGGCAACGCGGGGTCCGCCACATCGACGGAGATCGAGCGGGCGAGACTCGCGACGCTGCTGAAAAAATCGAGCGTGCTGCAAAAGACCGACAAGCTGGCCGACAGGCAAGCCACCGGGCGGACGAGCAAGCACGCGAATGCGCGAAAGACCGCCTGAGTGTCGCCTCGTACCCGTCGGGCTTCAGGCTGGCCTCAGGCTCGCCGCGCAAGCACAAGCACGCATGCGCCCTGTGCGGAACGCATGCGTGCCCGTGTCACTCCTCGTAGGCGGCCATCACGAGCCACATATCGCGCTCGCCGTCATGAATCTCCGCTGCCAGCGCGTAGGGATCGTTCGGTCCGCATGTTTTGAGTAGCGTGCGTTGCGCGACTTCCGCATTGTCGAATACGCAATCGTCGAGCGGACGGACTTCGCGCTTGCCTTCGAACATGTGCTCGTTCATCCGGTACACGAGCGGCTGCGTTTTCCATGTATTGAAGCAGTCCTTCACGTGCTGAAAGTCGCCACCGCAGATATTGCTCTGATAGTGAATTTTCGAACGCATCACATTACCTCCATGGGGCGCGTGTCCGTTGCCGCGGTTGTGGATGCTCTACCGCGCAAGCCGGATCGCGAGTGGGACGGGCGTTGATGCACCCGTTGTCCGCAACGCGGATCGCCACGTACCCCCGTTGTGCCGCGCCCTTCAGGTCCTCGATGAAGAACGCGGCGTGATCCGATTCCCTGATTACCCCGGGGCTGTCCGAGGTACCCCGTCACTGCGCGATGTCACTGGCTCGCGCCCGATGCCCCTGCTGCGCCGCTTGCGCCCATCGCGCCTGCGGCCGGGGCCATGCTGCTGCCCGCAGCCGCGCCCGTGTCGCCGCTGGTATTCTCCGCCTTCTTGCAGGCCGCGCCTAGTGACATCGACACGACCGCTATCGCGAGCAACGCGTATTTCCATCCTGGCTGTGTCATGATTCCTCCCGCCTTTGCTAAAGGTCCGGCATATCGCGCCACATCGCACTCGCATCGCGAAGCAGTGGCGCGCGCCGGACGGAATCAAGGGTCATTGCCCGAATCATTGCCCGAGTTATTGCCCCTTCGTATCGCTGCTTGCGTCGGCGCCCGGCACGTTCGTGCTGTCCGTCGCCGACTTCTTGTGCGACTTCGACATCTTATGATGCATCTTTTTCGATGCATGTGTGCCCGACGATGCCATGCCCGCCCCCGTCTCATCGGACGAACTCATCCCGGCGCCATTGCCGCCACCGCCCGCCGAACCGCCGCCGTTACTGCCGCCCGTCTGTGCAAAAGCGCCACCCGACAGTGCGAGCATTGCCGCTACGATCCATGCTTTACGGTTCTTCATCTGTTGGCTCCTTGAAAAACGTGATCAATGAATGCGGTTGACTGCCGCCAAAAAACCTGGTGCCGTCACTCGTCAGTTCAGCAAACGGTGTGCCCCTGCGAGGCCTCGCGCGCCCGGCTGGATGCGGCCTGGCATGGTTTCCCCAGGCATTTGCACGCGATGAACAGCCGCGCCGCGCGCACACGCTCTTTGATATTTACAAAGCGGACGTAAATCTTTCGTGGAATAAATGGCGCAATATGGGCGCTGTGCCGCCACGGGCCCGCGATGCATGCAATGCGTGTCCTGCTTTCCCGGCTTGTGAGTTGACTTTCGTGTTGGCTTGCTTGTTGGCTTGCGTATTCAGCCGATTACCCATTTCCCATCCACCGCATCTGATCGCATTCGATCGAAGGAGAAGCCCATGCGTATATCCACATCATTTCTGTTCGACCTCGACGGCACGCTCGTCGATAGCGTGTATCAGCATGTGCTCGCCTGGAAGGAAGCACTCGACGAAGAAGGCATCGAATTGTCGGTGTGGCGCATTCATCGAAAGATCGGCATGAGCGGCGGTCTCTTCACGCATCAGCTGCTGCGCGAAACGGGCGGCGACATGAGCACGGAACGCGTCGAGCGCCTGCGCCGCGCGCATGCGCGCGCATACAAGCAACTGCATGCGAAAGTGCGGCCCCTGCCCGGCGCGCAGGCGTTGCTGGCCGCGCTGACGGAAAGCGGCACGCCCTGGGCCATCGCGACCAGCGGCCGGATGGAAACGGCAGCCGTGAACCTCGAAGCGCTCGGCGTCGATCCGTCGAAGACCGTCGTCGTCACACGCGACGATGTCAAATACGCGAAGCCCGACCCCGATCTCTTCGTCGCCGCTGCGCACCGGCTCAATGTGCCGATCGAACATGCTGTCGTCGTCGGCGACAGCATCTGGGACATGCTCGCGGCGCGCCGTTGCCGCGCGCTCGGCGTGGGTCTGCTGTCGGGCGGCTACGGTCAGGAAGAACTCGAACGCGCGGGTGCGTTGCGCGTTTATGAAGATCCCGCCGATCTGCTCGATCATCTCGACGAAATCGCCGCGCGGCCCTGATTCGCGACGCTCTCTCGCTCACCCGCTCTCTTTGTGTTCGGCGCTGCACGGCGTGCTGCATACGTGGCACGCCGCGTGCAGCGCTTCTCTCATTCAGCGACTGCAAACATGTCGCATGGGACCAGAGTAAGGCACTGAAACGCCAACGCTGGTCGACCGCGCTGCATGGGACCGGAGTAAGTGCTCTGCATGGGGCTGGAGTAAGTGCTGAAGCACCAACTCCAGCCGACAGCTAAAGCGCCAACGCTGGTCGACCGCTTTGCATGGGACCAGCGCAAGTGCTCTGCATGGGGCTGGAGTAAGTGCTGAAGCACCAACTCCAGCCGACAGCTAAAGCGCCAACGCTGGTCGACACAGGGAGAGAGATCATGAACCGCGAAGTAAACTCCGCCGACACCACACCCCGCCCCGACGACGCGCCGCAAGGCCAGCCACTGCCGCCCGACACCACGAAGGAACTGCCCGAGCTGCCCGATCCCGCCGAAGTCGGCGAGGACGGCTAAGGCGTTCGTCGGACCATTCACGCATGCCGCGCCGACACGACGGCGCGAGGAATAGCTGTTGCTCGAATCCGGCTATACGCACACCCACGACGGAGAACGAATATGACGATGGCGAAGCAACCGCAAGGCGCGAATATCGTCGGCGCGAACAGCAGCCGATCGACAGGCCCGGGCCCCGATGTGATGGCGGCCGCCACGCTCGACGGCGACAAGGTACTGAGCGCCGACGGCAACGATATCGGCAAGATCAAGGACATCATGCTCGACGTGCGCTCGGGACGGATTGCGTATGCGGTGCTGTCGAGCGGCGGCTTTCTCGGCATCGGCGACAAGCTGCTCGCGATTCCGTGGAGCGCGCTCACGCTCGATGCGGATCGCAAATGCTTCGTGCTCGACATGCCGACGCAGAGCGTGAGGAACGCGCCGGGCTTCGACAAGGACCACTGGCCGTCGATGGCGGACGCGACGTGGGCGACGTCGGTGCATCAGTACTATGGGCGCGAGCCCTATTGGCGTACAAGCGAAAGCAACAACGCGGGCGATGGCGAATTCGGCGCCGGCGACATCCCGCCCGGATCGTCCGATGCGCCCGAAGCGGGCGGCGTGAAGCTGTGATACATCGGGGATGATGATGGCTACCAGCAAACGCAGTGGAACGTCGAGTGGCAAGAAGACGGCCGCGCATGCGTCGACGCGCACGAAAGGCGGCCGCCCGCCGCGCCAGCGGCACACGCAGGCGAAGGCCGCGCATCATCGCGCGCGAACGTCGTCGACGGGTTCGTCGAAAAGCACGTCGAAGTACTGGTCGCATCACGTGATGGAAACGAGCGACGCGATGGACCTTGAAAAGGACATCTTCAGGACGGGCAGCGCCGACGAAATCGCGCAATCGCTCAAGCGTTCGTCGACGCGCAGCAAGCGGCGCAAGGGCACGCCGTTCCAGTCGGCGATGTCGATGCTCAACTTCTATATCAACCGCGCGGGCCGCAATCTGCCGAAGTCGCGCAAGAGCACGCTCGAACAGGCCAAGCGCAAGCTGCGCGAGGCGTTCGGCCGCGCGCCCTGACGTCGATGCAGCGACACGATGCATCGACGCCCTTGCCTGCATGCGTGCTGACGGCCCATGCATGAAACAGTCTGGTGGTATCTGATCGTCGGCGGCGTGCTCGTGTTCATGGGCGTCGCCGCGACGACCTTCAAGCGCCTGCCGCTGTCCGCCGCGATGCTCTATCTCGCGATCGGCTATGCGCTCGGTCCGTCCCATCTGCTGCAACTCGACATCGTGCGCGACGCGCACTTTCTGCGGCCCGTCACGGAGGTCGCGCTGCTCGTCTCGCTGTTCGCGATCGGGCTGCGCCTGCGGCTGCCCCTCGTCGCGCCGCTATGGGCGCTGCCGCTGCGCCTGGGCTTCGTCGCGATGCTGCTGACGATTCCGTTGCTCACGCTCGTCGGCGCGTTCCTGCTCGGACTCGACTGGGGCCCGGCAATCCTGCTCGCCGCGATACTCGCGCCCACCGACCCCGTGCTCGCGCACGACGTGCAGGTGCAGGAATCGGACGATGTGGACCTGCTGCGCTTCTCGCTGTCGGGCGAAGGCGGGTTGAACGACGGCATCGCGTTGCCGTTCGCGCTGCTGGGTCTCGCGTTGTGCGCATCGGATACGGCGGACAGCGGCGACCCGCTCGACTGGCGCTTCGCGCTCACCGCCGTGGCGGGCGTCGTCGGCGGCCTCGCGATCGGCGGCCTGCTCGGCTGGATCACGACGGGGTCGGTCGCGTGGCTGCGCACGCGGCACGCGCAGGCTCTCGGGCTCGAAGGCTTCTTTGCGCTCGGCCTGATCGGTCTTGCATACGGCGCCGCGCAGCTTGCGCATACCTATGGATTCGTCGCCGTGTTCGCGGCCGGTGTCGCGATGCGCCGCGTCGAGCATCGCGCGAGCGGCCCGCGTTCGCCACGCGAGACGATCGGCACCGTCGATTCGGAAGATGTCGTCGCAACGGCCGCCGATCCGGAAAAAGCCCATGCGTATATGGCAGAGTCGGTGCTCGGCTTCACGATCGAACTCGAACGCATCGCCGAAGTGGCCGTGATGATGATCGTCGGCAATGTGCTCGCGAGCACTCACGCGTCGCTCTTTACATGGCAAAGCGCCGTGTTGATCGTGGCACTTTTTTTCGTCGTGCGGCCGCTCGCCGTCGAAGCGTCGTTGCTCGGCTCCGATGCGTCTCACGCGCAACGCAGACTGATGAGCTGGTTCGGCATTCGCGGCATCGGTTCTTTCTATTACCTTGCATTTGCACTCGAAGCCATGCAACACGGCTATTCGGCCGATATTCTCGCGCTGGTTCCGCTGACACTCGCCGTCATTACTTCGTCAGTCGTCGTGCATGGCATTACGGCGACGCCATTGATGAACTGGTATCACCGCGCGCGAAATCGTTAAATGGCACGCAAACGTTAAACAAAAAGGCATCGAGTACTCATAATACCGTGCATAACACACATCGATTAAATAATAGCGTCGTATTTAAAGCAGACCTGCTATTGGCGCCAATTCACGCAGTAAATTGACCCGCCACAGCAATGTCGCTAGGCGGGCTGTTAAATCTTGTCTATGATACGCGCTGTCGCAATTGAAAGAACCAGATGCAATAGCGCATGCCGGGTCTGTTCAATTCAATAGAACAACTGTGCAGATGACATTAAGCGGCTTGCATCATCATTCCCGGGATTTTCTTTGCGCCTTTAAGGCAGCAATTCCCTTGGCGTCACGCAGAGGGCGCTCGCGACGCATCGGCGGGCCATGCCGCGCGCTGTTTGTTTTCGTGCTGGCGTTAGCGCTGCCGCTGCGTTCCGCTTATGCGGACGATCTCGCACAAACCGTTACGCCACCTTCATTCGCGCTCTATTACGGCAAATCGCCGCCCGTCGACATGCTTTCGGCATTCGACGCGGCCGTCGTCGAACCCGACAGCGGTTTCGATCCGCTCGCGCACCGCTTGCCGCATACCACGTGGTTTGCGTATGCGAGCGTCGGCGAAGTGCTGCCGTCGCGCAGCTATTACGCGGATTTGCCGAAGAGCTGGCTCGCGGGACGCAATGAGTCGTGGGCCTCGCGCGTCGTCGACCAGAGCCAGCCCGAATGGCCCGCTTTCTTCGTCGATCACGTGATCAAGCCGCTGTGGGACAAAGGCTATCGCGGCTTCTTTCTCGACACGATGGATTCGTGGCAACTCGTCGCCAAAACGGACGACGCTCGCGCGCAGCAGATAGCCGGCCTCGCAAACGTGATCCGCGCGATCAAGGCGCGTTATCCCGATGCGAAACTGATCTTCAATCGCGGCTTCGAAATCCTGCCGCAAGTGCATGATCTCGCGTACGCGGTCGCTTTCGAATCGCTTTATCGCGGCTGGGACCAGTCGCGGCAGCGCTATACGGAAGTGCCCGCACAGGACAGCGAGTGGCTGCTACAACAGGCAAGGACGATACGCGAGCAATATCGTCTGCCCGTCATTTCGATCGACTACTGCCCGCCCGCCGACCGCGCATGCCAACAGGACACGATCGCGAGGATCAAGGCACAGCGCATCGTGCCGTATGTGACGGACGGCGCGCTCGCGACGATGGGCGTCGGCGCGGTCGAGCCCGTCAAGCGGCGCATTCTCGTGATTCAGGACCCGCCGCCGCGCACGGATCTGAACGTGTCGCCGGGCGTGCGTTTTCTGGGGATGCCGCTCAATTATCTCGGCTACCGCATCGACTACCACGACGCGCGAGACCCGCTGCCGCAAGGCGACCTGCATGACCGTTATGCCGGCGTCGTGGTGTGGCTCGACGGCGAGGTGCCGAACAGCAAGGCGTATCGCGACTGGCTCGTCGCGCAGATCGACGCGAAGATGCCCGTGGCCGTCTTCACGACCTTCGGCATTCAGATCGACCCTCGACTCGCGAAGAAGCTCGACCTCGAAACGGTGGCGGGCGCTCCGTCGAACGGCAAGCTCGACGTCGAATCGTATGATCCGAAGCTGATGGGCTTCGAAATGAAGCCGCATCCTCTCGCACGCGATTACACGCCGATACGCGCCGGGCAGCACAGCCGCTCGCTGCTGCGCCTGCGCTCGGGCGACTTCGTGATCGACGGCGCCGCCATCACGCCGTGGGGCGGCTACGCGATGCGGCCGTTCGGCGTGTACGAACTCGATGCCGTCGATCAGGAGCGCTGGGTCGCGCAGCCGATCGAGTTTCTGCGCGCCGCATTGCGCCTGCCCGCCGATATGCCCGTGCCGGATACGACGACGGAGAACGGCCGGCGTCTGCTGATGTCGCATATCGACGGCGACGGTTTCGCGTCGCGTGCGGAATACGCAGAAGGCGCGCCCAACACCGACCTCACGCCGCAATATTCGGGCGACATGCTGTACCGGCTTCTGCGCGATTCGGGCATGCCGACCACCGTATCGCTGATCGAAGGCGAAGTCACCGACGACGGCCCGTTCAAAAGCTACGCGGCGCACCTGCGCTCCATCGGCAGAAAGATCTTCGAATTGCCGAACGTCGAAGTGGCGACGCACACGTACACGCATCCGCTGCAATGGATGCGCGTGACAGGGCTCGGCATTTCCCGCACGGGCACGCAGACGGAAGGCGGCGGCGAGGCGAGCAGCAGCGGCCTGTCCGTCGACATTCCCGGCTATACGTTCAGCATCGACCGCGAAATCAAAGGCTCGATCGACTATATCGACCGCAACGTGGCGCCCGCCTCGAAACCCGTGCGCATGGTGCTGTGGAGCGGCGACTGCCAGGTGCCCTCGCCCGTGCTGAAGGCCTCCTACGACGCGGGCATGCTCAACCTGAACGGCGGCGATACGCTGATCACGAAGAGCTATCCGAGCTGGACGGCCATCGCGCCGCTCGGCGTGATGAAAGACGGCTACTACCAGATCTTCGCGCCCAACCAGAACGAAGAGCTGTACACGGGCCTGTGGCACGGACCGTTCTATGGCTTCTCGCGCGTGCTCGAAACGTTCGCGATGACCGACAAGCCGATCCGCTTCAAGCCGATCGACATCTACTACCACATGTTCTCGGGCACGAAGTACGCATCGATGAAAGCGCTGCGCGAAGTCTTCGATGCCGTCCTCAAGCAGCCCGTCACGCCCGTCTTCACATCCGAATACGCGCGCAACGTGCTCGACTGGCTCGACACCAGCCTGTATCGCGAGCCGGGCAGCAACGTGTGGGTCGTGCGCAACGGCTCGCATCTGCGCACCGTGCGGCTGCCCGCCGGCAAGGTGCCCGACATGACGGGCGCAACGGGCGTGGCCGGCTATCTGCCGGGACCGGGCGGCACCTATGTGCACCTGACGGGCGAAGGCATCGCGCGCTTCGCCGTCATCGATCAGTCGGCCGCGCGCGCCGTGCCCTATCTCGCCGAAGCCAACGGCATGCTCGATCATTTCGTGCGCACGCGCAGCGGCTTTTCGTTCGATCTGCGCTCGCATGTCGCGCCGATGTTTCGCCTCGCCAACGCGGGCGCGTGCCACGTGACGAAGCGCCCCGTCGCGAGCCTCTCCAACGACTATCGCCAACTGCATGTCGACGTCGCCTGCACAACCTGACCGGCAGCGGCTCTTTTCGCCCGCCGTCATCCTCGTGCTCGGCCTGCTGGTCGCGGTGATGCTGGCGCTCGCCTTTCCGCGCGAGAAGCTCAAGGCGCGGCTGCTGGAAGGCGCGAACGCCGACAGCCTGACGATCGCCTATCTCGAAGCGTGGCTGCGCGTCGATCCCGAGAATGCGGAAGTGCTGTCCGAGCTGACGCGCGAATACCTGAAGGGCCAGCGTGTCGCGGATGCCACGCGCATCCTCGATCGTCTTTCGCGCTCCGGCGACGTCGCTGCGCGGCAAAGCGCGCTGGCCATACGCGTATCGCTCGCGCAGCGGCGTCTCTATGCGCTCAAGCCCGGCGATCCCGCACGGCCCGCGCGCATCCGCGAACTTGACGCGCTGCTGCATGAAGCGCTCGGCTATGCATGGACTAACGAACAGTTGCAGACGCTTGCGCAACAGGCGCGCGGACTGAACGACAACGACCTGGCCGCACGCTATTACACGCAGCTCGCGAAGTCGGACCCGAAGCACGCGCGCGACTGGCTCACGGCGCTCGCGCAAACGCAACTCGGCAACCGGAACCCGCGGGCCGCCGCCGATGCGTGGTTCGCCGTGCAGTCGCTGGCCGCGACGCGCGACGAAAAGCGCGCGGCGTTCATCGCGGGTCTGCGCGCGCTGCAATCGGGCAACAACATGGCGGCCGCGATGCAAGCCGCCGAACAGCACATCGGCGATCTCGCCGACGATCCCGACACGCTGCGCTTTCTCGCGAACCTCGCGCTCGCGGCGGGACGTCCCGATCTCGCATCGAAGTACGTGAAGCGGCTGATGAAGATGTCGGCGCTCGACCCTCGCGATGGGCTCGCGCGGCGCGTATCGTTTTCGCGCCCGACGCAGGAGCCGGATGCACAGGCAGGCATAGTCGAGCATCGCACGTCACGCGGCGTGTGGCTGCGCGCAGCCTGGTATCGCCGGCCCGTGCCGCGCGCGACGATGTTGCGCCATGCGCTCGATGCGGCTGGCGCGCGCGGTCAGACGGCGCGGCTCGTGCTGATCGCGACGAATGCAACGAATGCGACGAATGCAGCCAACGCGACGAACGCCGCATCCACGCCATCCGCACCCGCCGCGTCCAGCAACGCCGCCGCTTCCGATTACGAACTCGCGTATCGCGTGTTTCTCGCGAACGGCGACGTCGCCAACGCGCAGCGCATCGCGCAGATGGCCGTCGACAAGGACCCGCGATCGGTCGTGTGGCACGAACGTCTCGCACAGGTCGCCGAGTGGAACCATCACCCGGAAGTCGCGCTGTCGAACTACCTGGCCCTCGCGAAGACGCGCGGCACACAGGACGACTGGAACCGCGTCGCGCGCCTCGCGCCCGGGCTCAACGACGACGCGGCGCTGCTCGCCGTCACGCTGCACCAGGCCGACGAGCAGCCGGGCAATCTCAAGCTGCTGGACACCGTGGTGTTTTCATACGAGCGTCTCGGCGATCCCGACTCCGCGCTGCGCTTTCTGCAAACGCGCTTCAAGGGCCCACTGCGCCGCGAAGCATCGGAGCGCTACGCGCAGGTCGCCGAGCGCAAGGGCGACGACGATCTCGCGCTGCGCACATGGCAAAGCCTCGAACGCGAATACGGGCCGAACGCGGAATACGGCCTGAAAATCGCCACGATGCTGTACGCGCGCGCGCATTTCGACGCGGCGCTCGCCGCGATGAACGAAGCGAAACGCGCCGCGCCGCCGTCGAGCGACGAATTCTGGCGCTTCTACGCGACGCTCGCCGATGCGAACCAGAACACGCGCGAAGCGAACCTCGGCTATCGTCGGTTGATCGCGGGCGGCAAGGCGAACGTGGAGGACTTCGAGCTGATGACGAACTTCTTCAACAACTCGCCGATCGACGCGGGACGTCTCGCCGAATACGCGTACCGTCACGGCGGATCGCCGCGCATGTTGTCGGAAGCGCTGTACGACTATCAGCACGCGCGTGCATGGGGGCGCATCAAGTCGTTGCTGGCGTCGCTCACGCCCGAGCAGCTGAAGCAAGCCGAACAGTCCACGACGTTCCTGCTCGCTCGCGCCGACTATGAGCGGCAATTGGGCCAGGACGACGCCGCGTTGCGCGACATCGAGCGCGCCGCCGCACTCGACCCGAACAGCACGGAAGCGCGCGCCGCCTATATCTGGTTCCTCAACGAGCGCGGCACCGATGCCGCCTTGCAGGCCGCGCTGCGCCGCTTCGCCGGCGACGCCGAAAGCGATCCGCAGCTATGGGGCGCGTATGGCGCGGCATGGCTGCGTCTCGGCGACGGGCGCAAGGCCCTGCACTATCTGCACAAGCAGACCGCGCGGGGCGAGCGAAGCCTGCTGTGGCGCCTGACGTATGCGGATGCGCTCGACCTGAACGGCCGCGTCGACGATGCGTGGCGCTTGCGCAAGCAGGTATGGATCGAGCTTGCGCGCCGCCGGCGCGATCCGTCGAGCGCACCGCCGCTGCCCGCCGCCGAAGTCGACGACCTGCGCGGCCGTTACGTCGCGCTCACCCAACTCCATGCGAACGGCGACCGTTCGCGCGCGGTGCTGATCGAGATGCTGCGCGCCGATCGCAACCGCACCGATGCCAACGGCGCGGCCGCATCCAGGCTCGGCGACATCGGCGAGTTGCCGCCCGCGAAGCAGGACGAAATCCGCAAGGACCAGCGCCTCTATTCGGCGATCGCGCGCGAGGTCGCGATTTCATGGGCGCAGAACGAAGACGCGTCCGACATGGAGCGCGCATGGCTCACGAGGCAGTATATCAGCGACAGCCAGCGCCCCGTCTATGCGCAGGCGCAGCTCGCGATCAGCGATGGCGACGTCAACGAACTGTCGCGCCTGCTCGACACGCTGCCCGATCTGATCCCTCAGCAGAACCGGATCGAGGCGCAAGCGCAGACAGGCCGCGTGGCCGCCGCGCAATCGAGCGCATTCGATGCGCTCACGCGCGGGCCCACGGACGAGACGACCCAGGCCATGGCGCGCGAGCAGTTGCTCGCGAACGCGCAGGCTTTGGCGGGCGCGTTCCGTTACGTCGATCAGGGCCCGTTGCGCTTCACCGAGGAATCGGCGACGGGCAGCGTGCGCGTCACGCCTTCGCAGCATCTGCAATTGCGCTACATGCAGCGCGATCAGACGGCGGACGGCTCGCAGCTCGCGTATGCGCCGAAGCACGACCGGCTCTTCGAAGCAATCTACGGTCACAAGGGACTCTACGACGAAGAGCACGTGACGCTCGGCCGCCGCAATGCGCTCGACGACTTCACGACGGCGCGCATCGAGGGCACGTACAACGTCACGCGGCGCCTCACGCTGACCTATGCGCTCGGCTACAACCAGGCGGCGACGGAATCCACGCAGCTCACGGTGGGCGGCACCAAAGACCTTGCGTCGCTCGGCTTCAGCTATGTGCTCGATCCGCACTGGTTCGGCGGCGCGCGCTACGAATATGCCCGCTTTCACGGACAGGATCGTTCGTATCTCGGCAACGGCGGTCTGGTCGAAGCGAACATCGGCTACAAGATCAAGGCCGATTACCCCGACTACACGATTCGCGCCGTTTTCGCGCATGGCCAGTACAACGCGACGGGCACGCCCGGCAACGACCTGCGCGTGCTGCTGCCGCAGGGCACGCCGTTCACGGCGGCCTCGTTCATGCCGCAGACCTTCACGCAAGGCGGCCTGCTCTTTTCGTTCGGCGACGGGCTGCCCGACGAGTATTCGAAGGGATGGCGGCCGATGTTCATCGGCGGGCCGCTGCGCGACTCGCGCGCGGGCTGGTCGGGCGAGGCCGAGCTTGGCGTCGTCGGCAGCGTGTTCGGCAACGATCAGCTGATGCTTTATGGCGCGTATCAGGGCGTCTCGTCGAATCACTCGACGTCGGTGAAGGAAGTCGGCGTGCGATATCGCTATCTGTATTGAAACTGCATTCAAGAGCATGGACCAGAGGGGAACGACATGAACCACAGCAACAACATTCGCGCGCGCACCGTGACGCTTGTTTCATCCGTCGCGCTGATGGCCGCGCTCGCAGGCTGCGCGGTCGTCGATCGCAGCGCGCCGCCTGCGATTTCGAAGAGCGACAACGTCGCCATCCTGCCCATCGCGAACAACACGGAGACGCCGCAGGCGGGCCAGCGCGCCGCGTCGATCGCGCAGAGCCTGCTCACGTCGTATGGCTACGCGAATCTGTCGCGCTATCCCGCGAGCGCGGACGACGAAACGCTGTTCGATCCCGCGAAGCCCGATGCGCAGCAGAACGCGCTGAACTGGGCGCGTCGGCAGAATGCGCGCTATGCGCTGACGGGCGCCGTCAACGAATGGCGCTACAAGGTGGGCGTCGACGGCGAGCCGGCCGTCGGGCTCACGTTCGACGTGATCGACGTGCAGACGGGCAAGGTCGTATGGACGGGCACGGGCAGTCGCACGGGATGGAGCCGCGATGCCGTGTCGGGCGTCGCGCAGAAGCTCGAGCGCGAGTTGCTGTCGCCGCTCGCGCGCTGAGCGCGTCCAAGCCGTCGGCCGTGTCGGGCTGCATCGTTGCATCGCGACCGCGATTTGACGGCATGTCCGACGCGACTATCATCGACCCTGAGTTCGAATCGAATCCAGACTAAATCCGGCGAACGCGATGAATACGCACGCTAACGAAGAATCGGCGCCGCGCGGGCGCCACAAACGACGACACCAGCCGCGGCAGGAGCAAAGCGTCGGCGCGGGTTCGTGGTGGGCGCGCGTGATCGCACCGCCGCGCGGCTCGACACACCGCAGCCTGATCGCGACGCTCGAAACGGTTGTCGCGACGCTGATCGCCATTGCCGTGTGCTGGGCCTTCGATCGCGACGATCCGCTCCTCGTGCGCAGCGGCTTCGGCTGGGTGTGGATCGTGCCGCTCGTGATCGCGCTGCGTTATGGGTCGATTGCAGGCGTGTTTTCAGGGCTGATTCTGCTCGCGTCGTGGTACGCGCTCTATCCGCAAGGCGACGGCACGACGACGCACGCTTCGCTCGCGCACATGCTGACGACGGGTTCGCACACGCAGCTCTTCCCTGTGAGCTTTTTCCTCGGCGGCTTTGTCGTCACGCTGCTATGCGGGCAATTCGGCGACATCTGGATCACGCGCTTGCGCCAGAGCCGCATCGCCAACGACTATCTCGCCGAACGCCTGTCGATTCTCACGCGCAATCAGTTCATGCTGCGGCTGTCGCATGAAAGGCTCGAACAGGATTTGCTGGGCCGCCCCGCCACGCTGCGCGACTCGCTCGCGCGGCTGCGCAGAATCGTGCTGGATCAGGAGCCGACGGCGACGCAGCAAGGCGCGGTCGATTTGCGCGGCGCGCAGCCGTTTCTCGACGCGGCGGCACAGGCCTGCCAGATCGAAGCCGCGAGCGTGCATGCGTGGCGCGGCGCCGCGCCCTCGACGGCCGTGGCCGCGTCGATCGGCGCGCCTTCCGCGTTCGATCCCGATGATCCGCTGGTGTGCGAAGCGCTCGATACGCGCACGCTGGTTCATGTCGAATCGAAAGCGAATCAGGACATCGCGCACAGCCGCTACGTCGTGGTCGTGCCGCTCATCGATGCGCAGAAGAATCCCGTCGGCGTGATCGCCGTCGAGCGCATGCCGTTTCTCGCGCTCACGCGCGACAACCTGCAATTCCTGCTGGTGCTGTGCAACGTCTATGCGGACGGCGTGCAGCATGCCGTCGTCACGCGCGAGACGCTCGCGGCTTTTCCGTCATGCCCTCACACGTTCGCGCTCGACTACGCGCGGCTCGTTCACCTGAAGCGCGATACGCAGGTGCAGTCGTCGATCGTCGCGCTCGTCTTTCACAACGACGACGCGAGCGCGACGCTCTATGAGCACGTGCTGCGCACGCGCCGCGCGCTCGACGTGCAATGGCCGCTGCAAGACGACGGGCATCGCGTGGTGCTCACGCTGATGCCGCTATCGGGCGAGAGCGCGGTGGACGGCTATCTGATGCGTATCGAAGAGAATCTGCGCGCGCAGTACGGTGTCGATTTCGAAGCGGCGCGCGTGGCCGTGCATTCGATGGCCGTGCCCGCCGACGAGCCCGTCGCCGAGCTGCGGCATCTGCTGGAGCGTTGCGATGTCCGCTACTGACGAAAGCACGCGTGGTCATCGGCGTGCCATACGCGCGCGGTCAGGGGGCGCGCACATCACGTTCGTCGCCGTGCTGCTCGTCGTGCTCGCGCTCGCGTTGCAGGTCGCCGTGTTCGCGATCGCGGCACGCAGCGCGCCCGACACCTCCGCGCAATGGCTCGGCGACATCGCGAGCACGGGCAATGCGTCGCTGCCCTCCATCGCGCATCTGAATACGCAGGTGTTGCTGCTGTGCCTGCTCGTGCAGGCGCTCGCCGCGCTCGCCGCCGCATACGGCCTCGCATCGGTGTTGCCCGTGCGCTATCGTCTGCCGCGCGTGGGTCTGCTGACCGCGCTGTGGGTTCTGAGTTTCGCGGTGCCCATCGGCGCCCTGCTCGGGCCGATCGGCGCAATGGCGATTGCCGCCGCGTTGCCGAGGCAGCGCGCGGAGTTGCCCGTCGTGACCGTCGACGAGCCCGAGTTCGCCGCGAATCTGATGGGCACCGTTTCGTATGGACGCGGCGCGCGGCTGAAGGCCGAATTGCAGAACGCCGAAGCAGGCACGTCGTTTCGGATGACCGCGTTGCTCGCGATGCAGTCGATGCCGGCACGCACCGTTTCGCCGCTGCTGCAAGGCATGCTCGCCGATCCGCTCGACGATATCCGCCTGCTCGCGTACGGCATTCTCGACAACCGCGAGAAGGGACTCACGCAGCGGATACTCGTCGAGCGCCCGAAGGCCGATCCGAAACTGCATCCCGAACTGAACGATGCGCAGCGCGCCGAAGCAAACCGGACGCTCGCGCAACTGTACAGCGAGCTGATCTACGAAAACCTCGTCACAGGCGACGTGTATCGCAATGCGGCCGCTCAGGCCGACGCATACGCAGCCGCGGCGCTCGAGCACGATCCGAACGACGCGGCGCTGTGGCGTCTGCGCGGCCGTCTTGCGATTGCGCGGCTCGACCTCGACGGCGCGGATACGATGCTGCAACGAGCGATCGACTGCGGCTTTCCGCGCGACCGCATGCTGCCGTGGCTCGCGGAAGCGGCCTGGCTGCGCCGCGATTTCGCGCGCGTGCGCGCGCTGCTCGGCGAAATGGACAGCCGCGCGACGACGCCGACGCTGTCCGCCGTCCTCGATTTCTGGAAGCCGCGCGGCCCCGGCGCCGCGCAACGTCACCCCGCCTGAGGCGTCGACATCATGCTCTCATCGCAAACGCCCGAACTGCCGCGCGCCGATTCCGCCGATATCTGCCTCCTGCTCGAAGGCACCTTCCCGTATGTGAGCGGCGGCGTGTCGAGCTGGGTCAACCAGATCATCCGCGCGTTTCCCGAGTACTCGTTCGCGCTGTGCTTTCTCGGCAGCCGTCCGCAGGACTATCCGAAGATGCCGTACGCGTTGCCCGATAACGTCGTGCATCTGGAGAACCACTATCTGTTCGATTTCGCGCCTCCGCCGCTCGTGCAGAAGCAGCGCGGCGATGCGTCCGCGTTCATGCGGTCCGCGCAACTGCACGACAGTCTGCGCAATCCGGCGATGCGTCACGCGGCGGGCCGCATGCTGAAGGACATGCTAGGCGATCTGCGGCCGGGCGGCGCATTGGGTGAAGACGCGTTTCTCTATTCGCGTGAGTCCTGGAACTATCTGACCGATCAGTATCGGCAGTTCTGCACGGACCCGTCATTCGTCGATTACTTCTGGACCGTGCGCATCATGCACACGCCGCTATGGCAGCTCGCGAAGATCGCCGAAGGGCTGCCGCGCGCGAAGATGTTCCATACGGTGTCGACCGGCTATGCGGGCTTCCTCGGCGCGCTCGCGCGCTATCGCTGCGCGCGGCCGCTGCTCGTGTCCGAGCACGGCATCTACACGAAGGAACGCAAGATCGACCTGTTCCAGAGCGAATGGATACGCGACAACCGCAGCATCTTCGAACGCGACGTATCGCAGATCGGCTATTTCCGCGACCTGTGGGTGCGCTTCTTCGAAACGCTCGGACACGTGTGCTACGACGCGGCCTCGGACATCATCGCGCTGTACGAAGGCAACCGCCGGCGCCAGGTGATCGACGGCGCGCCCGAAGAGAAAACGGCCAACATTCCGAACGGCGTGAATCTGCCGAGGCTCGCGCCGCTGCGCGCGCTGCGCGCCGCCACCGTGCCGAAGACGCTGTGCCTGATCGGACGCGTGGTCCCGATCAAGGACATCAAGACCTTCATTCGCGCGATGCTCACCGTCGTGCGCCGCATGCCCGAAGCGCAAGCGTGGATCGCGGGGCCGGAAGACGAAGACCCTTCTTATGCGGCCGAATGTCATGCGCTCGTCGAAAGCCTGGGCTTGCAGGACAAGGTGAAGTTTCTCGGCTTCCAGAAGATCGACGAGCTGCTGCCGAAGTGCGGCGTGCTCGTGCTCAGCTCGATTTCGGAGGCGCTGCCGCTCGTCGTGCTCGAAGGCTTTGCGGCGGGTGTGCCGTCCGTGACGACGGATGTCGGCTCGTGCCGTCAGCTGATCTATGGGCTCGAAGGCGACGATGCGGCGCTCGGCGCGGCCGGACGCGTCGTGCAGATCGCCGATCCGCGCGCGCTGGCGGAAGCGGCGCTCGATCTGCTCGACGACGGCAACTGGCATGCCGCGCAGCAGGCGGGCATTGCGCGCGTCGAACGCTACTACACGCAGGATCAGATGGTCGGCGAGTATCGCGAGCTCTATGCGCGGCTGACCGCGCAAGCGGATCTCGCCGACCCACCCGCATCGGAAGCCGCGCCGATGCCCATGTCGCACTGAACGGGAGCGCACAACGATGGCAGGCATCGGTTTCGAACTGCGCAAGATGCTCCGGCGCAATACGCTGCTGGGGCTGATGCAGGCATACACATACGCGGGCCTGATCGGCGCGGGGCCGTGGGTGCTGTCGATCGTCGGCATTCTGCTGATCGGCGTGCTCAGCATTCCGTTCGTGGTGCCCACGGGACTCATCACGCAGTTTCAGGTGTCGGTCACGTATCTGATCGCGCTGTCGCTGATCTTGACGGGGCCGTTGCAACTGGCCTTCACGCGCTTCACGTCGGACCGGTTCTTCGAAAAGCGGCGCGACCTCGTGCTGCCGAATTTTCACGCGGTGATATTCATCGTGACGGCGGCGTCGGCGATACTGGGCGGCCTCGCGATCGTGTTTCTCTTTCCCCAGCAGACGGCCGCCTACAGGCTGCTGATGCTCGCGGGCTTCGCCGTGATGAGCAACATCTGGATTGCGACGATCTTTCTGTCGGGCATGAAGCAGTACATGTCGATCATCGTCGTGTTCTTCATCGGCTATGCGGTGACGACAGGCTCGGCGCTCATGCTCAACACGTTCGGGCTGACGGGTCTGCTGTTGGGCTTCGTGATCGGGCAAACGGTGCTGCTGGCGGGCCTGCTCGCGCTGATCTACCGCGACTACGACAGTGACCATTTCATCTCGTTCGAGATGTTCCGCAAGCCGTATCGCTATCCGTCGCTGATGCTGACGGGCTTTTTCTACAACCTCGCGATCTGGGCCGACAAGCTGATGTTCTGGTATTCGCCGGGCACGGGCCAGCCGGTGATCGGTCCGCTGCGCGCGTCGATCATCTACGACATCCCCGTGTTTCTCGCGTATCTCGCGATCATCCCGGGCATGGCCGTGTTCCTGATGCGCATCGAAACGGATTTCGTCGAGTATTACGACGCGTTCTTCGATGCCGTGCGCGAAGGCGCGTCGTTGCAGCACATCGAGCGCATGCGCGATGCGATGGTCGAGGCGTTGCGCAACGGTATCTGGGAAATCATGAAAGTGCAGGCGATCGCCGCGATGATGCTGTTCGCGGCGGGCGCCATCCTGCTGCAATGGCTGCGCATTTCGACGCTGTATCTGCCGCTGCTCTATATCGACGTGATCGCGGCCAGCATGCAGGTCGTGTTCATGGGCACGATCAACGTGTTCTTCTATCTCGACAAGCGCAAGATCGTGTTGCTGCTGGTGGGCGGCTTCGTCGCGTTGAACGTCGTGTTCACGGCGATCACGCTGTCGCTGAATCCCGCCTGGTACGGCTATGGCTTCGCGACGTCGCTGCTCGTCGTGGTGCTCGCCAGTCTTTATCTGCTCGACCGCAAGCTCGATTCGCTCGAGTACGAAACGTTCATGCTGCAGTGAGGCCTGTTGCGATGATGAGGCGGCGTGAAGCGTCACGCCGCGTCATCTGCATGAAGCCTGAGTTGCAGCAGGCTTAATGACTCAGCCGTTGCCTTCGCGGCCCCAGCGCGTTTCCCCGATCTGCTGACGGCGCGGATCGCCCTGACGCTCCAGCATCCAGCCCGGATACTCGGACGGCAGGCGGCTCACTTCGTCGAGCTTCGCGAGATCGTCCGCGCCCAGTTCGACCTGGGTCGCCTTGATGTTGTCGTCGAGCTGCTCGACCCGCTTCGCGCCGACGATCACGCTCATCACCGCGCGCTGATGCAGCAGCCACGCGAGCGCGATCTGCGCGACGGATACGCCCTTCGTTTCCGCAATTGCGCGCATGACGTCGACGCAATCGAACGCGCGCTCGCGATCGACGGGCGGAAAGTCGAACGTCGTGCGGCGGCTGCCCGCTTCGCCCTGCTGCTCGCGGCCATACTTGCCGCTCAGCAACCCGCCCGCGAGCGGGCTCCAGACCATCAGGCCGAGGCCTTCGCTCTTCAGCATCGGCACGAGTTCGCGTTCGAGATCGCGGCCCGCGATCGTGTAATAGGCCTGCAACGTATCGAACCGCGCGAGCCCGAGCCGCTCCGACATGCCGAGCGCCTTCACGATCTGCCACGCGGCCCAGTTCGATGCGCCGATATAGCGCACATGGCCCTGCTGCACGAGCGTATCGAGCGCGCGCAGCGTTTCTTCGATCGGCGTCGCGGGATCGAAGCCGTGGATCTGATACAGGTCGACGTGATCGAGTTGCAGCCGTTGCAGGCTCGCCTTGATGCCGTCCATCACGTGATAGCGCGACGCGCCGCGCGCATTCGCAAAGTCGCCCGTCTGGCCGAACACCTTCGTCGCGACGACGACGCTGTCGCGCGGCACTTTCAGGTTCCTGAGCGCCTGCCCGGTGATCTGCTCGGAGAGGCCGGACGAGTAGACGTCGGCCGTGTCGATGAAATTGATGCCGGCGTCGATCGCACGGCCGATCAGCCGTTCGGCGTCGTTCTGCTGCAAGTCGCCGATGTGCTGCCAGATGCCGCCGGTGCCGCCGAACGTCATCGTGCCGAGACATAGTTCCGACACGAAAACGCCCGTGCGGCCAAGCTGGTTGTATCGCATGGTTCGAGACTCCATCGTGGGTGATGAATCGGGGCTCAGCCGATGAGGATACTCGCTGCCTCCCGATGCTGCTGGCGCGTTGCCAGCGCGGCAGCGGCGCCAGGGTTCTGTTCGTGCGATGCGGCGTCGGTCGTGACGCTTCGCTTTCATTCGGCACACGATCGCGCCGTTTTCGTTGCCTGCTCTGGATGCCGCCGGCCACGCGCCCTGCTTGCATTCGCATCGATCGTGCGCTTGTCATCGCCGCGATTGCGCCGCTGCGGGCGGACGTGAGCGCGGCTGACCGGTAGTTGCGTTTAGCCGCGCACGAACGCGGCGGGTCGCAGCGCAGCCAGCCCCACGACGCCTCTGAGATTGCGATGCCAGCACGAAGCCGCGAAACCTGCGAGACTGAAACGGTCTAACGGTTGCGGGGCGCGGCCGCCACTGGACCACTGGATATACGCCGCGCCGCCCTCATCTTCGATCCCATGACTTCCGCCGCCCCTGCCGCCCGCGTGCTGGCCGACTTCCATCCCGCCGTCGCGGGCTGGTTCGAGAAAACCTTTGCCGCGCCCACGGACGCGCAAGCCGCCGCATGGCCGCTGATCCGCAGCGGCCGGCATACGCTCGTGGCCGCGCCGACGGGCTCCGGCAAGACGCTGACCGCCTTTCTCGCCGCGCTCGACGAACTCGTGCGCGACGGGCTCGCGCACGACGGCGCGCTGCCCGACGAAACGCTGGTGGTCTACGTGTCGCCGTTGAAGGCGCTGTCGAACGACATCCGCATCAACCTGCAGACGCCGCTCGAAGGAATCGCGCGTGAACTCGCGCAGCGCGGACTGCCCGCGCTCGACATTCGCACGGCCGTGCGCACGGGCGACACGACGCAGCAGGAACGCGCCGCGCTGAAGAAGCGCGCGCCGCATATTCTCGTCACGACGCCCGAATCGCTGTACGTGCTGCTCGGATCGGAGTCGGGCCGCAAGATGCTGTCGACGGTGCGCACGGTGATCGTCGACGAAATTCACGCGATGGCGGGCAGCAAGCGCGGCAGCCATCTCGCGCTGACGCTCGAACGGCTCGACGCGTTGTGCGGCCGGCGCTTGCCGCGCATCGGCCTGTCGGCGACGCAAAAGCCGATCGAAGCCGTCGCGCGCTTTCTCGTCGGTGGCGCGAGCCTCGACAACGTGACGGATAGCCTGACCGATAGCGCCGCCCACGGCAGCGCGCCCGCCGGCTGTGCGATCGTCGATGTCGGCCACGTGCGCGAGCGCGATCTCGCGCTGGAAATCCCGCCCGTGCCGCTCGACGCGGTGATGTCGAACGAAGCGTGGGAACTGGTCTACAACCGGCTCGCGGAACTCGTCGCGCAACACCGCACGACGCTCGTATTCGTCAACACGCGCCGGATGGCCGAGCGCGTCGCGCGGCATCTGACCGAGCGGCTCGGCAAGGAGGCCGTCGCCGCGCACCACGGGTCGCTTGCGAAAGAGCACCGCTTCGACGCCGAGCAGCGCCTGAAGCGAGGCGAACTGCGCGTGCTGATCGCGACGGCGTCGCTGGAACTCGGCATCGATATCGGCGATGTCGATCTCGTCTGCCAGATGGGCTCGCCGCGCGCGATCGCGCCGTTTTTGCAGCGCGTCGGACGCTCGGGGCACCACGTGGGCGGCATGCCGAAGGGACGGCTCTTCCCTGCTTCGCGCGACGATCTGATCGAATGCGCGGCGCTGCTCGATTGCGTGCGGCGCGGCGAACTCGACCTGCTGCATATCCCGCGCGCGCCGCTCGACGTGCTCGCGCAACAGATCGTCGCGGAAGTCTCGAACGCCGAATGGAGCGAAGACGGTCTCTTCGATCTGTTCCGGCACGCCGCGCCGTATGCCGGTCTGAAACGCGAGCAATACGACGCCGTGCTGCGCATGCTCGCCGACGGCTATACGAGCCGCCACGGCCCGCGCGCCGCGTACGTGCATCGCGATGCCGTCAACGGCACGCTGCGCGGGCGGCGCGGCGCAAAGCTATATGCCGTCACGTCGGGCGGCACGATTCCGGAGAACGCCGATTACGCGGTGATCCTCGAACCGCAAGGGCTCAATATCGGCACGGTCAACGAGGACTTCGCGGTCGAGAGTCTGGCGGGCGACGTGTTTCAGCTCGGCAATGCGTCGTACCGGATCATGCGCGTCGAAAGCGGCCGCGTGCGCGTCGAGGATGCGCAAGGCCAGCCGCCGAATATTCCGTTCTGGCTCGGCGAAGCGCCGGGTCGCAGCGACGAATTGTCGGCGGGCGTCGCGCGTTTGCGTTCGGAGATCGAGCGGCTATTGACGGTTGCGGCCGTCGCAGCGGTTGCGGCCGACGCGAAGACCACGCTGCGCGCGTCTGAGACAGCACCCGCCGATGCGTACGCCGATGCGCGCGGCGAACCCACGGCCGTCGCCGAGCGCCCCGCTGCCGTGCTCGATCTCGAACCGGCTATCGCGTGGCTCGTCGAACGAACAGGCCTGATCGCGCCGGCCGCGCGGCAAATCGTCGAGTATCTCGCGCGCGCGCGTCAGGCGCTCGGCGCGTTGCCGACGCAGGACACGCTCGTCATGGAGCGCTTCTTCGACGAATCGGGCGGCACGCAGCTCGTGATCCACACGCCGTTCGGCAGCCGCGTGAATCGCGCGTGGGGACTCGCGCTGCGCAAGCGCTTTTGCCGCACGTTCAACTTCGAATTGCAGGCCGCCGCAACCGAGGATGCGATCGTGCTGTCGCTGACGGGCGCGCACAGCTTCGCACTCGACGAAGTGTGGCGCTATCTGCGCTCGGCGACGGCCGAGCACGTGCTGATCCAGGCGCTGCTCGACGCGCCGCTTTTCGGCGTGCGATGGCGCTGGAACGCGACGACGGCGCTCGCGCTGCCGCGCTACACAGGCGGGCGCAAGACGTCGCCGCAATTGCAGCGCATGCGCAGCGACGATCTGCTCGCGACCGTGTTTCCGGATCAGGCCGCGTGCCTCGAAAACATCGTCGGCGAGCGCGAGCTGCCGAGTCATCCGCTCGTCGATCAGACCGTCGACGACTGCCTGCACGAAGCAATGGATACGCAAGCGTGGCTCGCGCTGCTGCGGCGGATCGAACAAGGCGAGATCGCGCTCGTGAGCCGCGATCTGCCCGCGCCGTCGCCGCTTGCAGCCGAAATACTGACGGCCAAGCCGTATGCGTTTCTCGACGATGCGCCGATCGAGGAGCGCCGTACCCAGGCTGTGCTGAATCGCCGCTACACGAGCGGCCCCGAATCCGCCGACGATCTGGGCGCGCTCGATGCCGACGCGATTGCGAGCGTCGGCGAAGAAGCGTGGCCGCAAGTGCGCGACGCCGACGAAATGCACGAAGCGTTGATGGGTCTCGCGTGCATCACGCAAGCCGAGGCGCAACGCAACGAAGGCTGGAGCGCGTGGCTCTCCGAGCTGGCAAAGACGGGCCACGCGACGCGCATGCAGATCGCGCAGCACGATGCGCTCTGGCTGCCCGCCGAACGCCTGACGTGTCTGCGCGCGATCTATGCTCACGCCGAGATCGAACCGGGGATCCAGGCGCCCAAAGGTTTCGACGACGCCTGGACGGAAGACGACGCGCTGGTCGACGTGATTCGCGCGCGGCTGACGGGCTTCGGGCCGCTGCCGTTGTCGGCGATTGCGCGCGCGCTGGCGCTGCCCGCATCGGCAGTCGCGCAGGCGCTCACACGGCTCGAAGCGGAAGGCTATGTGATGCGCGGCCGTTTCACGCCGCGCGCCGCCGACGAGGAATGGTGCGAGCGGCATCTGCTCGCGCGCATTCATCGCTATACGGTCCGTCGCTTGCGACGGGAGATCGAGCCCGTCGAGCGGCATGACTTCATGCGCTTTCTGTTCGAATGGCAGCGCGTCACGCCCGATACGCGGGGCGAAGGGCGCGATGCACTCGCAGCCGTGCTCGATCAGCTGGAGGGATTCCAGGCGGCGGCGGGCGCGTGGGAAGAAGACATCCTGCCCGCGCGGCTCAAGGACTATTCGATCACATCGCTCGACGAGTTCTGCCGCTCGGGCAAGATCGTCTGGACGCGGCTCACGGAACGCGCGCGCGGCGCGAGTGCGCCCGTGCGCAGCACGCCCATCGTGCTGTTGCCGCGCCGCGCGCTGCCCGTATGGAGCGCGCTGATCGATTCGGCGAAGCAGCCGGAACTGTCGTCGAAAGCGCAACTCGTGTTCGACGCGCTGACCCAGCACGGCGCGATGTTCTTCGATGAACTGCTGTCGGATGTGCATCTGCTGCGCGTCGAACTGGAGAATGCGCTCGGCGAACTGGTTGCGGCGGGACTCGTCAACTCGGACAGCTTTGCCGGTTTGCGCGCGCTGCTCAAACCCGTCGCGAAGCGCAACGCGTCGTACTATCCGAGCCGCCGTCCGCGCGGCGCCGGCGCGCTGATCGGCGGCATGGACGACGCGGGACGCTGGGCGCTGTTGCGGCGGCCCGCTGCCGTGGCCAAAGACGCAAGCGATGATGCGCCCGCTGCGTCGCCGGCGCGCCGTCCGCCGCCTCTCGCGCCCGACGTGCTCGAACATATCGCGATGGCGCTGTTGCGGCGATATGGCATCGTGTTCTGGCGCCTGCTCGAACGCGAGGCCGAATGGCTGCCGCCGTGGCGCGACCTGCTGCGCGTGTATCAGCGGCTCGAAGCGCGCGGCCAGGTGCGTGGCGGGCGCTTTGTGAACGGACTCGCCGGCGAGCAGTTCGCGCTGCCGGAAGCGATTCCGCTGCTGCGCGAAGTGCGCCGGCATGCGAACGACGGCGCCTACGTATGCGTGGCGGGCACCGATCCGCTGAACGTCGTGGGCACGCTGCTGCCGGGCAGCAAGGTGCCGGCCGTGGCGGGCAACCGCGTGTTGTATCGCGATGGCGTGCCCGTCGCGTCACTCGTTTCCGGCGAGTTCAATCTCCCCTCCGATGCCGACGGCGAGACGAAACAGTTGATGCGCATGCGGCTCGCCCGGCGATATTGAGCACGGCGACGTCGTGCGCCGCACTCAAACGACGATAGCGGCGACCTCGTACCTCAAGCGGTCCGCGCGCCGAAACGCAGCCGTGCGCGCACCGCGCTTTCGGCATCGACGACAGCGCGCGACAACGACTTCGCTGATTTCAACCGTCCTGTGATAAGGACACCGATCGCTACGACGATTCCCATCTGCGCGACAACGATCACGCCGCACATCGGATTGGCCGCAAACGCGGAACGGCAGAACAGCTCGGTGATGGGATCGACCGGGCTTGCACCGTGTGCGCGCCACTCGACGCGTGGATCGGGAAAAGTTTTGAAGGCCGTGCGCGGCAAGCACAGACCGGCGAGTATCCACGCGCTCAGAAACGGCATCAACAACACGCCCCAGAACGCGACCATGCCGTTGAACGCATTGTCGAGGCAGAAGCGGACGTAATCGGCATCGGCATCACGCAACCTGCCCAACGCGAGCAGCGCTTCGCCCTCGCGCGCGAGTTCGAGCCGCATGGGATGCACGGCATCGGCGAGGCGCCTCGCCAGCAGCATGTAGACGGCGGCGCAGACGGCCACTGTGGCGCAAAAACGCAGCAAATAGAAGTATTCCATTATTTCGACGCACTCCTTCGGAAATGCCGGCTCATGACCTTGCGCACTTCGTCGTAATCCGACTTCTGCAGCCCGACGGGGTCGATGATGATCCGGAAAATAAAGAATGAAACGAACAGGCCCGCTATCAGCAACGGCAGCATCACTTCAAGAAAAACAAGCGGCTCCGAACGGGCGAAATCGATCAGTTCGATCAGCGCGTCACCGATCGTTGCTCCACTTGCCATACGCCTCCCGAGACTCTTGCCGCGTCATTGCGTTAATAAAAATCCTACCACTGTGGGCGAATTCGTAGAGGATTTCTAAACGTCAAAATTTGTAGAAAAATGGGCACGGCGACGTCACCGGCTCGCCGCGCCCGTCGGCGCTTCCGTTTCCCGCTTATTCGCCCGGACTGTACATGTCGAGCAGCTTGAGCGTCACGCCATTGGTCCAGCCGAAGCCGTCCTGCAACGGATACTCGCCACCGCCGCCACCGCCCGTCCCCGATCCTTCGACGACATATTTCTCGACCAGCTTCTGCTCTTTCGCATACACGTTCTTCACGTCAGCGAGAAAGCGCGTGCCGATCTGCATGGCGAGATCGCGGCGCCCATAGCGCGGCAGGCCTTCGATCGCGATCCAGTGCAGCGGCGCCCAGCCGTTCGGCGCGTCCCATTGCTGGGTCGTGTTGTACGTCGATGTGGTCAGGCCGCCGGGCTTGAGGAGGATCGCCGACACGACATTCGCGGTCTTCTGCGCGCGATCCGGCCACGCCGCGCCCGCGAAGAGCGGGTACAGCATCGCGGGCGTCTGGTTGTCGCGCGGCTTCGCGAGCTTCCAGTCGTAATCGCCGTAGTACCCCTTGCTGTTCCACAGATACCGGTTGATGCCCTCCGCGCGTTTCGCCGCCTTGCCGATGAACTGCACGACGCAGCCGAAGTCGCGCGCCTCGGAGCAGCCGCGCGCGATGGTCGTCTCCAGATGGAACATCAGGCTGTTCAGATCGACGGGGATGATGGCCGTCGTGCGTACCGTCGTGAGGTTCATGTTGTCGCCGAACCAGCGCGAGCTGAAGTCCCAGCCGCTTTCCGCCGTCGCGCGCAGATCGCGATACACGTCGCTGGGCGTGCGGCCCGTTGCCTGCTGCGCGGTCTGCACGTCTTCGAGATACGACTCGTCGCGCGGCGTGTCGAGTTCGTCCCAATAGCGGTTCAGCACCGTATGGTCGGGCAGCACGACGACGTTGCGCGTCGCGTCGCCGGGCTTCGTCGTCGACGCGCCCTGCATCCAGTACGCGTACTCCTTGCGCATCTGCGGCAGGTACTTCTGATAGACGCGCCCGCCTTCGACCTTCGCCGCGAGTTCGACCATGTACGAGAAGAACGGCGGCTGCGAGCGGCTCAGATAGTACGTGCGATTGCCGTTCGGAATATGGCCATACGTGTCGATCATGTACGCGAAGTTGTCGAGCATGTTGTCGACGAGATCCTCATGTCCCGACTCCTGCAAGCCCAGCATCGTGAAATACGTGTCCCAGTAGTAGCCCTCGCGAAAACGGCCGCCCGGCACGACATAGGGCTTCGGCATCGGAATCAGCGAACTGTACGGCGGCGCGCTCGTCGTCGTGCGCGTCAACGCGGGCCACAGCCAGTTGATGTGATCGCGCAGCGACTGGTTCGCGGGCGGCGTGATGACGGGCTCGGAAGGCGGCGTGAAGTACTTGTTGACGAAGTCCGCCAGCGAAAAGCCGGCATCGTTCTTATGCGCGTCATACAACTGCACGATCGTTGCGGGATCGGCGTTCGGCGTTGCGTCGACGAAGGTCTTCTGGTCGGGATAGATCTGCGCGGTTTGCACGGCGACGAACAGGTCGCCATACAACTGGTCGGGCGGCGGCGGAAGCGGCCCGCCGATCTGCGTATCGGCGCTCGCCACCTGCGCGAAACCGGCGAACAGCATGAAGCCCGACAATGCGATCGCGCGACGCATCGTCGTCGATGGAATGGCGGTTGAATGGTCGTTCGGAACGGACCTGCATGGCACACACGACAGCATACTCATGTCTCCCTCCTCGGAAAGGTGGACAACCGGTCTGGTCTGCCGTCGCGCTTTTATATCGCTTTGCGAGCATCGCACACGATCACGTGCGCGTGCAATCGAGCGCCAACGTTTGCGGAACCGGTTCGTTAGAAGCGCATAATTTCGATGCATTCTGATTAAAGAATGGCTTGTGAAAGGTCGTTAATAGATTCGGAGCCGCAGCCCCGGCCGCTTCGATACAATGAAGCGCAGCCCATACGACGCTTTGCCGCCCGCGTGCTGTACTCATATTCGGAGTTCGACTCAAGGCAACGGTTTGCCCGGGGATCTCTCATGAACGACGGCCAACACGATCAGGTGCTTTTCGCCCGCTTCGGAACGAGCAGTCCATGCTGGCGCCTGTCCAGCGACAGCAACGCGCTCGAGCTGTCGCCGGAAACGGACGACCGTGCGGCCACCGTCGCGATCGCGCTGTCCGGCGCGCAGGCGGCGCAGATTCGCCGGCTGACGGGCGTCACGTCGCATCTGACGATGGACGTGCGCCTGCACGGCGAGCCGCTGCGGCTGCATCTCGTCGGCAAGAAGCTCAACGGCAGCACGTGGGCGGGCACCGCATCGGCGTTCGAGGACACGGAGTCGGTCGCGCGCGATCTGGTGCACGGCCTGTCGTTTGCCGAACAGGTCGTGTCGGAAGTCAATTCCGTTGTCGTGATCGTCGACCGGAACGGCCGCATCCAGCGCTTCAACCGTCTCGCCGAAGAACTCACGGGCATGAAGGAAGAAGACGTGATCGGGCGCAGCGTGTGGGCGCTTTTCATGTCGTCGGAAGCGGGCGCGGCGTCGAGCCAGAACATTTCGGGCTTTTTCAATCGCGGCGTCGCGTATGAAGTCGAACGCCGCGTGCGCACCGTGCACGGCGAACGGCTCTTTCTCTTTCGCAACAAGTTCGTGATGAGCGGCAGCGGCGTCGACGAGCAGTTCCTGATCTGCTCCGGCACCGACATCACCGAGGAGCGCCGCGCGCAGGACCGCCTCACCGAACTCGCGAACACCGACTCGCTGACGGGCCTGCCCAACCGCAACGCGATCCACGACAAGACCCGCACGGCCATCGCGAGCGCGGCGCCGGGCGTCTCCGTCGGCATCCTGTTTCTCGATCTCGACAACTTCAAGAAGGTCAACGATCACTACGGCCACGTGTTCGGCGACCGGCTGATCCAGGACGTGTCGTCGGCCGTGCGCGAATGCCTCGGCGCCGACGACATGCTCGCGCGCCTGGGCGGCGACGAGTTCATCGTGCTGTCGCCCGTCGCGACGGTCGAGTCGATGGAAGCGATCGCGCAACGCATCCTCGAGCGGCTGCGCACGCCGTTCAGCCTCGGGCTCGTCGAGGTCTACACGGGCTGCTCGATCGGCATCGCGATGTTCCCCGAGCACGGCGACAGCCTCGAAGCGCTGATTCGCGCCGCCGATACCGCGATGTACGTCGCGAAGGACGACGGCAAGCGCACCTATCGCGTGTTCTCGCCGGAGATGAACCGCAAGGTCGCCGAATACATGTGGCTCGACACGAACCTGCGGCGCGGGCTCGAAGAAGGCCAGCTGACACTGCACTATCAGCCGAAGCTCTCGCTCGCGACGGGCAAGGTGTACGGCGTCGAGGCGCTGGTGCGCTGGAATTCGCCGGAGCGCGGGCAGATCATGCCCGCCGCGTTCATCCGCTATGCAGAGGAGTCGGGGCTCATCGGGCCGCTCGGCCGCTGGGTCATGCAGACAGCCGCCGAACAGGCCGCGCAATGGAAGGCGCGCGGACTGTCGCTGCGCGTGGCGATCAACGTGTCGGCGCGGCAACTGGTGGACACGGCCATCGTGTCGCATTTCAGAGAGGCCTTGCAAAACGCACAACTCGATCCGTGCCTGCTCGATATCGAGCTGACGGAAAGCTGCCTGATCGAAGACGAAGCGGCCGCGATCGACCTGATCACGCAATTCCGCGATCTCGGCGCGCAGGTCCATCTCGACGATTTCGGCACCGGCTATTCGTCGCTGTCGCAACTGGGGCGTATTCCGCTCGATGTGATCAAGCTCGATCGCAGTTTCGTGAGTTCGATCAACGCGGACAAGAAGTCTCAGGCGCTCGTGCGCTCGATGGTGGCTGTCGCGCAGGCGCTGCAACTGAAAGTGGTCGCCGAAGGAATCGAGACGGAGTCGGAAGAACTGTTCATGAAGGGACTGGGCGTCGAATACGTGCAGGGCTATCTGTATGGCAAGCCGATGCCCGCAGCCGATTTCGAGCGCTGGCTGAATGACAGGCAGAAGATCCGGTTGATCGCCTGAACCCCCGAAAAGTCTGCTCGACCCGACGGATCACCTGCCTGTCGGCCGCTCGCGCGGCTGGCTACCGCTGAATGCATGCTGTGTACTGCCTGTTTGCTGCGTTGACGATTGCTGTGCTGATGGTTGCTGCGTTGATTGCGTTTGTGCCGATTGCGTCCACGCCGATCGCGCGACTCATCGCGTTCACGCGGCGTTCACAGCCGCCTGGCGCAGGTTCCCCGTGCGGCGGTTCTGCAGCATCACGAGCCGCTCCATGAACGCGAGGTCTTTCTCCTCGATCGTGAACGCGGCCTGCACCCAATCCTCCGTGATTTCCATCAGCTCGGCGCGCGAAAGCTGCAATACGCGCTGACGCGCCCGCACCATCGCGCGGATGCCGTTGAGCTTCGGGCGCAGCGTATCGATGAAGGTGCGCGTCGCCACGTACGCCTCGCCCGGCTCGAAGAGCTGATCCACGAGACCGCGGCTCGCGTGCCATTCGGCCGTGTGCGATTCGCCGCCGCCGATCAGTTCCTCCGCGAGGCGCATGCCCGCCTTGCGCGCGACGAGCGAATAGCCGCCCATGCCGGGGAACAGATTGAACGCGATCTCGGGAAAGCCCATGCGCGCGTCGTTCTGCGCGAGCACGAAGTGATGCGCGAGCGCGGCTTCGAAGCCGCCGCCCAGCGCCGAGCCCTCGATCATCGCGATCGAAATCGCTCCCGTGTCGAAACCGCGCGCCGCCGCATGCACGCAATCGACGCACGCGCGCGCGTACGCCATCAGTTCCTGCCGGTGGCCCGAGCGGATCGCATCGGCGAAAAAATTGAGGTCGCCGCCGACGTTGAACATCGACGGAATGGCCGAGCCCGTGACCCAGAAATCGATCGGCAGGCGCGAATCGCGCGCGGCCTGCGCCAGTTCGAGAATGTCGTGCACGAGTTCGAGGTTGAAGCACGGACGCGGCTGCGCCCGCAATATCATCCACATGACATTGCGCTCTTCTTCGTAATAAGCGGAGATTTGCGACAGATTGCCCGCTTCGACGAATGGACGGCAGGCGTGATGGCTTTGCAGATTCATTTTGAACGGTCCTTTAAGGTTAAACACCAAGTGAAGCAATGCGAGCCTAAAACAGACCGGAATACGTTGGGGGAGGCCTAACGAACAGAAGGGAGCAGTTCGTCATAAGGATTGCGATGCCCGCCGGACGGGCTTCTCGGCTAGCGCCGCTTGCGCAAACGATTGCGATTCGAAGCAAAGCTCCAGAGACGCGCGCTTTCGCGTCCTTTAAAAGGGCGCAAAGTCGCCATTAGAATATTTGCTTTAAATTTCGGGCGTTTTTGCCGCGGATGAGGCCGTCGGAGATTGCGCGGCATTGCGCGCATTTGTTAAATCGACGCAATGTGGGCCAGAAAGTGGCATTGCGAATTTCTAATGCGCGATGAATGGCGTTTTCACGCGGCGCGGCGAGCGAGCGCGCATTGCCTGCGGATCAGTCGCGTGGCGCGCGCATGCCGATGCCGATGCAACGTCATGCGCGCCATTTCTCGTGTCGACCGTATGCCGCCGTCACGCGAAGCGTTGGTCGTTACCGCAGACGCACCGACCAGCCATCGGCCTGCTCCTGGGACAAACCGGCCGCCCGCGCCGCATCGCCGATCTGCCGCCACGTCTCGGGATCGACGGGAATGCCGTTGGCCTCGCGCTCGGCACGCGTCGCGCGCTCCGGTTCGCCCGGCGCGTAGATTCGCTCGGCGCCGGCTGCAAGCGGCGACGACTTCACCCACTCGACGAACGCATCGGCCTCGGCTTCGGCGTTCGGCGCATCGAATGCGTTGGGATCGACGATCACCGACAGCATGCAGTTGATGATCGCGTTCGTCTGTTGCAGCGTGTCGTCGTGCGTCGTATAGCCGCCCGACAACGCGCCGCCGAAGATCTCGCACATCGCCGCGAGCCCGAAGCCCTTGTGGCCGCCCGCCTGCCCGCCGACGGGCATCAGCGCGCCGAACGGCGCCTGCATCATCACGGCGGGATCGACGGTCGGCTTGCCTTCGTGATCGATCAGCGAACCGGGCGGCACCTCCTTGCCCTGGTTGTACGCCACGCGCGTCTTGCCATAAGCGACGGCGCTGGTGGCGAAGTCGAGCACGAGCGGCGCCTTGCCCGCGCGCGGAAACGCCGCGCAAAACGGATTGGTGCCGATGCGGCGGTCCGCGCCGCCGAACGGCGCGACGAGCGGATCGCCCGCCACGTTGACGAAGTGAAACGACACAAAGCCCGCCTTCGCGCATTGCTCGGCCCAATGCCCGATGCGGCCGATGTGATGCGCGTTGCGCAGCGCGACGGCGCACACGCCGAGCTTCTTCGCGCGCTCGATGCCCAGTTCCATCGCTTCATGCGCGACGACCTGGCCGAATGCCTTGCCGCCGTCGATCGTCAGCACGGCGCCGACGTCCTTGACGACGCTCGCATGACCATTGAGCTTCAGTTCGCCATCGCGCAACGAATCGACATAACGCGGGATCATGCCGACGCCATGCGAATCGTGTCCCGTCAGATTGGCCGCGACGAGATGATCGGCGACGAGCTGGGCTTCGCGCGGCGCACTGCCCGCCTGCTCCCAGATCGCGCGCACATAGGCGTGCAGTTGATCGGCCGGAATGCGGGGAGCAGACGTCTGGGCAGTGCGCGTGTCGTTCATTCGATGATGGGCTCGTTCAAAGGAGGCGGATGGACAGCGGGAGAGACCGGCCGGCCCCTCCCGCGCGAGAACGTCCGCGAAGCGAACGTTGGGAGAACAACTTCAAGGACAACGTGAACGACGACTACGAGGCCAACGTCAAGGCGCCGCCGCGATCACTTCCGCCACGGCCGCCGTCAGCTTCTTGCCATACGGCACATGCAGGAACTCGTTCGGACCGTGCGCGTTCGACTTCGGTCCGAGCACGCCGCACACCATGAACTGCGAAGTCGGGAAACCCGCCTTCAGCACGTTCATCAACGGGATCGTGCCGCCCTGCCCGATGAACGCGACGTCCGCGCCGTAATGCTGACGCGATGCGTCGTTCAGCGCGGTGGCCAGCCACGGCGCGAGCTCCGGCGCGTTCCAGCCCGTCGCGGCGCCCGCGTCCGGCTTGAACGTGACCTTTGCGTTGTACGGCGGATCGAACTCCAGCAGCGACTTCAACTGCTGCACGGCCTTGTCCGCTTCGACGAGCGGCGGCAGGCGCAGCGACAGCTTGAACGCCGTGCGCGGACGCAGCACGTTGCCCGCATCGGCGAGCGAAGGCAGGCCCGCCGCGCCCGTCACCGACAGCGACGGACGCCACGTCGAATTGAGCAGCGCCTCTTTCGGATCGGCCGTCGTCGGCAGCACAGGGCCGCCGTCCTGGCCGCACGACCACGGCAGCTTCTTCCACACGTCGTCGCCGAGAATCTTCGCGGTCGCTTCGACTTCGCTCAGACGGTCGAGCGGAATCGGGCAATGGAAGCCCTTCGGCAGCAACGTGCCGTCCGCTGCGTCTTCGAGCCGCTCGAACATTTGACGCATGATGCGAAAGCTCGACGGTGCAATGCCGCCGTAGCTGCCCGAGTGAATGCCTTCGTCGAGCACCTGCACTTCGAGGTCGCCGGAGACGAGGCCGCGCAGCGACGTGGTCAGCCACAGTTGATCGTAGTTGCCCGCGCCCGAATCCAGGCACACGACGAGTCCGACCTTGCCGAGCCGTTCGCGCAATGCGTCGACATACGGCAGCAAGTCGTAGCTGCCCGACTCTTCGCACGTTTCGATCAGGCCGACGCAGCGCGGCCGCTCGATGCCTTGCGCGTCGAGCGCCGCCAGCGCCGTGAGGCTCGCGTAGATCGCGTAACCGTCGTCGGCGCCGCCGCGGCCGTAGAGCTTGTCGTCTTCGAGCTTCGGCGTCCACGGACCGAGGTCCTTGCGCCAGCCGTCGAATTCAGGCTGCTTGTCGAGATGGCCGTATAGCACGATCGTATCCGTGCTGCCCGAACGCGTCGCCGGCGATTCGAAAAAGATCACGGGCGTGCGGCCCGGCAAGCGGACGATTTCGAGCTTCAGTCCGCGCACGGGCTGCTGCTCGGCCCACTTCGCGGCCTCCGTGATCACGCGCTCGATGTAGCCGTGCTGCTGCCAGTCGGGATCGAACGCCGGGCTCTTCGCCGGCACGGCGATGTAGTCCGTCAGCGCCGGCACGATCTCATCGTTCCATTTGCGATCGACGAATTCGCGCAGTGCGTCGTGATTCAGCTTGTGAGCCTGTTGGGTTTCGTCGGAGATCATGATGGCAATCCGGGTCAGTCGAAAACGCACATGATAAGCCCCTGGCGAGCGCATTGCCGAATTCATCCGATCCGCGACGACGCTGCGGCGCGGCGCCCGATTGCTGTCTGGCGCGGGCTTGCAGGGCGCTTTCCACGCCGCGTGCGCCCGTCGCGCATTCGCGCGACAATGCATGCATAACTACGACGCGCCTGGGAGGCCCTCGATGAGCTACAACATCGTGGTTCAAGGCGTCGCGTCCGTGGTCGCGCTGGGTCTGTACTTCCTGCCGTCCATCGTCGCCGATCGCCGCAAGCGCCATGACGTGCTGACCCTTGCGCTCTTCAATGCGTGCATGGGCTGGACCGTGTTTGGCTGGCTGCTCGCGCTGTACTGGGCATTTCAGCCGAATCCGCCCGTCAATCTCGAAGGCGAAGTCGTGCGATCGCGGCGCGTCATCAGCATGCGGACCTTCACGAAGATGCTCGGCGAGCGCGTGCAGATGCGCGAGTCGCGCGACCGTTCGACGAAGTGACGCGCCCCCGATCCGTGAACCCCTCGCACGAAAGCGAGTGATGCCGGAGTCATGCCGATGCAGATCACGCCGTTCCAGATTGCGATTCCCGATGCCGAGCTTGCCGCGCTCAAGGCGCGCCTCACGCAAACGCGCTGGCCCGATCCGTTCGACACGCCGCCGTGGGCGCTCGGCACCGATCCGCGCTATCTGCGCGAGCTCGTCGACTACTGGGCAAACACTTATGACTGGCGCGCGACGCAAGAGCGGCTCAACCGTGAGCCGCAGTTCATTGCGCGCGTCGGCGGCCTGGGCGTGCATTTTCTGCATCGGCGCGGCATCGGTCCGAAGCCCTATCCGCTCGTCGTCACGCATGGATGGCCCGGTTCGTTCGTCGAGTTCATCGAGCTGCTGCCGCATTTGTGCGATCCGGCATCGGTGGGCGCGGACCCAGCCGATGCATTCGACGTCGTCGTGCCGTCGATGCCCGGCTACGGTTTTTCCGAGCGACCGTCGAAGCCCGGCATGTCGGTGTTCGCGATCGCGGACCTGTGGGCCGAGCTGATGCGCGGCCTCGGCTACGCGCGCTTCGGCGCACAAGGCGGCGATCTGGGCGCGGCCGTATCCATGGCGTTGGCCGCGAACCACGCGCGACACGTCGACGGCATTCACCTCAATTTCCTGCCGAGTTCGTACGCACCGGGCCTGAGCGCGAGCGATCCGCCCATCACGCAGGAAGAACAGGACTTTCTCGCGTCCAAAGCCGCATGGGCCGACGCCGAAGGCGCCTATGCGCACATGCACGGCACGAAACCGCAGACGCTCGCGTTCGCATTGAACGACTCGCCGGTGGGGCTGGCGGCATGGATCGTCGAGAAATTCCGCGCGTGGAGCGATTGCGATGGCGACGTCGAGCGCGCGTTTTCGAAGGACCAGTTGCTGACTGACCTCTCGCTGTACTGGCATACGCAGACCATCGGCTCGTCGGTGAGGCTCTATGCGGAAACGCGCGCGCGGCCCTTGCGCTTCGAGCCCGGCCAGCGCGCGACGCCGCCGCTCGGCTTTGCGCGCTTTCCGAAAGAGATCAGCCAGCCGCCGCGTTCGTGGATCGAGCGCGTGTTCAACGTCACGCAATTCGCCGACATGCCGCGCGGCGGACACTTCGCCGCGATGGAACAGCCCGCGCTGCTCGCCGAGGAAATCCGGCGTTTCTTCCGACCGCTGCGCAGTTGAGCACGGTTGACTGCGCTACGGTCAAGCGCGGTTCACGATTTGCGCTCGCGTGCCACTCGATGCGTCTACGCGAGCGCATCACATACACGCGGCTGCAACTGCCGCGCTGAAGTGTATCGACGGGCAGCGCCGATTCTGTCTCTGGCCTGCGCACGCCTCGCGCGCAACAATGAACCGTTCGCGCAACTGGCGCTCGATCGAGGTGGGCCACCACCGGGGAACGCGAACCGCGAGCACGCTCGCGTTCCGCCGCGCGCCTGGGCCTCTTGCCACGATCCATCGATCGTTCTTTCCTGCTCTTTCCATACACAGGAGCCCACGCAATGCCTCAAACCACGCATCTGCTCGCATTCGCCCTCGTCGCGCTCGGCATGGCGCTCACGCCGGGGCCCAACATGATCTATCTGGTCTCGCGCTCGATCAGCCAGGGCCGCACGGCCGGTCTGATTTCGCTCGGCGGCGTTGCGTTCGGCTTCGTGTTCTATATGTTCTGCGCGGCATTCGGCATCACGGCGCTGCTGCTCGCCGTGCCGTTCGCGTATGACGCGCTGCGTTTCGGCGGCGCGCTGTATCTGCTGTATCTCGCGTGGCAAACCGTGAAGCCGGGCGGCCGCTCGCCGTTCCAGGTGCGCGAGCTGCCCGCCGACAGCCCGCGCAAGCTCTTCACGATGGGCTTCGTCACGAATCTGCTGAACCCGAAGATCGCGGTGCTGTATCTGTCGCTGCTGCCGCAGTTCATCGATCCGCAGCAAGGCAGTGTGCTCGGACAGTCGCTGATATTCGGCGCTATTCAGATCGTGTTGAGCATTTCGGTGAATTCGACCGTCGCGATCACCGCGGGATCGATTGCCGGGTTTCTCGCGCGCAAGCCGACATGGCTCGTCATTCAACGCTGGCTGATGGGCACGGTGCTCGCGGGCCTCGCCGTGAGAATGGCAACGCAAGCGCGGCGTTGATGAAAGGACGTTGATGAAGGAGCGTTGACGAAAAGGCGTTAACGCAATGTGCCGGGCGCGAAGTCCCGGCACATAGGGTAGAGACTGAATGCAAAGGCGCGCCGCTCGAGCGCGCCTTCGTTTTCAACGCATCGCGACGCTGACGAACTTGTGCTGATGCACCGATCCCGCGGGAATCGAGCGCGGCTGGCGCCGCACGTTATCCTGCGCGAACGTTTCCTGACGCAGTTCGCCCTGCTCGTCGAACCATTGGCAGACGAGCCGTTCCCCCGCTTCCCCTGCGACCGGTCCGATATACGTCACCGTCATGCGCGAGCCGCCCGTCTTGAGCGTCACCACGTCGCCGACGTTGAATCGTGCTGTTTGCGTCGTATCAAATGCGTCGTAAGTGTAAGTAGCAGTCAGCATGGATGTCCCCGATTTAAGCATTAGGCTGGCTGAAAATTCACTGCCATAAACGCACCGCGGTCCAACGAATTAAAAGAGTGGACGAAGATTAACAATTGAATATTTCTGGATCAAGTATTTTTTCATGGAAGCGTTTTCAGCCAATTCGCGATAATGCAACTTATATCTCGAACGTTCGTTCATTGTTGTTTAGTGTCGGAATCCGCTGTGGCAGAAGGCCTGATGCTGTCGCGCAGCACGTTGCGGCAGGCAGTTTAGACCGATCGTGCCGGGCAAACGTAAATACGCCCGACCACTACCTGTCATAATCATGACATCGTCGGTGTTTTCTCCACGTTAACGCGGATTAAAAGGATCGGTGCCGGATAAAATCGACGCCACCAGTAAATAATCGCATCACTGTTGAACGGGAAGACCGGTTGCAATGCGCCATGTAATCAATTGAAATGGTATGACTGTACGCGCCGAAAACGATATCAATTGATATATCAACGCGTTTTTGTTCGTCGCCAATACAAAAATGCGGAATTATCCGGAGACTC
This sequence comes from Paraburkholderia phymatum, assembly GCF_038900715.1. Classification (GTDB taxonomy): domain Bacteria; phylum Pseudomonadota; class Gammaproteobacteria; order Burkholderiales; family Burkholderiaceae; genus Paraburkholderia; species Paraburkholderia phymatum_A. The sequence continues at coordinate 57,430 of NZ_JAYMRZ010000010.1, read as the reverse complement.
GGGATTTTCCCTAAGCGGGCTTTTAGGCGGTGTCTAAATCGCCTTGCAGCAGTCTTTAAGCGACCTTCATCGCGCGCCGATGCGCGACTTGCTGATGCCGGACCAGCGTTACGCTCAGGACGATGCAGACCGCCATCAGCACCGCGTTGATCGCGAGGCTGCGCTGGAACGCATACGCGTAACCCGCCGCCGAAGCCTGCGCGGACAGCGCGCCGAAGAACGCGCCACTGATCGCAGCCGTGCCGAACGCGGAGCCGATCTGGAGCGTCGACGTGATGACGCCCGATGCGAGTCCCGCCTTCGCCGGCGCGACTTCGCCGAGCACGATGCGCATGATCGACGGCAGCACGAGCCCCTGGCCGACACCCGCGAACACCAGTCCGCCATAGAACAGCGTGCCGAGCGCCGCGTGCGTCGCGGCCCAGCCGGTCAACGAAAAGCCGACGGCCATCATCGCAAAGCCGAGCGTCAGCACATGCGCGCCGATGCGCTTCACGACGGCGGGCGACGTCAGCGGCCCGGCGACGAAGCCGAGCGCGAACGGCATGATCGCGATGCCGGATTGCAGCGGCGTCCAGTGCAAGCCCGTCTGCAGATAGATGCCATACGTGAGAAAGAACGCGCTGTTGCAATAGAACAGGAACGCGATCACGAGCCCCGTCGAGAACGCGGGATTGCGGAACAGTCGCAGATCGACGAGCGGGCTGCCGCCCTTGCGCTCGACCTGCCGCTCGATCGCGACGAACGCGGCAAGCGCGGGCACGGCGAGCGCGAACATCGCGAAGGTCCACCACGGCCAGCCGGCTTCGCGTCCGTGCGTCATCGGATAGATCAGCAGGATCAGCACCAGCGACAGCAACGCCACGCCCTTCAGATCGACGCTGTCGCGCGTCTCGGGCTGATTCTCCGGCACGAACTTCCACGCGCCGACGAACGCCAGCACGCCGACGGGAATGTTGATCAGAAAGATCGCGCGCCAGTCGAGACCGAACGGCCGATACGTAATCAGCGCGCCGCCGCCCAGTTGCCCGACGATCGACGCAAGCCCGAACACGAAACCGTAGAAGCCCATCACACGCGTCTGCTGATGCAGCGGCACGACGGCGCGCACGGTGGCCAGCACCTGCGGCGCCATCACCGACGCGGCCATGCCCTGCACGATGCGCGCGATCACGAGCACATGCCCGTTGGGCGCAAAGCCGCACAGCGCCGACGCGACGACGAAGCCCGCCATGCCCGTCATGAACATGCGCCGCCTGCCGAACAGATCGCCGAGACGGCCGCCCGTGATCAACAGCACCGCATACGCCGATGCATACGCGGAGACGATCAGCTGCAACTGCGCGTCGGTTGCGTTCAGGCCCGTGTGGATCGCGGGCAGCGCGAGATTGACGATGAAATAGTCAAGCGGTGCGAGAAACGCGCCGACGAACAGCACGGACAGCGCGAGCCCCTGCCGTTCGAAGCGCTGATGAACTTGCGCATCGGCATGCGATGCGGCTTGTCCGGCGTGTTGGCTCACACCGGATCTCTTCATGCATGTCTGATTCATGACTGATCGTTCAAAAATTCGGCAAAAAAATTTCAGGCCAGCGCGCGCATCGCGATGTCGACGATAGCTTTCAGCTCGTCTTCCTTCCGCTTGCATTTTCCCAGCACGCGCAGGCCTTGCGTCATGCACAGGAGAAAATCGGCGACCGCCTTTTCGTCGAGGTCGTCATTGAACACGCCCGCCGCCTGCCCGCGAATGACGGCCGCCGCAAGCAGCGTGACGACACGCCGCTGGATCGCGCGGATCTTCGCGTGCAGCGCCTCGTCTTCGGGCTGCAATTCGAGCGTGCTGTTCGTGATGAAGCAGCCCGTGAGCGACGACGAGATGCGCGCGTGATGCAGCAGCGCGTTGCGCACGGCCACTTCGGGCGGCACGTTCGCGTTCAGCCGCTCGACGAGACCGGCAATGGCCTTGTCCGCGTAATGGTCGAGCGCCGCCATCATGATGCCGTGCTTGTCGCCGAACACGCCGTACAGGCTGCCGCGCAGCACGCCCGTCGCATTGCAGAGATCGTCGACGGACGTCGCGTGAAAACCTTGGCGCCAGAACACCTTGCTCGCCTCGGCAAGCACCGTGTCGGTGTCGAATTCGCGCGGACGGCCGCGTGCGCTGGCGGCCTCGGGCCTACCGTCTCTGGCTGCGCCAGACGTGCGCCGGGATGCAGTGTTATCGCTCATGCAGGCCAGTTTATGACTGGACATTCAAGAATTCAAGGCAAAACCACGCGGGTGGCGTGGCTTCCGTCCCGTCATTCGGCTCGATCGGGTTGCCGCACGGAAGCGAACAGATCCGTGATCTCCTTCATCGTCGCCGCTTCGCTGGTGTACGTGAAGGTGCCGCGCTCGAGCATTTCCTTCGCCGCGCGCAGCATCGCGCCCAGCGCCGCGCGTGCGAGCGCCCCGCCCACGCTGATCCGCTTGACGCCCATCTGCGCGAGCTCTTCGACGGTAAACGGCATGCCCGCCATGCCCATCAGCACGTTGACGGGCCGGTCGACGGAACTGACCACGGCGGCGATGTCCTCGCGCGTTTTGAGGCCCGGCGCGTAGAGCACATCGGCGCCCGCTTCCTGGAACGCTTGCAGGCGGCGAATCGTATCGGCGAGATCGGCGCGGCCCACGAGGTAGTTTTCCGCGCGCGCGGTCAGCGTGAACGGAAACGACAGCGAGCGCGCCGCCTCGACGGCAGCGCGCACACGTTCGACGGCGACGTCGTGTGCGTAGATGGGATCGCCGGCGCGGCCCGTCGCATCTTCGATCGAGCCGCCCACGACGCCCGCCGCTGCCGCCTGGCGGATCGTCTCGGCGGCATCTTCCGGCGTATCGCCGTAGCCGTTTTCGAGGTCCGCGCTGACGGGAAGATTCGTCTGCGGCGCAAGATCGGCGAGATGCCGGATCATCTGCTCGCGGCCCACTGCGTTATCCGGCACGCCGCGCGAAAACGCGTAGCCTGCGCTCGTCGTCGCGAGCGCCTTGAAGCCGAGCGCTTCGAGCAGGCGCGCAGAACCGATATCCCACGGATTGGGAATGACGAACGGATCGCTCGCCTCGTGCAGCGCGCGAAATGCGCGCGCCTTCTCTGCCTGTGATGTCATGGCCGCTCCGTCAAGAGCCGAAGAAAAATCGCAGATGCGCCGCTTCGCGCATGCAGGACTGGCGCGCACGCGCGAAGCGCGCAAGCAGGTGAAGCGCAGCGGCTTTCACGCGAAAGAGCGCCGCGCTCCGTGCGCCGCGAAAGCTCAGGTTTCGAGCTTCGCGTCCATCGTGATCGTCGCGTTCAATACCTTCGAGATCGGGCAACCTGCCTTCGCATCCGCAGCCGCCTTGTCGAACGCTGCCTTGTCGCCGCCCGGAATCTTCACGACGACGTCGAGATGCGAGGCCGTCACGGCAAACCCGCCGCCGTCCTTGTCGAGCGTGACCGTCGCCGTGGTGGCGATGCGCTCGGGTTTGATATTCGCCTTGCCGAGTTCCGCCGACAACGCCATCGAAAAGCATCCCGCATGTGCCGCCGCGATCAGCTCCTCGGGATTCGTGCCGATGCCGTTTTCGAAGCGCGTCGAGAACGAATACTGCGTGTCCTTGAGGACGCCGCTATCGGTTGAGATCGAACCCTTGCCGTCCTGCAGACCGCCCTGCCAGACTGCCGATGCCTTGCGCTTCATCAGACTCTCCCATCTCATGCCCGCTTCGTGCAGCGCGTCTCCAGCCACGATGCCTGCCGCGACGGTCTCGCCGGAATCCCGCGGCCTCAGGCACCGGTCACGCGCGCCGCGCCGACAGCGTGGGCTTTAGGCGTGGACCGAAGCTTCATCATAGGCGGATATCCGTGGCGTTGCCGTGAAGCGCCTGCGGCGCCTCGAAAGCGCACGGCGCGCGGATTATCTCAGTGGCAGCAAGAATATTTATCGAAACAGGCGCTTTTTTCATCGCCTCCGCGGAAATACACTGGCTTCAACGGTTCGGAACACAGCATTCCAACCGAACTCATCAACAATGTTCTCGGAGGTCATCATGAAATCGCTTCTTTCCGCAGTCGTCGTCGCATCGGCACTGATCGTTCCCGCCGTGTCGTTCGCGCAGCAAGCCAATGCCCCTGTGACGCGCGCACAGGTTCAAGCCGAGCTGGTCGCCGCGCAGCAAAACGGCACGCTCGATCAGAACGACGTGTCGTATCCGAAGGCGACGCCGCAATTCGGTGCGTCGTCGCAGTCGTCGGAAGTCGGTGGCGCGACGGCTGGCTCGTCGCAATCGGGTTCGCGTCCGAGCGTCGAGCAGCGCATCTTCTCGACGTTTCGCGGCAACTAAGCGGCAACTGAGCGCAACGACGTGACGCGGCGGCGCGCGATGCTTCATGCGCCGCCAGATGGACGAAGGCCCCGGCTGACCTGAAACGTCAGCCGGGGCCTTTTGCGTTCGATACGGTTCGATACGGTTCGTTGCCTGTTGCTATCGAGGCGTCGCGCTTATTCGGGGAACGGCAGCGTGTCCTGCCCCTGCGCGCGCATGCCGAACACGTTGAGCGTCATCGCGACCAGCGCGTAATAGCCGAGCAGCCCGACGAGATTGATCGTCACGTCATGACCGAAGCGCTCGACGGCCTTCGCATACGTCGCGTCCGACACGCGCTTCGTGTCATACAGTTCGGTCGTGAAAGCATAGATGAGCGCGTCGTCGGCATCGGCGAATGACGGCACGCGGCCTTGCCGGATCGCTTCGGCATCTTCGGCGCGCACGCCTGCGTCGATGGCGATCGGATAGTGGATGAACCACTCGGCCTGCGCCTGCCAGCGCGACGCCGTGACGAGAATCGCCAGCTCCGACAGACGCAGCGACAGACCCGTCTTGTAGCGGCAGAACGCACCGAGACGCTGCGCGTGCTGTGCGAGTTCGGGGCTATGAATCCAGCCGAGGAACGGACCGTTCAGATTGCCGCGCGGCCCCGACAGGATTTCGTCGAGCACGGCTTTCTGTTCGGGCGACGCATGGTTGGCGTCGAATGATGGCAGACGGTTGGTCATCGCAAGCTCTTCGAGAGTGGGTTCGGTTTGAATCAGGCGGCGCCCGTCGCGGCAAGCGCGCCTTCGATCGCATCCTTCAGGCGGCCGACGATCTGCTCGATATCGCCCGGCGTGCAGATGAACGGCGGCGCGAGCAGCACATGATCGCCGATCTTGCCATCGACGGTGCCGCCCATCGGATACACCATCAGACCGCGCTGGAACGCCTCGCGTTTGATCGCCGCGTGCAGCTTCAGTTTCGCATCGAACGGCGTTTTCGTCGCGCGGTCTTTCACCATCTCGACGCCGACGAAGAGACCCCGCCCGCGAATATCGCCGACATACGGATGCTGCGCATACTGCTCGCGCAGCAGCGAACGCAGCTGTTCGCCGCGCGCTTTCACGTTGTCGAGCAGATGCTCGTCGGCGATCACGCGCTGCACTTCGAGCGCGGCGGCGCAGGCCGTCGCGTGGCCGATATACGTGTGGCCGTGCTGGAAAAATCCTGAGCCCTCCGTGATCGCGTCGTAGATCCTGTCGCTCACGAGCGTCGCGCCGATCGGCTGATAACCCGCGCCGAGCCCCTTTGCGATGGTCAGCAGATCGGGCGACACGCCGTCTTCTTCGCACGCGAACAAATGACCCGTGCGGCCCATGCCCGACATGATTTCATCGAGAATCAGCAGCACGCCGTAGCGGTCGCACACCGCGCGAATCTTGCGGAAGTACTCGCGCACGGGCGGCACGGCGCCCGCCGTCGCGCCGACCACCGTTTCGGCGACGAACGCCGCGACCGTCTGCGAGCCGAGTTCGAGAATCTTCTGTTCGAGTTCGTCGGCAAGACGTTGCGCGAACTGCTCCTCCGTTTCGTCAGTGCGCTGCTCGCGATACGCGTAGCACGGGCTCACGTGATGCGCGTCGATCAGAAGCGGCAGGAACGGCTCGCGGCGCCACGCATTGCCGCCGATCGCGAGCGCACCCAGCGTGTTGCCGTGATAGCTCTGACGCCGCGCGATGATATGGCGGCGCTGCGGCTCGCCCGTTTCGACGAAGTACTGGCGCGCGAGCTTCAGCGCGGCCTCGATCGCCTCCGAGCCGCCCGACACGAAATACACGTGTCCGAGCCCTTGCGGCGCGCGCTCGACGAGATAGCTCGCGAGTTCCTCGGCGGGCTGCGTCGTGAAGAACGACGTGTGCGCGTACGGCAGTTCCTGCGCCTGGCGCTTGATCGCGTCGATCACGCGCTGGTTGCTGTGGCCGAGGCACGAAACGGCCGCGCCGCCCGATGCGTCGATATAACGCTTGCCCGTCGAATCGATGATCTCGATGCCCTCGCCTTTCACGGCGACGGGCAACGTCTGCTTCGGCATGCGGTGGAATACGGTAGTCATGCGCTTTCCTTGGAGGTAGGGAGAACAGCGGCGCTCAAGCCGCCGTGCGTGCCTCGAACATCAATCAACACGCGATGCGCATTTATACGTCACGGCAACATATGTTGTCAATGAAAGAACAAGCCGCCGTGCGCGGCCGCTCGCACGCGCTTCGCCACGGAGCACGCCGTGGCCCGTCGGTCAGCGTATATCAGGGAACGTAGGCGCCCTTCGCGTGCAGCGACTGTTCGGCGAGTTCGAGCTGCTGGACGGCGTCCGTGCCTTCGAGCGCGAGCAGATGCGCGACCAGCGATTCGGCGATCGCCGTCGCCGCCACGAGTGATGGAAAAAACGACGGGCTTTCGTGTGAAAAAATCAGCACCTTGTCTGCGTTCAGCGCGATGGGCGACACGGCGCTGTCGGTGATGGCGATCAGCTTGCTGCCCTTTTCGAGGGCAGCCTCGGCGACGCGCGCGGCTTCGACGGAATACGGCGCGAAGCTCACGACGACGGTTGCGCTATCGCGCTCGATGCCGCGCAGCTGCATTTCGAGCGTGCCCGCTTCGCCCGTCAGCAGCGACACCGACGAGCGAAAGAGACGGTATCCGTAGACAAGGCCGAACGCGACGGGATAACACGAACGGAAGCCCGCGACATGCACGTGCGATGCGCGCCGCAGCAGCTTCGCGGCTTCGACGGTGACGCGTGCATTGTGCGCCGCCGTCACGTCGAGATTGTGCTGATGCGCGACGAGCAGATCGTGTGCGAGCGCGTCTTTCGCATGGCCCTTGACGAGCGAGCGGGCGCGCGTGGTCAGCGGCTCGGGACGCGTGCGCACCCGCGCGACGAACAGGTCGCGCAACTCGTTCCAGCCCGGAAAACCCAGTTGCTGCGACAGGCGCACAAGCGACGCGGGTTGCACCTGTGCGCGCTCGGCGACCTTGCGCATCGACGAAACGGCGACCTCATCGGGATGATCGAGCAGAAACGCCGCCCCCATCTGGAACTGCGGACTGAGCTCCTGAAAGCGTCCGCGAATCAGGGCGGCGAGCTGATCGAAGTTGTCGGGCATACGGTGTACCGGGCGATAAGATGACAACAAATGTTACCACCCGGTATCGGCGTGATCCAATGAAGGGCGGATCGTTCGACCGCTTCCAGCGATGGGTGCTTAACGGCCGCTCAGGGTGTCGTGCTTTTCCGGGTAGAGAGCGGATGTCGGTAGCAGACACGGAGCCCGCTTTCCATGTTTTCGAGCACAAGTCCGCCACCGCTACGGCGCGCGATTTCCGACACGATCGAGAGGCCGAGGCCACTGCCTGCAGCGGTCGTTCCAGGGATGCGATAAAACGGCTCCAGCACTCGCGATAGCTGGTCTTCCGGGATGCCGGGCCCGGAATCCTTCACTTCCACCAGCAGATGCTCGCCGTTCTGTGTGACCGACACATCGACCTTGCCGCCCTCCGGCGTATACCGAACCGCGTTATCGACGAGATTGCGCAAGACGACGGAGAGCGCGGCCGTATCGGCGATCACCTCGACGTCATCGACCTTGTCGAGCCCAAGATCGACCTGCTTGCTTTGTGCCATATCGACGGCATTGACTACCGCTTCATTCGCCAGTTGCCGAAGACAAACGGCGGCCGGCTTCATCGACGAGCCATGCTGCGAACGGGCCAGCGTCAGCAGTTGTTCGACCAGCCGCGCCGTGCGCCGTATCGCTGCCTGAAACGACACGAGTCGCTCGCGCGCCACGAGCGGGTTGTCGGCGGCGCCGAGATGCTCTGCTTGCAAGGAGAGTGCGGCGAGCGGCGAGCGCAGTTCGTGAGCGGCATCTGCGATAAACCGGCGCTGCTGGGACATTGCATCCTTGAGCCGGCCGATCAGCCGGTTTATCGACGTGACGAACGGGAGCAGTTCCTTCGGGATGTCCTGCTCGGACAGCGCATCGAGCGTCGCATCGTCCTGCTGGTCTACGACTTTCGCAAGGCGACGCACAGGCAGCAACGTCGTACGTACAAGAAGGACGATGAGCGCGACCAATATGGGCGTCAGGGCGAGCATCGGAAACAGCGTTCTCATCGCGCCGTCTCTCGCGATTTCGTCGCGTACCATCGAAAGTTCTGCGACCGCAATTCGCTCGCCGGAATGCAATGTACGCACACTGACGCGCCAGCTCTTGCCCTCTTCGTCGAGATTGTGCAGCCCGTCTGGAAGCGTCTGCGGAATGGCAATCGGCGCATCTTTGCGGGCTGACGATTGACCCAGGCGCAAGATGACGAGCCTCACGTCCGAATCCTGACTGCCTTGCCACGCGACTGTGGGCGCTGCGAGAACAAGTTTCCCCGCGTTAATCAGTGCGCCGATTTCCCGAAGATGACCGTCCTGCAGTCTGTTCGCCTCGTGATAGGCGGCGGAAAAAGATGCGCCACCCGCGATCACGCTTAGCGCCACGATGACGGTCGCGATCCACCATGTGAGTCGCGACGTCATGGACCGCGGAGAACGTTCCTGTCGACCATCCATTCGACACCTCGTATTGTGCGAATAATCGTAAGGGCCTGACTTCTTCAGAATGGTGTGTAGCGGCTCTCTTGCGAGCAACCGTGTACTTGCGCTGCGATACCCAAACAATAGTATCAAGGAGCCACGATTGATTCGTCTCGCCCACCTTCGAATTGCGTCGACAGGACTGCTTCCCGGTTGCAAAAAAGAAGGGGAGCGCATCCGGTAGCGCTCCCCTCGACCTGCTACTGACCTTCGTCTCTCGCCCCTGGCGTCAGACCGCGCCCGGATTGATGTACGAAGTCTTGACGATCGTATAGAACTCGCGCGCATAGCTGCCCTGCTCGCGAGGACCATAGCTCGACCCTTTGCGGCCGCCAAAAGGCACGTGATAGTCGACGCCAGCCGTTGCCGTGTTCACCATGACCATGCCCGCCTGGACGTGTCGACGGAAGTGGGTCGCAAGGCTCAGCGAAGTCGTGCAGATGCCCGCCGACAAGCCGAACTCCGTGTCGTTCGCCACCGCGAGCGCCTCGTGATAGTCCTTGACCTTGATGACGGACGCGACAGGCCCGAACACCTCTTCGCGATTGATGCGCATCGCGGCCGCTGTATTCGTCACCAGTGCGGGAGCAAGAAAATAGCCGCGCGTGGACGCTTCGACACGTTCGCCGCCGAACACATCTCCGCCCTCTTCGCGTGCAATCGCGATGTAGCGCTCATCCTGCTGGAGCTGCTTGTCGTCGACGACGGGCCCGATATGCGTTCCGTCAGCCAGTGCGTCGCCGACTTTCAGCGTCTTCATGCGCGCCTTCATTGCTTCGACGAAGCGATCGTGAATGCCTTCCGTCACGATGAGCCGGCTCGATGCCGTACACCGCTGTCCCGTCGAAAAGAACGCACCGTTGATGCATGCGTCAACGGCAACATCGAGATCCGCGTCATCGACCACGACCATCGGATTCTTGCCGCCCATCTCCAGCTGAAACTTCTTGCCCGTCGCAAAGCACTTTGCGCCGATCGCACGGCCCGTCGCCACCGAACCGGTGAAGCTGACGGCGTCGACGTCCGGCGAGTTGACGATCGCTTCGCCGACCACCGAGCCGCGGCCCATCACCAGATTGATGACGCCTGCGGGCGCGCCGGCTTCGGCGATGATCTTCACCAGCTCCCACGTGCTCGCCGGCACGAGGTCCGCAGGCTTGATGACGACCGTGTTGCCATACGCGAGCGCGGGTGCGATCTTCCATGCGGGAATGGCAATCGGGAAGTTCCAGGGCGTAATGAGGCCGATGACACCAAGCGGCTCACGCGTCATCTCGACGGTCATTCCCGGCCGCACGGAAGGCACCGTCTCGCCGCCGATACGCAGCGCTTCTCCCGCAAAGAACTTGAAGATCTGCGCTGCCCGTCCGACTTCGCCAATTGCTTCGAGCAGCGTCTTGCCTTCTTCGCGTGCAAGCAATCGGCCCAGCTCCGCCTTGCGCGCAAGGATGACGCTGCCGACCTGGTCGAGCAGATCGAAGCGTTGCTGGGGCGTCGACAGCGACCAGCGCGCAAAGGCCTCGCGTGCGGCGGCGATCGCGTCGCGCGTCTGCGCATCGTCTGCCTGCGCGAATTCGCCGATGACGTCGTCGAGATTGGAGGGGTTGACGTTGACAGACGTGGCGGCGCCGCGCACCCATCTGCCGTCGATATAGTTGTCGAACTGGTTCATGTTTGTCTTCCTGATTCAGCGTTATCGATGGTCGGCACGCGCGATCGCCTGGAGCAATCCGCGCGAGACGAGGTTGCGATAGAGCGCGCGCACGCCGAAGGTCCAAGGCGCGATCTCAGTGCTCAACTGCACCGTATTGATCAACGCGCCGAGTTGCGGCGTCGAGATCGTGACCTTGTCGCCGAGATGATGCGTGAAGCCGCCGCCTTGCGTGTCGCGGTCCTTGATCGGCGAGAACATCGTGCCGAGAAACAGCATGAAGCCGTCGGGATACTGATGATGGCGTCCGCATGTCTGCGCGACGAGATCGGCCGGATCGCGGCTGATCTCGCTCATATGGCTGACGCCATCGAGAAGAAAGCCGTCATCCGCGCCCTCGACACGCAGCGACACGCTGGCCTTGCGCACCGAGTCGAGATCGAACGATTCGTCGAACAGACGCACGAACGGGCCAATCGCACACGACGCGTTGTTGTCCTTGCACTTGCCGAGCAGCAAGGCCGACCGGCCTTCGATGTCGCGCAGATTGACGTCGTTGCCGAGCGTCGCGCCGGCAATCTCGCCACGGCTGTTGACTGCGAGAACGATCTCGGGCTCGGGGTTATTCCAGTTCGACGCAGGCAGCAATCCGATGTCCGCGCCGAAGCCGACGGCCGACATCGGCTGCGACTTCGAGAACACTTCGGCATCGGGCCCGATGCCCACTTCCATGTACTGGGACCATGCGCCGCGCCGCTCGAGTTCCGCCTTGAGCTTCATCGCCGCGTCAGAGCCCGGCTTGATTTTCGACAGATCCGTGCCGATCGTCGCGGCGATCGTTTCGCGGACGTCTTGCGCTTTTGCCGGATCGCCGCCCGACTGCTCTTCGATGACGCGCTCGATGAGGCTCACCGCAAACGTGACCCCGCATGCCTTGATCGCCTGCACGTCGTTGGGTGCGAGCAGCCGCAGTGCGGGTTCTTCCGTACCGTGCAGAAGATTGGCTTCGATCAGCTTGTCGACGGAGCCTAGCGACTCGCCGCTCACGGTACGCGCGAATTGAACGATGTCGTCGCGATCGAACAGGTCCGCCGTTGTCGGAACGCTAGCTGTGATATCGAGCACTTCGCCGTTGCGAACGAGCACGACGGAAGGCCCTTCGTGCGCCCCCGCTTTACGCCATACGCGGCCGACGAGCAGCGCCCGCTGAATGTCATCGGGAAGATACGCCGATGCGGATGATGAGGTCATGGTGCGGAATGTCTCCAGTTCGTTTCTATGGGCCGCTGATTCGATAAGGGCTGGCATGGGCATGAACGCATCGAGCCAGCCGCATCCCGTTCAATGCGAGTGCCGCGGGTTGCCGCGCTCGGCAATGACTTTCAGATAAAGGGTCGCGGGCTCGAGGCAGCCGCCCGTCGACAGTTGCCCCACAGTCTGCCGATACAACGCCTGCCAGGGCGTCTGCGCCTGCGGAATCTCGAAGCTCGCGCTTGCGCGGCGCCGCTCGAGTTCTTCTTCGTCGACGAGCACGTCGACGCTGCGCGCATTCAGATCGACGCGAATACGGTCGCCCGTTTGCAGCAGCGCAAGGCCGCCGCCCACCGCCGCTTCGGGCGACATGTTGAGGATCGACGGACTCGCCGATGTCCCGCTCTGCCGGCCGTCGCCCATCGTCGGCAGTGACGTGATGCCTTTGCGCACCAGTTCCGCGGGCGGCGCCATGTTGACGACTTCCGCGCTGCCCGGATAGCCGACCGTGCCCGCACCGCGAATCACGAGAATGCAATGCTGGTCGATGTTCAGCGACGGATCGTTGATGCGCGCGTGATAGTCCTCGGGACCATCGAACACAATGGCGCGCGCCTCGAACGTGTTCTGCGCGCCGGGCTCGCTCAAATAGGTTTGCCTGAATGCATCGCCGACCACCGACATCTTCATGATCGCGCTATCGAAGAAGTTGCCCGACAGCACCATGAATCCCGCTCCATGCTTGAGCGGTTCGTCCGTGCTCTTGATGACGTCGCGGTCCGGCTCGGGCGTGCCGTCTGCGATCGCGCCGATCGTGCGGCCCGACACCGTCAGGCACTCGCGATGCACGAGCCCCGCGCGGTCGAGTTCGCGCAGCACGGCAGGCACGCCGCCCGCCCGATGGAAGCTCTCGCCCAGATACTCGCCGGCCGGCATGCAATTGACGATGAGCGGCACCTGCTCGCCGACGCGTTGCCAGTCGTCGAGGCTCAGCTCGACGCCCATGTGCCGCGCGATTGCAATCAGGTGCGGCGGACAGTTGGTGGACGCACCCAGCGCCGACGCAACGACGATCGCGTTCTCGAATGCCTCTTTCGTCATGACTTGCGATGGGCGCACGTCTTCGCGCACGAGATCGACGATGCGCTTGCCCGTCGCGTACGCCATCTGGCCTCGCTCACGATAGGCGGCGGGAATGCTCGCGCAGCCGGGCAACGACATGCCGAGCGCTTCCGCGAGACTGTTCATCGACAGCGCCGTGCCCATCGTATTGCAGTGGCCGATGGAAGGCGACGATGCCGTCGTGAGTTCCATGAAGCCTTCGTAATCGATCTCACCCGCTGCAAGGAGATTGCGCGCATGCCAGATCACCGTGCCCGAGCCGACACGCTTGCCGTGATGCCAGCCGTCCAGCATCGGCCCGCCTGACAACACGATCGCGGGCATGTCGACCGTCGCGGCGGCCATCAGACACGCGGGCGTGGTCTTGTCGCAACCCGTCGTCAGGACGACGCCGTCGAGCGGAAATCCATGCAGGATTTCAACGAGACCGAGATACGCAAGATTGCGGTCGAGCGCGGCCGTGGGCCGGCGGCTCTGCTCGGCGAGCGGATGAACAGGAAACTCCATCGGAATGCCGCCCGCGTCGCGAATGCCCGCCTTGGTCCGCGCGGCGAGTTCGATGTGGTGCCGGTTGCAGGGCGCGAGGTCGCTGCCCGTCTGCGCGATGCCGATGATGGGACGGCCCGACTGCAACTCCTCGCGCGTGAGGCCATAGTTCATGAAGCGCTCGACATAGAGCGCGGTCATGTCGGCATGGGCCGGATCATCGAACCATTCCTGGCTGCGCAGGCGCCGTGTGTTGGGCTGGGTCATTGCGTTGTACTCCATTGTTCGATGTGCTGGCGATGTGTCGGTCACTATCGCCTTGTATTACGGACCGCGCCGACGCCCGTCGGGTGGCACCGCGCGTGTCTCCTTGCCGTCGGATTCACATGTTTGTTATCGGTAACATCTTTCGATATTATCACGCCGTGCCGGGTCGGTGCACCTCGTCTAGCTTACGCGCTCTCATGAGAAATACCCGTGTGATGCCGCGTGCGACGGGCGTTACAGTCACATGCCACACAGATGTCATCCACCACCTCGGTAGATTCCCCTGGCTTGCTCTGCGATGCCTCCTCGTGCTAACTTCGTTACCGATAACATTTTCGCGCACCGATAATTGCGATTCGAGATGTTACCGGTAACTACGATTCGAGGCGCGATTTGCCGCGCCGGCAATCCACCACGCAATACAGTGAGCGGGCTCCCTTTCGAACGGGACCGCGCACGGCATATGCAAAAGGAGACAACCCTATGCCCACCGTTACTCAGGCCGCGGCTTCACCCGTCGCTGTCGATGAGACTGAAGAACTGCTTTACCGCAAGGTACTGAAGCGTATCTTGCCGTTGCTGCTTCTGTGCTACGTCGTCGCCTACCTGGATCGCGTCAATGTCGGCTTTGCAAAATTGCAGATGCTCGACTCGCTCGGACTGAGCGACGGCGTCTATGCCGTCGGTGCAAGCATCTTCTTCTGGGGATACTTCTTCTTCGAGATGCCGAGCAACCTGCTTCTTCACCGCTATGGAGCGCGTTTCTGGATCGCTCGCATCATGGTGACATGGGGTATCGTTTCGTCGTCGCTCGCCTTCATTTCGCCGCTGGCGAGCTTCTTCCACGTCGAGACCTCGACGATGTTCTATATCCTTCGCTTCCTGCTGGGCGTCTGCGAGGCTGGCTTCTTCCCGGGCATCATCCTCTACATGAACTACTGGTTCCCGGCCCGCCGTCAAAGCATCGCGATGTCGGGGTTCCTCATTGCCATTCCCGTGAGCCTGACGCTGGGCGGCATCGTTTCCGGATGGCTGATGGAGAACACACACGGTGTGTTCGGCCTGGGCGGTTGGCAATGGATGCTTCTGCTCGAAGGCATTCCTTCGATCCTCGTTGCATTCGTGGTGCTGTTCCGGATGGGCGACGGCATTCAATCGGCGAAATGGCTGACTGCTTCCGAAAAGGCCCTGTTGCAAAGAAATATCGAACAGGAAAGCGCGAAAAAGACACATAGCGTTGCAGCGGCGCTCAAGAGCCCGCGCGTGTGGCTGCTAACTTTCATCCTGTTGACGTTCAACACCGGCTTCTATGGCCTCGCGTTCTGGCTGCCGTCGATCATCAAGGCGTCGGGCGTGAAAAGCACTTTTAACATCGGCTTGCTGACGGCCATTCCGTATCTCAGCGCAGTGGTCGCGATGATCTGGAATGCGGCGCACTCGCGCAAGACGGGCGAGCGTCGGATGCACGCGGCGATTCCCGCGTGCATCGGCGGCGTCGGCCTGATTCTGAGCGCGCTCTTCGCGAACAACGTGCCGCTGTCGATTCTGTTCCTGACGATCGCGACCTGCGCGATCCTCGGCCTGATGCCGATTTACTGGACCTTCCCCGGGCAGATTCTCTCGGGCACGGCGGCAGCGGCAGGCATCGCGCTGATCAACTCCGTCGGCAACCTGTCGGGCTTTACCGGCTCGATGATTACGAGCGTGGCGAAAGACCTGACGGGCAACATCAACAACGGCACGTATGCGCTTGGCGCCTGCCTGCTCGTCAGTTGCGTGCTGATTCTGTCTATTCCGAAGAGCATGCTGAACAGAGAACCGGCTGAGCGCGGATAAATACTTTCGTCACTGCTGCACCAGTACCGCTGCCTGACAAAGCCCGCCTCTCTGGCGGGCTTTGTCGTTGGTGAATCGATTGCACTGGCAGGCAATACGCGTTGCGCTAACGTGCAATCTTTCTATGCAGCACAGCGGTATCGTTGTCTCACCCATAAACCGCTGAATGTTCTCTGCGTTCAGCGCATTCAGGAGACGACGATGGAAATCGAGCTCCTGTCGTTTCCATTGCGCCGCGAGCCTGTTGGGTTTGCGCGCGTGGACCACCGCGAATCAGCGCGACTTGAATCCAGAACCGCAATTCAAAACCGCGAGTGACATTCGAACGTGAGTTCCGTCTCATGTTCTTCGAGTGCCCGCACACCCTTCGAAGACTCGGAAACGACGCTGAGCATCTGCCCGCGTTGCTGACAGAAATCTGTCGCGCTCTGCATGACAGCCTTGTGCGATCTCGCCCACGCGACGCTGCCGCCAGCGGCCGTCGCGTGAAGGGAATATCGTCCCGGGTTGGCCGCTTCCGTGACGACTGGACTCGAAGTGGAGCAGGCCTGCATCAGCAACGGCGCGATGGCGAACAGGACCGCCCATTTCACGAGCCTCGTTGCCGCCATGGTCAGCCCGTGCATGGTCAGGCAGGCGCGCCACGGTTGTGCCTCATTCATTCCGATATCGTTCACAACAACCTCTACACTGGGCTCCCGTCGCGCGCGCCCGATGCGGCGCCGCAAATGTGTCGAGTATGAACGGTGGACGTCTTGCGATCAGCTATCGGTATTGCAATGCTGTGTTTGAAAAACGGTATCGACGCTGGTCGATCAGAGCGCTTCCTGGCACAGCGACATCATTCGCTGCACCATCGTGCTCGCCTCGTTCAATTCCATTTCGCTCGTGAAGAGCGCGTTCACGCTGGAAAGACGCACGGCAATACCCGCGTCGAGCAGGTCCTCGCTTGCGATTTTCAGCGCGAGTTGCCCGATCCTGACCCGATCGAGCCAGTGCATCTTCACATCGTTCTTCCTCAGCCAGCGACGACAGCATTCGACGACATGATCGACACGCCATTCCTGTGTAAGCGCATGTGAAGCCGCCGCAATCGCGACAAGGAAGCAAAGCAGTTCCGGACGCGCACTGTCCGCGTCGTTGAATTCGGGTTTCAGCATGGGTTGTGGACCTCTATTCCTGTCTTCACTACGTGCGTACCGTTGCACCGAAATCAACCCGTGCGCATGGCGAACAAGAGAGCCCGCGCAGGCGTTTCTCGCACACTGGTTCTGCGTGCGTAAGCGGAAAGTCTACGCCTTTTTGGACGCTCGCCAATCGACAATCAACTGAACGGACGTGCTCAAAGATTGGCGCAGACAGGCGCGCTAGTTGGTCAACCGCCGATACGCATTCAGATGCCGCAGCAAGCCCTGCTGATCGCCGAGACCGTCGAGAAGAATGGCGAGATTGTGGTGCGCATCCGCGTAAGACGGATCGAGTTCGAGACAACGCTCGTAGCTTCGCCCGGCATCCGCGAGCCGATCCAGTCCCTCTAGCGCCACCGCGCGATTGAAATGCAGCACGGCGTCTTCGGGGAAATGAGACAGCGCGTCGTCGAATACGCGCAGCGCGTCTTCGCAGCGCGCTTCGCTTTCGCACAGCAGCGCGCCGAGATCGACGTACGCGGCATAAAACGGTTCCGGCGAAAGCGCTATCGCCTTTCTATACGCCTGCTCCGCGCCTTTCGCATCCGATGTCATCAATTGGCCCGCGAGGCCGTACCACTCGTCGGCTTCGCGCGCGGCGTCCTGCGGTTGCGGCGACGATTCCAGAAACACGACGTCGCCCTTGATCTGCGCCACTTCGAAGTCGAGCAGGTGCTGGCCCGTTATCGCGTCCCATTGCGACGGCCCCGTCCGCACGACGATCTCGTTGCCGACGGCCGTGACGCGAATGCCCGACAGCGGCAACGCGTCCGGCAGCTCGGACCTGAGGCGCTGCAACGCCTGCACGATCTTGCGCGGAGGAATATTCGATGCGCGCAACTGAAGCGCCGTCCTCAGCAGCACGACATCCTGAAACGTGAAGCGCAGCGCGTTGCGCGGCCCGCGCGTCGGCGTCACGAAGCCCGCGTCGACGAGTCCCGAGACGACTCGCCGCGACACGCCCAGCATCGATTCCAGCTCGCGCATCGACAGGCTATGCGCCGCATCTGCTCTCGTCACTTGCGCGCCCGAACCTTGGTGGGCACTTCGGCTGCGGGTGCTTTCGCCGCGCGCGCGGCAGGCTTGCGCGTTCTCGGCGCGGCGGCGATGTCGGTCACGGGCTCAGCGGCCTTGCGCTTTTGCGGGCTCGCGGACTGGCTCTCAGACGGACTCGCCGACGCGGCAGCGGCCTTGGTTCTCGTCCCGCCTTTCAGGCTCGCGCGCAATGCTTCCATCAGGTCGATCACTTCGCCGCCCGGCTCGGGCACATCCGCGCGCTCGGCGGAGACGACCTGCTGGCCTTCGATCTTCCTGTCGATGGCCGCGAGGATGCGCTTTTTCTCCTCGTCCTCGTATGCACTCGCGTCGTAGTGGTCCTCGGCGCCCTGCTCGATGATCTGCATCGCGAGCTTCAGTTCGGACGCGCTGACGCTCACGTGCTCGATGTTCAGGTCCTTCAGCGAGCGCACTTCGTCCGCGAACAGCAGTTGCTGGAACACGAGGCCGTCTTCGGCGGGCCGCACCTGGACGATGCGCGTCTTGCCCTTGAACGCCCACTTCGCCAGCGCGCAGCGGCCGCTCTCCGCGAGCGCCTGTTGCAACAGGCTATAGGGCTTGCCGCCGCGCTTGTCGGGCGCGATGTAATACGCCTTGTCGTAGTAGACGGGATCGACCGACTTCTCCGGAATGAAGGCCACGATCTCGACGACGTGGCTCGCGCTTTCTTCGAGCGCCTTCAGTTCGTCGGCGGTGAAGACGACGAAGCGGTCCTTCTCGAACTCGTAGCCCTTCTTCATCGACGAGCGCTCGACGACGGCGCCTGTCGTCTCCGAGATGTATTGCTGCTTCACGCGGGAACCGTCGGGCGCGAGCATATTGAAGCGCACGTCCGACCCGCTTTCGGTCGCGGAATAGAGCCGCACAGGAATCGACACGAGGCCGAACGAGAGGGACAACGATGCAATCGAGCGTGCCGCCATGAGCTTCTCCCGTGGGCTGCTGCGCTGGCCGGCACTCGTCGGATGAAACCGGCACAAGCGCGAAGCCGCCCCTGAAATTACGCTGAACGCGTTTGCAAGCTTAGCACTGTGTCAGTATCGTGCAGCGATGGGCACGTCGGCGTGCCGTTAGCCGAGAATCGGATGCGACGTGCCGGGGATCGGCCAGCCCCGGTTGTCGGTCGGCACGAGCTGCGTCTGGAACGCGACGAAGAGCGCCTGAAACCGCTCATCCACTTCGACCAGCACTGCGCCGTCCTGGAAGGTCCCGTTCTCCGACGTATGGTCCCTCACGTGGCTGCCCGGCTGCGGCTTCGGATTGCCCTGATTCATGTGCGTTTCGTGCAAGCCGTCCTGCTCCGGCTCGAACAGAAAGCCGAAGCCGTACACGCTGACATTCTTCGTCGGCCTCCAGCCGCGCCGTTTATCGCTGCCGCTCTTGCTCCGATACACATAGTCGACGGGCGCCGCCGACATATCGAGCTGCAACATCCCGTTGACGAGCGCGTTGATGTCGTTGTGCTCGCTCTGCGTATCGAGCGTGATCGGGCGCATCGTCGTGAGATCGACGAGGCGCGTGTCGTGCACGTAGTCCAGCTTCGGAAATGCCGTCTGCGTGAGGCCGAGTGGCAGCTTCGCGAGATCGGCGATCATCGGATGATCGAAATACTGATTCCACGCGTAGAGCACGTGGTATCCGGCGGGACCCGTGAGCGAACTATCGGACTTCACATTGGTGACGATCTCGAAGTCGCCCCCTTTCGTGTCATCGACCACGATCACATAGTGCGGGTCGCCTTTGTAGCCGTCGAGAAAGGGCACGCCCAGTTTCAGCGCGCCCTTGAACACGACGTAGACGTTTTGCGGCATGCTCACGCTCCGTCGAAGAAGGTTGAAAGGCAGCGGCTTACAACAGCGCGATCACCCGCACGTCCCCCTGCTCCGCCGACGCCACGACCTTGCCCGCGACGCGCCGGAACGTGATCGACACCGACGAATCGCCGACGCGCAGATCGCTGATCTCGATCCAGTCGATGCCTTCGGGCAGCATCGGCTGCTCGATCAGCACTTCGCGCCGCGCCGCGTCGATCGTCACGCCCAGGCACGCTTCGAGCATCATGAACGGCGAACCGGCTGCCCACGCTTGCGGCAGACACGCGACGGGGTATGCCGTCGGCGGCTCGCCACGGCGGCGCGGAAAGCCGCAGAACAGCTCCGGCAGCCGCATGTCGAAATTGACGGCCGCCTGAAAGAGCGCCTGCAACAGACGCACGGCGGCCGCCTTGTTGCCGTAGCGCGCGAGGCCACGCGCACAGATTGCGTTGTCGTGCGGCCAGACCGAGCCGTTGTGATACGCCATCGGATTGAAGCGCGGCTGGCCCGCCGCCAATGTGCGCACGCCCCAGCCCGTATGAAAGAGCGCCGACTCCAGCGCACGCGCCACCGCTTCGCCGCGCTCGCGCGACGGCAAGCCGAACGCAAGCAGATGCCCCGCATTCGACGCGAGCACGCGGCACAGATCGCCCTTGCCGTCGAGCGCGATGCCGTAGAAGTTCGTGTCGTCCATCCAGTACTTGTCTTCGACGCACGCGCGTATGGCCATTGCGCGCTCCAAATAGCGCTTGGCCTCCTCGGCCTGGCCGCGCAGCGTCGCGAAGTGCGCCATCGTGTCGAACGCGGCGCTCGCATAGGCCTGCACTTCGACGAGCGCGATGGGCCCGTCGGGATAGCGTCCGTCCGCGTGAAAGACGGAATCGTGGCTGTCCTTCCAGCCCTGGTTCGCAAGGCCGCTGTCCGACGCGCGCTGATAATCGAGCAGCCCGTAGCGGTTGCGGTCGCACACGGCCGCGACCCACTTCGTCGCGCGTTCGAGCGCCGGCCACAGTTCGTCGACGAGCGTCGTGTCGCCCGTGCGTGCAACGTACGCGCCCGCGAGCACGATGAACAGCGGCGTCGTGTCGACACCGCCGTAGTACAGCGCGAACGGCACCTCGCCCGTCGCCGCCATTTCGCTGCGGCGCATTTCGTGCATGATCTTGCCGACGGCGGCATCGCGGAACGCAGAGTCCTCCTTCGCCTGATGCTCGGCGAGAAAGCGCAGCACGCCGCGCGCGAGAGCCGGCTGCAGCCACAGCGTCTGCAACGACGTGATGACGGCGTCGCGCCCGAACGGCGTCGAGAACCACGGAATGCCCGCATACGGATACGGCCCCGTCGCGAGATCCGTCGTCAGCAGATTGAGGTCCGCCTGCGAGCGGTCGATCCATGCGTTGAAAAGCGGATTGCTCGAGCGCACGCGCGCCGATGCGCGGCGCCGCTCGCGCATCACCAGGTGCGCATCGACGAGCGCCGCGCGCACGGCCGAGCGGCCCACGCGCGGCCGCGCCGCATCGATCTGCGACACGTGAAGCTCGGTGACGGTATGCGTCGATTGCGGCACGTTGACGTCGGGCGCGCCCTTGTGCGCCTCGACCTGCACGGCCACCGACAGATAGATCGACACGCATGCCTGCGCCGGCAGATTCACCGAGTAATCGGCTCGGCCCGCGAGCAGCTTGTCGGGCATCGGCGAAAACGCGACGCGCACGCGGCGCGCGACGTCGTCGAGACCCACATAGCCGAGCAACACTTCGTTCTTGTGCACGCGCGGCGTTTCGATCGTGCCTCCACGGTCGCGCTTCAGGCCGCGCACTTCGAACATGTCGCGAAAGTCGCCCGCGAACGAAATGGACAGCGGCACGACGGCATCCGTCGTGCCGTAATTGGTCAGCTCGATCGCTTCGTTCATCACCGTGCCCGACAGCACGCGCACGCGTTCGACGTGAATCACGCCTTCCGGCGTGCTGGCGCCGCCGAGCGGCGGCAGTGGACGGTTGGTCAGATGCGCGGTGAATGACGTGTTGTCGCTGCTGACGCTGCCCGACAGCAGCGACGGCGCGCGGCCGCCGAATGTCAAACGCAACTGCGACAGCACGCGGGTATCGTTGACGAACAGGCCGTCGTCGTGCCCCGTGACATCGCCGAGCGGATCGTTGACGATGAACGTGCCGCCCGACTTCAGCACATGCTGCGTCGCGGCGGCGACGTTCAGATTTTCCGGCGCGATGAACGCGCTGTCGGGGTCGTCGCCGCGATACTCCACGCCGCCCTGATGGGTCAGTCCGCCGAGTGCTTCTGGATCCTGCATCAGCATGCTCCTGTGCTAGTGGCTTCGTTCCGATTGTAGAGGGTTCGCGCAATTAGGACAGAGGATAGCGCGGCGGGTGCCCCGATCCTCATGATTTTTTCGTGTAATGCGCGAAGCGTGAGTCGAGCGGCGCACATGGCACGGGTCGTGCTGTCGATGCGTGAAATGGCTCGATGCGCCGGCATGCGTTCACCGTGCGCGGGACGAACGCAAAGGAATTGATTCGCCATCCTGCCGATATCTGCAGATATCGAATGCAGTGCCCGAATGAAAACAGGCGCCGTTTCCCTCTTGCGGAAACGGCGCCTGCGCTTTCAGACGATGCCGCGGATAGCGGCGTTCAAAAGCAAGCTTCGATAACTGACGGACGCGTAACAGCGGCTTAACGGCGACTTAACGGCGTGCGATCGGCTTCGCGTCACGCGGCGTCTCGCCGACGAAGAGCTGCCGCGGACGGCCGATCTTCTGCTCGGGATCGGCGATCATTTCGTTCCACTGCGCAATCCAGCCGACCGTACGCGCCAATGCAAAGATGCACGTGAACATCGCAGTCGGGATGCCCAGCGCGCGCTGCACGATGCCCGAATAGAAATCGACGTTCGGGTACAGCTTGCGCGACACGAAGTACTCGTCTTCCAGCGCGATCTTTTCCAGTGCCATTGCGAGCTTGAACAGCGGGTCGTCGTGCAGGCCCAGTTCGTTCAGCACTTCGTGGCACGTTTCGCGCATCAGCTTCGCGCGCGGATCGTAGTTCTTGTACACGCGGTGGCCGAAGCCCATCAGCTTCACGCCCGAGTTCTTGTCCTTGACCTGCTCGATGAACTCAGGAATGTTGTCGACGGAGCCGATCTCTTCCAGCATGTTGAGCGCGGCTTCGTTCGCGCCGCCGTGCGCCGGGCCCCACAGACAGGCGATACCGGCCGCGATACACGCAAACGGATTCGCGCCCGACGAACCGGCCAGACGCACCGTCGACGTCGACGCGTTCTGCTCGTGGTCTGCATGCAGGATCAGGATGCGGTCCAGCGCGCGCACCAGCACGTCGTTGACCTTGTACTCTTCGGCCGGGTTCGAGAACATCATCTGCATGAAGTTCGCGCTATACGACAGGTCGTTGCGCGGATACACGAACGGCTGGCCGATCGTGTACTTGTACACCATCGCGACCAGCGTCGGCAGCTTCGCGATCATGCGGATCGCGGAAACATCGCGATGTGTCGGGTCGTTGATGTCGAGCGAGTCGTGATAGAACGCCGACAGCGCGCCGACTGCGGCGACGAGAATCGCCATCGGGTGCGCATCGCGGCGAAAGCCACGAAAGAAAAAGTGCATCTGCTCGTGAACCATCGTGTGCTTCGTGACGGTGTCCTCGAACTCTTTCTTTTGCTGCGCATTCGGCAATTCGCCTTTCAGCAGCAGGTAGCACGTTTCCAGAAAGTCCGCATTCTGCGCGAGGTCGTCGATCGGATAGCCGCGATACAGCAGCTCGCCCTTGTCGCCGTCGATATACGTAATCGCCGAATTGCACGACGCCGTCGACATGAAGCCCGGATCGTAAGTGAACTTGCCCGTCTGTCCGTAGAGCTTGCGAATATCGATTACATCGGGACCCATCGATCCTTTATAAACCGGCAGTTCGATTTTCTCGTCGCTATTCGAAAACGACAGCAAGGCTTTGGTCGTTGATACGTTCATCTGGGATTCCTTTCGACTTTGCATTCCTGAGACATTGCGAAGCCGGCGATCACGCGCATTCGCGCCTCCGGCAGCCGTGTGCATTCTACGGCCCGCATGCCGTTTGATTGCATCGCTCTCGCGCAACAATCAATCTCGTACCAAGCAATACTCGACGATGGAATAAAGGCTCTCCGCCGACAGACAAATGAAAGAGAGAGCGCTCAATGCAACAATGTTTTGCTCCGGCACGTGGCGCCAAACGCAATTGCGTCTGAGATACTGGATTTGTGTTGAGCTTCCCCTGCAAAACACAATGCTGTCTTTGACCCGCCGCGAGATCCACTGAGCGGCGGGTCTCTTTTAAAGTCAGACACAGGAATGCACACAATGAACATGAACATCGACACGCTCTTTCCCGCGACAGAAGAAACGGACGATATCGTCGTCACGGCGCTGAATCATCAGGACATCGTGCTCGCGCTATCGGCGGCACTCGCCTCGGAAAAGGTCGCGGTTCTGCACATGCTCTATCCGCGCACGGACGCGCGCACGCACCGCAGCCTCGACGAACTCGTCGACCGTCTGCACGGGCATGGCCTGCATCAGGTCGCGCGTCTCGTCTCGCAGGAAGCGCATTACCTCGTGTTCAAGGAGCCGGTGAAGGCGTGGAAGGCGTTCAACGAGATCCGTCACGACTCGCTCGCGATCGGCGTGCATCTGTACTATCGCGGCTTCGTCGGTGAAGCGGCCGAGCGCGCGCTCGATGTCGATGCGCACACGAAAGACTGACCAGTCAGAAACTTCAACGCGCGGACTGAACGAACGCGTCGACGAAACGGTTGAAGGCGGCAGGATGCGCGAGATTCATTCCGTGCGAAGCGCCCATCACCGTTTCGCGGCGCGCGTCGCGCAGCCATGAAGCGAGCGTTTCGGCCGTGCGTCGGAACATCAACGGGCTCTTCTCACCGTCGATCAGCAGCACGGGACACTTCACGTCCATTGCATCGTCGGGCGTATAGGCGGGCAGCGGATCGCGAAACTGGCGCGCGAGCGTGTGCGCATTGTCGGTCGCCATGCGCCGGAAATCCGGCGTGCTCTTCGACCAGAAGCCCGGACGGCTGACGGAATCGACGAAGAGTTGCAGCCCCGCATCGACCTGGCCTTCTTCGATCAAGTGCGCGGCACGCGCCCGCAACGCATTGACCGTCTCCGGCAGGCTCGCGGGCGCACGGTCGCCGATCTGCAGCGGCCCGCCCGGATCGGCGAGCGTCAGCGTCTTCACATGGCGCGCATGACGGCGCGCGAAGTGATACGCGACACAGCCGCCGCGCGAATGCCCGACGACATGCGCCGCGCCTGCGCCGAACCGCTCGACGAACTGCGCGACTTCATCGGCGTGACTGCTCCAGCTGAACGGAATCGCGGCGGGCGTATCGGCGGCGGGCCAGTAGTGCGTGAGACTCACGGACACGCATCGGTAGCGCTTGGACAAGCCGGCGAGCTGCGCGTCCCAGTAACGGTAATCGCACAGCGAGCCATGCACGAAGAGCAGCAGCTCGCCCTCGCCCTGCTCGACATAAGGCATGCGCAAGCCGTTGGGCAAGTCGACGAAATGCGGCGATGATGCGGAAATTGGAGTCACTGAAAGAGGCCAATGAAAAAGGCGCGCGGTCGACGACACGCGCGCCATAAAGCCTCATTGTCACACAGCGCTTTCGCGCGCGTTTGCCGCTGGCGGATACGTCGCGGGAAACGCGTGGAAGCGGTCTTTGAAGCGGTCTTCGAAGCTGCCTTTAAAGCGCCCTTTGAAGTGCTTTAAAGCGCCACAAAAGAATGTCAAACGATTGCGTCAGTCGTACGCCGACATTTCGACCAGTCCTGCGCTAGCCGCCGCGCCTGCGCCGCGCACGGCGCACGTCAGCGGTTCGTCGGCGACGCGCACGTCGATGTGCAGTTCGTTGCTGAAGTAGCGCGCGAGATTGCCGAGCAGCGCACCGCCGCCCGTCAGCACGATGCCCGCGTCCGCGATATCGGTGACGAGCTCGGGCGGCGCGTTTTCCAGCGCGGCCTTCACGGCCCCCAGCACCTGACGCAGCGGCGCGGCGATCGCATCGACGACATCCTGCGTCGACAACTCGACCGTGCGCGGCAAGCCGTCGTCGATGCCGCGTCCCGTCGCGCGCATCGTGTCGGGCGGCACGATCGCGAGCGCCGAGCCGATCGTCTTCTTCACGTGCTCGGCCGTCTGCTCGCCGAGCAGCACATGGAAGTTGTTGCGCACGTGCTTGATGATCGCCGCGTCGAACTGGTCGCCGCCGACGCGGATCGAGCCCGTGTACGCGGCGCCGCCCAGCGCGATCACACCTATCTCAGTCGTGCCGCCGCCGATATCGACGACCATCGAGCCCGTCGCCGACGACACCGGCAAGCCCGCGCCCACGGCCGACGCGAGCGACTCGTCGATGAGGTTCACCTTGCGTGCGCCGGCCGCCGCCGCCGCCTCGCGGATCGCGCGGCGCTCGACCTGCGTCGCGCCGGACGGCACGCAGAGCGTGAACGACGCGCGCCGCGCGAAGAACGGCCGCGGACGCGCCATGCCGACGAACTGCCGGATCATGTGTTCCGCCGCCGGGAAATTGGCGATCACGCCAGCTCGCATCGGTCGCACCGCTTCGAGATTGACAGGCGTGCGCCCGAGCATCTGCCTGGCCTCGTCACCGACCAGGGCGACGCGCTTGCGCCCCGCCGCCGACTCGTGCTTGTCGAAGCACACCACCGACGGCTGATTGAGCACGATGCCGCCGTCGTCGGTATAGATCAGCGTGTTGGCCGTGCCGAGATCGACCGCCACGGAGTCGCTGAACAGGCGTCCAAAAACCGATTGCGCATGCGATCTGGCCATAGTCAGGCTCTTTTAAAAGTGTTGAGCTGCCGAGGCGGCAGCGAAAATGTCACACCGCGAACGCGCGGTGCGGCAGTGCGTCGGAAAGTCTTTCCGGCCCTTAAACGCATATCGGCAGATACGTGGCGAACTTTAGGAATATTGACTCACGATATCGCGCGGCCGCGTGAGCGGCCGTATCGACGAAGCTCGTGTGTGCCTGCGATGAAGGCGTTTTCAGGTCCGCGCGAGCGGCGTCAGCGCGCGCGCCAGCGCTTCGCGACCCAACTCGACGCCGTCCCCGGAAATCGTATGGCCGACACCCGGCAGCGCGAATGCTTCGACATCGAAGCCCGCGTCCGTCAGCGCGATTGCAGCGCGCTCGGTTTCCTGCACGGGTATGACTTCGTCGTCTTCGCCGTGGATCAGCGTGACGGGCGTGGCGCTGAGCGTCGTGACGGGCGACGCGAGCCGCCCTGAAAACGCGACCACGACAGCCGCGCCCTGCCGATTCGTCGCCACGTGATGCAGCGACATCATCGAGCCTTGCGAAAAGCCCACGAGCGCAAGCTGGTTGTAACCGAGGCCCCAATGCGCGAGTTCGGCGTCGAGCATCTTTTGCAGCGCGGGCCATGCAAGCGCGATGCGCCCCGGACGGTTGCTTTCATCGACGTCGCGCAGACTGAACCACTGACGCCCGCCGAAGCCGCCGTCGAACGGCTCGCTGCCGTCGAGCGATGCGAACGCCGCTTGCGGCAGCGCCGCACGCCAGAAATCCGCGAGCGGAACGAGGTCCTGAGCATTGCTGCCGACGCCGTGCAGCAGCACGACCAGCGCCGTCGCCGGTCCATCGGCGGGCGCGAGCCGCCAGCCGTTGTCGAATCTTTCCCAGGCCATCGCCTTCATCCTTTTGTCTTGCGCGCTGTGCACCGCTGGCCCTTCCGCTGCAGTGTCACGCGCAGGCGGGAGCATACGCCGCACGTCGCGATCTGGCGCACGTTTCGCGCGCGTTTCGTGCAAAGCGTATGTGGCGCCCAACAACTGACATCGACGGGCGACGCGGCACTGGACAACGCATTTCTGTTCCGCTCCGCGCAACGCGCAAAGTGCGGACCTGTACATGCTTGCAAAGTGTGGACCCGAGGCGGGAACCAGAGAGCCATCGCGACAACGCGCAGCCTCGCCGCGATGGCGCGATGAATCCCGCCCGGCTGTGCAATCGGCGGGTGCCGATTGCCGCGTGCGACTATCATCGGCATGAAGGGCCGTCAGCCACCCGTCAGCCACCCATCAGCCACTGACGACAACGCCGCGCCGCGCGACGGCTTGCGCGTGTTCACCGCCGGAGATCCGCTTGAGCGAACCGAACGATCCGAACCGACCGAACCCATCGAACGACCCACCTTCCCCACCGAAGCCAGCCGCGCCGCCGCCAGGACCGCCCGCTCCGCCGCCGCTGCATGGCGGGCAGCTCGCGCTCGCGACCTTCGCCGTTGCGCTCGCGACGTTCATGAACGTGCTGGACACTTCGATCGCCAACGTTGCGATTCCAACGATCTCCGGCAATCTGGGCGTTTCCGTCGACGAAGGCACATGGGTCATCACGGTGTTCGCTGCATCGAACGCCGTGTCGATTCCGCTGACGGGCTGGTTCACGCAGCGCTTCGGGCAGATCAGGCTGTTCGTCGGCGCGATTCTCGGCTTCGTGATTGCGTCGTGGCTGTGCGGCGTCGCGCCGTCGCTGCCCATTCTGCTGCTCGCTCGCGTGTTTCAGGGAGCCGTGGCCGGTCCGCTGATTCCGCTGTCGCAGGCGATTCTGCTGAACTCGTGGCCCAAGGAAAAGTCGTCGAGCGCACTCTCGCTGTGGGCGATGACGGCGACCGTCGGCCCGATCGCGGGCCCGGCGCTCGGCGGCTGGATCACCGACAGCTACTCGTGGTCGTGGATCTTCTACATCAACATTCCCGTCGGCATCTTCGCGGCGGGCGTCACGTGGATGATCTACCGCACGCGCGAAACGCCGACGCGCAAGCTGCCCATCGATGTCGTCGGCCTCGGCCTGCTGATCACATGGGTCGCGTCGCTGCAAATCATGCTCGACAAGGGCAAGGATCTGGACTGGTTCAGCTCGCCCGTGATCGTCGCGCTCGCGGTCACGGCGCTGATCAGCTTCTCGTTCTTCCTCGTGTGGGAGCTGACGGAGCCGAATCCCGTCGTCGATCTGCGGCTCTTCATGCAGCGCAATTTCCTCGGCGGGACGATCGCGATTTCCGTCGCGTATGCGGTGTTCTTCGGCAATCTCGTGCTGCTGCCGCAATGGATGCAGGAGTATCTGAACTACCGCTCCGTCGACGCCGGGCTCGTGACCGCGCCGCTCGGCATCTTCGCGGTGTTCCTCGCGCCCGTGATGGGGCGCGTGCTGCCGCGCTCGGACGCGCGCATCATCGCGACGCTCGCGTTCGTCGGCTTCGCGATCGTGTTCTTCATGCGCTCGAAGTACGTGATCGAGATCGACACGTGGCACCTGGTGCTGCCGACGCTGCTGCAAGGCATCCCGATGGCGATGTTCTTCGTGCCGCTGACGGCCATCATTCTCGCCGGCCAGCCGGGTCCGAAAGTGCCGGCGGCGGCGGGCCTGTCGAATTTCGTGCGCGTGTTTTGCGGCGCGGTGGGCACGTCGATCGCGGGCACGGCCTGGAACAATCGCACGATCCTGCATCACGAGCGGCTGACCGAGCAGGCCAACGCGAACAACCCGCTGTTCGCGCAGCAGATCGACGCGACGCAGACGCTGCTGCACGTGAGCCCGTCGACGTCGAATGCGATGTTCGATTTCACGGTGAACACGCAGGCCGCGATGATGGGGCTCAACGACATCTTCTATGCGTCGGCGATCATCTTCGTGCTGATCATTCCCCTCATCTGGATCACGCGGCCAGCGCGGGGCGGCGGCGGGGACGCGTCGGGTGCGCATTGAGCGTGGGTTGGGCGTTCGTTGGTCGGGCGTTGGGCGTGCATTGGGCGTGCGCTGGCCGTGCATCGGCCTTCGCATTGCGCGAGCAATCAGCCCACGTTAGCGAAGCATTAACCCAGCAATGAAAGCGGATTGAACGCAGATGCAAAAGCGCTCGCCCACGAAGCGCCTTCGCGCGTTCAGCGAAAAAAACGCGCGGGCGTTTCTCCAAGCGAGTCCCTGAACACGGCGATGAACGACGAAACATCGCTGTAGCCGACCGCGAGCGCAACCTGCGTGACGCTCGCGCCCGCGCCCAGACGCGAGAGCGCCGTCAACAGGCGCAACTGCTGACGCCACTGGCCGAACGTCAGCCCCGTTTCC
The DNA here is from genome assembly GCF_038900715.1 of Paraburkholderia phymatum. Lineage (GTDB taxonomy): Bacteria > Pseudomonadota > Gammaproteobacteria > Burkholderiales > Burkholderiaceae > Paraburkholderia > Paraburkholderia phymatum_A. The sequence goes on along the minus strand of NZ_JAYMRZ010000010.1, from coordinate 27,580 downwards.
TTCGTGAAGAGACGCGCCGCCGTGCGCGCGGTAATGGCGGCCGCATCGGCGAAATCGTCGAGCACGCCGGGCCTGCCGGGATCGGCCGCGAGCGTATCGGCGATGAGACGCGCGCGCGGGTCGCGCGGATAGACCAGCGAAAGCGGCGCAACATGCGCGAGACGCGGCAGACGGTCGGCGATCACGGCCATCAGGCGGGACTCTTCGTCGTCCGCGGGCGCGTGCGGGTCGAACGCCGACGCCGCGCCGAGCAATTCGTCCACCAGCCGGTCGACAGCCACCACGCGACAGCGCGCAGGCACAGACGGCGCGCCCGCGTCGACGTGCAGGACACGCAGCACGACGGGCGCCGCCGAAGACATCCGGTGCAACACGTGCGGCAGCATCCAGACGGCGTGACGCGGCGGCGCAACCCACAGGCCGCCTTCCGTATGCACGCTCAGAACGCCTTGCGCGACATGGACGAACTGCGCGCGGCGCTGTGTCCGCCACGGCTGATCGAGCGCACGATGACGCGCGCCCAGCACGAAGGCCGTCCGCGCGACAGAGTCGGGATCGATGGAAGCATCGCTCATCTGACTGTCCGTTTTGCCCGGTCAGCAACCGAAACCGACCAAGACTAGCATGCGCGATCCGCGGATGCCCGATCCCGGTGCAACGCCGCCCCTAGCGCAGTTACGGCGGCAGTCACGGCAGCAGTCACGTCGGTAGCCAACCCAAAATTAAACTTGACGGACTATCTTTCGATATATATCTTTAGATACATCTTACGACACTCGGAGGTGAACTATGCGTCATCACCATTCGCGCTTTTCACGCGAGTTCTCCCGCGACGCCGCATTCGGCCGTGATCCTTCGTTCTTCCACATCCACGAGCGCATTCACGCGTTCTGGCACGCGATCGGCCGCCATCGCGGCGGCGGCCGTCATGGCGGACCGTTCGGCGGCGGTCCTATGGGTGGTGGATTCGGCGGCGGATTCGGCGGCGGTCCATTCGGCGGGGGCGGCGGATTTGGAGGAGACGGCGACGGCTTTCCGCGCGGCCGCAAGTTCACGTCCGACGACCTGCAACTGCTGCTGCTCGCGCTGATCGACGAACAGCCGCGCCACGGCTACGAGCTGATCAAGGCGCTCGAAGCGCGCTCGAACGGCTTTTATGCGCCGAGTCCCGGCATGGTCTACCCCGCGCTGACGTATCTGGAAGAACTCGGCTATGTGACGGTGCAGATCGAAGGCAACCGCAAGCGCTACTCGCTCGCCGACGCGGGCCGCGAATACCTCGCCGCGAACCGCGAGCGCGCCGAACTGATGCTCGCGAAGCTCGCGCACATCGCCCGCAAGATGGACTCGGTGCGCCGCGCGTTCGCGGGCGAACCTGGCGAAGCAGGCGACGATGCGCCCGGCGGCTGGCTGCCCGAACTTACCGCGGCGCGCCGCGCGCTGAAAAACGCGCTGCTGCTGCGCGACAACGCATCGCCGGACGAGCAGCGGCGCATCGCGGCGATTCTCGCGCGCGCCACGGCCGAAATCGAAAGCAAGCCCCGCGAGAACGGCCGCACGTCGCCCGACACCGGTAACGGCGCCCCAGCCTGAACGGTTCGGCCGAACCTCTGGAGAGCACAACCTATGCAAGCAACCCGATCCGATCTGACGGTGACGCGCGTGCGTCATCCGCTGAAATTCCGTCTGCTGCAAGTGAAGCGCGTCGAGACCGTCACGCCGCATCTGATCCGCGTCACGCTGACGGGCGACGATCTGCACGACTTCGCGTCCGCCTCGTTCGACGATCACGTGAAGGTGTTCTTCCCCGCTCCCGGCGAAGAAAAGCCCGCCATACCCGAAGCAGGCCCCGACGGCCCCGTTTTTCCGGCGGGCCAGCCGCGCCCCGTCGCGCGCGACTTCACGCCGAAGCGCTTTGACCGCGACGCGCGCGAGCTCGAACTCGAATTCGCGCTGCACGAAGCGGGACCCGCGACCGAATGGGCGACGCAGGCGAAGGCCGGGCAGTATCTGGGCGTCGGCGGGCCGCGTGGCTCGTTCGTCGTGCCGACCGGCTTCGACTGGCATCTGCTGATCGGCGACGATACGGCGCTGCCCGCGATCGGCCGGCGGCTCGCGGAATTGCCGCACGGCTCGCGCGTCGCGGCCGTGATCGAAGTCGCCGATGCGTCGGCGCGCGTCGAATTCGACACGGCGGCCGATCTGTATATCGAATGGCGCTATCGCAGCGAAGCCGCGTATTGTGAAAACGGCGGTGGCAACGGCGGTGGCAACGGCGGTGGCAACAGCGGTGACAACGGCGGTGGCAACAGCAACAGCAGTGGCAGCGCCCTGCTGCAAGCCGTGCGCGAAACGTTCCTGCCCGACGGCGACGGCTACGTGTGGGCCGCCGGCGAAGCAGCGACGATGCGCGCGATCCGCTCTCACCTCGTCAACGAGCGGGGCGTCGACAAGTCGCGGATTCGCGCGTCGGCGTACTGGAAAAAGGGCGAGCCGGCCGTCCACGAAAATCTCGATGACTGACACAACGCGTCTACCCGGAGCCTCTGGATGCGCCCGCTGAACGAATCAAACCAACCAGGCCAACGGGACGAACCCGACGGTCTCGACAAACGACGCGAGCGGCGCCTGCTGTGGCTGCTCGCGCTCACGCAATTCACGATCATCATGGACTTCATGGTGATGATGCCGCTCGGCCCGCAAATCATGCACGCGTTCCAGATTTCGCCCGCGCGCTTCGCGACGGCCGTATCGGCGTACTCGTGGTGCTCGGGGCTGTCGGGCCTCTTCGCCGCGACGTATATCGACCGCTTCGACCGGCGGCGTCTGCTGCTCGCGATCTATGCGCTGTTCGCGCTGTCGAACCTGGGCTGCGCGCTCGCGCCGAACTATCCGCTGCTGCTCGCGGCACGCGCGTTCGCGGGCATCACGGGCGGCGTGCTGGGCTCGGTCGTGATGGCGATCGTCGGCGACGTGATTCCCGTCTCGCGTCGGGGCGCCGCGACGGGCACGATCATGACGGCGTTCTCGCTCGCGGCGATCGCGGGCGTGCCCGCCGGCGTGATGCTCGGTGCGCACTTCGGCTGGGCTGCGCCGTTCGTGCTGCTGGTCGCGCTGTCGTGCGCGATCTGGCTCGGCGGTCTGCGGATCGTGCCGTCGCTGACCGCGCATCTGCGGCAGCAGCGCGCGCCGCTCGCGCAGGTGCTGCCCGATCTGTGGCGGCTCTTTGCGAATGCGCGTCACCTGAATGCGTTCGCGCTGACGTTCGTCGTGATGGTCGCGCACATGCTCGTGATCCCGTTCATCGCGCCGACGCTCGTCGCGAATCACGGCATCGCGCCCGCGAATCTGTCGTGGCTGTACATGGCGGGCGGCGCGGCGACGTTCTTCACGTCGCGCCGCGTCGGGCAGCTCGCGGATCACTACAGCAAGAAGCAGGTGTTCCGCATTGCCGCGCTGCTGTCGGTGCTGCCCGTGCTGTTCATCACGCATTTGCCCGACGTGCCGTTCTACGCGATGGTGCTGTTCTTCCCGTTCTTCATGGTCGCGATGTCGTCGCGGATGGTGCCGATGCAGGCGCTGCTCACGACCGTGCCCGCGCCGCAGACGCGCGGCGCCTTCCTGAGCGCGAACAGCGCCGTGCAGGCGATGGGCACGGGCTGCGGCGCGTGGTTCGGCGGCTTGCTGCTGTCGACGGACGCGCACGGACATATCGCCGGTTATGGCACGGTCGGATGGCTCGCGACAGCGGGCGCCGTGTTCGCGTGCGCGTGGATCGGACGTGTGAAGAGCGCGCGGGACAGCAAGGATGCGGCCGGCGTCGAGGCAGCGCCCGCCGCAGGCGCGGAGGTGATCGGCGAGGCGTGAGCCCCGCGGCCCACGCCCCCTGCCCTCTGACAGCTACGCTGCGCTGCCCAGCAAGTCTTCGATCATCACGGGCAGCTTGCGCACTCTGACACCCGTCGCGTGATGCACGGCGTCCGTGATGGCGGCCGCGATGCCCGCGAGCCCGATCTCCGCGATCCCGCGCGCGCCGAGTTCGTTGAACACGGGATCGGGATGATCGAGAAACGTCACGTCCATCTCGGGCGAATCCGCATGTGACGCGACGATGTAATCGGCGAGATTACTGTTGATGGGCGCGCCGTTTTGCGCGTCGTACATCGTGTGCTCGAACAGCGCCATGCCGACGCCCATCACGACGGCCCCTTCGATCTGGTTGCGCCCGGCGCGCGGGTTCAGAATGCGCCCCGCGTCGATCACCGTGACGACGCGGCTCACGCGCAGCCTCGCGATCTCCGGCTGCCACGTCACCTCGGCGAAATGCGCGCCATACGAGTAGATCGAGTAGTCCTTTTTCAGCGGATCGTCGAAGCCGCCTTTCGCGCTGCCTCGGCCCGTCGCCGAATGCATTCTTGCCGCTTCCAGGATGTGCGCGAACGGCACGCCCTTTTCCGCAGCATCCGTCTTGCGATGCACGCGCCCCGCGCTGAACGCGAGCGCGTCGGCCTTTTCGCCGTGAAACGGCGAATCGCCGATTGCGCCGGCGCGCGCCAGCACCATGTCGGTCGCCGCGCGCGCTGCCTGCAAGACAGCGGGAATCACGGAAGCCGTCGCCGCCGAACCGCCCGACACCGGCCCGAGCGGCAGCATCGTATCGCCGAGCCCGACTTCAATCTTGTCGAGCGGAATGCCCGTATGGCCGGCGACGAGTTGCGCAAGAATCGTGTACGTGCCCGTGCCGATGTCCTGCGTGCCGCACACGACGCGCGCCGTGCCGTCCGCGCGCAGATCGACGGTCGCCTCGGCCGAAAAGCGCAGCCCCGGCCAGCCGCATGCGCCGACACCCCAGCCGAGCGTCAGCCCGTCGCGCGTCATCGACCCGACTGCAGGCGTGCGCTTTGCCCAGCCGAATTTCTCGGCGCCCGTCTTCAGACACTCGACGAAATGCCGCGACGAAAACGGCAGCCCCGTCGATTCGTCGACCTTCGGCTCGTTCATCAAACGAAACTCGACGGGATCGATGTCGAGCTTGCGCGCCAGCTCGTTCATCGCCGATTCGAGCGCGTACAGTCCGGGCACGGCGCCCGGCCCACGCATCGACGTCGGCGAACCGACGTTGCGCCGCGCGAGCCCCGAACTCACGCGCAGATTCGGCACGCTGTACAGGAACGGCGTGATCTCGCCGCAGCTTTCCTGGTAGTCGTCGGCGATCGCGGTGTGGTTCAGGTAGTCGTGGCGAATCGACGTGAGCTTGCCGGTCTTGTCGGCGGAAAGACGCAGGCGCTGCTGCGTCGTCGGACGATGGCCGACGTTCTGGAACATCATCTTGCGGCTCACGACGAGCTTCACCGGCTGCCCCGTGTGGCGCGACGCGGCCGCGGCGAGCAGCGTATGCGGCCACACCCACAGCTTGCCGCCGAAGCCCGAGCCGAGATAGCGCGAAATCACGCGCACTTTTTCTTTCGGCAGGCCGAGCATCTGCGTCAGCGTGCCCTGATGATTGGCGACGGCCTGCGTGGTCTCGTAGAACGTGTAGCTATCGCCGTCCCAGTGCGCGACGCTCGCATGCAGCTCGATCGGGTTGTGCGTTTCGACGGGCGTCACATAGGTCTCATCGAGCTTCACTTCGCTTCGGTCGTATGCGGCGGCCGCATCGCCGCGCTCGCTCTCGGCGTGCAGCTCGCCGCTCGCCTCCAGTTCGTCGCTGACGTCATACGGCGACTTTTCGTAGCCGACCTTCACGGCCGCTGCCGCAGCGCTCGCCGCCTCGAACGTATCGGCGACGACGGCGGCCACGTACTGGCCGTAGTAGCGGACCACGTCGTCGTCGAACGGCGGCCGCGCTTCGTCGACGAAGCCGTTGTCGATCGAATTGCCTGCAATGCGATAAAAGCGGCCGATGTTGCCGCGATGCAAAATCATCCGCACGCCGGGCATCGCCTGCGCGGCGGCGAATTCGAGCGACGTCACGCGGCCGCTCGCAATCGTCGCGCACACGGGCACTGCGTACAGCATGTCGGGCAAGTCGATATCGGAGGTGTACTGCGCGCGTCCGCTCACTTTCAGCGGACCGTCGATGCGCAACTGCGGCTGCCCGAGCACGGACAGCAAGGATTCGGACACAGTGGACATGGAAAGAGGTCCTCGAAGAGGGATCAGACGGACTGCGTGACCTGCGTGAGCGCATGAATCAGGCAGCGCCGCGCGAGTTCGATCTTGAAGCCGTTCTGGCTCTGCGGCTTCGCATCGGCGAGCGCGGCATCGGCGGCGCGCGCGAAGCTCGCCGCATCGGGGACGGCGCCCGCAAGCGCGGCTTCCGCCTCGGTTGCATGCCACGGCTTCGTGCCGACGCCGCCCAGCGCGACATGCGCGCGCGTGATGCGCCCGTCCGTCACGTTGACGACGACGGCCGCCGACGCCAGCGCAAACTCATACGACGCGCGGTCGCGCAGCTTCAGATACAGCGAGCGGCTGCCCGGAATGGGCGGCAGCGTGACGTGCGTGACGAGATCGCCCGGTTCGAGGACGGTCTCGCGCTCGGGCGTATCGCCGGGCAGCAGATAGAAGTCGTCGATGGGAATGCTGCGCGTGCCCTTTGCGCCTTCCACTTCGATCGTCGCGCCGAGCGCCGTCAACGCGACGTTCATGTCGGACGGATTGGTGGCGATGCACGCGTCGCTGGTGCCGAGGATCGCCATCGTCCGGTTGAAGCCGGTGATCGCGGAGCAGCCGGAGCCGGGCACGCGCTTGTTGCACGGCATCGCGGTGTCGCGGAAATAGACGCAGCGCGTGCGTTGCAGCAGATTGCCGCCCGTGGTCGCCATATTGCGCAGTTGCGCCGACGCGCCCGCCAGCAGCGCCTGAGACAGCACCGCGTAAGGTTCGTGAACGAGCGGATGCATCGCGAGATCGGCGTTGCGCACCATCGCGCCGATCCTGATGCCGCCATCGTCCGTGGTCTGGACGCGATCGAGCGGCAGCCGGCTGATATCGACCACGCGGGCCGGCCGCTCGACATCGAGCTTCATCAGGTCGAGCAGCGTCGTGCCGCCCGCGAGAAAGCGCACGTGCGCGCCCTGCTGCGCCGTCTGCGACGCGGCGCCCGCCGCGATGGCGTCGCGCACGTCGTTCGCGCGCGAGAGCTGAAAGAGTTCCATCGCGGTCTCCTCAGCGCTTGCCGCGCACGGCCTGAATCGCCGTCACGATGTTCTGATACGCGCCGCAGCGGCACAGGTTGCCGCTCATCGCTTCGCGGACGTCGGCGTCGTCGGGGCCGATGGCTTCGTCGAGCAGCGCGACGGCCGACATGATCTGGCCTGACGTGCAATAGCCGCACTGATAGCCGTCGCATTCGACGAACGCGGCCTGCATCGGATGCAGCGCGTCGGGATCGCCGATGCCTTCGATCGTCGTGATCGTGTCCTCCGCGTGCGTCGCGGCCAGTGACAGGCACGCGTTCACGCGGCGGCCGTTCACGTGGACGGTGCATGCGCCGCATTGTCCGTGATCGCAGCCTTTCTTCGTGCCCGTCAGATGCAGATGCTCGCGCAACGCGTCGAGCAGCGTCGTGCGCGGATCGAGCGACAGCGCGTACTGCGTGCCGTTCACATTGAGTTCGACGGGAATCGCGACGGGTGAGACAGGCTGGCCTGGCTGCGCGGCGGCGTCCTGGCCGGCTTCCTGCTGGGTGACTTCGGGTCGGGCGAGAGTATGGGGCATCGGGGCATCTCCATGTGGCAACCGGAACGGAGCGAGCGGAAGGAAGCTGTCGAATGCCTGATGGCGCAGGTCACGATCCTCGACGGCAATGCGGAACCGTGAAGCACCGATGGACAAGCGAAAAGTATAGGCGTCGTTCCGCAAACTCGCCGATGACGTGCCAGTGCAGAACGCCGCGCTCCAGGCGGCGGGCGTCAACCTGAAACGGCAAGCAAGCGCGATGCCTGACAGGCGACAAACATCGGCCGAATCGGTTATCCGCAGGTTATCCGCAGCGCAAGAACAATGATATTCATTCAGAATGGATTCGGCCGACGAGGGACCCGTCCATGCCACGGAAACAAGGGAAGAAGAAATCGCGTCATCGCTTGCGGCCTTTGCTGCTGGCGGGCGCGACGTGCGCGTTGATGACATCCAAAGGCGCGTCGGCGCAGGAAATCGGCCTGTATGGCGGCTGGCTGAAAAGCAGCGTTGGAGAGCCCACTTATTCATGGGCGATCGACTACACGGAAGGGTTCGGAAAATATGTCGCGGGCAGCATCACGTGGCTGAACGAGGGCCATCTGCCCGATCATCACCGCGACGGCCAGGCGGTGCAGATATGGGGGCGTCTGCCCCTCGCGCAGAACCGCTTCGTCGTCGCGCTCGGCGTCGGTCCGTATCGCTACTTCGACACGGAAGCCGCCGAGCACGGCGAGGGCTATTCGAACACGCACGGCTGGGGCGGCCTCTTCAGCGCGCGGGCGACGTGGTACACGTCGCGTCGCTGGACGGCGAACCTGCAGCTCAACCGCGTACAGGTCTCGCGCGGACCGTCGACGACGGCCGTTCTGGTCGGCGTCGGCTATCAGCTCGACGCGCCCGATGAGCCCGGTCCGCGCGCGTTCGCATTGCCGCGCACGCACGACGTGACGAACAACGAAATTGGCGTGCTCGTCGGGCAGACGATCCTGAACAGCCCGGAGTCGCAGACGTCCATCGCGGAATCGATCGAATACCGGCGCGGGCTTACGCCTTATCTCGACGGCACGCTCGGCTATCTGCACGAAGGCAGCGGACTGAAAGCGCGCCGCGATGGACTGACGGCGCAGCTATGGCTCACGCGCGCTTTCTTCGACGATCATCTGACGCTCGGCTTCGGCGCGGGCGCCTACGCGGCGATCCACCACGGCAACGATTCCGGCGAGCGGTCGACGGGAGACGGCATTCTGTCGGGGCTCGTGTCGCTGTCGGCGTCGTACCGGTTCACGAAGCACTGGGCGGCGCGCGTCACGTGGAACCGCGTCGTGACGCGCTATAGCCGCGATACCGATGTGCTGCTGGGCGGCGTCGGCTATCGGTTCTGAGGTTCTGAGCGTGAGGCATCCGCGTCACCACGATACGCCGCGAAACTCACGCCTGTTGCGCGCCGAGGTCCGCGAGCGGATGCGCTTCCGTGCGCCACGGCGACGCAAGGAAATGCCGCACGCGCTCGGGCCGCACTTCGGCGAGCGTCGCGGGCGCCCAGCGCGGCTTGCGGTCCTTGTCGACGAGATGCGCACGCACGCCCTCACTGAAGTCGCCCTCTTCGATCGCGCGCGTGACGATGCCCAGTTCCATCCTGAAGCATTCGGCGAGCGTCATCTGACGGCCGCGCAGCAGCGCGTCGCGCGTGACGTACAGCATGGTCGGCGAATGCGACGTCATCGCGTCATACGCTGCCTGCAGCCATTGACGCAACTCGCGCGGATGCTCGCGCTCCAGATCCTGGCGCAGCGTCGCGACGATGCGCTCAATACCCGAGCGGCGGTCGAAGTGGCGCAGGATCAGTTGCGCAAACGCGCCGAGCCCCGCGTGCGGCACGATGTTGCACGGCGGCTCGAACACGGTGCGCAGCGCGCGCATCAACTCGTCGGCGCTCGCGTCGGCCGTCGCGATGCGCAACAGGCGCTCCTCGAACGTATCGAGCCATTCGGACGGCACGCACAGATCGGCGAGACCGACATGCAGCGCGTCCGCGCCCGTGAGCGTCGCGCCCGTCAGCCCGACATACAGTTCGACTTCGGCGGGCATCACGCTCAGAAAGCGCGTCGCGCCGACGTCGGGCAAAAAGCCGATGCGCGTCTCCGGCATCGCCATTTTCGTGCGCTCGGTGACGATGCGCAGCCGCGCCGCCTGGCCGAGCCCCATACCGCCGCCCATCGTGATGCCGTCGAGCAGCGCGACGACGGGTTTCGGAAACTGGTGCAGCGCGTAATCGAGCCGGTATTCGTCGATGAAGAACTGCTGCCAGCCGCTTTCATTGCGCTCGCGCATCGCGTAGAGCGCGCGCACGTCGCCGCCCGCGCAGAAACCCTTCGCGCCCGCGCCGCGCAGCACGACGGCGACGATCTCGCTATCGGTGCGGCAGCGCTCGATCAGCACGGCCAGTTCGCGCACCATCTCGTGCGACAGCGCGTTCAGCGCGGCGGGCCGGTTCAGTGTGAGGATCGCGACGCGATTGACGACGCGAAACAGCACGTCCGGTTCGGCGGCCGGTTCTGCGGCCGGTCCTTCCTCGAGAACGGCGCTCATCGCTGATGCTCCTTGGCTTGTGTCGCCTGCCATTGCGGCGCGCGCTTTTCGAGGAACGCGTTGACGCCCTCGCGCTGATCAGCGCTGTCGAACAGATCGACGAAGCGCTCGCGCTCGACGGCCAGCGCTGCCGAACGCGGCACGCCGTTGCGCGCCTGCTGGATCAGCTCCTTGCTGAACGTGACGGCCTGCGGACTCAGGCCCGCAACGCGCGCGGCCATCGTCAGCGCGAACTCGCGCGCCGCGCCCTTCTCGACCACTTCCTCGACGAGACCGATGCGCAACGCCGTCGCCGCATCGACGCGCTCGCCCGTCAGCACGATGCGCTTCGCCCAGCCTTCGCCGACGAGCCACGGCAGCGTCTGCGTGCCGCAGCCGCACGGCAGCAGTCCGACGGCCGTTTCGGGCAGCGCCATCACCGCATGCTGCTCGGCGACGCGGATATCGCACGCGAGCGCGCATTCGAGCCCGCCGCCCATCGCATAGCCGTTGATCGCCGCGATCACGACGGGCCGCGCGTTCTGCACTGCTTCGAACGCCGCGCCGAAACGGGCGGCCGCGATGCGCGCGACTTCCTTGTTGCCGTCGGCGAACGTGTTGAGATCGGCGCCCGCGCTGAAGAACTTCGGGCCATCGCCGGTGATGACGACGGCACGCACCTGCGCTTCGCCGTTCAGACGCCCGATGGTCTGCTGCAACTGCAACAGGCCTTCGGGCGTGAACGCATTGGCGGGCGGGCGCTTCAACGTCAGCAGCGCGACGCTGCCTTCATGCGCGTAGTCGAGTTCGATCATTACGCGTCTCCCTCGTTGCGATACAGCTTGATGACTGCGGAAAAATCAAGCTTGCCCGCGCCCTTCGTGCTCATCGTCTGATAGAGCTGCTGCGCGAGCGCGCCGAGATACACCGGTTGACGCGCGAGCTTCGCGGCATCGGTGGCGAGGCCCAGGTCCTTGAGCATCAGATCGGTGCCGAAGCCGCCCGTGTAGCCGCGCGTCGAGGGCGCCGTTTCGATCACGCCGGGGAACGGGTTGTACGTGTCCGAACTCCAGCAGCGGCCCGTCGACGTATTGATGATGCCGCCGAGCACTTTCGGATCGATGCCGAGCGCTTCGCCCAATGCCATCGCTTCGGAGACGCCCGCCATCGTGATGCCGAGCACGAGGTTGTTGCAGATCTTCGCGACCTGTCCCGTCGACGTGTCGCCGCAATGGACGATGTTCTTGCCCATCGATGCGAGGACCGGTTTCACCTGCTCGTAGACTTGTGCGCTGCCGCCGACCATGAACGTCAATGTGCCTGCTGCTGCGCCGCCTGTGCCGCCCGATACGGGGGCGTCCACGAACGTGTTGCCGTTTTCTTTCGCCAGTTCGGCGAAGGCTTTCACGCTGGCCGGGTCGATCGTGCTCGAATCGATGATCGTCACGTTCTTCGCGATGCCCGCGAGGATGCCTTCCTCGCCTGTCAGCACGGCTTTGACGTGAGCTGCTGCGGGAAGCATCGTGATGATCAGTTCGGCTTCTGTCGATGCCGTTTTTGGAGATGTCGCTGCTTTTGCGCCTGCATCTGTGAGTGATTGCACTGCGTGCGCGTTCAGATCGAAGACGGTTAAGGCGTGGCCCGCCTTTAGCAGGTTTAGCGCCATCGGCGCGCCCATGTTGCCCAAGCCTATGAAGGCGATTTTCATGTCAACGTGTCCTTTCTCTTTTGTGTCTGCGACGCGGGTTTCTTTTGCCCTTGTCGCGGGCATTCGCGAATGCGTTCGTTTGCTTCGCCCTTCGCTGGCATCCGCGAGTGCGTTGCTGTTTCAGCGTGCCGCGGGCATCCGCGAATGCGTTCGTTTGCTTCGCCCTTCGCTGGCATCCGCGATGCGCCTCGCGGCGCGGGCGTTGCCCCTGTGCGGGGCGGCACCTACTTTTCTTTGCCGCCGCAAAGAAAAGTAGGCAAAAGAAAACGGGCTAACACCGCCAGTGCTCTGCATTACCCACGGGCTCTCAACGTCCCCATCCTTCATACGGCAACGTCCTTGACCCGCGTTCGTTGCCATCGCACCGGTCAATGCCTCACCCACTTCACTCTCTTGCGTCACAGCATGTGGCGCCGAATATCTTGCCGCCCTATCGCTCAGTGAATAAGCGCTGTGCGTCGCAGACCGCATCGAAACTATCGGAGGCTGATCTATCGGAGACTGATCGTCGTATTCACGCCGTCATTGACCGTCGCGTCATCGAACCACCGCGCTGTCACCGTCTTCGTCTGCGTGTAGAACTGCACGACCTGCTTGCCGTAGGGCCCGAGATCGCCCAGCTTCGAACCGCGTGAGCCCGTGAAGCTGAAGAACGGCACCGGCACCGGGATCGGGATGTTGATGCCCACCTGCCCAATGTCGATCTCGCTCTGGAACTTGCGCGCCGCCGCGCCGCTCTGCGTGAAGAGACCGACGCCATTGCCCATCGGGTTGCCGTTGACGAGCGCAATCGCATCGTCGAGCGTCGGCACCGTCATCACGCACAACACCGGGCCGAAGATTTCCGTCTTGTAGATTTCCATCTCCGTCGTGACATCGCCGAAAATCGTCGGGCCGACGAAGTTGCCGTCCTCATAGCCGGACACCTTCACGTTGCGGCCGTCGAGCACCAGCTTCGCGCCTTCCTTCTCGCCCGCTTCGATCAACCCGAGAATGCGCTGCTTCGCCGTGCGCGACACGACAGGCCCGACGTCGGTCTTCGGCTCGTGGCCCGCGTTCACTTTCAGCGTCTTCGCCTTCTCGACGAGTTCGGGCAGCCAGTCCTTCGACGAACCCACCAGCACGACCACCGATGTCGCCATGCAACGCTGCCCCGCCGCGCCGAAACCCGCGCCCACCAGCGCGTTCAGCGTCTGCTCGCGGTTCGCGTCGGGCAGCACGACGGCGTGGTTCTTCGCACCCATCATCGACTGCACGCGCTTGCCGTGCTGGCTGCCGAGGTTGTACACATGCGTGCCCACGGCCGTCGATCCGACGAACGAGATCGCCTTGACCAGCTCATGCGTGCACAGTGCATCGACGACTTCCTTGCCGCCATGCACGACGTTGAGCACGCCCTTCGGCACGCCCGCTTCGATCGCAAGCTCGACGAGTTGCATCGTCGACAGCGGGTCCTGCTCGGACGGCTTCAACACGAACGTGTTGCCGCAGACGATCGCCATCGGGAACATCCACAGCGGAATCATCGCGGGGAAGTTGAACGGCGTGATGCCCGCACACACGCCGATCGGCTGACGCAGCGTGTACGTGTCGACGCTGCCCGCGACGTTCTCCGCGAACTCGCCCTGCTGCAGCGTGCCGATCGAGCACGCATGCTCGACTACTTCGAGGCCGCGGAAGATGTCGCCCTCGGCATCGGGCAACGTCTTGCCCTGCTCGGCCGTCAACGTCTTCGCGATGCGCGGCATGTGCTCGCGAATCAGCGCCTGGTACTTCAACATGATGCGCATCCGCGCGCCGATCGGCGTGTTCTTCCACGTGGCGAACGCGGCGTGCGCGGAACGGATCGCGGCGTCCACTTCGTCCTTCGTCGCGAACGGCACGCGCGCGAGCACCTGCTGCGTCGCCGGGTTCACGATGTCGCGCCACTCGGTCGCGTTCGATTCGACGAATTCGCCGTCGATCAGCAGCTTCACGGTGTCGACTTTCTGGCCTGCGACAGTCGTTGGAATTGCGCTCATGCTGAATGTCTCCTGAAAATGAATATCGATCGATGGCGGGCCTCAATGGCCGCTACATTGCCGCTCAGTTGCCATTACCGTTGCGAAGCTCGGGGAAATCTTCTTCCCAGTACTCACCGGGCAGCCGCGCGGGCTCCGCCGAGCGCTCCAGCTCGCGCCGCCTCAATTCGACGCGGCGGATCTTGCCGGAGATCGTCTTCGGCAAATCGCTGAATTGCAGCCGGCGAATGCGCTTGTACGGCGCGAGTTTTTCGCGTGAAAAGCGGAACACGTCGCGCGCCAGCTCCGGCCCCGCCTCGTAGCCCTGACGCACGGTGACGAACGCCTTCGGCACGGAAAGACGCAGCGCGTCATTGCTCGGCACGACGGCGGCTTCGGCGATCGCTTCGTGTTCGATCAGCACACTCTCGAGTTCGAACGGGCTCAGCCGGTAGTCCGACGACTTGAACACATCGTCCGAGCGGCCCACGTAGACGAGATAACCGTCGTCGCGCCGCATCGCGACGTCGGACGTGTGGTAGTAGCCGTTGCGCATCGCGTGCTCGGTGGCCTTTGCGTTGTTCGCGTAGCCTGTCATCAGGCCGAGCGGACGCTCGTTGAGCGGCAACGCGATCTCGCCTTCGGTGACGGGATGGTCGTCGGCATCGACGAGGTCGACGCGATAGCCGGGCAACGGCCGCCCCATCGATCCCGGCACGACGGGCTGCCCCGGCGGATTGCCGATCTGGCAGGTGGTTTCCGTCTGCCCGTAGCCGTCGCGGATCGTGATGTTCCAGGCATGGCGCACGCGCTCGATGATCTCCGGATTCAACGGCTCGCCCGCGCCGACGATCTCGCGCAGCTTCACGGGATACGACGCGAGCGGCTCCTGCACGAGCATGCGCCACACAGTGGGCGGCGCGCACAGCGTCGTGACGTTGCAGCGCACGAGCACGCCGAGCGCTTCCTTCGGCACGAAACGCGCGAAGTTGTAGACGAACACGCACGCCTGCGCATTCCACGGCGCGAAGAAGCAGCTCCACGCATGCTTCGCCCAGCCCGGCGAACTGATGTTCCAGTGGATGTCGCCCGGTTGCAGGCCGATCCAGTACATCGTCGACAGGTGGCCGACGGGATAGCTCTGATGCGTGTGCTCGACGAGCTTCGGCTTCGACGTCGTGCCCGACGTGAAGTACAGCAGCATCGGATCGGCCGCGCGCGTGACGCCGTCGGGCGTGAAGGAAGGCGATGCGTCGTATGCAGCGGCAATGTCCGTCCACCCTTCGCGCGGCGCGCCGACCGAGATGCGCGTGAGCTTCGCGTCGAGCGCGTCGAACTTGCCCGTCTCCGCGCTATCGACCACGACGAAATTCGCGCCGCCGATCTGCACGCGATCGTGCACGTCCTCGGGCGACAGTTGTGTCGTAGCGGGCAACACGATCGCCCCGAGCTTCATCGACGCAAGCATCACGTCCCACAACTCGGCGCGGTTCGGCAGCATCAGCAACAGACGGTCGCCGCGCGTAACGCCCAGGCCGCGCAGGAAATTTGCCATCCGCGACGAGCGCTCCGACATCTGCGCATATGAAAGTTTCAGGCCCTCCTGCGCCGGATCGTCGACGATCCACAGCGCCGGGTTGTCGTTGCCTCGCGCGACGACGTCGAAATAATCGAGCGCCCAGTTGAACTCTCCGAGTTCCGGCCATCGGAATTCGTTGTACGCGCGCTGATAGTCCGTGCGGTGGCGCAACAAGAAGTCGCGCGCGTCGAAAAAGCCTTGGGCTGCCGTCATCGTCGTCTCCATTGTCTGTCGTCGGCGCGGATGCGCTTACTCCCGTCCCACGCAAAGCTGGTCGTCGGCGCGGATGCGCTCTATGGGCGGTTTATTCTGCGCTCAAACGTGCCGCGCGATAACCATTCTTTGTACTTCGCTCGTGCCTTCGTAGATCTGCGTGATGCGGGCGTCGCGGTAGTGCCGCTCGACCGCGTAGTCTTCGAGGTAGCCGTAGCCGCCGTGAATCTGGATCGCCTTCGAGCAGATCTCTTCGGCCACTTCCGACGCGTACAGCTTCGCCTGCGACGCTTCCGACAGGCACGGCCGGCCCGCGCTCCTCAGCCGCGCCGCGTGATGCACGAGCAGGCGCGCGGCGTTCAGCCGCGTGGCCATATCGGCGAGCATGTTGGCGATGGTCTGATGTTCCTTCAGCGCCTTGCCGAACTGGATGCGCTCGTTCGCATACGCGCGGGCGGCATCGAAGGCCGCGCGCGCAATGCCGATCGCCTGTGCCGCGATGCCGATGCGCCCGCCCTCCAGATTCGACAGCGCAATGCGCAGCCCCTCGCCAGGCGCGCCGAGCAGATTCGCTTCGGGGACGGCGCAATCGTCGAGCGCGATCGGGCATGTGTCGGACGCGCGAATGCCGAGCTTGCTCTCCGGGCGGCCGACGTTGAAGCCCGGCGTATCCGTCGGCACGATAAAGGCCGAGATGCCGCGCTTGCCCGCATCGGGATCGGTGACGGCGAACACGATCGCGATGCCGGCGCGCGAGCCGTTCGTCACGAACTGCTTGCTGCCGTTGAGCACCCACTGGCCCATCCCTTGGTCTTCACGCAGCGCGGCGCGGGTGCGGATGTTGTTCGCTTCGCTGCCCGCGTGCGGCTCGGTCAGACAGAATGCGCCGATGCGCTTGCCCGTCGCGAGATCGGCGAGATAGCGGTCTTTCTGCGCGTCGGTGCCGAAGTTGAGGATCGGGCCGCAGCCGACCGAGTTGTGGACGCTCATCAGCGTCGCGCAGGCCGCGCAGCCGGCGGCGATCTCTTCGAGCGCGAGCGCGTAGGCGATGTAGTCGGTGTAGGAGCCGCCCCATTCGGGCGGCACGATCATGCCGAGAAAGCCGAGCTCGCCCATCTGCGCGACGACGTCGGCGGGCAACTGGCCGTCGCGGTCCCATTGCGCCGCGTTGGGCGCGAGGCGCTCGACCGAAAAGTCGCGCGCCGCGTCGCGGATCATCCGTTGTTCGTCGGTATAGAACTCGTCCATGTGTGCCGCCTTGCGTCTCCGTGTGCTTCTCTGTGTTCTTTGTTGCGCCTGCTTCATCGCGCTTGCGTGGCGCTTGTGTGGCCCTCGCGTGGCTCTTTCGGCGCGATCGTCGGGACCCAGTGTAGGCGCGGCGCGAGCGCGATTCGATGCCGCGTCCGATCAATCTGCGTGAGCGCATTTGCCATATCGGGACATCGGCTGCGGCCGCGATACGGCAAAATGACGGTGCTGGCGGACGTCGGATGTAATCGAAGTGAGCGGATTTGCCAGATGCGCGCCACGGCCGCCGAACAGCACGCCTCCCAGACCACGCAAGGACCATGACGGGATGAAAGCAGAAAGAGGCACGATCTCCGTGAGCCTCGTCGAAGAGACGCTGGCGCTCGCTCGCGCGCGCGGGCTCGACGTGTTGCCCGTCGTCGAGGCAGCGGGCATCGCGCCGCAAATGCTCGCGAGCGCGAAAAGCCGCGTGACGCCGGCGCAGTACGGCGCGCTGTGGGCCAACATTGCCCGCGCGCTCGACGACGAGTTCTTCGGCCAGGACACGCACGCGATGAAAAGCGGCAGCTTCATCGCGATGACGCAAACCGCGCTGACGGCGCGCAACGGCGGTCAGGCGCTCACGCGGGCCGTCGGCTTCATGCGGCTCGTGCTCGACGACCTGTCCGTGCAGATCAGCCGGCGCGACGACCGCGTGCGCCTCGCGTTCGTCCATCGCGACGGCGCGCCGCAGCCCGCCATGTTTGCATATGCAACGTACTTCATCCTCGTCTACGGTCTCGTGTGCTGGCTGGTCGGGCGGCGCATCCCGCTGATCGAAGCGCGCTTTCGCTGCGCGGAGCCGCCCGCCGCGCACGAATACCGTCTGATGTTCTGCGACGATCTCGCGTTCGGGCAAGGCGAGTCGTATGTCGATCTCGCGCCGGACTTCCTGGAACTGCCCGTCGTGCAGACGACGAAGTCCGTCAAGCCGTTCCTGCGCGACGCGCCCGCGAGCTTCATCATCAAGTACCGCAATCCCGGCTCGCTCGCGGCGCGGGTGCGCAAGACGCTGCGCGCGCTGCCGATGTCCGCGTGGCCGGGCTCGGGCGAAATGGCGCAGCGGCTGAATGTCGCCGAGGCGACGATGCGGCGGCATCTGAATCAGGAAGGCTATACGTATCAGTCGATCAAGGACGATCTGCGGCGCGACATCGCGATTTCGGCGTTGCAGCGCGGCGGGCAGCCGATCGCCGAGATCGCCGCGACGCTCGGGTTTGCGGAGCCGAGCGCGTTTCATCGCGCGTTTCGCAAGTGGACGGGCATGCGGCCCGCCGATTACCGCGCGGCGAACGCGCTCGCGCAGGCCGCGAACGCGGGTATGTCCCGTCGGGCGGAACGGGCGGAATCCGACTAAGCTTAAGACAGGCCAGCCCTTTCAGGCCGGGGCGCCGCACGACATACGTCGCGGCGCGACGGCCGCCGACAATGAGAACGTACCGGCTTCTCCCGTCCCGGCAAGCGGGTTCATGGCGCGCGCCGATCCGCGCGCGCCTCGCGCAAGGCACGGCGTGCGGCGCCTCGATGGCGGCCGGCGCACGCACGGCATTGGCTTGCTGCCCGAGCGTCGCATCGTGTTTTGCCTGCTCCGGTGGCTGCGGCGTTACGCACGGCATTACACAAGGCACCACGCACGGCATTTCGCACCGCATTTCGCACATTACATATTGCATCGCCCGTCGCGCTGGCTTTCGCAACGGCACGACGCTGGCGCGCCGGATCGCCCTGCTCGCGCTCGCGTTCTGCGCCGCCGCATCGCTCGTCGTCCGGCCGGCTGATGCCGCGCAACCGGCCGTCACCCCCGGCAGCGTGTTCGTGATTCCCGTCGCGGGCGCAATCGGCCCCGCGACCGCCGACTTCATCGAGCGCGGTCTCGTCCGCGCCGCCGACGACCACGCGCAGCTCGCAATCCTGCAACTCGACACGCCAGGCGGCCTCGATACGTCGATGCGGCAGATCATCAAGGCGATCCTGGCCTCGCCCATACCCGTCGCGACGTACATCGCCCCGGGCGGCGCGCGCGCCGCGAGCGCGGGCACCTACATCACATATGCGAGCCACATCGCGGCGATGGCGCCGGGCACCAATCTCGGCGCGGCGTCGCCGGTGCAGTTGGGGATCGGCGGACAGGAAGCGCCGAAGCCGGGACAGGCGCCCGCCATGCCGGGCGAAAAGCCCGCTTCCGGCGCGAGCGCCGCGAGCGACAACGCCGCGTCGGGCGCGCTCGCGCTCGACAGCCAGTCGACGGAACTGCGCAAGCAGCTTCACGACGCCGAAGCCTATATCCGCGGGCTTGCGCAACTGCGCGGCCGCAACGTCGAATGGGCCGAGCGCGCGGTGCGCGAAGCGGTGAGCCTGTCGGCACACGACGCGCTCGACCAGAAAGTGGTCGACTTCATCGCACGCGACATCCCCGATCTGATGAAGCAGGTGGACGGCCGCACCTACGAGACGACCGCGGGCGCAAAGCGCCTGTCGACGGCTCATGCGCCCGTCGTCACGCTCCAGCCCGACTGGCGCAGCCGCTTTCTCGCCGTCATCACTGACCCGAACGTGGCCTTGATCTTGCTGATGATCGGCATGTATGGGCTCTTCTTCGAGTTTTCGAATCCGGGCTTCGTGCTGCCCGGCGTGGCGGGCGCGATCAGCCTGCTGCTCGGCCTCTTCGCGCTGCAACTGCTGCCCGTCAACTATGTCGGACTGAGTCTGATCTTCCTCGGCCTCGCGTTCCTGATCGCCGAAGCATTTCTGCCGACCTTCGGCACGCTCGGCTTCGGCGGCATCATCGCGTTCGTGATCGGCGCGCTGATGCTGATCGACACCGACCTGCCCGGCTACGGTATTCCGCTGCCGATGATCGCCGCCGTCGTCGTGTTCAGCGTGCTCTTCATCTTCGGCGTCTCGGGGATGGTGCTGCGCGCGCGGCAGCGGCCCGTCGTGACAGGCGCGGAGGCGATCATCGGCAGCGTCGGCGTCGTGCTCGACGATGGCCTCGTCGCGGTCAGCGAAACGGACGCAAGGACGGACGCAAGGACGGAATCGTCGAGGGACAGCCTGTTGCACGGCGAGCCCGAGCGCGTCGGCTGGGCGCGCGTGCACGGCGAGCGCTGGCGCGTGAGCAGCACCGCACCGCTTGCGGCGGGCAACGCCGTGCGCGTCACCGGGCGGCGCGGCCTCACGCTCACGGTCGTCCCAGCCGGCGATATCCCTCAACAGCAATCGTCTCGTATGGGATCGGGGTAAGCGCCCGGCATGGGCTGGAGCAAGTGCTAAAGCGCAAACTCCCGCCGACAGCTCACGCGCCCACTCTGGTCGACAAAAAGGAGAACGCACATGATCGGTTTCACCTTCGGCTTCGGCAGCATCCTGATCCTGCTGGCAATCGTGCTGATTGCCTCTTCCGTGCGCATCTTTCGCGAGTACGAACGCGGCGTCGTGTTCATGCTCGGACGCTTCTGGAAGGTCAAGGGTCCGGGCCTCGTGCTGATCATTCCCGTCGTGCAGCAGGTCGTGCGCATGGATCTGCGCACCGTCGTGTTCGACGTGCCGCCGCAAGACGTGATTACGCGCGACAACGTGTCGGTCAAGGTGAATGCCGTCGTGTACTTTCGCGTCGTCGATCCGGAGCGCGCGGTGATCCAGGTCGCGCGCTACTTCGAGGCGACCAGCCAGCTATCGCAGACCACGCTGCGCGCGGTGCTCGGCAAGCATGATCTCGACGAACTGCTGTCCGAGCGCGAGCAGCTGAACACCGATATCCAGCGCGTGCTCGACGCGCAGACGGATGCGTGGGGCATCAAGGTATCGAATGTCGAGATCAAGCACGTGGACATCAACGAGACGATGATCCGCGCGATTGCGCGCCAGGCGGAAGCCGAACGCGAGCGGCGCGCGAAGGTGATCCATGCCGAAGGCGAGCTGCAGGCATCGCAGAAATTGCTGCAGGCCGCACAGATGCTCGCGCAACAACCGCAAGCGATGCAGCTGCGCTACTTGCAGACGCTGACGACCATCGCCGCCGACAAGAATTCGACCATCGTGTTTCCGCTGCCCGTCGATCTGTTGACGGCCGTGCTCGACCGGATGGGCAAGTCATCCCATTGACTTAACGCACGCAACGGTTCATTTCAGTTGCGAAACTTACCTATCGGGAATGCAGAACCTAAAATAAACAGGTCATCCTAACTTTTCAGGCCCCTGCCATGAAGCTGATTCCTCGTATGGTTCTAGGTGCGCTCGTCGGCGCGGTATGCGTGTCGTCCGCGCTCGCGCAAACATCGCGTGTCTACGACCAGAACAAGCCCAAGACGCGCGCCGAAGTCAAAGCCGATCTGATCGAATGGCGCAATGCCGGCTACGATCCGCTCGACTGGATCAACTATCCGTCCAATGCAATCGCGGCGGGACGCATCGTCGCGCAACGCCGCGCGCAGGCACAGGGCGTGCAGCAGTAAACACAGCAGTTGCACACGACAACCGGATGCGATGCGTGGCGCGTCTTTCGACGGCCTACGCTACGCATCGCACCGGCGACCCTACCTTTGCCGATGCCACGATGCGCAACGCCCCGACGCGCGATGCCGTGGCCGCCCATTTCCCTTGCTTCCCTGCAGCGACTCCCCTTGTAAGCCGACCTGATGCGCCGCGTCAGGTATCATCACGCCCCTTCGCTACAGAAAATCACGTTTGAGCGCCGCAGCCCGCGAAGCGGACTGGGGCTGGCATGCCGCACGCTGTGACGCCGCGAGTGTTGCATGCGTTCAACGCACGCGTGCCGCCAATGCGGCAATGGCGCACCAATCGTGATTAAATCCGCCCGTGGCGGCCCGACGGGCCGGATACCTCGGCTCCCTTGAAGCCGCGGTCCTGGCTGTGCGCGACGCCGTCGGTCGGCTGAAGAGAGCACGAAAAAGAAGCGGAAATCGAAGCGGTACGACAAGCAGTTACGAACGACATTTCACACGGCGAGAGACTCGGCTCATGGACTCCGTAAAACGGTATTTCGGCTTTGACGAAGCAGGCACGAACCTGCGCATGGAAGTGCTGGCAGGCATCACCACGTTCCTCACAATGGCCTACATCATCTTCGTCAATCCGGCGATCCTTGGCGACGCGGGCATGCCGAAAGACGCCGTCTTCGTCGCGACCTGCCTCGTCGCGGCGCTCGCGTCGCTGATCATGGGCCTCTATGCGAACTACCCGATTGCCTGCGCGCCCGGCATGGGTCTCAACGCGTACTTCGCGTACACGGTCGTCAAGGGCATGGGCTTCTCGTGGCAGGCCGCGCTCGGCGCCGTGTTCATCTCGGGGTGTCTGTTCCTGATCGTCACGCTCTTCCGCGTGCGCGAAGTGATCGTCACGGGCATTCCGCATTCGATCCGCATCGCGATCACGGGTGGCATCGGTCTTTTTCTCGCGATCATTTCGCTGAAGACGGCGGGCATCGTGACGGGCAATCCGGCGACGCTCGTCACGCTCGGCAATCTGCACGATCCGCACGTGGTGCTTGCGATCATCGGCTTCTTCGCGATCGTCACGCTCGATCATTTGCGGGTGCGCGGCTCGATTCTGATCGGCATCGTCGGCGTGACGATCCTGAGCTTCTTCTTCGGCGGCAACGAGTTTCACGGCGTCGTATCGACGCCGCCTTCGATTTCGCCGACGCTCTTCCAACTCGACATCAAGGCCGCGCTGTCGACGGGCGTGCTCAACGTGATTCTCGTGTTCTTCCTCGTCGAGCTGTTCGACGCGACGGGCACGCTGATGGGCGTCGCGAATCGCGCGGGCCTGCTCGTGCACGGCAAGATGCACCGCCTGAACCGCGCGCTGATGGCGGACAGCGCGGCCATCCTGGCGGGCTCGATGCTGGGCACGTCGTCGACGACGGCTTACATCGAAAGCGCATCGGGTGTGCAGGCGGGCGGCCGCACGGGTGTGACGGCGATCACGGTCGCCGTGCTGTTCCTGCTGGCGCTCTTCTTCGCGCCGATCGCGGGCGTCGTGCCGGGTTACGCGACGGCGCCGGCGCTGCTCTATGTGTCGTGTCTGATGCTGCGTGAAATGGTCGACCTGCCTTGGGACGACGCGACGGAAGCCGTGCCTGCCGTGCTCACCGCGCTGCTGATGCCGTTCACGTACTCGATTGCGAACGGCGTCGCGTTCGGCTTCATTTCGTATGCGGGACTCAAGCTGCTGACGGGACGTGCGCGTCAGGTGAAGCTCGTCGTGTGGATTATCGCGGCTGTGTTTTTGTTCCGGTTTTTTTATCTGGGATCGGAGTAGGTGCTTGCAGCGGGCTTTTGTCTGCGACGCTGTGGTTTTTCGCCCTCGTCGCGGGCCTCCGCGCGTGCGTTTTTTGTCTGCGACGGGTTTTGTTTTTTTGGTTTTTATGGCTTGCCGCTGGCATCCGCAATGCGATTCGTGTCTGCGACGGCTTATTGTTTTTGATTTTTATGGCTTGCCGCTGGCATCCGCAATGCGATTCGTGTCTGCGACGGCTTATTGTTTTTGATGGCTTGCCGCCGGCATCCGCAATGCGCCTCGCGGCGCGGGCGTTGCCCCTGTGCGGGGCGGCACCTACTTTTCTTTGCCGCCGCAAAGAAAAGTAGGCAAAAGAAAGCGGGCTCACACCGCCAATCCTTGACCTCTACCCACGGGCTCTCAACGTCCCCGTGTTTCATGCAACAGTGTGCTGGCTTGCATCTGTTGCCAACGCTCCCGCTAAACGCCTCACCCGCTTCATGCACGTGTGGCACAGCTAAGGGCATCGAACGTTTCAGCGCCGCATGTCGGTAGTGAATGAGGTTGCTGCGTCGTACAGGGCAACGCCCTCGCTTGAGCCGCATCGCCTGGCGAGGGTTTCCTGTGCGGTGCGAATGCCTACACACAGTTTGCCGCAAAGGGGCACAGGCTATTCGATATCGAGGGCCGCAATGCGGGTGCATGAAGCAGGTGAGGCATCCGATCAATGCGCTGGCAACGCGCATGGGCCAGCAGATTGCCATGTGAAGGATGGGGACGTTGAGAGCCCGTGGGTAATACAGAGCACTGGCGGTGTGAGCGGCTTTCTTTTGCCTACTTTTCTTTGCCGCTGCAAAGAAAAGTAGGTGCCGCCCCGCACAGGGGCAACGCTAGCGCCGCGAGGCGCATCGCGGATGCCAGCGGAGGGCAAAAAAATCGCGAATGCCCGCGACAAGGGCAAAACAACACAGCGTCGCAGACAAAAAACAAAAAACTAGTTCCGCCAATTCGCTTCATAAAAGCGAACATACCCGCTACGCAACACGACACACTGCGCGCCCGTCTCGGACAACAAACGCCGCGTGGCCGCTTCGATACGCTCGCGGTGCGTCGAGAACGCGCCGATCATGTCTTCGATACGCGGCGATGCCGCGCCGAAATGATCTTCGAGCGCCTCGGCGGTAATCACGCATTCCACCCTTTGCCCATCGACCATAGCCGGAAACGCCAGTGTCAGCTCGCGCCCCGAGTACTCAGGGGCTTCTTTCGGGAAAATGATCTGCATGGGAACACCTTGGTGGACAACATCGCCGAGGGCCGCGCGTGCCCCTGTTCAAGCCTCCGTTATGGATCGCAGCGCGGGCTGTCAATCAGAAACGCGCGCCGTCATCGCGCGCGCCTCAGTTGATTCCAACACTGTAGACGACCTGCGGCCGCCCGCAAGTTTTGTTACGCCACACGCCAGCACGGTGCCGCCATGCACCACGCCCCGGCATTCGATCGGCTCAAGGGTTGCGCTCGACGGGCTCTGCGAACCGAGGGAAATTCCCTGCGCAAAAACCCTATGCGATGCGGCACTGCAGCGTAAGAAGCGTTAGAACTGGGTCGGCAGATGATGATGGTGTTCGTGCGGCCCGCCGTCGTCGGCGGGATGATCGGGCGGCGTCTTGCCCGGCAGATCGCGCGGCCACAGCGTGAGCATCGTGACGCAGCCGACGATGCCGATCGCAATCGCGATCACGCCCGTCCAGACCTCTCGATCCAGGTAGTACAGCGAACCATGAATCGACAACCCGATGCCTCCTAGCGCGATGAAGATCGCAAGCGTGGCGAGGACGACTCTCAACTCCATGCGCACCATGACGTTCTCCTCGAACTGGCGCTGGCCGAGGCGATCGTTGATGGCCCCAGTGCGGCACGCGGCGCGAACGCATGCCATTTACGATGATTGCACTTCTGCGCAGGAAGGCAAGCGAAACACGCGCCGTGCGTCCTCCTGTAAGATGAACCGGCATACATCGGCGCGCGCGTGCGTTGCAGCAGTTGCAGCAGATGCGCCGGTACTGCATACGCAGTGCTGCATCGCGCCACATCGCCCGGCTGCGCAAGCGCATGTATGAAGCACGCGCAAGCGCCGCGCCCGTCGGCATGAAGCACAGCGTACAAAGACGCGCACAACAACGGAGACAAGCAGTGACCCAACGTTCCGTCACGCCGCCCGCCGCGGGTCGCGCCGACGTGATCGCGCAAGCTCACGCGCGCTCGCGCGACTTCGGCCTGCGCGCTTCCGAGGCACCCGACTTCCATCCGCTGGAGCGGTTCGCGCTGCGCGATCTCGTCGACTGCAACCGCTCGCTGTATGCGCACGCGCTGCCCGTGATGGAAACGCTGCACGCGCAAATCGTCGATACGCAAAGCATGGTGCTGCTCACCGACAGCAACGGCGTGATCCTGCACAGTCTCGGCGACAGCGATTTCGTCGAGAAAGCGAAGCGCGTCGCGCTGTGCCCGGGCGTGTCGTGGGCGGAAGCGGATCGCGGCACGAACGCGATCGGCACGGCGCTCGCCGACAGCCAGCCAACCGTCGTCCATGGAGGCGAGCATTTTCTGCAGGCGAATCGCATCCTGACCTGCTCGTGCGCGCCCATCGCCGATCCGTATGGCCGCACGATCGGCGCGCTCGACGTGAGCGGCGACACACGCGGCTTTCACAAGCACACGCTCGCGCTCGTGCGCATGTCGGCGCAGATCATCGAAAACCATCTGTTCGCGAACCAGTTCGCCGAAGCCGTGCGCGTGCGCTTTCATGCGCGCAGCGAATTCATCGGCACGCTGTTCGAAGGGCTCGCCGCGTTCGGCGCCGACGGCACGCTGCTGTCCGCGAACCGCAGCGCGCTGTTCCAGTTCGGGCGGCCGCTCGATGCGCTGCTCGCGCAGCCCTTCGAGGCGCTGTTCGGCACGGCCTTTCGGGCCGCGCTCCAGCAGGCGTCGCGCGCGCCGGGCGAGTGCCTGACGCTGGTGCTGCCAAGCGGCGTGCGCGTGGTCGCGCGGGCCGAATACGCGGCGCGTCCCATGTTTTCCGCCGACGCGGGAAGCCCAAGGACAGCCGCGCAATCGCAATCATCGGCGGCATCGCAGGCGGCCAGAGCGCGCGCCGCCGCCGTCACGTTCGCCACACTGGATACAGGCGACGCGCAGATGGCCGCCGTGCTCCAGCGCGTCGCGAAGGTGCGCGGCCGCGACATTCCGCTGCTCGTGCTGGGCAAGACGGGGACGGGCAAGGAGTGGCTCGCGCGCGCGATGCACGAAGAGTCGCCGCGCCGCGATGCGCCGTTCGTCGCCGTCAATTGCGCATCGCTGCCCGACACGCTGATCGAAGCGGAACTGTTCGGCTATGAGGACGGCGCGTTCACGGGCGCGAAAAAGCGCGGCAGCGTCGGCAAGATCGTGCAGGCCGACGGCGGCACGCTCTTTCTCGACGAAATCGGCGACATGCCGCTCGCGCAGCAGGTGCGCCTGATGCGCGTGCTTCAGGAGCGCTCCGTCGTGCCGCTGGGTGGCACGCGCGCGATTCCCGTCGACGTGCGCGTCGTCTGCGCGACGCACCGCAATCTGCGCGCGATGATCGAAGACGGCACCTTCCGCGAAGACCTGTATTACCGGATCAACGGTCTCGTCGTCACGTTGCCCGCGCTCGCCGCGCGCAGCGATCTGCCTGTGCTCGTCGAGCGGATTCTCGTGCGGCTGCGCAGCGAGGAGCCCGACGGCGCGCGGATGCCGGCATGCGTGTCGCCGGACGTGCTCGCGATCT
This sequence comes from Paraburkholderia phymatum, assembly GCF_038900715.1. Classification (GTDB taxonomy): domain Bacteria; phylum Pseudomonadota; class Gammaproteobacteria; order Burkholderiales; family Burkholderiaceae; genus Paraburkholderia; species Paraburkholderia phymatum_A. Next base: position 488 of record NZ_JAYMRZ010000010.1, on the reverse strand, counting down.
TCACGCGCTGCCGCTGGCCGGGCAATCTGCGGCAGCTCGCGAACGTGCTGCGCACGGCCGTCATCATGGCCGAGGGCGCGGATGAGATCGGCGTCGAGCATCTGCCCGACGACTTCCTGCACGACTGCGAGCCCGAACAGAACGACGGGCCCGAACGCAACGAGCCTCCACATGCCGATGCCGCGCCCGTCGCGGATTCGCCCGCCCCGCTGCGCCCGGCGCGCATGGAAGAATGGCAAGCGACGCTGATCGAGCAGACGCTCGCGCGCAACAACGGCAACATCTCGGCGGCGGCGCGCGAACTGGGGCTCGCGCGCAACACGATCTATCGCTACATGCGGATGCGCACGACGGATTGACGCGCTGTGGGCATCGCAAGCTCGTTCTTCGCGGATGGGCGTGGGGCGGATCGATGCTTTTCGCCACTCGCCGCTTTGCCGTTCGCCTGTTGCCGTTCGCCCCTCGCCCCTCGCCCCTCGCCCCTCGCC
>NZ_JAYMRZ010000009.1:0-307739 GCF_038900715.1 Paraburkholderia phymatum | reverse complement strand
GAATCCCGCGCATTGATCGACCGCCATCGCCAGTGTCAGTTGCTTCATCGTTTTTGGTTTTACCGTCGCATGTCCACGCTATAACGCATGACAGCCATGAGTGGTGGACTTGATCAGCATTGCCTTAGCACGCGGGCAAGTTCTTCAGCGACAGCGGCGGTCCTGCCCAGGCGTATGCGGACGGTACTACGCGGCCCTCGTTTTCGATGAAGCCGCGCGGCGTGCTTTCGATGCTTTCGAAACTTTCGATGCTTCTGCCGTATCGGCGTCGTCGCCGGCTGGGTTTTTGGCGGCGCTCGCTTCTGCTTCGCCGGATGCGTTCGCCTGCTGCGCGCCGAACCACGCGACGAGCGCCGCGTCCACCACGGCGTCGAGCGGCGCGCGCGGAAACACGGGGCAAGTCAGATGCAACGCGACGATGCCATGCATCGTGGCCCACAGCGCTTCCGCGCAGACCTGGCTGTCGGGCGAGCCGGGCAGACGCCCCTGCGCCTTCAGCGCATCGATCGACTCGACCATCAGACGAAACGCGGCATCGCCGGGGTCTTCATCGGACCCGACAGCGTCGCCTACCAGCGCGGCGCCCGTGTACGACGGATCTTCCATGAAGATCAGCCGGTACGTCTGCGGATTCGCGACACCGAACGCGACATACGCGCGCCCGATCGCTCGCAGCCGCTCGGCGGGATCGGCGATCGGGATCAACGGCTCGAAGGTGGCCAGCAACTGCGCGTAGCCCTCCGCGCACAGCGCATGCGCGATCGCGTCGCGGCTTTCGAAGTGCAGATACAGCGTGGCGGGCGAATATTCGATCGCCTCGGCGATCTTGCGCATCGACAGCGCGCCAAAACCTTCGCGCATGACGATGCGCCGCGCGGCATCGAGGATGCGCTCGCGCAGCTCCAGCTTCTGACGTGTCTTTCTTTCGGCGATTCCCATACAGGCAATTTTCGGGTTGACAAACTGAAAAGTCAAATTAAACTGAACACCGTTCACTGAACACTGTTCATAAAATTTCTTGCGCTCAGCGCGGCGCTGTTTTCGACAGTGCCGAAGCCGGCGGGCGCGTTTTGCGGGAGTCGTCATGGACCATGCAGCACAGATCGGCCTGTTCGGCGCGGCAGGCGCCGCCGGACAAAGCATCGCCCACGCGCTGGGCGCGGCGGGCCGCCGTTATCGCGTGATCGGACGTGGGCGGGCGGCGCTGCAGGCGTCGTTCGGTGACGATCCCCTCGCGGAAATCGTCACGTGGAATCCCGACGATCCCGCTTCCGTCGCGTCGGCGGCGGCGGGATTGCAGACGGCCGTGTATCTCGTCGGCGTGCCCTATCACCAGTTCGAAAAGCATCCGGTGCTGATGCAAAAGACGCTCGACGGCCTGCGCGCCGCCGGCGTGCAGCGGCTGATCCTGATCGGCACTGTCTATCCGTATGGTCGGCCGCGCAGCCGGCCCGTCACGGAATCGCATCCGCGCGAGCCGCACACGTTCAAGGGCAAGATGCGGCTTGCGCAGGAAAATCTCGTCATCGACGCGCATGGACGCGACGGGCTCGAAACGCTCGTCTTGCGCTTGCCCGATTTCTACGGACCGGGCGTCGAGCGCAGCTTTCTGCATGGCGTCTTCGAAGGCGCGGCGCTCGGCAAGCGCGCGCAAATGATCGGCCCCATCGATGTGCCGCACGAATTCGTATTCATGCCGGACGTCGGGCCCGTCGTCGAACGGCTGTCGCGCACGCCGGAGGCGTTCGGCCGCGTGCTGCATCTGGCGGGCGCGGGCACGATCACACAGCGCGAAATCGCCGAACGCGCATATGCGCTCGCGCAACGCGAGCCAAGGCTGATGGTCGCGGGCAAGACGATGCTGCGCGTGCTGGGCCTTTTCAATCCGATGCTGCGAGAGCTTGTGGAAATGCACTATCTGCTGACGGACCCCGTCATTCTCGACGATACGGCGCTGAACGCGCTGATCGGTCCGGTCAGGAAGACGTCGTACGAAGCGGGCATCGCGCAGTCGTTTGCGGCTGCACGTCAGGCTGCGCAACACGCTTCACAACAGGCTGCGCAGCGCGCGGATGCGAAGCGGCCCGCATGACAGGCGTGAACCCGCCCGTCGGGCGCGCGGACGAAGAACGGACAAAGTACGGAACAAGCGGAAAAGATCGCTCGCCTGGCGCTTCGCTGACGAGCCGTGCGAGCCGTGCGAGCCGTGCTTATGCGCCCGCCAGATTGCCTGGCGGAAAGTGGCCGCTCTTGAGCAGAACGGGCGTGCCATTGCTGATCAGCAGATGCTCCCTGGCGACGGCTTCGATATGCGCGCGGCCGGCGTCGAACGCGCGGCGCCATCCTTCCGTATCGTTTGATTTGGCGCCGAAGTGATCTTCGAGCGCTTCGACGGAAATCGCGCACGGCACCCGCTCACCATCGACGAGCGCCGGAAACACCAGCGTCAGGTTGAAGTCGCGGTAATCGGGTGCGTCCGCGGGGAAACGAATCTCCATGGTGACCTCATCGGGAAAATTCGGCGGAAAAGGCCAGCGGCAGCATAAGCGCGCGAAAGGCGCGAGATGCGCACGGCTGGCCCGGTCAGCGGGCTTTATGGTACTCGTAGCGGCATACGGCGGTCCAGCGCCGGGCGCGCGGCGAGCCGTGGGCGTTGCGAGCCGTGGGCGTTGCGAGCCGTGGGCGTTGCGAGCCGTGGGCGTTGCGAGCCGTGGGCGTTGCGAGCCGTGGGCGCTGCGAGCCGTGGGCGTTGCGAGCTGCGGGCTGCGGCTGCGGGGCTGCGAGCAGCGGACCTCGGGCCTTGCAGGCTGCGAGCCGTCGACGATGGGCCTTGCGGGCTGCTGGCCGCTGGCCTACTTATCTGCCCATCGGCGAATGCATGTCGCGGCCTTCGCGCGCGCACCGTGTGCGACCGCGCGCGGCATGCACCACATCCGTAGCATTGCCCGCGCGCTCAATGCCCGTCGAGCAGCCGGTCGACGTATGCGCGACCCGCCTGTTCGACGAAAGCGAGCGCCTCGTCTTCCGTCGAAAAGCGATGCTCATCGCCGATTTCGACGAGCGTCTCCATGCGGTGCGGATCGTCGGGCCCGCGCTCGGACAGGCTGACCGCGCCGACGTACAGGCCCTCGTGCTCGCCCGCGCGCCGCGCCTGCTCGTGCGGCGGCACGAGGCGCGCCGACGCACTGATGTAATAGCCCCGGTAAGGGCCGCTGACCCTCTCAGCCATACTCGCCTCTCGTTCTGTCAGTTACGGTTTCGTTCGATCGAAAGCACGGGGCACGCCACGTGCGATACACAGTAAGTCCTTCCATCGCGCGATAAGTTCTACAGCCGGTCCGGGCGCCTCCCGCGGCGCCGTGCAGTGCGCGCGCTCGCGCACTTTCGGACGCGGCGGCGGTCGAACGCGCTCCGCGGACACAACGCCAACCTGACGCGCACGCAACGCGAATCCAAGGGGAGGCATCCGCAATTTCCGGACGAGCACCGACGATATGGGAAAATATTTTCTTCGAGACAGCGAAATCGCCGAGCCGGACGCAGCCAATGCATGGTTTGCGTACGCGGAAAGTCATGGCATCGACATTCCGAAGGCGATCAGCATCTGGGAAGACGCCGCGACAGAGGAAGGCGCCGGGAGCCGGCGCCTCGTCGAGCAGGCGGGCATCCGCATCGACGTGTCCGAAACGGGACACCCCAGCATCAGACCCGAAGCCTGATGCGCGTGCGAGGGCACGCCTTGCCGCCATCGGCGCTCACCTGCTGCGCGTGCCCTCCTCCCGACGACGGTTCGCATCGGCGCGCCGCCGGCCACGGCCACGGCATGGCGGCCTTGCCGCGACCGCCTTGCGGCTCTTCGCTCACACCCTATTTCTTGAAGGAAACACAATGAAGTCGAAGTCGACTGCTGTTTTGTCCCGCGCGAAGCCGCTTGCCGCCCTGCCTGCGGCCGCACTTGCCGCATTGGCCGTGCTTGGAATCGCGAGCCTCGGCGGATGCGCGTCGTCCAACAACACGACGCTGATCAACCTGCCCAACGGCGAAAGCGGCTTCGCGGTCAACTGCAGCGGCGCGGACGCCGCGTCGAGCTGGGCATCGTGCTATGTGCAGGCGGGCAAGGCGTGTGGAGCGACGGGCTACGACATCGTGTCGAAGGACGCCGACGAAGGCGGCACGGCGGGCGGCGGCATCACGAACGTGGTGTCGGCGAACGTGAAGAACCGCTCGATGGTGATTCGCTGCAAATAAGCGAGCCTGCTCACTCCGTTGCGCCCACTTTCGCTGGGAACACGGCTCGCCGACAGCAGTAACGTGGGCTGCCGCACAGGCACACATGGCAACGTGGGCGGACGCACAAACGGGGCGTGAACCCAGACGGCACAATCGGTCCGGCGAACCTGATTTCCGGCGGCGAACCACTCACGCCAGCACAGTTCGAACGGAGGCCTGGGCTCGCCGAACCGCCCGCGTTCGATGCGGCTTCGCTTGGCCCGGCTGCAATCGCGGCCAATGCACACACGACGCCCTAGCCGCGCGAGGAACCCGCCTGAAGCACCCACGCGGAATCGACATGAGCACAGCGCCGCCGCGATCCGGCGACGCACAGGAGAACCAACGTGATCACCGGAACGCCCGCCGCGAAGCCTGACGCTCTGGTTCGGGGAAGCGATCCGATCCTGTGGTTCGCCGGCATCCTGATGCTCGCGTATGCCGTCGCCGTGCTCTCGGGGCCCATCGTCGCGGGTCACGATACGTATCTGTCGATCTCGCACGTCGAGACCTGGACCACCGCGATGCGCGCCGGCGATTTCCTGTCGGTATGGACGCCGACGCATGCGAACGGGTTCGGCTCGCCTTTGCCGTTCTTCTATCACAAGCTCTTCAACCTGGTCGCCGCAGCACTGACGATCACGACCGGCGATATCATCGTCGGTTTCAGGCTCGCGATCCTGCTGTTTTCGGGCGTGATGTTCCATGGCGTCTATCGCTGCGCGGCGCTTCTCGGCGCATCGCGTCAAACGCGCGTCGTGACGGCCGTGGCATGCACGATGTCGCCGTATGCGCTCATTTGCATCGTCGAGCGCGGCGCGGCCGCCGAGTATTCGGCGATGGCGCTCGTGCCGCTATGCGCCGCGTACGCCGCCGAACTGGTCCTTCGACGCCCGAAGCCCTGGCTCGGCGTCAAGCTGTTCGTTCTGCTGTGCCTGCTGGCGCTCGCGCACATCGTCACTTTCGCGGTGACGGCGTGCCTGCTCGCGGCGTTCGGGTTGACACGCCTGAAGTCCTCGCAACGGCGGGCGCTCATCCTTTTTGCGGCGAGCGCCGGCGCGCTGGTGTTGTTCGTGATCGTGATCTACGTGCCGTTCGTCGTGTGGGGAAGCTACTTCAGTCCGACTCAGGCGCGCCTGCACGGCCTGCCCGCCGATAACGCCGTGCCATTGATCCGGATTCTGTCGCCCAATCCCGCGTCGTGGTTCGGCTGGCCCGTGCTCTCGCTGCTCGCTGCACTCGGCTTTCTGTTGCGTCACCGGAAAGACAGACGCGCGAAGGCTCCGCTCGTCACGGGCCTGACGGCTCTCGCGTTGATCCTGCTGACCACGCGCATGAGCGCGCCGATGTGGCGGCTCTCGGCGCAGTTGGACTTCGTCCAGTTTCCGTGGCGTCTGCTGTCGATCGCGACACCTTTGATCTTCGCGACCTTCGCCGGCACCGTCGAACGGCTGCCTGCCAACCTGAAACGACCCACGCTGTTCGCGCTCCTCGGTCTGAGCGTGATACATGCCGCCGGCATGCTGTACTGGGTACACGGCGTATTCACGACCATTCCGTCAGCCGAACTTCGCCAGTCGAGCCCATCGACAGGCCCTGGCCCCGACGCCGGCGGCGAGTACTTTCCCGCGCGATACCGCGATGCGCTCGCCGCAACGCCCGATATCCTCGCGACGGGCGCCGCATCCGTGTTGCCGGCGCGGCGCGCGTTCGCGGACAGCGCGGGCGGATGCACGCTGCACTCGCCCGCCAACGTCGCTTATGTGCAGAGTCTTCAGATTGCGGTGACGTGCACGTCGGCGGGCACGGCGCGCATCAACCAGTTCGACACACCGTTCCTGGAAACGCGGGTGACGGGCAATGACAACGACAAGGGCGGCATGACGCGTGTGCGCCGGATCGAAGGCGGCCCGATGATCGAATTCGCGCTGCCGCCCGGAGACTGGACGCTGCATCTGCGGCAGCGCACTTACTTTGAACTGGTCGGCCTCGCGTGGCGGCAGAAGATCGAATACGGCGGCCGCAAGTAACACAGCGGTGACACAGCAGTGCCGCAGCGGTGACCCAGCAGTGACCCAGCAGAGCGGCGGCAAGCAGCCCGCGCCTGCCTTCGGCGAATCGCCCGTCAAACGCGGCCTGATTGCCCTTTCTGGCGAAACGTCCAGACGGAGTTGATCGAAAAGGTCGCGACGAGCACGACGCCCGTGGCGACCACTTGTGCGATGAGGTAGTTGATCCCGAGGTCGACAGCTAGCCACTTCATCACGAGGCCATTGATCAACATGCCGAAGCATGCCGTTGCCGCGAACTTCGGCAGCGTGAGAATGATGGGTTCGCGCGTGGAAAAGGTGTATCGGCGGTTCAGCTCGTAGTTGACGACGGCGCCCACGACGGCCCCGCTCACCGAGCCGCCCACGGGCCCCGTGAGGCCCGAAGCCACGAGCGCGACGAGCGTGCAATATTGCGCGGCCGTGCCGACCGCGCCGACACCCGCATACCGGATCAGGCGCATCGCGAGTGGCGCCCGATGCTTTTGGCGCGTGTCAGACGTGTCAGACATTGGGTGCGCTGCTCGCCTGGTAGCGGTCCTTGATCAGATACACGGGACGCTTCTTCGACTCGACATAGATGCGGCCGATGTACTCGCCCAGCACGCCGATGCCGATCAGTTGCACGCCGCCCAACATCAGCACGACCGTCAACATCGACGCATAGCCGGGTACGGCGACGCCGAGAATCAACGTCCGCGTGACGAGGAACGCCGCGTACATGAAGGCGAAAGCCGCGACCGCGCAGCCGACATACGTCCACACACGCAGCGGCAGCGTACTGAAACTCGTGAATCCTTCGAGCGCGAAATTCCACAGTTTCCATCCGGAGAACTTCGACTCGCCCGCTGCGCGCGGCTCGCGCACGTAATCGATGACGGCCGTCTTGTAGCCGACCCATGCGAAGAGCCCCTTCATGAAGCGCCGTGTTTCCGGCAACTTTCTGAGCGCGTTGGCCACGTCGCGCGTGATCAGCCGGAAATCGCCGACGTTCTCGGGAATCTGCGTATCGCAAACGGCGTTGTGCATCCGATAGAACATCGAGGCCGTCCGGCGCTTCAGGTACGAATCGGAATCCCGGTTGCTGCGCCTTGCCAGCACGACGTCATAGCCTTCGCGCCATTTGTCCACCAGTTGCCCGATCACACGCGGCGGGTCTTGCAGATCGGCATCGAACGGCACCAGCACATCGCCTAGCGCCTCGTCGAGCCCGGCCGAAAGCGCGGCTTCCTTGCCGAAGTTGCGCGTCAGATCGATCACGCGGATACGGCGGTCGAGATCGGCGCGCGCTTGCAGCATCGCGAGCGTATCGTCGCGGCTGCCGTCGTTGACGCAGACGATCTCGAACGTGATTCCGTCGATGGATTCGAGAACGGGAATGGTGGCGGCGAAGAAGTGATCCATCACCGCTTCTTCGTTGTAGAACGGCACGACCAGCGACAGCAGAGTCGCGTTGCGCGCTTTCGGCGCAGACGCGTCCGCTGCCGGCGCGGCGTTCAATGAGTTGCCCGACGCATGGGGACCCAGCTCATCCGCATCCATCTCGCGCCTTAAAGGCGAGTCGAATTGTTCGCGGCCGATATAGTTCATGGTTCATTCCCCGACAAGAAGGCATGGCAGCCGCGGTTGCTCGCATATACGCAGGCCCGGTGTTCGCGCATGGCTGCGTCGAAGGCGTTTGGCTTGTGCCTTTGACTTGAACCGTTGACTTGAGCCATCGACTTGAGCCATTGACTTGGGCCATTTGGGTCCGGGCCATTTGTGCCTGGGAAACAATGTAATGCCGTTCGGACCCTGCGTTTGTTCGCCACCCCACTTTCCGCGCGCGCGACGCCTGCGGACGAAGTGCCGCGATGCCCCTATCGCTCGCGCTCCGTTCGCCGTCGAACGATCCGTTTGCGACGCTGCGTGGAAGATCGCAACGTGACAGCGCGCGATACGCGAGACCGCCATTGCGCCGTACAAGAAAGGGGCACGCAGAATGGATCAGCATCTGGCAAACCTGGACGTGCACGAGGCTTGGCGCATCGTACCCGTCCTCGTCGTGCTCTTCGCTGCGATTTCGCTGCTGCGCTGGCGCGGACTCGATGCGCAGGAGATTCGCGCGGACGAGCGCTCACGCAATATCGACGGTCTGCGTGGATTCCTCGCGTTGGGCGTATTCCTCGCGCACGCTTCGGGCTACTACACCTACATGCGCACGGGATTCTGGGGACCGGGACCCGACCTGTTCTTCAATCAGCTGGGCAATATCGGCGTGTCGGTGTTTTTCGTCATCACGAGCTATCTGTTCTGGGGCAAAGCCATCGCTGCATCCGCGCGCGTGCATCGCGCCGCCGACTATCGCAGGTATCTGTTTTCGCTCTACCTGTCGCGCTTTTTTCGCGTCGCCCCGCTCTTCTACTTCGTGCTCTGCCTCACGCTTCTGATCGTATTCTCGGCGACGGGTCCGCATCTGAACGTGAGTCCCGCGAAGCTCGCGAAGGAAATCGCCAACTGGATGGCGCTCGGCCTCGGCGCAAACGTATGGATCAACGCAAGCCCCGAGCCGCCCGTGATGTTCGGCATGGTGTGGACGCTCGCGTGGGAGTGGTACTTCTATTTCTCGCTCGCGGTGACATCGCTGATCGCCTTCGTCCCACGGCTGCGCACTGCGTTTGTCGTGCTGATTTTCGGCGTATCGGCGGCGTTCAGTGTCGACGCCCGCTTCGGCGTGTGGTCGTATCTGATGCTGTTCAGCATCGGCATGACGGCCGCTACGTTGCCGCGCATCAGCTTTCGGCTCGACGGGATACCCACGTATGTGCGATCGCTGGGTGCAAGCGCATTGATCGCGCTCGCCTATGCCGGCGTCGGCGCTTCGAATGCGATGGTTCAGAACCTGCTGATCGCCGCGTTCTTCTATCTGGTGCTGACGGGCTGCGACCTCTTCGGCCTGCTGAAATCGCGGGGCGCCCAGCGGCTGGGCGCGATCAGCTACGGCATCTATCTGACGCACGGCGTCTGCCTGCATCTGGTGTTCGGGAACGCGTCGCTGCGACAGTTCTCGACGGGCTCGATCACGCAATATTGGACCGTCGTGCTGATCGCGGGCGCGCTGGTCGTCGCGATGTCCTGTGCGACGTATGTGATGATCGAGCGTCCCGGCATTGCTCTCGGCCGTGCGCTGCTGGCGCGTCGTGGATGGAAAGAGAAAACGCCGCAGTCCGGCACGGACGCGCAGACCGCGGCGGCGACATGAGTTGAGTCGGGTTTGCCGGGTTGATGGTTCGGCGCGTCGTCAGTGCGCCTGCATCTTCGAAAACAGATTGAGCACGACGACGCCCGCGACGATCAGACCGAGCCCAGCCACGGCCGGGAGATCGGGCACCTGGCGATACAGCACGATCGCCACCAGCGTGATCAGCACGATGCCGACGCCTGACCAGATCGCATAGACGATCCCGACGGGCAGGCTCTTTAGCGTCAGCGACAGGCAGTAAAACGAAATGCCGTAGCCGAGCAGCACGACGAGCGCGGGCACCGCGCGCGTAAAGCCTTCCGACGCACGCAGCGCGGAGGTTGCGATCACTTCGGCGACGATCGCGATCGCGAGCAGCACATAAGGCGGCACGCGCATGCGTCACGCCCTCGCAAGCGCGAGCTTGCTGTAGTCGTGGCCCAGTTGCGCGCACAGCGCCTCGACGACGAGCTCGTGATCCGCGCGTTGCGGCAGTCCCGACACCGTCACCGATCCGATCACGCCCGCGCCCTTCACGGTCAGCGGAAACGCGCCGCCATGCGACGCATAGTCGGATACGGCGAGGCCGTGCTTGTCCGCGAGCGTCGCGCCCGACTGCTGCAGCTTCAGGCCGACGCCGTACGAGCTGCGCCGGAAATGCGCGACGGTGTTGCCCTTGCGGCGAGCCCAGTCGACGTTGTCGGGCGTCGCGCCTTCGAGCGTGCAGAAGAAGAGCGGCTGGCCGAACGTGCGGATGTCGATCGCGAGCGCGAGTCCACGCGCTTTCGCGATCTCGTGCAGATACGCGCCGAGCTGCCATGCGCTGTCGGCATCGAAATGGGGGAAGACGAGCGCATGTTCCTGCGCGGCGATCGACTGCAAGTCGTGAGCGATGTCCATGGCGTGTCGAGGTAGCAAAGTGGGTGCATGCATGCCGCGCATCCCGCAACGGCTTGCGCGGCACGGCGGAACGGCGATTCTAGCGCAGGCGTCGCGCGGGCCGCCTGCCATGCTCGCACATCGGCGGCGCGCGTTCGAGACGGGTGTCGCGGCAGGCCAATTGCGTGTCGCTTCACGCGCTTTCCAGTCGATTCTTAAAAAACGATTGCATCGACCCTGCGTTTGCCATATAATCTTTTCTTCGACGGACGCGGGGTGGAGCAGTCTGGCAGCTCGTCGGGCTCATAACCCGAAGGTCGTAGGTTCAAATCCTACCCCCGCAACCAAGTTCAGCATCTGCAATGTCCGTCGCACCATCAAACCCGCCATCGGCGGGTTTTTTGTTTTGGGGTCGGCCTTATTTGCACGAACGCCTTCGCGTCGAAGCGCCCGACCACGCGCGCCCAGGCGTCATCGTGAACGCGCGAGCCGGTGATACACTCGCATCACCATTCTCCGTCCCCTCTCTATGAAATTCTGTTCCGTCTGCGGCCAGGCAGTGAGCCTGAGCATTCCGCCCGGCGACAACCGGGAGCGCTTCGTCTGCGCGAGCTGCGGCACCGTGCACTACCAGAATCCGCGCAACGTGGTCGGCACCGTTCCCGTGTGGGACGACAAGGTGCTGCTATGCCGCCGCGCGATCGAGCCGCGCTACGGCTACTGGACGCTGCCCGCAGGCTTCATGGAGATGGGCGAGACGACGTCGGAGGCCGCCGCGCGCGAGACGCTGGAGGAAGCCGGGGCGCGCGTCGAAGTGCAGAACCTGTTTTCGCTCCTGAACGTGCCGCACGTGCATCAGGTGCATCTGTTCTATCTCGCGCGGCTGCTCGACCTCGACATCGAAGCGGGCGAAGAGAGCCTCGAAGTGCGGCTCTTCGAAGAGCGCGACATTCCGTGGAACGACATCGCGTTCCCGACCGTCGCGCAGACGCTGCGCTTCTTCTTCACCGACCGCGCATCGGGCAACTACGGCCTGCATACGGGCGACATCTTCCGCTCGCTGCGCGACGGCTGACGTCACGACCACCAAGGCAGCATGGTTCCCTGGCTAGGTCCCGACGATCCGTTTCCGCCCGTCGAACGCGCGCTGTCCGCGGCGAGCGGCGCGCCCGGCCTGCTCGCCGCGAGCGCCGACCTGCTGCCTTCGCGACTGATCGATGCGTATCGGCACGGCATTTTCCCGTGGTATTCGGACGGCCAGCCCGTGCTCTGGTGGACACCCGATCCGCGCATGATCCTGCGTCCGCGCGAGTTCAAGGTCTCGCCGTCGCTGAAAAAGACGCTCAAGCGCGTGTTGCGCGACGACGCCTGGGAGATCCGCGTCGACGTCGACTTTCCCGCCGTGATGCACGCCTGCGCGCTCGCGCCGCGTCACGGCCAGCGCGGCACGTGGATCACGTCGGAGGTAATCGAGGCGTACACGTCGCTGCATCGCCACGGCGACGCGCACAGTGTCGAGACCTGGCATCGGGGCAAACGCGTCGGGGGTTTGTACGGCGTGTCGTTCGGCAAGATGTTCTTCGGCGAATCGATGTATGCGGAAGTGACGGATGCGTCGAAAATCGCGCTCTCCGCGCTCGTCTTCCACTTGCGACGCCATGAAATAGAAATGATAGACTGCCAGCAGAACACGTCTCATCTGGCGTCGCTGGGCGGCCGTGAGATCGCGCGCAAGGCGTTTGTCGCGCATGTGCGTGCTTCCGTCGACGCCGCGCCGATCCCCTGGCCGTTCGACAAGACTGTGCTGCGCGATCTGATCATGCCGGCCTTGCCGTCGGCATGACGCGAGCGCAGCCGACGACAACCGCGATGGACGTGTCCGTCCGGCATTTTGCGGGCCAATTGCCACCGTCACCAGCAATTGCCAGCCGACAGCCGGATTTGCAAAACCAGAAACGCTTCGAGAGCTGCTAACGTGACTCACCCGAATGAGCTGCCGCTTTCACCGCTTTCGGCGCTGCAATTCTATGCAACAGCGCCTTACCCTTGCAGCTATCTGGAAGGGCGCGTCGCGCGCTCGCAGGTCGCCACGCCCAGCCATCTGATCAACTCCGACGTCTACACCGAACTCGTTCGAGCAGGCTTCCGCCGCTCGGGCGTGTTCACGTACCGTCCCTATTGCGACGGCTGCCGCGCATGCGTGCCCGTGCGCGTGCCCGTCGAGCGTTTCAAGCCAAATCGCACGCAGCGCCGCGTATGGAAGAAGCACGGCGATCTGATCGCCACCGTCGCCCCGCTGCATTACGACGAAGAGCACTACGCGCTCTACATGCGCTATCAGTCGGCGCGGCACGCGGGCGGCGGCATGGATCGCGACAGCCGCGACCAGTACGAGCAGTTCCTGCTGCAAAGCCGGATCAATTCGCGCCTCGTCGAATTCCGCGAGCCTGCCAATCCCGGCTATGCGGGCCACCCGGACATGCCCGGCACGCTGCGCATGGTCAGCATGATCGACATTCTCGGCGACGGGCTGTCGTCGGTGTACACGTTCTTCGATCCCGACCAGCCGCACACGAGCTACGGCACCTACAACATCCTCTGGCAGATCGAACAGGCGCGCAACCTGAAGCTGCCCCATGTGTATCTCGGCTACTGGATACGCGAGAGCCCGAAAATGGCCTACAAGGCCAATTTCACGCCGCTCGAAGGGCTTTTCGACGGTGCCTGGAAAGTGCTCGATCCCTCCGCCCCCGACCTCTCGCCCGTCGATGCCGCCAAGGGCGGCTCGCGCGTGCTGCACCTCAGCCGCGGTTGAGCAGTCCCGCCTCGTTCACGGGGCTTACAACGACTATCCATGAGCCCGACGCGGTTTCGCAACGCGCGTCTCGCGTCACAACCCGCCTGTCCGCCCGAGCGCGCAACAGCGCAACCGCGCGAGAAACCCGAAACGCCGATAGCCGCTGCGCCGAACCGTTAAAATAGCGGGTTCTCATTTTTCAGCCGCCAGGCGCCCCGCCGTGTTCAGTTCCCTTTATCCGCTCGTACGCGCTCAACTCTTTCGCATGGACGCGGAAGACGCCCACCATCTGACCTTGCGCCTGCTCGGCGCCGCCGGACGCGCCGGCGTGGCGGGCGCGCTCGCGCCGCACGTGCCCGATTCGCCGCGCACCGTGATGGGCCTGACGTTCCGGAATCCCGTCGGGCTCGCGGCCGGGCTGGACAAGGATGGCGCGTGCATCGACGGGCTGGCCGCGCTCGGTTTCGGCTTTATCGAAGTCGGCACGGTGACGCCGCGCGCGCAACCGGGCAACCCGCGCCCGCGCATGTTCCGCCTGCCGCAGGCGAATGCCGTGATCAACCGGATGGGCTTCAACAACGCGGGCGTCGAGCAGTTCGTGAAGAACGTGCAGGCTGCGCGCTATCGCGGCGTGCTCGGCCTGAACATCGGCAAGAACGCCGACACCCCCATCGAGCGCGCCGCCGATGACTACCTGTACTGCCTCGAGCGCGTCTATCCGTTCGCGAGCTATGTGACCGTCAACATTTCGTCGCCCAACACGAAGAATCTGCGCCAGTTGCAAGGCGCCGACGAACTCGACGCATTGCTCGCGGCGCTCAAGGACAAGCAGCAGCGCCTCGCCGATCTGCACGGCAAGCTGGTGCCGCTCGCGCTGAAGATCGCGCCCGATCTCGACGACGAGCAGATCAAGGCAATCGCCGACACGCTGCTGCGTCACCGGTTCGAAGGCGTGATCGCGACCAACACGACGCTGTCGCGCGTGGCCGTGCAAGGCCTGCCGCACGCCGACGAAGCGGGCGGCCTGTCGGGACGGCCGGTGTTCGACGCATCGAATGAAGTGATCCGCAAGCTGCGCGCGCAGGTCGGCAACGACGTGCCGATCATCGGCGTGGGCGGGATTTTTTCGGGCGCGGACGCGCAGGCGAAGCTCGACGCGGGCGCGTCGCTCGTGCAGCTCTACACGGGTTTCATCTACCGCGGCCCTGCCCTCGTCGCCGAATGCGCGCAGGCGCTGGCGAAGCGCCCGGCGTAATCATCGAGGCCGCGCCGCGCGTGGGTGCATCCACGCGCGAATGACCATCAAAATCCCACACGTCTCGCGCGGCGTCACCGCACGGCCGCCAACGCATCGAGCCGCACGCCGAAGCGGTCGAAACGCGGCTTGTAGTAATGGTCGGGATCTAGCGAATACGCGACGCGGCGCGTGCGCCCCATCAGCTCGTTACGCGGAAAAAAGCCGAAGTAGCGCGAGTCCGCGCTGTCGTCGCGATTGTCGCCGAGCATCAGATACTCGCCGGGCGGCACCGTCACCGGGCCGAACGAGCTGCGCGGACTCGGCGCGAGTTCCGAGAGCCGGACGACGTGCGAGAAGCCCGCGAAACGCTCGGTCAGATAATCGCCGGGCGACACGGTGTCGCCGGGCAGCGGCGCGAGCGCGAGCGGCTGATAGCTCGCGCGCACGCCGTTCACATACAGCACGTTGTCGCGCATCTCGACGGTATCGCCGGGCAGGCCGATCAGCCGCTTCACGATCAGCTCGTGCGCCGCCGACGAATCGATCGTCACGATGTCGCCGCGCTGCGGATCGTGCAGATGCACGAGCGCGATATGCGTGAGCGGAATGCGCAGATCGTAGGCCATCTTGTCGACGAGGATGCGGTCGCCCTCGCGTATCGTCGGCAGCATCGAGCCGCTCGGCACGACGTTCCAGTCGGCGATCGCGCTGCGGAACAGCACCATCAAAACAATAAACGCGACGAGACTCTTGTTCTCGCGCCACAGCCGGACCAGCATGCGCATGATCGCGCTCCTTTCCACGATACCTGAAGGAAAACGAAAGCGGACCGGGGAATCCGGTCCGCGCTGATCCTACCACCGCGCATGCCGTGCCGGCGGTTTCACTCGCAGGGAAACGTCAGCCCCAGCGCCGCGCGCGCCGCATCGGCCATCGAGATCATCTGGTGCGACTTCGCGTGCGTCATGATCGGGCTTTCGAGCTGCCCGCCGCGAATCAGGTCGCAGAAGTGCTGCGTCTCGTAGTTGAGGCCGCCGCCTTCGAACGGCGCGTCGAGTTCGACGACGCGTCCGTCGACATAACGGACCGTCGCGCGCGCCGGATTCCACCAGTTCTCGTGAATCGTCACGTTGCCGCGCGTGCCCGCGATAAACGCATCGCCCTTGCCGAACAGGTCGAGCCCGCAAAAGAGCTGCGCGATGCCCTTTTCGTGCCGGCTGTTGAGGCTCGCGAACGTATCGACGCCCGTGGGTCCGAGCCGTCCCAGCGTCTGCACGTCGAGCGGCGCGCCGAGCCAGTCGACGGCGAGAAACATCTCGTAGATGCCGATATCGAGCAGCGCGCCGCCCGCCTGTTCGAACGACAGCGACGGATGATCGCCGGGCACGCCGGGCACCGAGCAGCCCGCGCGCACAAGGCCGATTTCGCCGATGGGATCGGCGCAAAGATGCTCGCGCAGTTTCAGATAGAGCGGATAGAACGGCGGCTTCATCGCTTCCATGAAGAGCCGCTGCGAAGCGCGCGCGCTGTCGATCACGCGCGCGAGTTGCGCCGCATTCACTGTCGCGGGTTTTTCGCACAGCACGTGGATACCGGCTTCGAGCGCGACGCACGCGTAATGCGCGTGGCTGTCCTGCATCGTCGCGATATAGAGTGCGTCGATTCCGCTTCGAAGCAGCGCGGCGAAGCTCTCGGCCGCTTCGCCGCCATGCTGCTGCGCGAACGCGTCGGCGGGCGCGCGACGGCGCGACCATACGGCCGCGAGGCGCGTGTTCGGGACGTGCGCGAGGCTCTGCGCGAAGCGGTGGGCGATGCGCCCTGCGCCCACGATGCCCCAGCGGATCGTTGCGTGATGTGCGGACGGGTCGTGCGTGGCTGCGTTGTTCATCGGTCGCAAGAAAATCCTGATCGGTGAGTGACAGCCGACATTGTCGCCGATGTCGTCTCCCACTTCGCCGGACAGGCGCTTGCGGCCTGGCGGAATCCTGCTTGCGATCTATTCCGTCTGCGCGTCGGGCATCGCCAGGCTCAAGCGGCTCATCGAATAGTCGATCACCGCCATCGACGCCGCTTCCGCTTCCTTCGCATCGTGCCGCTCGATCGCCTCGACGACGCGCGAATGCAACTTCACCGTTTCTTCCCATGCGCCCGGCGGCTGCTCGACGAGCGGCTTGAGCGCCGACAGCGCGCCGCGAATGATGGCCGCCATCTGCTGGAAGAACTGGTTGCCGCTCGCGACGACGATGCGCGTATGCAGCGCTTCGTCGGCCGTCTGATGGCCGGGCTCGCCGGGCGGGCTGGTGCGGAACGCCTCGAACGCATCGCGGATCGCGGCGATGTCCGACGCGTTGCCGCGCGTCGCCGCCTGCGCCGCGGCGCGCGGCTCGATCAGCACGCGAAACTCGATCACGTCGCGCAGAAACATCGGATCGGGCTTCGCGCGAAAGCGCCAGTTCACGACGTCCTCGTCGATCATGCGCCAGTCGTGCATCGGGCGTATGCGCGTACCGATCTTCGGCCGCACGTCGAGCATGTGCCGCGCGAGCAGCATCGACAGCGCCTCGCGCATCACCGTCCGGCTCACGTCGAATTCCTTCGACAATACGTCTTGCGGTGGGAGCACCGCGCCGTATTTTTCTTCGACGATCCCGGTCACGAGCCCGTCCATGACCTTGCTGACCAAGGATCGTTCTTTATTGGTTTGCTCCATCATGCTCTTCTCCCCGATGAGGCGTTTCTCGCCTGCGATAAGTTGATCACGGGCCCTCGTGTCATCTTCTGACTACGTTGCGTCGCTTTATCTTGATACGCCAGTCGGGAATCACCTTGACAGGGTATTCCCTCCGATGAATTGTTTCTTTCGTGTAACGCGTCGTGAAGCGACGGCGAGCAGCGCATCGCAACAGCGTGCGCAACGGGGAAAAATTGCACTGAAGAAAGGCCGGCAAGCATTTGTCCGCCATCCACCCGTTATCTGATTACGTCGTCGCCGATCGCATCAATTAGCAGTCCGCATGCAAATGCCCGCAGCCAGCCAATCGCAGCGCACAATCCGCTTCCGCTCACTCCACCATCAACAACGTCCGTTCGCCACCGACGCATAGCGTCCGCCGAAAAACACCAGCGGCGCCTGTTCGTCGAGCGAGAAAACCAGTACTTCACCGATGAACAACGTGTGGTCGCCGCACGGATGCCGGTCGACGATGCGGGCTGCAAAACGTGCAACCGCGCTCTCCAGCAGCATCACGCCAGGCAGTCCGTCGACGGCGGCGAAACAGGGCACGAGCCACGTCTGCGGTTCGCCCGCGAAATGGCGGCTGTGCGGTTCCTGGTCATTCGACAGCACGCTGACGCCGAAGTGCGTGTCGTCCATCAACCTGTCGTGCATCCGCGCGCGCGCGCCGACGGACACGACGATCAGCGGCGGATTCAGCGAGCCCGACATGAACGCGTTGGCCGTCATCGCATGCAAAGATTCACCGCAGCCGCTCGATATCACGACGACGCCTGTTGCAAAGCGGCCGAGGGCATGGCGAAAGCGGCGCTCGTCGAAGACCGGTGCGCGTGCAACGTCTATGGCGTCGACGGGGAGCCTTCTGGCGTTCATCTGCGATCCTCGCTCCATGCCAAACCTCGTTCATCGTCCGCGCGCGACGCGACGCTTCGACACTACGCTGCGCAGCATGCAACCATTGAACCAACCGTGAACACGTTTCACTGTTCGTGAGCACACGTAGCCTGACGAATTGGCCGATCGTGACTGTATTGCGGCGAATACGCGTCCCTGCAATGCGCCAGCGCAACGTCGTCGGGCAACGTCGTCGGGCAACTTCGTCGAGCGACGTCGGCGCGTGACGTCGTGCGCCACGAGCACATGACGGCACGCCGATACTAGCGACCCGCGCGCGAGACCGCTGTTCGATACATCACATTGCGGGACGGGCGCCGTCGTTGTCGTCGCACGCGCCGACAGGTGATACGTGGGTGAGCGGCGATCAGATGCCGAAACTTGCCCCGTGGATAGGCGTTTGACTCGTGGGATTCGAATCGTGCATTCGAGTCGCGGGCGTGGACGCGAACCCGCTCGCTCTGGCGTGACGCCGCTTGCGCACGGCGTCACGCAGACGCATCCGTCATGCCGCCGGCTGCGTGTCTGGTACCGGCGCCGACCTCGACGGCTTGCGGGCGATGAAGTGAAACCACCAGGCATCGCTGGTCTGCGCCTCATCGGGAATGGACTGGCCGTCGCAGCTATTGAACACGGCATCGATGTCGAACCCGATCTGCCTGAGCTGCCGCCGTTGCTCACGCAGCGTCGTATAGACGATCACAATGCCGAAGTAATGCGCGGCGGCCGTCTTGATCGAATAGCCTTCGAAGTCGCGGTGCAGCTTCACGTTGCGGCGGTAGTTGTAAACGGCCTGCGGCAACTGATGCATCGCGCGCAATACCCGCCAGCCGAATCGCGCAGGGTTGATCGAAAAGCGCGGCAGCAGCTTGCGCGGACTCTCGTGAAAGCCAGGGCCTTCGCGATTGTGACTCGAGAACAGCACCAGGCCGCCCGGCTTCGTCACGCGGTACATCTCGCGCAGAATGCGCTCGCGGTCTTCATAGTCGACGCAATCGATGCCGTTCCAGCTGAACGCGCACAACGCGAAGTGATCGGACGGCAGCGCCGCCATGTTGCGCGCGTCCATCAGCCGGAGATCGACGCCAGGAAAGCGCCGCTGCGACTGCTCGAGCAGCTTGGCGGTGTAGTCGATGCCCACATAGTTCGTCGAGATTTCCCGCATCAGCGGCACCGTGCGGCCCGCGCCGATGCCGATATCGAGCAGCGGCTGTCCCGCGCATTCGGTGGCGAGCCAGGCGAATGCGGCCTCTTCGCCGAGGTCGCTCCAGGTTTTCTCCGTGTTGAATTCGCGCCATGCATCGCGTGAATTCCACGCCTGCTGGTTGATGCGATCCATTGGAAGTCCCAAGGTCATGAACTCACTCCGTCAGAATAGGTTCCGTGCGGCGTCGGAACCGACACCGCGGCTGCAGCCCTGTCGCCCTTCGCGTCGTCTCGCGGCGTAGAGCCCGAACGCCCACGCACGGCGGATGCCTCGACAAAGCTATCGAACAACCAGTGGTTCGCCCCCGTGATCGCGGCCTCGCGTGCTTCGCGCGTGAAGAGCGCGTGATCGAGCCGCGGCAAGGTCGTCGTTCGTACACCCGGGTAGCGCCGCAATGCGCGCAGCCCCGAGCCGAACTGGATCTTGAGTTCTTCTATTCCAAGATCGAACTCGCCATACGCGAGCCGGACATTGGCGCCCTTGTCATGCAGCTTCTGCATCAGATCGTGTACGTCGTTCTTCGACAGCGAGATGCCCGTGCAAGACCTGACCCATTCGGCGGCGCGCAGACCCGCGCTGCGCGCGAGGCGCGTCGACAGACCGCGTATCACGCGCATCAGCGAGCTCTCGCCGCGCAGCACACGCTGCCATTTGTCGAGGCTCAGCGCCGAGCGGCGCAATACCGCAGAGGGTGCGAGGCCCGCCGTCGCCTCCGTCAGCTCGATGCCGTCCCAGATGAATTTCTGCAGGTTCACGCCATAGCAGCCGACGATCTGCGGATGCCGCGCGCACGCATGCAGACTCACGAACGCGCCGCCGCACACGCCGAACGCGACGATGCGCGCGTGGCCCTGCGCGATCAGCCAGTCGGCGCCCGCCATCGCGTCGATCGCGGACTGGTCCGCGTAAATTGTGTCCAGATCGACGTGCGGCGCGGTGGGCGAACTGTCGCCGAGTCCGCCCAGATCCATGCGCAGCGACGCGATGCCCTGCGCGGCAAGCAGCCGCGCGAACAGCACGAAGATGCGGCCATCGCCGATATGGTGGCTCGCGCCCGTGTTGACGAACAGCACGGCGGGCGCATCGGCGCGCGGCACATCCGGTTTGCAATGGATGCCGAAATAATCGCCGAACACGACGGGATATTCGCTCGCGCCTTCGCGCGTGAGCCGCAACATCAGCGCGTCGCCGCGCGCGGCATTTCCTTCGCATGCAGCGGCTCGATCCGCGTGTGCAACGGACGCAACGCCCGCATCGTGCCGCTCGGCGCTGCCGCCCGCCGCGAGCCACATCGTGACGGCTGCAAACGCGTGAACGGGCTCGACGCTGTACAACGCCTCGATCAGAAACCGGTCGGCCTCTTCGAACGGCTGACGCTCGACTTCGACGCCATGCGCGACGTAGTGCTGCGCGAGCGCGGCGAGCCGCGCGCGGTCGCTCGATTCGAAAATCAGCACGCGTCTCGCAGGCGCGCGCGTATCGTTGCGCAGATCCACTGCGGCAAGCTGCATGATGTCGTCGCCATGCAGCCCGAAGCCGAACGCTTCGACATATGCGGCGTTATCGGGAATCGGCACCGCGTTGATGCCCGCCGGCGTGCTGAGCCAGCCCTGACGGTGCGCGCGCAGCTCGCGGATATAGCTCTTGCCCAGCACCACGGGCGACAGCATCGCGAGCCCGTCGATATCGCCGATCCGCTGCGCGGCGAGCGCGGCCAGCGTCGCGCCGAGCCTCAGCCCGCACAGCGACACGCGCTCGACACCTGTGCGCTCGCGCAGGCATCGCACGGCACTGGCGATGCTGGCGATCCATGCATCGATGCGTCCCACGTCCTCTTCCACGCCCGCCGAGTCGCCCGCGCCCGGATAGTCGAAGCGCAGCACCGGCATGCCCGCCGCCGACAGCCGCTGCGCCAGCGCGCGCCATCCGCGATGCGTACACAGCGCGTCGTAGCCGAACGGGTTGCACAACACGACACCGTGCCGCCCCTGCGCCGGATGGAGCCAGCCGAAACAGTCGTCGAAAACGACAGGTGTCATCGAAGTCCCTGAACGCGAGGTTCACGCCTGACCGCCGCAACCCACGCTGTCACATCGACGGCAAGCTGCGCGGCTTTGCTGATTGAACGAAACGAAGAGCGGCATCCTCGACGTTGCCCGTGATTTAAACAATCCCGACCCGACGAATCTGTACGCCGACCCACACTGCCGTGCGATGCACAAAACGCGCGCAGCGAGCCTCGGAGCGGAACCTGCGATCCCGTGACGCCGACCAGCCAGACTGGCTCATGAAACGCGCCGGTGCGAGCGGGCACTGTGAGCATCGACGGTGCGCGGACGCACAAACGCCGCGGTGCGCGGCTGGCAGAATCGTGCAACCGATGCCCGACCCGCCTGTCTGCGACGGGCACCTTTTCGATTCTCGACACGGGCGCGGCACATGAGGCAGATGGAAACCACGCAGGACCGCGCGGGCAGCGCCGACGGCGGCGCGCGGACGGCAAGCATGGCGCCCGCCGCGACCGCGCCGCACGCGAACGTCATGCGCGCACGCGCCGCCGGATGGTTTCCATTCGCCGTCGCGGGCGTCGTCGCGCTTGCGCTGCTGCTTCGCCTTCCGACGCTCTCGGGCCGCTCGATCTGGATGGACGAGGCCTACAGCTACTGGTTCGCCCATCTGTCGTGGACGGATCTGTGGACGAAGACGCCGGCTTACGAAACTCATCCGCCCTTCTACTACTCGCTGCTGAAACTGTGGACCGCCTGGGCAGGCACATCCGAAGCCGGCATGCGTTCGCTGTCGGTGCTGGCGAGCGTCGTCACGGTTGCGCTGACGGCCTTCGCGCCGCGTCTGCTGCGGCTGCCGAAGCGGTACGAAAGCGTCGGCATCGCGGCCGCCGTGCTGCTCGCCGTCAACGAAGGCAACATCGAATACGCGCAGCAGGCGCGTCCGTATGCGCTCCAGACGCTGTTCTGCACGCTGCTGATCCTGCTGACCGCAAGCATGCTGCGCCGCGTGTTCGACGCGCGGCGCGAACGCGCGCGCGTCGAACATGGCGTGCGCCTCGCGGTGCTGTCGGGGATCGCGGGCGGCATCGTGCTGTGGCTGCACAACACGAGCCCCTTCATCATCTTCAGCAACTCGGTCGCGAGCTTTGCCGCAATCATGCTGTTCTCCCGCTACCGACGCGTGGACCTGTTGCTCGCGACGGGCTCGCTCGCGCTCAGCCTGCTCGTATGGAGCCCGTGCGTGCCGATCCTGCTGATCGAAAGCCGCACGGTCGCCTCTGCGTTCTGGGTGACGATCTCGCCGAAGATGCTCATCTGGCCTTATACGCTCGCGGCGGGAGGCAAGTACGCGTTCATCCCCGCCGCAGCCGTCGCCGTGCTCGCGTGGCTCAGCATGGTCCGCAACAACCGCGGCCTGGCGATCTACGTCGCGTCGATGCTGCTCTTGCCCGTGCTGTGCATCTTTACGATCTCCTGGCTGTTCACGCCTGTCTTCATCACGCGCACGTTCGCGTGGATGGCGCCGCTCTTTCTTTTCGTGGTGTCGCTGGGACTGTTCGGGGCCATCCCGTCGCCGGGCCTGCGGCATGGCCTGCTGGCCGTGCTGATCGCGCTGGGCCTCGTGCAGTGCGTCGGCTATTACCGCGCGCCGACGGAAGACCTGCGCGGCGCCGTGCGCTATCTGCGCGATAACGTGCGTGCCGGCGATGCCGTGCTGCTCTATCCGAACGAGATGGAAGTCGGATTGCACTACTACGCACGAAATCTCGACACCTCGTTCGAACTTGCAGCCGTCCCCGCGCGTTATCCGGCGCTCGGCCTCAAGCGTCCCTATCTCGGCAGCAACAAGGGTGCGCCGGCGGCGATCGAGAGCGACCGGACGCAGATCGATGCGCTGCTGGCGACGCATCCGCGCGTCTGGCTCGTCGGCGCCTGGCAAGACGCCGATGGCGTACCGAACGTAGTGGGCAGCGAACTCGTCAGGCAGCGCGGCAAGCCCGCTGCGTCGGCCGACTTCTTCGGAATCGGCATCGCCCGGTTCGGCAATTAAACGGCCGCATCGCCTGCATCGTCCGCACCAGCCGACGTCGGCCAGCACCACTGCATCGAATCGCAAACATCCGTCGCGCGGCGGCGCGCGCAAAACTCGGCGGCTTGGTTGGCTCCAGCACAGAACGCCGGGCGACGGGGCCGCACAATCCACGGCAATGCGCGCAATCGACGGACGGCGGCGCGAACACGGCCTGCCGGGCTGCCGTCAGCCAATACACGACGCGAACGACAACGCGAAAGGGAGCATCACGATGGGGTGGAAGGGCTCGCTCGCCGAACTGCCGCTTTGGGTTGCGGGCCGACTGGGTCCGCAGCCCATCGGCTCGCGCAATGAAGCGCCCCGCAGCATTCTGGTGCTGCGGCCAAACGATCTCGGCGACCTGCTGACGACGACGCCCATCTTCGAAGCCTTGCGACGGCGTTTTCCCAATGCCCACCTTGTGGCGGGCATCGGGCGCTGGGGGCGCGCGATTGTCGAAAACAATCCGTTCGTCGATGAAATCCTCGAACTCGACGCCCCGTGGCACAACAAGATCATGCCCGACCAGTCGATGGGCGCAGCGCTGCGTTTCATCCGCGATTCGGCGCAGGTGCGCGCGGCGCGCGAGCGCGGCGGC
Organism: Paraburkholderia phymatum; assembly: GCF_038900715.1. Classification (GTDB taxonomy): domain Bacteria; phylum Pseudomonadota; class Gammaproteobacteria; order Burkholderiales; family Burkholderiaceae; genus Paraburkholderia; species Paraburkholderia phymatum_A. The sequence continues at coordinate 283,776 of NZ_JAYMRZ010000009.1, read as the reverse complement.
TTCGACGTGGGCATCGACGTGCTCGGCAGTCAGTTCGGCCTGCTGCTGATGCTGCGCCTCGGCGTTCGATATCGGATCGGCGTGCGCGGCTATCGCGGCGGCTGGAGCGGCTGTCACGACCATATCCGGTTTTCGCCGATGGTCCATGTGTCGCGTGCGGCGCTCGCGCAAGCCGAGTTGCTCGGCGCGCGCGACCTGCCCGAGGCGAGGCCGCAACTGTATCTGACCGACTTCGAGCGGGTCCAGGCGGCTCACGTGTGGCGCACGGGCGCCGTCGCGGGCCGTCGCCCCGTGCGGCTCCTCGTCGGATGCGCGGCGGGCCTGCCCGACAAGAGCTGGGCGCCCGAGGCGCTGGGCGAGGCGCTTGGCCGCGTGTCGCGGGCGCTCGCCGATGCGGGCGGCAGCGATATCGTCATCGTCGGCGGCGCGGCGGAAAAGTCTTGCGCGCAAACCGTGATCGAGCACAGCGGCGCGGCGCCGAGTATCCGCTCGCTCGCGGGCCAGACGCCGCTGCGCGCGACCTTCGCGCTCGCCGAGCAGGCCGACGTCGTGGTCACGAACCCATCGATGCTGCTGCACGCGGCGGCGGCGTTCAGGCGGCCGACTGTCGCGGTGCTCGGCGGGCCCTTCGGCGACGCGCGCGGGCACGACGGCGTATGGGGTTACTCCGCGCCTTACGGCAGCGTCGGGCCCGAGAACGCTGTGTCGTATGGGCACATGTCCGGTTGGCCGAGCGTCGAGCGCGTCGCGCAGGCCATTCTGGACAAGATCGCTGCGCACGCCGTCTCCTGTCGTGCCGACCGGCTGTCGATCGGCCTCAACTGAAGCACGTCGAACCCTCAATGCAATCTTCGAAACCCAGTCTGAAGCGTAACGGCATCGCCAACCTGCTCGGCGGCGCGCTGCCGATCATCGTTTCGCTGATCACGGTGCCCCTCTACCTGAAGCACATCGGCGCGGAGCGTTACGGCGTGCTCGCCATCGTCTGGACCTTGCAGGGCTATTTCGGCTACTTCGACTTCGGGCTGTCGACGGCGACGGCCAACCGCATCGCACAGCTTTCCGAAGCGTCCGCGCACGAGCGGGAGTCCGTGTTCTGGACGGCTCTCGTCCTCAACGCGCTGTTCGGCACGCTCGGCGGCATCATTCTGTACTTCGCCGGGAGCTTTCTGTTCGCGCACTTCCATATCGCGCCGTCGATCAGCGCAGAAGTCACCGAGTCACTGCCGTTCATCGCGTGCGCGATTCCCATCGCGACGCTGACCTCCGTGTTCGTCGGCGCGCTCGGCGGCCGCGAGCAGTTCGGACCGCTGAATGCCGCGCAATTCGCGGGCGTGCTGATCTTCCAGACCGTCCCGCTGCTTGCCGCGCTGCTGATCGCGCCGCAATTGCAGTACGTGATCCGCGCGGCCATGCTCGGCAGCGGCGTGTCGCTGCTGATTCTGCTCTTCGTCGCGATCCGCGTGTTTCCGCTGCGCTTCGACGCCCCGCCGCAGCGGCGTCATCTGAAGCCGCTGTTTTCGTATGGCGCGGCCATCATGGTCAGCAATTTTCTGAGTCCGCTGCTGGACTCCGCCGACCGGCTGATGATCGGCAGCATTCTGGGACCGCAACCCGTCGCGTGGTATCAGGTGCCGTTCAATCTCGCGACCCGCGCGAAGATCCTGCCCGCCGTCTTTTCGCGCACGCTGTTCCCGCGCCTGTCCGCGTTGCCGGCACACGATGCCGTCGAGCTCGCCGTGCGCGCGACGCACGCATTGTGCGTGCTGATCACGCCGCCCATCGTATTCGGCATCTTCCTGATGCAGCCGTTCATCACGCTGTGGGTCGGCCACGACTTCGCTGCGCGCACGACGTCGATCGGCGAAATCATTCTGATCGGCGTGTGGGCAAACGCGCTCGCGCACATACCCGGCAGCCATCTGGCGGCAAGCGGCCGGCCCGGTATCGTCGCGTGGTTCCATACGCTGCAGGCCGCGCCGCTGGTGGCGCTGCTCTGGTGGACGCTGCATCACTTCGGCCTGGTCGGCGCGGCATGTTCATGGACGTTGCGCTACATCGCGGAGACCGTGCTGCTGTTCCGGGCCGCGAAACTGGGCGGCGGTCTCGCGCGCTACCTCGTGCTGCCGACGCTGCTCGTCACGGGAGCGTTCATCGCCGCCACCGTATTTCCGCCGATGTCGATCGCGCGCCATGTGTGCTGGTTCGCGATGGTCGTGGCATCGCTCGCATGGGCGCTGCATGCCGAACCGGCGTGGCGCAAGCGCGCCGTGCACGAGGTGCGGCACATCGTGTCGAAGCGCTTTCGCGCGCGTTCGGCGTTCGACGCCGGCCTATCCGCGAGCGCGACGCCGCCGCCCGCGAGCGCCGGCGAACCCGTCGCGCGCCAGTAAGCCCTCCGCGCCGCCGAACAGCGGCAAGCCAATGTTGTAGCGGCCCGGCATTGCTGCATCCGAAGCGCGCGAACCACGGGCAACGCAGATGTGGTGGCGCGCACAGATTCTTGCCGCACGATCGTGCACAGTGGCAGCAATCGCTGGACATTCGCCCATGTACCCATCGCTCCAGAGGTATCGCGGGCTCGCGGCCCGGGTCGCCATCTGGTCGCCATCCGGGTGCCATCCGGGCGCCGGATCATGCCGCAACCGGTCGTGAATACGGGCCATTCGTTACGGGGCAGTCATGCGCAAACATGCAACGATCGATTCATTCGAAGGCGCTCGCGGGCTCGCCGCGCTGCTGGTCGCGCTCTATCACTTCAGCCTCTTCGACAACTTCGGCCTGCCCTATCCCGGCTTCATCCGGCATGGCTATCTGTTCGTCGATCTGTTCTTCGTGCTGAGCGGATTCGTGATCTGCTCGTCCTACGAGAGCCGCCTGAACGACGGCGCCGACTTCTGGACCTTCGTGATCCGCCGCTTCGGGCGGCTCTTTCCGCTGCTCGTCTTTTCCACGCTGATCTACGTGCTGCTGCCCAACGCCTACGTGCTGGCGAAGCAGCTACTCGTTGCGTTCGGACATCAGGGCATGTTCAGAAATCCGGCGGCGTTCGACTACACGATGCCGTCGGTGGCCGAGATATTCACCACGCTGACGATGACGCACGGCCTCGGCATGTTCGATCATGCGATCCTCAACTACGCGAGCTGGAGCATCAGCACCGAGTTCTACACGTACCTGGTGTTCGCGGGCGTGTGCATCGCGCTGCCGACGCGCGCGCGGCTCGTGGCGATGGCCGTGCTGAGCGTGCTCGCGTATGCCGTCACCTGCTGGGCCAGCATCGCGTGGCACGATTGCATCGCGAAGACGCGATGTCTCGACGTCACCTACGACTTCGGCTTCGCGCGTTGCATCGCTTCGTTCTTCATGGGATGCGCGGCGTTTCATCTCTCGCGCTACGCGGCCTCGCATGCGAACAGGCTGCAAGGCATCGCGCTCGCCGCGACGGTCGTCGTGTTCGCGTGCCTCGCCGATGCCCCCGCGATCGCCCTTCTGCTGCCGCTCGTGTTCACGCTGCTGATCCTTTCGCTTTCATCGGATCGAGGCTGGGCGGCGAGCACGCTCAAGACGCGCGCCGCGCAGATGCTCGGGCAGCGTTCCTACTCGATCTATCTGATGCACCCGCCCCTCATCTGCGCGTTCGGCTATGTCGTGCGTGGCGCGTGGGGGCCCGCGATGGGTGCAGCCGTGCTGCTCGCGTATGTGGTCGTGCTGATCGCCGTCTCGGGGCTGACCTATCGCTTCATCGAAGTGCCCGCTCGCGACGCGTTCAACCGCTGGGCAGCAAGACTGCGCACGACGCAAAGCCCGGAATACTTCGCGCGTCAGGACTGAAACGCGCGACTCGGGAACGACGCCGAGATGCACGCGGCCTCGCGCCGCTCGCATGCGAATCGCGCGAGGCGGCGATGAACAATCAGAAGTTGTCGATCGCTTCCCGATAGACCTGCGCGACCTGCGATGCGACGACACCTCGATCGAAGCGCGCGCGCGCATACGCGCGGCAGGCGTCGGCATCGGGCAGCGTGCGCGCGCCGCGCAGCGCCTCGATGAGTCCCGCGCCGATCGCGTTGAACCCGGCCGACGAAAACACCAGATCTGGCGACAACGGCGCCACAGCCTCGGGCAGTCCACCGACAGGCGTCACGAGCACGGGCGTCCCGCTCGCGAGCGATTCGATCGTCGTCAGGCCGAAGCCTTCGAGCGCGACCGTGGGTACGACGCTCATGTCGGCGGCGGCGTACCAGAGCGGCAACTCCATGTCCGGCACGAAACCGGCAAAGCGCACGTTGCGCTCCAGTCCGCGCGCCGCCACGCGTGCCTTCAGCGTCGCTTCGAGCGGACCGCGCCCGGCGATCGCGAGTATCACGTCGGGTGCCTTCTGAACCACGAGGAACATCGAGTCGATCAGATCCTCGATGCCCATGCGCCACACCAGCCGGCGCACGCAAAAGAGAATGCGCCGGTCGTGCGGCAGCCCGAGCACGGCACGCGCGCTCGCGCGCGTCACACCCGTGTCGAAGCGCGCGATGTCGACGCAGCCCGGCACCACGCGAATGCGGTCTTCGCGCACGCCATAGCGCGTGTGCAGGATGTCGCCGAACGCCTTCGACAACACGATATGCCGCGTGCCGCCGCGATACACGAAACGCTCGACCGAGCGGCGCGCGCCGCGTGCCCACGCGCTGCCGCCTTGGGGCACCGTCTCGTCGGCCCACGGCCCATGAAAGTGCACGACGCGCGGCACGTTGTTGAACACGCCCGCCGTCGGCGCCGCGTACAACGCGAAATGCGTCGCCACCACATCCGGTCTGCGCGCGCGATTCAATTGCGACGACACCTTGCGCGCGCGCCACAGACGCGGCGCAAGACGCGACTCGGGCGCCGCGAACGACTGCACGTGCCCGCCCGACGACGACGCGACGGCATCGCTGCCCGCCACCAGCCCGCGCACGCTGACGCCTTGCGCGGGCAGCGACTCCACCAGTTCGACGAACATGCGGTCGAGACCGCCCGGCCGCTCCGCGAACCAATGCATGCCGATCTGCAACGAATCGATCGGGCCGCTCATGAGTCCGCCGCCGCTGCCGGGCATTCCGCCCGTTCCGCTTGCGGCTGCGGCGCGGCCTCGCGCGATGCGCCCAGACGTTCGTAGAGCGACAGATAGCGCGCGGCCATCGCGGACCAGCTGAGCGATGTCGCCAGCTCGCGCGCGGCCTGCCCCATCTGTCGCGCGCGATCGTGTCCGTCGACGAGTTGCCCGACGGCACGCGTCAACGCAACGGCGTCGTCGGGATCGTCGAGCACGACGCCGCAGTGCGGCCCGATCACTTCCGCGCCGCCCGCCGTGCGCGCGGTCACGACGGGCAACGCCGACGCCAGCGCTTCGAGCAGCGCGAGGCTCATCGCCTCGTAGCGCGATGGAAACACGAACGCATCGACGGAGCGCATCAGCGCGGGCATGTCCTTCACGAAGCCGGCGAAATGCACGCGTTGGGCGATACCGAGCGCTTCCGCCATGCGCGGATACGCGCTGCCGCGCGCGTCGCCCGCGACGAGCAGATGCACGCGCGCCGGCATCGACGCGAGCGCGCGCAAGACGGTATCGAGATTCTTTCGCGAGATGCGTAGATCGCCGGCGAACAGCAGCATGAACACATCGGACGGCAAGCCCAGGCGCTCGCGCTCGCTTGTACCCGGCGCGAATTCGTCGATATCGACACCGTTGTGAATGACGTGCATCTGCGCATCGCCGAGGCCGCATCTTTGCAGCTCGCAGCGAACTTTTTCCGACACGGGAACGACCACCCGCGCACGGCGAAACGCATGCGCTTCGAGCAGCGCATTCAGCCGCGTGAACGCGACCTGATACGCGTCGTATGGACGGCGCCGGAAGCGAAACGGGTAGTAGCCGCTGCGATACCAGCCGTCGTGAACGAAGTGAACCGAATTGACGTCGGCGCGCGCCCACGTGATGAAGCCGTTGACATGCACGATGTCGAATTCGTCGCGATGCGCGCGAATCCAGCGCGCGGTCTGCCATGCGAACCACTGGTATCGCAAGAGCCGCGTCGGCACGCGCGCTTCGGGCACGGGCACGCAGCGCGCAAGCGTCTTCAGTTCCGGCGCAACGTTCGTCGCGAGCAGCGTGACGGCATGGCCCGCCGCCAGCGCCGCGCGTGCGATCTCGTAGTTGACGCGCCCCTGGCCGTCGTTCTTCGCGACGACGTGGGTCACGATCAGAATCCTCATAGCCTCACCTTGTACAGAGGTGTCGCGCCACCCTGCAGCGGCGCGCGCTGTGCCTGCGTGCGTACGCTGCGCGCCATCGCCTGGGCCGGCGCTACAGGTGCGGGCGTCCGCGCGGCCGCCTTTTTGGCCGCGTGCGCCGTTCGGCGCGCGTGACGCAGACCGATCACAGGCAGCATCACGCCGATGAAATAGAACATGCCCGTCACGCCTATCAGCGTGTTCGTCATCGTCATCATCGCGAAGATCGCGAGCGAGACGCCTGCCCCGCAGATCGCGAGACGGTCTTTCGAGCGCACGATGCTCGCAAGAAACGCCCGCCACATCAGCATCAGAATGCCGCCGACATAAAGCAGCGAGCCGGGCCAGCCGAGCACCGTGGGCACTTCGAGAATGCCGCTGTCGATCGTTCCGGCAGGCGATGCCGCCTTGACGGGATCGGATGAAAGCTTGGTGCCCAGCCCGGTCGAACCGAGACCGTCGCCGGAGATGTTCGAGAACGCCGTCGACAGCCAGGCTTCGTAAAGCATCTGGCGCGACTGGAAGCTGTTGTCGTTGCTGATGTCGCTCATCGTCTGCATGCGTTTGAGCACGCCGTCCGAGACCTGGTCGAACATCATCACGGGCGAGCACAGCGCGGCGACGCCGACGACTGCGCAGAGCAGCTTCAGGCGGCTCCTGCCGTCGAGCATCGCGACGGGATAGACCAGCCCGATCACGAGGCCGCCCCAACAGCTGCGCACCGACGTGAACAGCAGCGCGGACCCGGCGGACAGCATCATGGGAATCCGCACGAACTCGCTCGAAGCAAGCGATATCTGCAGCAGGTACATGATCGTGACGGCGAACGTGCCCGGCGAATTCATCGTGCTCCATATGCGCAAGCCGTAAGGCACGGGGTTGCCGAACGACGAGATCTTCACCGAGATGATCCAGAACAGGTCCCACGGCGGCACGGCGACGTACTGGATCACGCCGTAGACGCCCATCACGAGTCCGCCATAGATGGCCGTTCTGAGCAGCACGCGCTGATAGTCCGGGTAGTGCTGCCAGGTGACGTTGAGATAGAACGCCACCAGCGGCGGAAACAGCCAGTTGACCAGCGTGTAGACGGCGGGCCCGAAGCCCGTCTGCGCGATGCCGACAATGAAGCCGTACGTGAGCCCGATCACGATCAGGATCAACGGCGCGTTGCGGCGCTGGCCGAGCGTATTCGCGCTCGTGATCAGCGACAGTCCGCACAGCGCCACCGCGAGCAGCGGCGCCATCATGATGATGCTCTTGTCGCTGAACGAGCCGTTGACGAAATCGGCGAGGCGCCGGATCCACGGCGAAAGAAAGAACAGCCAGCAGACGAATCCCACGTAATGCGGCGGCGACTTGCGATACAGCCAATACGCGATCGCCAGCGAGCCAAGCGGGAACAGAAACTCGACGGGCCGCGCCAGATGCACGGCGATCAGCACGATGCTGAACACGAACAGGGCGACGGGCACCAGCACCGTCTTGCGCGGCGAGCGAACGCGCGCGGGCGCCCGCCTTTGCGGGGAACGCGGCGCCTCGCGCGGCACGCCGGGAGCGCGGCGCGTCGTCGGTGGCGACATCGCCATTACAGCAGCTCGAACGTGCTGCCGAACGCAACGCCGTGCCGCGCGCGGCGAGCGTCGCCCGATTGCGTCTGCTTCTGACGATGGCTGTACGACAGGCCGATGTGCGGCGCGCCGTGCTCGAGGAACGGCCCTTCTGTCTTTCTGAAGCCGAACTGCTCGTAAAAGCACTTGAGCCCCTCGGGCGCCGTCACCCGCACGGCACGCCCCGGCCAGCGCTGCGCAACGGCCTGCAACGCGCGCTCGATGAGCATCTCGGCCGTGCCGTCTCCGCGCCGCCTCGGGCTCGTCATGATCTTGTCGATCACCACTTCGGGGTCTTCGTCGTCGCCCGGACGCAGACGCGCATACGCGAGCACGGGCATCGGACGCGACATGTCGTCCACGGCGAACACATGCAAGGCGTTCTCGTCGTGGCCGTCCGCATCGAGACAGACGTGCGCCTGCTCGACGACGAACACTGCACTGCGCGCGCGCATGACCAGATAAAGTTCGCGCGCAGTGAACTGTTCGAACTCGAGTGTTTTCCAGTTCATCATTACGTTTCCCCAGAACGTTTCGGGCGGCCGTCAAGCCCGTTGCCACGACGACACAGTACGCTGCGGACCCTTGTGTTTCCGTGCGCCAGCGCACCGACGTTGCTGCGTCGCAATCCGTTAAATGCGGACAACCGGCGCACTGGTCCGTCCCGCGCGCGCCCCTCGCTGACCAGGTGTCACAGGTGCATGCAAGCGCGCACGCGTCGCCGGATTCGAAGCAACCCGCTCTCGCCAAAACACTCTGAGGGGCTCCGTTCATGAAAACAGCACTGCGACGCATTCTTTCCGAATCGGCACGGCTCGACGTACCCGCCGACACGCTTGCCGACGACGCGGACCTCTATGCAGCAGGCCTCTCGTCGCTCGCGACCGTCCACCTGATGCTCGCGATCGAAGACGAATTCGGCATCGAGATTCCGGATCGCATGCTCACGCGCCGTCTCTTTTCCAGCATCGATTCGCTGGCCGCTGCCGTCACCGAACTGCAACTCGCAAAGGCGGCAGCATGAATGCGCCGCTGATGCAGGCAGAATCCGCAGCCGCGGCCGAAGCAGCCGACACGCCCCAGGTGGACGCAGCGGCCGCGCTCGTCGCAATCGAACCGGAACCGGCCTGGCGCGCCGCCGCGCAGCGCGCCGCGCAAGTCGCGGCGCAGCACGCCGACTCCGTCGATAGCGAAGCGCGCTTTCCCGTCGAGGCATTCGAGGTGCTCCGGCGCGAACGTCTGTTGTCCGCGATGGTGCCCGCGCGCTTCGGCGGCGCCGGGCTGTCGCTCGCCGACGTGGCAGCCATCTGCGAGATCCTTGCGCAAGGCTGCGCGTCGACGGGGATGATCTACGCGATGCATCAGATCCAGGTCGCGTGCATCGAGGAGCACGGCAGCGAATCGGCGTGGCATCGCGATCTGCTGATGCAGCTTGTCGAAAAGCAGTGGCTGCTCGCGTCCGCGACGTCGGAAGAGACGATCGGCGGCAATCTGCGCACGAGTGCGTGCGCGGTCGAAATCGATGGCGACATGTTCCGCATCGAGAAGCTCGCACCCACCATCTCGTATGGCGCACAGGCCGACGTGATTCTCGTGACGGCGCGCCGCACCGCGGAATCGGCGGCATCGGATCAGGTGATGATCGTCACGCTGCGCGACGAAACGCAGCTCGAAAAGCGCGGCGGATGGGACTCGATGGGCATGCGCGGCACGTGCAGCGAGGGCTTCCGTCTGGTCTCCACGGGCGTCGCCGGACAGATTCTGCCGACGCCCTTCGCGATCATCGCCGACCAGACGATGCTGCCCGTCTCGCACACGCTGTGGGCCTCCGTGTGGACGGGCATCGCCGCCGACGCCGTGAACCGCGCGAAGGCGTTCTTCCGCGCACAGACGCGCGGCAAGCCCGGTTTCGTGCCGCCGTCGGGCGTGCGCCTCGCGCAAGCCGTCGGGCTGCTGCAGATGATGCAGGCGCGCCTCTCGGTCGCGCTCGACGCCGCGCGCGCCGCGCATCAGACGAAGCTCGGCGCATGCCAGGCAGATGCGCCGCTGTCCGCGATGCTCGGCTTCGCGTCCGACATGAACACGCTCAAGACCAGCATTTCGACGACGGCCCTCCAGGTCGTGCAGGAAGTGCTGCTGATCTGCGGGATGGCGGGCTACAAGAACGGCACCGAGTACAGCGTCGGGCGGCATCTGCGCGACTTGCATTCCGCGCCGCTGATGATCAACAACGACCGCATCGCGATGAACACGGCGAGCCTGCTGCTGGCGCAGCGTCCCGCCGCACCGGGGAGGGCCTGAGATGAACACGATGACCGATACGGCCGCGCTCGCCGCCTCCGATGCGCAGTCCGCGGGCGCCGACCCGACGCTGCGTGAGCGTCTTCTCGCGAGCGGCATTCTGATCGATACGGGCGAAAACGGCCTGTATGGCCGCAGCCAGGTGTTCGAAGATGTCGTCGAGCGGTTGAATGCGGCGATCACGCATCTGGGCGCCGATCAGGACCCCGAAGTGCTGCGCTTTCCGCCCGCGATGCGCCGCACGGACTTCGAAGACAGCGAGTATCTGAAGAGCTTTCCGAATCTGGCGGGCACGATCCATTCGTTCTGCGGCACGGAAGGGGGCCAGCAGCGCCTGTTGCGCTGTCTCGACGACGCGATGAAGGAAAGCGACGACGACCGCGACACCGAATGGATGTCACAGCAAAAGCCGACGCGCGTCGTGCTGACGCCCGCCGCGTGCTATCCGATCTATCCCGTGATGGCGCGGCGCGGCCCGCTGCCCGCCGGCGGCCGCACGATCGACGTGCTGTCGTACTGCTTCCGCCATGAGCCGTCGCTCGATCCCGCGCGCATGCAGATGTTCCGCCAGCGCGAGTACGTGCGCCTCGGCGACGCGCAACAGGTGATGGCGTTCCGCCAGATGTGGATCGAGCGCGGCTCGCTGCTGGTTTCGCTGCTCCAGTTGCCCGTCGACGTCGATCTCGCCAACGATCCGTTCTTCGGACGCGGCGGCAAGATCATCGCGGACAGCCAGCGCGCGCAGGCGTTGAAATTCGAACTGCTGATTCCCGTCGCGAATCCCGACAGCAAGACGGCCTGCCTGTCGTTCAACTATCACATGGACCACTTCGGCGCGATCTGGAAGATCGAGTGCGAAGACGGCTCGGTCGCGCATACGGGATGCGTGGGCTTCGGCATGGAGCGCATCACGCTCGCCCTCTTCCGTCATCACGGACTCGACGTGAACGCGTGGCCCGACGACGTGCGCGCGCTTTTGTGGGGCGACACGAAGGCGCGGATCGAACAGGGTCTTGCGGGAGCGCGCGCATGAATCCACCCGTCACGTCCGCGCTGACGGCGATTGCCACGGGCGCTGCAACAGGTGCCGTCGCGGGCGCCTCCGATGCGCCCCGGCCGATGCGCAGCCACGCGTCGCATGCGCTGCATCAGGGCGAGCGCGTATGGCAGGAAACGAACTGCTACATCGACCTGTGGATCGAGCTGCTGCACGGCTTCGGCCTCGATCCGCGCGCCGCGTTCGCGTTCACGGTCACGCAGGACTTCGAAGGCGACCAGTTCACGTTCTTCAAGTTTCCGCTCGAAGACATCGAGCGCCTGTACGGCACGCAGGTGCAGGAGCTGGCCATCTACGATTCGCTCGAAGACCGCGTGTTCGCGCAGACGCTGCGGGGCCATACGGTGCTCGTCGAAGTCGACGGCTACTATCTGCCGAATACGCGCGCCACGTCGTATCGCCGCGAGCATCCGAAGACGACGGTCGGCATCGACCATATCGATCCCGCCGCGCGCCGTCTCGGCTACTTCCACAACACGGGCTATCACACGCTCGACGGCGAGGACTACGACGGCGTGTTCCGCAAGCTGCCGCAGTTCGCGGGACAGCCCGACTATCTGTTCCCGTATGTCGAGTTCGCCAAGCAGGCGCGGCCCGCGCTGGAAGGCATGGCGCTCGCGCATGCATCGGCGGAACTGCTGCGCGCGCATCTGGCGCGCAGGCCGCTGCGCAATCCCGTCAGCGAATGGCGCAAGGCGTTCCCCGCGCATCTCGAGATGCTGCTCGAGCGCGGCGAGCCCTTCTTCCATCCGTATTCGTTCAACCTGATGCGGCAGCTCGGCGCGAACTTCGAGTTCCTGTCGAAGTATCTGATCTGGCTGTCGGCGCAAGGCTTCGAGATTCCTCAGCCGATTGCGGCATCGGCGCAGAGGATCGCCTCGGAAGCGATGGTGATGCAGTTCCGCCTCGTGCGCGCGATGGCGCGGGGCCGCCGCGACACCTGCGACGACTGCTTCGACGTGCTCGAAGCCGCTTACGAGCAGACCATCCCGCCGCTTGCGTCGCTGACGCTGTAGCGGCTGCCGCGGCGAGCCGCGCGCCTCGGCGGGCGCGTTCGCCGCCTCAACGGAACACGCTGTGCGCGCCTTGCCAAACGACCTCCTGGCGCTCGTGCCGCAACGCGCGAGCGTCGCTTCCACTACCTCGGCCCATACGGGCGACGCCCTTCGTGCATCCTGCTGGCCGCAGCCCCTCACGCACGGCTGGCAATGCGTGACGACGCCCCCCGGCGCATGCGCGACACCCGCCGACCTGCCCGACGCCGGCTGGCTGCCCGCGCAGGTGCCCGGCACGGTTGCATCGGCATGGCGCGCGGCGGGCCTGCTCGATATCGAGCGCGCGCCCGCGTTCGCATACGACGACCACTGGTATCGCCTGCGGCTCGCGGGCCGTGGCATGCAGCGCCTGCGTCTGCACGGGCTCGCCACGCTCGTCGAAATCTGGCTCGACGGCGAACGGCTGCTCACATCGGATTCGATGTTCGTCACGCACGACATCGCGTTCGAACTGCACGAGGACGCGACGCTCGCGCTGTGCTTCCGCTCGCTCGCGCCCGCGCTCGGCGCGCGGCGCTCGCGCGCGCGCTGGCGGCCGCGTCTCGTCACGCCGCCGACGCTGCGCAACGTGCGCACCACGCTGCTCGGCTATATGCCGGGCTGGTGCCCTCAGGTGCAGCCCGTCGGTCCGTGGCGCGCGATCGAGCTGCTCGGCAGCGCGCCGTTCGCCATCGATCGCGTCGACGTGACAACCCGGCTCGACGGCGACGACGGCATCGTCACGCTGACGCTTACGTTCGTGCATCCGCAGGCCGGCGATGCGACCGGGCCGCACGCGTCGCTGACGTGCGGGGGCGTTGAAGCCCCATTGCAATGGCGCGCCGATCATTCGCGCGCGGACACCTCGGCGGAAGCGTCAAAACGCACGCTGACGGGCTCGCTGCGCATTCCGAAGGTCGAGCGGTGGTGGCCGCACACGCACGGCACACCGACGCTGCATGAGCTTGCCGTTCACATCGGCGACAGGCGGACCGGTATGCATACCGGTATGCAAGCCGATACGCAGACCGGTCTGCATATCGAACTGGGCCACGTCGGCTTTCGCACGATCGATGTCACGCGCGGCGGCGACGGCGAAGGCTTCGCGCTGAAGATCAACGGCGTGCCCGTGTTTTGCCGCGGCGCGTGCTGGACGAGCGCCGACCTCGTCACGCTCGCCGGCTCGCCGCAACAGCTCGCGCAGGCGTTCGCACTCGTGCGCGATGCGGGAATGAACATGCTGCGCGTGTCCGGCACGATGGTGTTCGAGTCCGACGCGTTCTACCGTCTCGCCGACGAGCACGGCATCCTGATCTGGCAGGACTTCCCGTTCGCGAACTTCGACTACCCGAACGACGATGCCTTCATCGCAACCGTCGCGCGCGAAGCCACGCAGTTTCTCGCGCGTACGCGGCATGCCGCGTCGCTCGCGGTGCTGTGCGGCGGCAGCGAGATCGACCAGCAGGCCGCGATGTTCGGCCTGCCGGTTGCGCAGCGCGTGCAGCCGCTATTCACCGAACGGCTGCCCGCCATCGTCGCGAGCGAGCGGCCCGACGTGCCCTACGTCGCGCATTCACCGACAGGCGGCGCCTGGCCCTTCTCGACGCGCACGGGCATCACCCATTACTACGGTGTAGGCGCGTATCAGCGTCCGCTCGACGACGCGCGCCGCGCGCAGGTGCGCTTCGCGGCCGAGTGCCTCGCCTTCGCGAACGTCCCCGACGACGCGACGCTGCACGATGCGCTCGGCACGATCCACGCGCACGATCCGCGCTGGAAGAATGCGGTGCCGCGCGACCCGGGCGCGGGTTGGGATTTCGACGACGTGCGCGATCACTACCTGCGCACGCTCTATGGCGTGCAACCGTCACGGCTGCGCTACGAAGACCCGCAGCACTATCTCGACCTGTCGCGTGCCATCGTCGCGGACCTGTTCGCCGACGTGTTCGGCGAATGGCGCCGCGCGGGTTCGACGTGCGGCGGCGCGCTCGTGTGGCAGTTGCAGGACCTTCGGGCAGGCGCGGGCTGGGGTGTGATCGATGCGACGGGACGCCCGAAAAGCGCGTGGCATGCGCTCGCGGGCGTGCTGCAACCCGTGCAGGCCGTCATCACCGACGAAGGGCTGAACGGCCTCGACGTGCATCTCATCAATGAGACGAATCAGACGCTGAGCGTTCAGCTCGACATCGTTTGCCTGCGCGATGGCGCAGTCAGCGTTGCACACGCGAGCCGCGCGCTCGAACTGGCCGCGCGCCGCACCGAGCGGATCGCCGCAGCCGATCTGCTCGGCCAGTTCTTCGATTTCACGCAAGCGTACCGCTTCGGCCCGCGCGCCCATGACGTGACCATCGTGACGCTGCGCGACGCCGCGCGCGGCGCGGTGCTGTCCGAGGCTTTTCATTTACCGGAGCGCAGCGCGATCGAGCGCCACGATCTCGGCCTCACGGCGACGCCCGAGGCCTCGTCCGATGGCTGGCAGCTCGTGATCGAAACGCGCCGCTTCGCGCGCTTCGTCCATATCGCCGATTCGCACTTTCGCGCGCGGCGCGACTGGTTTCATCTCGCGCCGGGCCGGCCCGTGAAGGTTCCGCTGATCCCATTGCACGCAGGTGATACAAACCGGACACCCGACGGAGAAGTTCGCGCAATCAACGCAATGGCCGCCGTCTACTACCGCTAAACGTTTTCGTCACACGGCAATAATCATCGCAATTCTTTTGGCTGAAGTAATGGCGCCCCGCGCAAACACTTGCGCAGCGGGCGTTGGCTTTTGTCGGACACATTCGCGCCTTTAAAAAACCGGCTTTGATCAAAATCGCTATCCGTGCGCCAGCACACAAAAGGAACGGAACACATCTGAATCAAAACGCGTTCTATCCGGAAATCACTCATTAAAGGGCTTTCAGGCCTGAACGCATTAGCCGAACGCCTTCAGCGATATTCGCACTTCCTGACAAATCAGCGACTTACGCTCCACAAGTTAATGCCGTTTCTCAAATCTTCTGAAAAATGCCATTGTGCAAATCTGAAACAAAACGATACGTTCTGCGGCGTTGGGTTTCATTATCCGCGTCGCTGCGCCGCATCAGTGCTGGTTTTCAGGTCAATTGGCACAGTCCTCGCTAATTACCCGGCGCAGTGATCACCAGCGTGAATGACAGAACTTGAACGGGCGCATTCGCGGATGGTTTGACGGGGCCGGTCTGTACGCTTCTTGCCGCTAGCCAGGCGGCAAACCAAAAAGAAGCACAGCGCCGGGTTAAAAAATAAGGGAGTCGTGCAGCGCGCGGCTTCTTGCGAGGACCGATCATGCTAACGCTTCAATCCGACCTGCACGGCAATCATTTGCTCGGCGCATTGCCATCCCACGAGTGGCAGGCCATTGCCCCTCACCTGGAACTCGTTCATCTGCGCACGGAACAACTGCTGTGCGATTCCGGCCAGCGGATTCATCACGTCTACTTCCCCACCACGGCGATCATTTCGATGCTGTCGACGATGGAAGACGGCGGCTCCGTCGAGATCGCCGCGGTAGGCCGCGAAGGCATGACGGGCGTGCCCGTGCTGACGGGCGGCGAGACGATGCCGAACCGCGTGCAGGTGCAATGCTCGGGATTCGCGTACCGGATGTCCGCACAAGCGCTGCGCCAGCACTTCGCGCGCTCCGATTTTTTGCGCCGCCTGATGCTGCTCTACATGCACGCGCTGCTCACGCAGGTCGCGCAGACGGCCGCCTGCAACCGACATCATTCGTTGAGCAAACAACTTTGCCGGTGGCTGCTGATCGAGGTCGACCGCGTCGCATCGGACGATCTCTCCGTCACGCAGCAACTGATCGCCGACATGCTCGGCGTGCGCCGCGAAGGCATCACGGAAGCGGCGGGCAAGCTGCACAACGACGGCCTGATCCATCACAGCCGCGGCCACATCCGCGTGCTGGACCGCAAGGGCCTCGAAGCCCGCGCATGCGAATGCTATGGCCTCGTTAAACGCGAATTCGATCGTCTGCTGCCGCGCCTGCATCAAGCGGAAACCGTGTGAGCTAAGGCTCCATTATGTTCAGGAACGTTGCGCGTTGCCTCGACGCGATCTTCGTGATTGCAGGCGCGCTCATCGCCCATTGGGCACGGTTTCCCGCTTCGCACGAACTCGCGGATAACGAGAAGCTGCTGATCGCGTTCAATTGCGTGCTGGTGCTGCTGCTCTTTCCCGCGTTCGGCATCTACGAAACGTGGCGCGGAAAGCC
The DNA here is from genome assembly GCF_038900715.1 of Paraburkholderia phymatum. Taxonomy (GTDB): domain Bacteria; phylum Pseudomonadota; class Gammaproteobacteria; order Burkholderiales; family Burkholderiaceae; genus Paraburkholderia; species Paraburkholderia phymatum_A. Next base: position 267,258 of record NZ_JAYMRZ010000009.1, on the reverse strand, counting down.
GCTCGCGGTGATGCTCGGGCGCGTCGCGATGGCATGGCTCGTCGCGGTCGCGCTCGGGCTCGTCCTCGTCTTCACGCTGCACCGGATGGACACCGTGTCGCGCCTCTGGTTCGGGTATGCGACGGTGATCTCCGGGGCGATGATTCTCGCGACGAAGTTCGGCGCGCATCTGGGATTGCGGATGGTCCGCCGGCGCGGACTGAACTTCCGCACGGTCGCGCTCGTCGGCGCGCCCGGCTTTACCCGCACGCTGGTGGCGCGCCTCGAGCGCGCGCCGCAGGCGGGCTTCAAGCCGGTGTGCCTGTTCGACACCAGCGCCGACATGGGTGACATCCTCGACACGGGTGAGCGTGCGCGCACCGGGCGACTGCCGATGCTGCGCGACCTCGACGAGTTCGCAAGGAAGGTCCGCGACGAGCACATCAACGAAGTGTGGCTCGCGTTGCCGCTTTCCGATGAGCATGTGATCTACCGGTTTCGCCGGACGTTCCAGCACGACTTCGTGAACCTGCGCTTCGTGCCCGACGTGCGCAGCCTGTCGCTGTTCAATCACGAGATCGTCAGCGTGGCCGGGCTGCCCACGATCAACCTCGATACAACGCCCGTCTCGTCGATCCAGATGTGGCCGAAGCTGATATTCGATCGCCTGTTCGCGCTCGTCGTGCTCGTCGCGCTCGCGCCCGTCTTCGCGATTCTTGCGCTTGCCGTGCGGCTCAGCTCGCCGGGGCCGGTGTTCTTCACGCAGGAGCGCAAGGGCATCGATGGTCAACCGTTCTCGATCTACAAGTTCCGTTCGATGACCGTGCATCGCGAATCGCATGGACAACTGACGCAGGCAGCGCGATCCGATGCGCGCGTGACGAAGATCGGCGCGTTCATGCGGCGCACGAGCCTCGATGAGCTGCCGCAATTCGTGAACGTGCTGCTCGGGCAGATGTCGGTTGTCGGGCCGCGCCCGCATGCGCTCGAACACGACGACCTCTACAAGGATCTGGTGTACGGCTACATGTACCGGTATCGCATCAAGCCGGGCATCACCGGATGGGCGCAAGTGAACGGCTATCGCGGCAGCACCAGCAAGATCGAAAAAATGGAAGCGCGCGTGAAGTTCGACCTCTTCTATATCCACAACTGGTCGTTCTGGTTCGACATGCGCATCGTGATGATGACGATATTCAAGGGCTTTGTGGGTCACAACGCGTATTGAAAGAAGGTACGGGGTTCAACGTGAAAGTCTCTGTGGTCGTGCCGACGTATCGACGCGTCGGTGATCTCGCACGCTGCCTCGCCGCGCTCGACGCGCAGACGAGGCGGCCCGATCAGGTCGTGGTGATCGTGCGCGCCGACGATCGCCCTACGCTCGAATGGTTCACGCGCCATGCCGGCACGTATCGCGGCATTCGCGTGCAGGTCGCGCACGTCACGGTCCCGGGCGTCGTGGCCGCGTACAACCTCGGCATCGAATCCGCAACGGGCGACATCGTCTGCTTCACCGACGACGACGCCGCGCCGCACGCGGACTGGATCGCGCGTATCGATGCCGCGTTTGCAAACGATCGCGCGCTCGGCGGCATCGGCGGACGGGACATCGTTCACGAGCGCGACGCGGTTCTCACGGGACAAAAAGAATCGGTCGGTCTCGTGCGCTGGTACGGACGCGCGATCGGCAACCATCACATCGGTTGCGGCGCGCCGCGCGCCGTGCAGGTGCTCAAGGCCGTGAACATGGCGTTCCGCCGTGAAGCCATCGGCCCGGTGCGTTTCGATCAGCGTCTGCGCGGCAACGGCGCGCAGGTGCATTGCGAAATGGCTTTCTGTCTGGATGTCGTCCGGCGCGGATGGACGCTCGTGTACGACCCGGACCTGCTTGTCGAGCATTACCCGGCCGTGCGCGGCGACGAGGACCAGCGCCATATCTTCAATGCCACGGCTTTTTATAACGCGTCGTTCAACCTGCGGCTGATCATGTGCGAGCACCTGTCGTCGATCGGTCGTTGGGCATTCGTCGGCTACGTGACGCTCATCGGCAATCGCGCGGACCCCGGTCTCGTGCGCGCGCTGACGCTCGCGGCAGGCGGCGAAAGCATCACGCTTGCGTTGCGCAAATGGTGGGTCGGACTGCGTGCGATGCATCGCGCGTGGCACGAAGCCATCCGTTAGCGGAACGCTGGCACATACGGGGGAATTGCGATCATGACTATCAGAACATTGCTCGCGGGGCTGACCTGCGTGTCGTTGGGAGCGTGCGCGCTCGCGCCCGGACCGTTTCTCGATTCGGACCGGCTCGACACAAGCCGGCAGCCGCAGTACGCGGCGCCGAAGTACGAGGTCACGCCGATCGATATCGCCTACTTTGCTCAGGAGCGCGCGGCCGCGAAGCCTTCCGTCTGTCCGCTGAAGTGCCTCACTCCCGAGGAACGCGCTACTTACGATTACCGGATCGGTGTCAACGACCAGTTGACCATCATCGTCTGGGACCATCCGGAACTGACGGGCGGCGGCGCCAATCTGCCGCCCATCCCGCAGGGCGCGGCGGGCGGCGCGACGCCGGGCAATCTGGCGTCCCCGCAGGGCAGCACGATCGCGGCGCTTTCGCCATCGACGGGCGGCGAAAGCGGCCTTGCCGTGCGCGTCGCGCGCGACGGCACGATCTTCTTCCCGCGCGCGGGCCGCGTGAAGGTACTCGGCAAGACGACGCGGGACGTGCAGCAACTCTTGACGAAGGCGATCAGCAAGACCATTCGCGATCCGCAGATCGACGTGCGCGTGTCGGGCTTCAACAGCCAGATCGTGCAGGTGACGGGCAATGTCCGCAATCCGACGCCTGAATCGATCACCGACCTGCCGCTGTCCGTGCTCGACGCGATCAATCGCGCGGGCGGCGCGCAGGCGGACGCGGATCTGCAGGACGTGGGCATCACGCGCAACGGCGTGCGCTATCGCGTCGACGTCGCTTCGTTGCTCGAAACGGGCGACCCGAACCAGAACGTGATCCTGAAAGACGGCGACCTCGTCGACATCCCCGATCGCTCGAACAGCCGCGTGTTCGTGCTCGGCGAAGTCGCCAAGCCCACGTCGCTGCCGATGAACCGCGGCAAGCTCACGCTCGCCGACGCGATCGCGGGCGTGAACAGTATCGATGTGCGCAACGCCGATCCCCGCTCGATCTACGTGATTCGCGGCGTCGACAAGTCACTGGGCGCCGACAAGTCACCGGGCGTCGACAACTCATTGGCGCCCGATGTGTACAGGCTCGACATGACACAGGTCGACGCGATCATGTTGATGACGAAATTCCAACTGCAACCGAAGGACGTGGTGTACGTGCAAGTGGCGAGCGTCGCGCGCTTCAACCGCATCCTCGACACGATCACGCCGGCGCTGCAAACGCTCTTCTTCACGAAGGAACTCGCTCGCTGATCGTCGCCACGCGATGGAGAAAACAATGAGTACCTATGACATGATGGAAGACGCTCCGCCGGGCAACGACGAAGATGCCGTGATGCGCGATCTGCTGAGAATCATCATCGAGCAGATCTGGTGGGTCATCGGCATCGCGGCGCTGGTGATCGCGTGCTCGGTGCTCTACGCGCACATCCAGGTGCGCGTCTATTCGGCCGATGCGCTCGTGCAGGTCGATTCCGGCAACGGCGGCAATGCGGGCGGCGGCAACTCGAAGCTGGCGGCGCTCGTGCCGTCGGGCGGCATGCACACCGAGGCCGAAGTCGAGATCATGAAAAGCCGCGCGGTGGTCGAGCCCGTCGTCGAGCAGTTCAAGCTGAACTTCAGCGCGTGGCCGAACACGATGCCGTTTCTCGGCAAGCTGACGTCGATCTTCGCGCGGCCGGGGCATCCCCTCGACGCGCTCTTCGGCATGCGCTCGTATGCGTGGGGCGGCGAGTTGTTCGCGGTCGATTCGCTCTCGGTTCCGAAGAGCCTGGAAGGCGCGATGCTGACGCTGCGCGCGCTCGGCGACGGCCGCTATCAGCTGCTCGATCCGAACGGCGCAACGCTGCTGACGGGTCAGGCCGGCACGCAGGCCGAGGCCAACGGCATCGCGCTGAAGGTGACGAAGCTCGTCGCCCGTCCGGGCACCGAGTTCCATGTGATGCGCTTCAATCAGCTCGACGCCGTCCTGGGACTCGCGAACGGACTGCAAGTCACCGAGAAAGGCCACGACACGGGCATCGTGCAGCTGTCGTACATGGGCACCGATCCGCGCCTGATCACAGCGATCACGAATGCCGTCGCCGCGTCCTACCTGAAGCACCGGCAGGAAAGCGCGCAGGAAGAAGCGAGCCACATGCTGTCGTTCCTCAACAGCGAAATGCCCCGTCTGCGCGAAGAGGTCACGCGCGCGGAGACGGCGCTTTCCGAATATCAGCGCCGCAGCGGCTCGTTCCAGCCTACTCAGGAGGCGAGCATCTATCTGTCGGGCGGCATCGAGTACGAGAAGCAGATCGCGCAGTTGCGCATTGCACGCGCGCAGCTGCTCACGCGCTTCACCGAAGACAGCCCGGAAGTGAAAACCGTCGACGCGCAGCTCTCGGCGATGACGCGCGAGCGCGGCCGCTTCGAGGATCAGTTCAAGACGCTGCCCGGCTCCGAGCGCGAAGCGATGTCGCTGCAACGTGACGCCAAGGTCGCCGAAGAAATCTACGTGCTGCTGCTCAACCGCATTCAGGAGCTGTCGATCACGCGCGCGGGCACGATGGGCAACGTGCATATCATCGACGAAGCGCTGGTGCCTTCGTCGCCCGTGCGTCCGAACCCCGCGCTGATCATCTCGGCGGGCACGGTGCTGGGCATCCTCGCCGGCATTCTGTTCGCGTTCTGCCGACGCACGTTCTTCCAGGGCATCGCCGACCCCGAGTTCGTCGAACGCCGCTTTCAGCTGCCGATTTTCGGCGCGATTGCAATGAGCCAGCAGCAGTTGCGCGGCGACCGCATGCTGCTGTCCGGGTCGGCGAAGACATCGACGCTGCCGGCCGGCAATGCCCGCAAGTTGCCGGCGGGACTGACGCGCCTCGCGAAATCGTTCGCGCTGAAAACGGGCGCGCCCGTTCGCGAGGCTGTGAACACGCAGACCATCATTCCGTCGCCGTATGCGGCCACGCGCACGCTGCTGTCGAAGACACATCCGTTCGATATCGCCGTCGAAGGCCTGCGCGGCTTGCGCGCGTCGCTGCAATTCGGTCTGATCGATGCCGCGAACCGGATCGTCGCGTTCACGAGCCCTGCCCCTTCGGACGGCAAGAGCTTCCTGTGCGCGAATCTCGCGACGCTCTTCGCGGAGTCCGGCAAGCGCGTGCTGCTGATCGACGCCGACCTGCGGCGCGGACGTCTCGCACACTACTTCGGACGCTCGCCGAGCGGCGGACTGACCGAACTGCTGACGGGTCAGGTCGATCTGAAAGTCGCGACGCGCGAAACGGGTGTGGCCGGTCTGCATTTCATCGCGGCAGGCGGCTATCCGCCGAATCCATCAGAAATCCTCACATCGAACCGCTTCGCCGAGGTGCTCGATCTGCTGTCCGCGCAGTTCGATCTCGTGATCGTCGATACGCCGCCGCTGCTCGCGGCCGCCGACGCTGCGATCATCTCGAACGTTGCGGGCGCGACCGTCCTCGTGATCCGCTCGGGCGCGCACACCGAGCGCGACATCCGCATGTCGATGAAGAAGCTGCGTCGCGCACGCGCGCATGTGATCGGCGGCGTGCTGAACGCGATTCCGCCTAAGCACAGCGGACGCTATGACGGCACCGAGTACAAATATGCGTACACGGCGCTCGATATCAGCCACAAGCCTGACTAGTACCAGCAACCTTTCAGGCCTCCTGCAAACAGGCCGCGCATCTCGTCGTCCGACGAAATGCGCGGCCTGTTTCGTTGCGCACGCACAGTGCGCATGTGCATCCGGCGTGTGTTGCGAGCGTGTCGTGTGTGCTCGCCCGCACTTACGCGCGACCTGGAACCGGTTATTTTTTCTCAACGGCATCAGGTGCGCTCAGTAAGGAGTCGCCATCATGAAAGTGGCTATCGTCCACGACTGGCTGGTCGTGTCCGGCGGTGCGGAAAAAGTACTGCAGCAGATCATCGAATGCTTCCCGGACGCCGACCTGTTCAGTCTGGTCGATTTTCTGGAGGACCGGTCGGTCGTGCGCGGCAAGTCCGTGCAGACCTCGTTCCTCCAGAAGCTGCCTTTCGCGCGGCGCCGCTATCGCGGCTATCTGCCGCTGATGCCGCTCGCGATCGAGCAGTTCGACCTGACCGCATACGACCTCATCATCACCAGTTCCTATGCTGTCGCGAAGGGCGTGCTGGTCGGCCCGGACCAGACTCATGTGAGCTACGTGCATTCGCCGATCCGCTACGCGTGGGATCTCCAGCATCAATATCTGCGTGAAGCGCGTTTGACGAGCGGCCCGCGTTCGTGGGCGGCGCGTCTGGTGCTGCATCGTCTGCGCAATTGGGATGCGCGCACCGCGAACGGCGTCGATCAGCTGATCGCCAATTCGCGCTTCGTCGCGCGGCGGATCATGAAGACCTACCGGCGCGAGGCCGCCGTCGTGCCGCCGCCCGTCGACGTGCAGGCATTCGAGATGCACGCGAGCAAGGACGATTTCTATCTGACGGCTTCGCGGATGGTGCCGTATAAGCGGATGGACCTGATCGTCGAAGCGTTCGCGGCCACGCCCGAGCGGCGCCTCGTCGTGATAGGCGACGGCCCGCAGATGGCGGAGATTCGCGCGAAGGCGAAGCCCAACATCACGATCATGGGCTATCAGCCGTTCGACGTGCTGCGCGATCACATGCAGCGCGCCCGCGCGTTCGTATTCGCCGCCGAAGAAGACTTCGGGATTGCCGTCGTCGAAGCACAGGCATGCGGCACGCCCGTGATCGCGTATGGCAAGGGCGGCGCGCTCGAAACCGTGATTCCATATGGCGAGCCGTATCCAACGGGCGTGCACTTCCATGAACAGACGGTGGCTTCGATGCACGCGGCCATTGCATTGTTCGAGAAGCACGACGCCGATATCACCGCACAGGCGTGCCGCACGAATGCCGAGCGTTTTTCATCGGCGATCTTCCGGCGCGCGTTCATGATCGAAGTGATGCGGACGGTCGCCGCGCATGCGCAGCCCCAGCCGTTCGATCACGAAGCGGCCGACAGGCTCCGCCTGAAGATCGGTTGAAGCTCGGTTGAAGGTCGGTTGCCTCGACACATCGCGCCGATGGGGTGTCTGCGTGTGCCGTCCAACAGTGCCGCCGCGAAGCGCGGCAAATAATGACGCCACCACCTGTTTGCGCTTGCGAGATGACTCCATCTGATCCGACTCACGCCGCCGTCATCGGCGACATCGTTGCGCAAGGCGTCGCGCACGTCGAAACGCCGCACGCAGAAGCGGCCTTCGAGAACAAGTCACCCACTGTGCTGTTCATCGATCAGAGCGGCGAACTCGGCGGCGCAGAATTCGCGCTGCTGCCGCTCGCGCGTCATTGGGCTGCGCGCGGCAAGGTGTTGCTGCTGTCAGACGGCCCGTTTCGCGAGCGTCTGGAGAGCGCGGGCGTATCCGTCGATGTGTCGGCTAATGCGCGCGTTTCCGGCGTGCGCCGCGATGCGCTCCGCTTCGCATGGCTAGGCGCATTGCCTGCAATCGCCGCGCAGGTGGTGTCGATCGCGCGCAAGGCTCGCCGTTACGATCTCGTGTTCCTCAACTCGCAGAAAGCGCTCGTGCTGGGCGCGTTCGGCAAGCTGCTGCACGGGCGTCCCATCGTCTGGTATCTGCACGACATTCTGTCGCGCGATCACTTCGGCCGGATGCAACTGACCATCGTCCGCTGGCTCGCGCTGCATGCTGTCGATCATGTGATCGCCAACTCGCGCGCATCGGCCGATGCACTCGTTTCACTGACGCTGCGTCCTGATTACCCCGTTCGCGTCGTCCACAACGGAATCGATGCGGCTGCTTTCGCTGTGCCCGATGCGCAAGACCGCGCGGCGCTGCGCCGTCGTCTCGGCTTGCCGGAAGACGCGTGGCTTGCCGGCCTGTTCGGGCGCCTCGCGCCATGGAAAGGCCAACACGTCGCGCTGGCGGCGCTCGCGCGGTTGCCCGGCGCGCATCTCGTGCTGGTGGGCGCGGCGCTCTTCGGCGAGCATGAGTACGAGCGCGAACTGCATCGCCAGGCGCAGGCGCTGGGCGTCGGCGAACGCGTGCACTTCGCGGGCTTCCGCGACGACGTGCCCGCATGGATGAGCGCGATGGACGTGATCGTGCATACGTCGACGGAAGCGGAGCCGTTTGGACGCGTGATCGTCGAAGGCATGATGGCGCAACGCGCGGTCATTGCGACGGCGGCGGGCGGCGTGAAAGAGATCGTCGCGCACGGCGAGAACGGATGGCTGGTCGAGCCGGGCAATGTCGATGAACTCGTCGCGGCAATGCGCGCATTGCGCGATGATCCGATGCTCGCACAACGACTCGCGGCGCAAGGGCGCGCCGATGCGCTACGGAATTTCTCGCTCGATGCGTATTTGCGGCAGATGTCTCGCGCGATTGGAGACGTTGCGGTGTGAGGTGCGGAGCGTTGCTGGAGGGTCGTCGGAGCGGCGCCGCCTCGCTCGAACGCGAGGCAGCGCGCGTGTCATGTGCTCGTTACGGGCGCATCAGGTACGCACCGGATGCGTATTCATGCGGGCCGATCAGACTCGCGAGTAGTCGATCGTCTCGACGCCCTTCTCCGTGCCGAGCAGACACAGGTCCGCGCCGCGCGCGGCGAACAGGCCCACGGTCACGACGCCCGGCCACGCGTTGATCTGCGCTTCGACCGCGCGCGGATCGCTGATCCGCAGCCCCTTGACGTCGATGATCTCGTTGCCGTTGTCGGTGATATAGGGCGAGCCGTCCTTCGTCACGCGCACGACGGGCACGCCGCCCATCGCCGTGATGCGTCGGCCGATCGCCGTGCGCGCCATCGGCACGACTTCGACGGGCAGCGGAAACTGGCCGAGCACATCGACGCGCTTGCTCGCGTCCGCGATGCACACGAATTTCTCCGACACCGACGCGACGATTTTTTCGCGCGTGAGCGCGCCGCCGCCGCCCTTGATCATCGCGCCGCTGTGGTCGATTTCATCGGCGCCGTCGACGTACACGGGCAGCGATTCGACGTCGTTCAAATCGAAAACCTGGATGCCGTGCGATTGCAGGCGCGCCGTCGTCGCGACGGAACTGGACACGGCGCCGCGATAGCGCGACTTGTGCGCGGCCAGCGCGTCAATGAAGCAGTTCGCTGTCGAGCCGGTGCCGACGCCGATCACTGCGCCTTCCGGTACGTTCGCGAGGACGTAGTCGGCGGCAGCCTGGCCGACCAGTTGCTTGAGTTCGTCTTGAGTCATGGTGAGGAAATGCCGAGCAGGCGGAAAAGCGCAAGTTTACCGGAGTCGGCGCGCGAAGCCGGATTTCTTGCTCTCGACTCGTCAGGGATGTCGTGCGCGAGCACATCGCGCGCGACGTGCATTCATGGCACTCATCGCGTTCATGGCGCCGGCTGGCCCGGTTCTGACGCCGCCTGCGGCATGTACTTGTCGAGCAGCGCCTGCGCGATCGCATCGGTCTGCGCGTCCGGATCGCCCGAATAGTCGGTGGGACGAAAGTGCATCTGGAACGCTGCGAACACACGGCGCGTCTTGTCGTCGAGCACGCCGTCCGTCGCAACTTCGTACCCATAGCGCGCGAGCTTCTGCTGAAGCGCGCGCACGTCGGCGCTCGCATGCGGATCGCGGCCCGCCAGCTCTTTCGCGACCGTCGCGTCGTCAGGCCATGCGCCGATGCCCGCGTCGTACAACTGCTTCCACGGAAAGAGCGGCCCCGGATCGATCTTGCGTTGCGGCGCGATATCGCTGTGGCCGACGACGCGCGTCGGCGGAATGCCATAGCGCGTGACGATATCCTTCGCGAGGCGAATCATCGCGTCGACCTGCTCAGGCGGATACGGCTGCCACGTGCGGCCTTGCGGCGTATCGATGGGGCCGACGTTCACGTTCTCGATGCCGATCGACGCGGCGTTCAGTTCCGTCGTGCCCTGCCAGTAGCTGAGGCCCGCATGCCATGCGCGCTGCGACTCGGGAACGAGCTGCCACACGATGGGCTCGCCGCTTTTCTCGCGCGGATGATCCGGCACGACGTAGTGCGCGCTGACCTGCTCGTTCGTCAGCACGTCGAGCGACTGCGCTTCGTCGATTTCGGTGTAGTGCATCACGAGGAAACGGATGCGGGTGTCGGCGTACTGCGCGTGGCGAGAGATGTCGGCGTAATAGGTGCCGCGCTCGACGATGTTCGTCGTGCACGCGGCGGTGACGAGCGCCGCGAGCGCAACGACGACCGCGCGGCGAACGGCTTCTATCTGGAAAGCAGCTTGTCGATTCATGAGATCCGAACGCGACGGCCCCGGTCGTGGCTTCGCATCGTGACGGTTACTTCTTCACCGACCTCTGCCGCACGGCCTCGAACAGGCACACGCCCGAAGCAACGGAAACGTTCAGGCTCTCGACCGAGCCGGCCATCGGAATGTGCATCACCTCATCGCAGGTCTCGCGCGAAAGCCTGCGCATGCCCTCGCCCTCCGCGCCCATCACGAGCGCGACGGGCCCATCGAGCTTCGTCTCGTACAACGAAGCCGTCGCATCGCCTGCCGTTCCGACGACCCACACGCCGGCATCCTTCAGCTCGCGCAACGCGCGCGCAAGATTCGTGACGGTGATGTACGGCACCGTATCGGCTGCGCCGCTTGCCACTTTCGCCGCCGTCGCGTTCAGGCCGACGGCCCGATCGCGCGGCGCGATCACGGCATGCGCGCCTGCCGCATCGGCGACGCGCAGACACGCGCCGAGATTGTGCGGATCGGTGATGCCGTCGAGCACCAGCAGCAACGCCGGGCCCTGAATCCCGTCGAGCAGTTCCGACAGGTTCTGCGCGAGCGGCAGGTCCCCCGCGCGCGCGACGACGCCCTGATGGCGCTCCGTATGCGCGAGACCCCACAGGCGCGTTTCATCGGCGGCGATCAGACGCACGCCCGCCTCTTTCGCCACGGCGAGAAACTCGTTCATCCGGCGATCGCGGCGCGACTGGTCGTAAAAGATTTCTTCGACCGTCGATGAATCGTGACGCAAGCGTGCCGTCACCGCGTGAAAACCGTAGAGAACCTTGAGACGTGACATGACTGAAACAACCTTTGAATGAGCGCGCCCGGCGAAAACGTTTGAGGCGCGCCCGATGAGAACGGGCGCCGCGCGCTGTGAAAACGCGGCGGCGTTACAACAGAATCAACGCTTCTTGCGCGCGGGCTTCGCGGACGACTTCGACGCCGGACGCTTCTTCGACGCGCCCGCCTTGCGCGCCGCGCGCGCTTCCTTCACGGCCGCCGTCTGTGCAGGCGCGGCCTTCTTGCGGCGCGCGCCGTCGAGGGGCTCGGCGCGTTCGATCGAGCGCACGCGCGGACCGCCGAGATCGCTTGCCTTCTCCGCCGACGTCGCGCGATGCGCTTGCGGCTTCACGGGCAGATCGCGCACGAGACGGAAGTCGATCTTGCGCGCGTCGAGATCGACGCGGCTCACCTGCACGCGCACGCGATCCGACAGGCGATAGCGAATGCCCGTGCGTTCCCCGCGCAGTTCGTTCTTGATCTCGTCGTACTGGAAGTAATCGGAGCCGAGTTCCGTCACATGCACGAGCCCTTCGATGAAGAGCGCATCGAGCTGCACGAAGATGCCGAACGACGTCACGCCGCTCACCATGCCGCCATACTCTTCGCCGAGCTTGTCGCGCATGAAGTAGCACTTGAGCCATGCTTCGACGTCGCGCGATGCCTCATCGGCGCGGCGCTCGTTCGAAGAGCAGTGCAAGCCGAGTTCTTCCCAGATCGCCGTGTTCGGACGGCTGCGGCCGCCGCGCTTTTCGTCTTCGGCCTGCAGTGCGCGGGCACGCGGCGAAAGCGCCGTGTTCAGCTCGACGCCGTGCGGCGTCTTCGGCTCGTACTTGCGGCCCTGCAGGATCGCGTAGATCGCGCGATGCGTGAGCAGATCGGGATAGCGGCGAATCGGGCTCGTGAAGTGCGCATACGCCTCATACGCGAGACCGAAGTGGCCGATGTTGTCCGGGCTGTAGACGGCCTGCTGCATCGAGCGCAGCAGCATCGTCTGAAGCATCTGCGCGTCGGGGCGATCACGGATGTGCGCCATCAGCGCGGCGTAATCGCTCGCGTGCGGCGTGTCGCCGCCGCCGAGCGTGAGGCCCATGCCGCGCAGGAACGTGCGCAGGTTTTCGAGGCGCTCCGCCGTCGGCCCCGCGTGCACGCGATACAGGCCCGGGTGCTTGTTGCGCTTCATGAAGTCGGCCGCGCAGACGTTCGCGGCGAGCATGCATTCCTCGATCAGCTTGTGCGCGTCGTTGCGGTGACGCGGCACGATCTGCTCGATCTTGCCCTGCGCATTGCAGACGATGTACGTCTCCGTCGTGTCGAAGTCGATCGCGCCGCGCTTCTGGCGCGCGGCGAACAGCGACTTGTAGACGCCGTACAGATGCTGCAGTTGCGGCAGCAACGCGGCGCGGCGCGTGGCTTCCGGGCCCTTCGTGTTGGTGAGGATCGCGGCGACTTCCGTGTACGTGAGACGCGCGGCCGAATGCATCACGCCGGGATAGAACTGATACGCCTTGATCTCGCCGCGCGCGGTGATCACCATGTCGCACACGAGTACGCAGCGGTCCACTTGCGGATTGAGCGAGCAGAGTCCGTTGGACAGCTTTTCCGGCAGCATCGGAATCACGCGGCGCGGAAAATACACCGACGTGCTGCGCTCGATCGCATCGACATCGAGGCCGCTGTCGGGCAGCACGTAATGCGACACGTCGGCGATCGCGACGATCAGGCGAAAGCCCTCGCCGCGTCCGACCTTGATCGGCTCGCAGTAGACGGCGTCGTCGAAGTCGCGCGCGTCTTCGCCGTCGATCGTCACGAGCGGCACGTCGCGCAAGTCGACGCGATGCTTGATGTCGGCGGGACGCACTTCGTCCGGCAGCTTCGCGGCATCGTCGAGCGCGGCCTGGCCGAACTCGTGCGGCACGCCGTACTTGCGCACGGCGATTTCGATTTCCATGCCGGGATCGTCGATATCGCCGAGCACTTCGACGACGCGCCCGAGCGGCTGCGAATGGCGGCTCGGAAAATCGGTCAGCTCGACGACCACGACCTGCCCGACCTTCGCCTTCTTCGTGTTCTGCGTGATCAGGATGTCGTGGCCGATGCGCTTCTCTTCGGGCACGACGATCAGCGCGCCGTTCTCGTTCAGCAGGCGCCCGATCACGCGCTTGTTCGCGCGGTCCGTCACCTCGACGATGTGGCCTTCGGGCCGCCCGCGCCGGTCATAGCCGACGATGCGCGCGAGCACGCGATCGTTGTGCATGACCTTCTGCATTTCGCCCGTCGGCAGGAACAGATCGTCCTGGCCGTCGTCGCGGATCAGAAAACCGTAGCCGTCGCGATGGCCCTGCACGCGGCCCGCGACGAAGTTCGACGGATGGGTCAGCTGATAATGCCCGCGCTGATCGAGTCTGATCTGGCCATCGCGCTCCATCGCGGCGAGGCGCTTGAAGAACCCTTCGCGCTCCTGGCGCTTGATCGACAGTGCTTCGGCGATGTCGTTCGCGGCAAGCGGCGCTTCACTCGTGCGCAGCACGCCGAGGATTTCTTCGCGGCTTGGAATCGGATACGGATATTTGCTCAAGGGCTTGTCGATGATTGTTCTCGTTGCGTGGACGTCGGCGGTGTGATGACGCTGCTCTATCTGACTGCAACTGCACTCTTGACTGCGACTGCTCTATCTGACGGAAGACGACGGCACGGCCCCGGTTGCCCGTCATGCGCGCGACGGGCCCATGCGCCGTGCCAGCTTTCTATTGCAGGGATTCTAACACCCGTCTCGCCCGCCACGCGCCGCCCGGCGGGCGATTGCGCGACATGCGCGCGGCGTGTTCATGCGCATCGCGCGTGCCGCGCGGACGTTTTCGAGAAACGCTTGACACGGTTCGTCGACACGCTATAATCGCTGTCTCTGCTTCAAACGCACCTTGCCCAGGTGGCGGAATTGGTAGACGCACTAGGTTCAGGTCCTAGCGGTGGCAACACCGTGGAGGTTCGAGTCCTCTCTTGGGCACCAGATTCAAATGAAAGCCGCCTTCGGGCGGTTTTTCATTGTTGTGAGAGCAGCGCGTCGTGCTGCGGTTCCTGAACCGCGTGTAGCGCGTTGCGGAAGTTGCAGGTCGGTTGGTTGGCGAATCGCATTGAGTCATTTGATGCGCGAACAACCAGGCGAAAAGATGAAGCGTTTTTCGAAATACCGATTGACACGCAGATTCTTCTCGCTACAATAGCGGTCTAGCTTGAGACGTGCCCAGGTGGCGGAATTGGTAGACGCACTAGGTTCAGGTCCTAGCGGTGGCAACACCGTGGAGGTTCGAGTCCTCTCCTGGGCACCACGTATTTAAAAAGGTCGGCAAATGCCGGCCTTTTTTCATTTCCGGCCCAGGAAGCAAAGCGCCTGCGCGCTTTGCGCGAGGACTCGAAAGGCTGCGCTTGCTGACCGAGTCCTCTCTTGAGCGCCACGCTCTCACTGCAAAAACAAAAACCCCCGCAAGCAAGCCGCCTGCGGGGTTTTTTAGCTTTTGCGCCCGCCCATCGCACACGAATAGTGACAGGCACTTCTCTCGCCCACGAGAGCATGCGTGCGCTAGCAAACCGACCTCCTACGACGTTCACGCTTCAATGACGAACGAACCTGCGAGCGCGTGGGGAACGGGAGGATGTCGATGCCGGCTGGGGCGAAAACCGTGGGTTTCCTGCTGAGGGCGATGTACTGCAACGACGGCGTATCGTCACACGTCGAGACGCTGATACGGGCACTCGCTGCAAATGGCTGGAAGGTCGTCGTCATCAGCGGCCACGTTCACTTCGACGCCCAATCGAAAATGCGCTATGACCGCATCCGGTCGATGGTCGCGCATTGGGAGATCATCGACGGGCTCAACACGATGCTGCCGTCAGCC
Organism: Paraburkholderia phymatum; assembly: GCF_038900715.1. Taxonomy (GTDB): domain Bacteria; phylum Pseudomonadota; class Gammaproteobacteria; order Burkholderiales; family Burkholderiaceae; genus Paraburkholderia; species Paraburkholderia phymatum_A. The sequence goes on along the minus strand of NZ_JAYMRZ010000009.1, from coordinate 252,157 downwards.
GCGCATATCGCACGTTGCTATCGCGTCATTCGGGCGTTCGACATCGCGATCCTGCACGGCCACGGATTCTCTTCGTTGCCTTGCGCAGCGCTGCTGCGTTTGCTGACGGGCGCCCAATGCCTCGCAACGTTTCATCCGTCGATCCACAGCAGCCAGCCTCACGAGATCGCATCGCAGGCGCGCCGCCGCCAGCAATCGGTCAAATACCGGCTCCTGCTGAACGCGACACGCCCGTTCGCGCTGATCGCCACCTCGTTCGAAATCAGCGACTGGCTGCGCGACGACGTCGGTATTGCCAGTCGCAAGGTCATGCACATTCCGCTTGGCATCGATTCCGACACGTATCGGCTACCCACGCCCGACGAACGCCTCGCGGCACGCCGCGCGCTGCGCTTCGCCGACGACGAATGCATCCTCCTGCTCGCCGGCAGGCTATCGTGGAACAAAGGTCACGACCTGCTGATCGACGCGGCACGGTCATTGAAATCGCGTCGCCCCGACGCGAAGTTCAGGGTAGTCTTCGTCGGCTCGGGCGATCAGGAGAGCGAGATCAGGCAGTACGCGCTGCAGCACGCCGACACCGCGCATCTCTTCACTTTCATGGGCTTCGTCGAAGATCTCGCAGCCGTCTACTGGGCGAGCGACGTCTTCGTGCTGCCAAGCCGCTATGAAGGCTTCGGGCTGGTGGTCGCCGAGGCGATGTGCGCCGGTCTGCTGCCCGTGCGCACGCCGAGCGGCGGCGCGCGAGACCAGATCGTCGACGGCGAATCGGGCTTCATTACGCCGTTCGACGACCCCGAGACGCTCGATCGCATACTCGAGCCGCTCGTATGCGACGCGCGACTTCGCGAGCGCGCGTCGGCTGTGGCGGCTTTACGCGGCCGCGCGCTTTTTTCCCAGGAAGGCATGGCGCAAAAGACGGCCGCCCTCTACGAGCAGCATCTCAAATCCGTCTGACCTGTCTGGCGCGATACGCAAAGCAAGAAATGGGCATTAGAAAGGCCGAATTCAGACTGGAACCTTTCACTTCAAAAAAATAATATTTCATTTCAAATAGCCTTCAATATTCTGACTATTAATTCATTTGATTCACCTGTCCATATACATTGCCCCAATTAATGGCCGCGTGTCCCAGGAATAACACCGATTCGCCTGTCGCGTTACATGCAGCCGCTTAATGGTCGGCGTACACTCGTTCGGAGCCTTCGCATACGGGGCGCGGCGTGCCGTGCAATTGCCCTTTGAATGGATTGGGCGGCACGGGATATCGGAGACTACAACCAGGTTGCATGAGATCAGAGCGAGCGTGAAAGCGTGACTCCGGTCGACAGGAGAACAATTGAAATGAGCTGGACTCGGGAACAAAGAAACGTCACGATCGCTGCATATCTAGGCTGGACCCTCGACGCATTCGATTTCTTTCTGATGGTCTTTATTCTGAAAGATATCGCGGCGGAATTTAATACGAAAATCCCGGAAGTCGCATTCGGCATTACGCTCACGCTGGCGATGCGGCCGCTCGGCGCGCTGATTTTCGGACGTCTCGCCGACAAGTTCGGCCGCCGTCCGACGCTGATGGTCAACATCGCGTGCTACTCGCTGCTCGAACTGCTGTCCGGCTTCTCGCCGAATCTCACGACGCTGCTCGTCCTGCGCGCCCTCTTCGGCATCGCGATGGGCGGCGAATGGGGCGTCGGCTCCGCGCTGACGATGGAGACCGTGCCCCCGAAAGCGCGCGGCTTCGTATCGGGCCTGCTGCAAGCGGGCTATCCGAGCGGCTATCTGCTGGCGTCGATCGTGTTCGGCGTGCTCTATCAATACATCGGCTGGCGCGGCATGTTCTTCGTCGGCGTGCTGCCCGCGCTGCTCGTCATGTACGTGCGCGCGCACGTGAAGGAATCGCCTGCGTGGGTCGCGATGGAAAAGCATGCGCGTCCCGGCCTGCTCGTCACGCTCAAGCGCAACTGGGTGCTGTCGATCTACGCGATCATCCTGATGACGGCCTTCAACTTCTTCTCGCACGGCACGCAGGACCTGTATCCGACTTTCCTGCGCGAGCAGCATCACTTCGATCCGCACACGGTGTCGCTGATCACGATCACGCTGAACATCGGCGCGATCGTCGGCGGGCTTGCGTTCGGCGCGTTCTCGGAGCGCATCGGCCGCCGCCGCGCGATCTTCATCGCCGCGCTGATCGCACTCCCCGTGCTGCCGCTGTGGGCGTTCTCGAGCACGGCCGTCGCGCTCGCGGCGGGCGCGTTCCTGATGCAGATCTCCGTGCAGGGCGCGTGGGGTGTGATCCCCGTGCATCTGAACGAGATCTCGCCCGATGAAATTCGCGCGACGTTCCCCGGACTCGTCTATCAGCTCGGCAACCTGCTCGCCTCCGTCAACGCGACGATGCAGGCGTCGTTTGCCGTCAGCAACAACAACAACTACGCGATGGCGATGGCCGTCGTCGCGGGCGTGGTCGCCGTCGTGATCGCGGTGCTGATTCTCTTCAGCCGGGAACGGCGCGGCATCGATATGACACAATCCGCCGAACAGGTCACGGCGACGGTACACTGAGCACCGCGAAGCAACCAGACAAAGCAGCACACGACATCACATAAGGGCGCTGCACAGCGCCCCAGCCAACGCAGCATCTACGAGGCCGCTCCGATTCGAATCGGAGCGGCTTTTTTTGTCCGCGTCGTCTGCGAGGGGATGCGCGGTCGGACGCTTTTTAGAGGAGTCCATCGACACTCATCTCTTGCCCGATCACGAACTCCATTTTTATCCTGAAAAGAACGCACGTTTCAAAATCAAAATTGAATCGATTGTTTGCGGCCGGCCAGAAAGCCGACACAGGGAGACGGAACATGGCAACTCGCACGACGAGCCGGCACACCGGCGACACGAAAGCGCGCATCCTCGACGCAGCCGAAACGCTCTTCATCGAATGCGGTTACGAAGCGATGTCGTTGCGGCAGATCACATCGAAGGCCGAGGTCAATCTGGCCGCCGTCAACTATCACTTCGGCAGCAAGGAAGCGCTGATGCACGCGATGCTGTCGCGGCGTCTCGATCTGCTGAACCAGGAGCGCCTGAAGCTGCTCGACCGCTTCGACGCGCTGCTCGGCCCGCGCCTCACGTGCGAGCACGTGCTCGGTGCGATGTTCATTCCGGCGCTGCGCGTGTCACGCGATACGCGCATCGGCGGCAAGGCGTTCCTGCGGCTGCTCGGCCGCGCGTACACCGATCCCTCTTCGTTCATCCGCGACTTTCTGAGCGCGCATTACGCGTCGGTATCCGAGCGCTTTTTCGCAGCGTTCCAGCGCGCGCTGCCGCATCTGCCGCGCGAGGAGCTCGGCTGGCGTCTGCACTTCGCGATCGGCGCGCTGTCGGGCGTGCTCGCGGGCGCCGACACCGACAACCTCATCACCGAGTTCTCGCAAGGCAAGTCGATGAACGACCTGCAACTGATCGCGCGGCTCGCGTCGCTGATCGTATCCGCGCTGAAGGCGCCGTTGCCCGACGCGAGCCAGCTCGCAACGTTCGCATCCGTGCTCGGCGACGCGGGCAGCGCCGACATCGCTTGCGATGCCGTCCGCGAAGCGCAGGCGGATGTCGCGGCGCACAGCGCGTCGCCGGCCGATGTTCACGCGCGGGTGCTGATACCCGGCACGCCACAGCAACCGCCGATGCTCGCCGAGCCCAACGCCGAACCCAACGCCGACCCGCAACCGTACGGCCAGCCGGCCCGCAGCGGCGAGCAAGCGGACGCACACGATGCCGGCTCACGCTTCGCCGCGCACGGTTGACGCGGGGAATCCTCTCTCGCGTAGTGATGGCGCGCGGTTCTCTCGTGCGCCGCGGCGCAGTACGGGCTGAATGAACGGCCGAACCCGAGCCACGCCCGAGGCTGAACAAAAGGCTGAAAAAGGCTGAACCCGAGGCCGAACCAAGGCCGACGAATCAGCCCTCCACTGCGCGCGACGATGCAAGGAATCGCGCGGGCACGCCGGCTGCAACGGATAACCGCAGATAACGGCGGACACGCTCGCCGCGCATCGAACAACTCGAGAACGACTCGAGAACAACTCGGGAACACAACGCGAGAACAACGCGAAGAACACGCGAGCCGCTCGCGCATCGCGGGACACGCTCACAGCCGGCGTCGTATCGTCGAACAGGAGGGGTCGTCATGTCGTGGTTCATCGTTGCGCTGATCGTCGCCGTCGGGGCGCTCGTTTACCTGCGGGCACGCGGGTCGTGGTGGCTCGCGTTTCTGATCGTATGGGTCGCGGCCGCGCGGCTGACAGGCGCGGCGGACACGCTGACCGCCATCTGTCTCGCGATCGTGCTGATCGTTCCCGCGCTCGTGCTGACGATCAGGCCGCTGCGCCGCGCGTGGGTGAGCCGGCGCGTGCTCGGCGTCTTCCGCAAGATCCTGCCCGACATGTCGCAGACCGAGCGCGATGCGATCGAAGCAGGCACCGTCTGGTGGGACGCCGCGCTCTTCTCGGGACGCCCTCACTGGGACACGCTGCTCGGCCACGGTCCGGCAAAGCTGACGGCACAAGAGCAGGCGTTTCTCGACAACGAATGCGAGCAGCTGTGCGATCTCGCGAACGACTGGGACACGACGGCCGTCTGGCAGGATCTGTCGCCGCAGGCCTGGCGATTCATCAAGGACAAAGGCTTCCTCGGGATGATCATTCCGGCGCAATACGGCGGCAAAGGCTCCTCCGCGTACGCGCATTCGCAGGTCATCATGAAGCTCGCCACGCGCTGCTCGGCGGCCGCCGTATCGGTGATGGTGCCGAACTCGCTCGGCCCCGCCGAACTGCTGCTGCACTACGGCACCGACGCGCAGAAGAATCATTATCTGCCGCGTCTCGCGCGCGGCGACGAAATCCCCTGCTTCGCGCTGACGAGCCCTTACGCGGGCTCCGACGCGGCGGCGATCCCCGACATCGGCATCGTCTGCAACGGCACGTTCGAAGGACGCGAGACGCTCGGCTTTCGCGTGACATGGAGCAAGCGCTACATCACGCTCGGCCCCATCGCGACGGTGCTCGGCCTCGCGTTTCGCGCGCTCGATCCCGATCATCTGCTCGGCGGCGAGGACGAACCCGGCATCACGTGCGCGCTGATTCCGACGAGCCATCCGGGCGTGAACATCGGGCGCCGCCACTGGCCATTGAACGCCGTGTTCCAGAACGGCCCGAACTGGGGCAACGACGTGTTCGTCCCGCTCGACTGGGTGATCGGCGGACGCGCTCAGGTCGGCAACGGCTGGCGCATGCTAATGGAATGTCTCGCGGCCGGCCGCGCGATCTCGCTGCCGTCATCGAATGTGGGCATGTCGAAGGTCGCGGTGCGCGGGGTCGGCGCTTATGCGGCCGTGCGGCGGCAGTTCCGCACGGCGATCGGCCGGTTCGAAGGCGTGCAGGAAGCGCTCGGACGCATGGGCGGCAATCTGTACGTGATGGACGCCGCGCGCCGCCTGTCCGCACAGGCTGTCGATCTCGGCGAGAAGCCGTCGGTGATCTCGGCGATCTCGAAGTACCACATCACCGAGCGCAACCGCGAAGTGATCGACGACGGCATGGACGTCCTCGGCGGCAAGGGCATCTGCATCGGCCCGTCGAATTTCCTCGCGCGCGCGTATCAACAGGTGCCCATCTCGATCACCGTCGAAGGCGCGAACATCCTCACGCGCTGCCTGATCATCTTCGGCCAGGGCGCGATTCGCTGTCATCCGTACGTGCTCAAGGAAATGGCCGCGGCGCGCGAGGCGGGGCGTGAAGCGGGTCATCAAGCGGGCCATGAATCGGGCCACGAAGCGAACGATGAGGCAGGCCATGAAGCGGACCATGAAGCGAACGATGAAACGGGCCACGCAAAGGCGCTGCGCGATTTCGACGAAGCGCTCTTCGGCCACATCGGCTTCACGCTGTCGAACGTCGTGCGCTGTTTCGTCGATGGCGTGACGGGCGGCGCGCTGATCGCGAAGCCGCAACGCGCGCATGCTCCTCTCGCGCGCTACTACCGCGCGGCGACGCGCCTGTCGACGACATTCGCGCTGCTCGCGGATGTGTCGATGTTCGTGCTCGGCGGCGACCTGAAGCGGCGCGAGCGCATCTCGGCGCGCCTGGGCGACGTGCTGTCGCAGCTCTATCTGATCTCCGCGACGCTCAAGCGTTTCGAAGACGAAGGCCGCGAGGCGAGCGATCTGCCACTCGTGCAATGGGGCGTCGAAGATGCGCTGCATCGCGCGCAAACAGCCCTCGACGGCGCGCTGCGCAACTATCCGAACCGCGTGGCCGCAGGCTTCGTGCGCGCGCTTGCGTTCCCGTTCGGCTTGCCGCATCGCGCGCCGTCCGATGCGCTCGGCAGCGCTGTCGCCGAGTTGATGCAGACACCGGGCGCCGCGCGCGACCGGCTGCTCGCGGACTCGTATGTACCGCATGTCGACGTCGACACGCTCGGTTACGGAGAGCTGGCGTTCGCGCTCGCGCCGCGTGTCGCGCAGATCGAGCAGCGCCTGCGCGAGGCGATCCGGCACGGCCGCATCGATCCGCTTCCGCAAAGCCTCGCCGATCTCGCCGACTGGAACGAAGCGGCACAGCAGCGCGGCTTCATCGACGAGGACGAGCGCAAGGTGCTCGACGACTACGCGCGCTTTGCTGCCGAGGTCGTGAAGGTCGACGATTTCGCCGCGGATTTCGGCATGCTCGCCGATCTGCAGCGACGCAAGGACGCACTCGACAAGGCGACGCAGCTGGCCGCCTGATGTCACGTTGATGGCACGTCGATGGCATCCTGAAGGCCATGCGATGAACGCGCGACGAACGCATGACGAATCCGCGACGATTGCACGACGAACACGTAATTCACCCACGCTTGCGGCAAGCCACGCGCACCGTGCACACTGACGCCATCCGTCAGGCCAGGAGCCAACAACGCGATGAACGATTCCTACCTGAACTTCGTCAATTCACCGCTGGGGGCGCGTGTCGCGCGCTCGCTCCGGTGGCCGTTGCCCGAAGTGCTGCGCCGCTATCGTGCCGATGCGCCCGAATTCGACGGCATCGTGGCCGTCGGCGCGGGGCCGTCGCCGCAACTGCTCGACGCGCTTGCCGGCGTGATCGCGCACATCGGCATGACGAGCGTCGCACACGCGGGCGCGAGCGCGTGGGTGCCGCTTGCGAACCGCCACGGCCTGATGACGGGCCGCTTCGAGCCCGCCGACCCCGCAGCGGGCGCACAGACGGGCTCGCAGGCGCGCGTGCGGGCGCTCGTATTCGACGCGAGCGGCATCGAGGACAGCGCGCAGCTCGACACCGTGTATGCGTTCTTTCACGACGCGCTGCGCTCGCTCGACAAGTGCGGACGGATCGTCGTGCTGGGCCGCCCGCCCGAGGCCTGCGCGAGCCCGCGCCAATGGACGGCGCAGCGCGCGCTCGAAGGCGTGACGCGCTCGCTCGGCAAGGAAGCGCGGCGCGGCATCGCGTCAAATCTGATCTACGTGGCGGATGGTGCGAAGAGCGGTGCCAAAAGCAGCGCCAAAAGTGACGCCACGAGCAGCGCGGAAAACAGCGACGACAGCGGCATCCAGAGCGGCATTGAATCGACGTTGCGCTTTTTCCTGTCGCCGCGCTCGGCGTATGTGTCGGGCCAGGTCGTGCGGATCGGCACGGCGCCTTCCGCGCTCGGCGGCGATTTCGACTGGACCCAGCCGCTCGCGGGCCAGCGGGCCGTCGTGACGGGCGCGGCGCGCGGCATCGGCGCGGCGATCGCGCACGTGCTCGCCGCACAAGGCGCGCACGTGACGGGCATCGACGTGCCCGCCGTCACCGACGCGCTCGACGCCACCATGCGCCAGATCTCCGGCACGGCGCTGCCGTTCGACATCGCCGCGCCCGAAACGCCCGCGCAGATCGCGGCGGCCCTCGACGAGCTCGGCGTCGATGTGTTCGTGCACAACGCGGGCATCACGAAGGACAAGACCATCGCGAAGATGAGCGAGCCGGCGTGGCGCAACGTGATCGACATCAATCTGTCCGCGCAGGAGCGCATCGACGACGCGCTGCTCGAAGCGGGCACGCTGCGCGACGGCGGGCGCATCGTCTGCGTGTCGTCGATCGGCGGCATCGCGGGCAACGTCGGGCAGACGAACTACGCGGCGTCGAAGGCGGGTGTGATCGGCCGCGTGCACAGCATGGCGCCGCATCTGGCGAAACGGCGCATCACGATCAATGCCGTCGCGCCCGGCTTCATCGAAACGCAGATGACGGCGAAGATGCCGCTTGCGATCCGCGAAGCCGGCCGCCGGATGAACTCGATGAGCCAGGGCGGCCAGCCCGTCGATGTCGCGCAGACCATCGCGTGGCTCGCGCATCCGGGCTCGGCGGGCATCACGGGCCAGGTCGTGCGCGTGTGCGGCCAAAGCCTGATAGGAGCGTGACCGCCATGGCCCTGTTCGACTCCAGCCGGATGTTCGGCGCGCCGCGTCCGAAAACAGTCGTCCTGCCCGAACTGCCGCAGCCCGCGAAGCTGTATGCGCGCGCGCTGTCGGGCGTGGCCAAGCGCTTTCAGCGCAACCGCCCGACGGAGCTGCCCGCGCTGCGGCTCGTGCGTCCTGCCGTCACGCTCGATTCCGTCGCGATCGAGCGCTATGCGCGCGTCTGCGGCTTCTTTCCCGAGCAGGGCATTCCGTTCACGTATCCGCATCTGCTCGCGTTTCCGCTGCATCTGCTGTTGCTGACCGACCCGGCGTTTCCGTGGCCCGCGCCCGGCATCGTCCATCTCGCGAACAGCGTGCGCATGCGCCGCCCGCTCGCGTTCGACGACACGCTGCGCGTCGAAGTCGAATTCGGCGCGCGGCTGCGCCACGACAAAGGCCAGGCGTTCGTGATGCACACGCGCATCTACCGGCGCGGCGAAGCCGTGTGGGACGGCGACAGCGTGTATCTGAAGCGAGGCGTCGCGGCGAACGGCGATCCGCTGAGCCCGCTCGAAACCGACAGCAGCGCGCTAGCGCGCCACTCGCGCTGGCAGTTGCCCGCGCAACTGGGCCGCGACTACGCGCGCGCATCGGGCGACTACAACCCGATCCATCTGTCGATGCTGTCCGCAAGGGCGTTCGGCTTTCGGCGCGCGATCGCGCACGGCATGTGGACGCTGGCGCGCACGGCCGCCGCGCTGCAGCCGCCTAAGCGGCTCGCCGACGCGACGCTCGCGGGCGAATTCCGGACGCCGATGCTGCTGCCGGGCGAAGCGTCGCTGTGGACGGCATCGCCCTCGCCGACTGCGCGCGAGTTCGAAGTGCGCGATCCGCAGAGCGGCAAGCCGCATCTGCGGGGCCGGTTTCAGTGGAATCTGCAATGAGGCGGCTGGGGCGCGCCGCGGACTGCGCGGAAGCCGCGCCCACGGCACGATTTCGCAACGCGATTGCGCGAGCCGGTTGCGCGAGCCGGTTGCGCGAACCGGTTGCGGGAGCCGGTTGCGCGAACCGATTGCGCAAGCCGATCGCGCGAGCCGATTACGCGAACTGTTCACGCAACCCGCTCACGCAACCGATCACGCAATCCATTCACGCAAACCGATCACACACGCAATCCGCCATCACGATGGAATCATCGCCCCGCCTGATTCGTTCTGAAGCAGGCGCCGGGTGTTTCATGCCGACCTGATCCGTCGCACAGACGGACGCGACCACGGAGCTTCCCGATGCCTCACCCGTCACAACCGCTTCCCGCCGCGCGCCGCGTCGCGATACTGGGCGGCAACCGCATCCCGTTCGCGCGCTCGAATACCGCGTACGCGACGGCCTCGAACCAGGACATGCTGACTTTCACGCTGCAAGGTCTGATCGACCGCTACAACCTGCACGGCGAGCGCCTCGGCGAAGTTGCGGCGGGCGCCGTCATCAAGCATTCACGCGATTTCAACCTGACGCGCGAAGCCGTGCTGTCGACCACGCTCGCGAAGGAAACGCCCGCCTACGACGTGCAGCAGGCGTGCGGCACGGGCCTCGAAGCGGCGATTCTCGTCGCCAACAAGATCGCGCTCGGGCAAATCGATGCGGGCGTCGCGGGCGGCGTCGATACGACCTCCGATGCGCCCATCGGCGTGAACGAACGGATGCGCAAGATCCTGCTCGAAGCGAATCGCGCCAGATCGGCGGCACAACGCGTCGGCGCGCTGACGAAGCTGCGGCCAGGCATGTTCTTCAAGCCGCTGCTGCCGCGCAACAGCGAGCCGCGCACGGGGCTGTCGATGGGCGAGCATTGCGAGCGGATGGCCAAGCGCTGGAGCATTTCGCGCGAGGCACAAGACGTGCTCGCCTACGATAGCCACCGCAAGCTGACGGAGGCCTACGCACGCGGCTTCCTGAACGACCTGATGACGCCGTATCGCGGACTCGCGCGCGACAACAATCTGCGCAGCGATCTGACGCTCGAAAAGCTGGCGTCGCTCAAGCCCGTGTTCGACCGCGACGCGGGCACGATGACGGCGGGCAACTCGACGCCGCTGACGGACGGCGCATCGGCCGTGCTGCTCGCGAGCGAGGAATGGGCGGCCGCGCGTGGCCTGCCCGTGCTCGCGTACCTGACGTGGTCGGAGACGGCAGCCGTCGATTTCTTCGACAAAAAGGAGGGCTTGCTGATGGCGCCTGCGTACGCCGTGCCGCGCATGCTGAAACGCGCGGGCCTGACGTTGCAGGACTTCGACTTCTACGAAATTCATGAGGCGTTTGCCGCGCAGGTGCTGTGCGCGCTCGCGGCCTGGCAGGACGATGAGTACTGCCGCACGCAACTGGGACTCGAGGGCGCGCTCGGCACCATCGATCGCGAGAAAATGAACGTGAACGGCGGATCGCTCGCGACGGGCCACCCGTTCGCCGCAACGGGCGGGCGCATCGTCGCGGGCCTCGCGAAGATGCTTGCGCAACTCGACAAGCCAGCGCGCACCGGGCGCGGCCTGATATCGATCTGCGCGGCGGGCGGCCAGGGCGTCGTCGCGATCCTGGAGCGGTAGAATCGCGCTCCCGACCGTTGCCACCCAATCGCCGGCTACCTTTGGCAACCCGAACGGTTCATGCCCAAACAGCACACAACGACGACGAGAGACCCAGGAGACGCCACCATGACCGAACCCACCGCTTCGCATTCCGCGCAGACGCAAACGCAGTCCGGGTCGCAGTCGCAATCACAGTCGCAGCCACCGGCACAGCCACCTGCCGCGCCCTCCTCCGCCCACGCCGCGCCGGACACGGACGGCATCTGGTTCGCGTCGTACTCGCCCGACGTGCCGCATGAGATCGACGCATCGCAGTATGCGTCGCTCGTCGAGTTCTTCGACGACTGCACGACGCGCTTTCGCGAGCGCGTCGCCTATGTGAGCGTCGGCGAGAGCCTCACGTATGCGGAGCTTGCACGCAAGGCGACGGCCTTCGCTTCGTACTTGCAGAGCATCGGCGTGAAGCCCGGCGAGCGCGTCGCGATCATGCTGCCGAATACGTTCCAATATCCCGTCGCGCTCTTCGGCGTGCTGAAGGCGGGCGCGATCGTCGTCAACGTGAATCCGCTGTACACGGTGCGCGAGCTGTCGCATCAACTGAAGGACAGCGGCGCGCAGACGATCGTCGTGTTCGAGAACTTCGCGAAGACCGTCCAGGATTCGCTCGCGGGCACGCGCGTGCAGCACGTGATCGTCACCGGCCTGGGCGATCTGCTGAAGGACGGCCTGAACCTGAAAGGCAAGCTGATCAACTTCATGCTGAGGCACGTGAAGAAGCTCGTGCCCGCTTACGACCTGCCGCAAGCCGTCCCACTGCTCGATGCGCTCGCGACCGGCTACGGCCGGGCGCTCACGCCCATGCGGATCGCGACCACGGACCTCGCGTTCCTGCAATACACAGGCGGCACGACGGGCGTCGCGAAGGGCGCGATGCTCACGCACCGCAACGTCGTCGCGAATCTGTTGCAGGCGAAGGTATGGGCCGAGAGCCAGCTCATCGACGAAATCGAAACGGTGCTCACGCCGCTGCCGCTCTATCACATCTATTCGCTGACCGTGAACGCGATGATCTTCATGGGCCTCGGCGGACGCAACATCCTGATCGCGAATCCGCGCGACACAAAGCGCGTGATGAAGATCCTGCGTCACGAGACGTTCACGGGCATCACGGCTGTCAATACGCTCTACAACGCGTTCCTCGATGACGAGGAGTTCCGCAAGCGCGACTTCTCGAAGCTCAAGCTCGCGATGGCGGGCGGCATGGCGATGCAAAAGGCCGTCGCCGACCGTTTTCGCGAAGTGACGGGCAAGCCGATCATCGAAGGCTACGGGCTCACGGAATGCTCACCGATCGTATCGATGAACCCCGTGGATCTGAAGCACATGCGCGAATTCGACGGCTCGATCGGCCTGCCCGCGCCGTCGACGCAAGTGCGCTTTCGCAAGGACGACGGCAGCTGGGCGAATATCGGCGAGGCGGGCGAGCTGTGCGTGAAGGGCCCGCAGGTAATGAAAGGCTACTGGAACCGGCCCGAGGAGACCGCGAAGGTGCTCGACGACGAAGGCTGGCTCGCGACGGGCGATATCGGCGTGATGGATTCGCGCGGCTATATCCGTCTGATCGATCGCAAGAAGGACATGATCCTCGTGTCGGGTTTCAACGTCTATCCGAACGAGATCGAGGACGTGATCGCGATGCATCCCGACGTGCGCGAAGTGGCCGCGATCGGCATTCCCGATGCCGCGCAGGGCGAGCGCGTGAAGGTGTTCGTCGTGCGTCGCAATCCGTCGCTCACCGAGGAACAGGTGATCGCGCACTGCCGCAAGAATCTGACGGGCTACAAGGTGCCGAAGGTCGTCGAGTTCCGCGACGAGCTTCCGCAAACGAATGTCGGCAAGATCCTGCGGCGCGAGCTGCGCGATCAGGAACTGGAGAAGCTGAAATCATCGTGACGGCCTACGCGCGCGTTTGCGTACCCTTGCGCGTCTGAACGCGCAGCCGGGGCGACGAAGCCGTCCGCGCTTTTTGGAGCGATGCATGCATCAACCGATGTTTGTGAAGAAACGCTCGCGCTGGACCCGGCTTCGCGCCGCCCACGTCGTCTGCACGGTCTGCACGGTCTGCGCGCTGATGGCGGGCATCGCGGGCACGGCATTCGCGCAGAACAACAACGCGGCGGCACTGGCGCCGAGCGCGCCGAACATGCCGAACATGCCGGGCGCGCCGAATGCCGCCAGCGCCCCGAGCACTCCGCCGGTCGCGAGCGATGCCGCCGCGCAAGTCGCGAAGCTGCCGCTCGAACAGCAGGTCAAATGGCTGCGTCGCGCCGCGCAAAGCGGTGCGCTCGAACAGATGGACGATGCGCAACTCGTCGCGCTGTTCGAATCATTCGACCCGCTGACCGTGCCGCGCTATATCGAGGAAGGCCCGAACGGCTATCCGTCGTACGAGTTCACGATGCTGCGCCAGGAGCGCATTCGCGGGGTGTGGCCGCGCAAGCCCGATCATATGCTCGTGCGGCTCACGCGCGATCCGCTGCGTATCTACGGCAAATGGCTGCCGGGCGGTCCGCACTCGGGCCAGGAAATCATCTACGACGAGTCCAGGCGCAGCGATGCGATGTACGGCCACCTCGGCGGCCTGTTCAACATCATGCCGTTGTGGGCGTCGATCGACGGATCGCTGGCGCGCGCGCAGTCGAACCATCGCGTGCGCGATCTCGGCACCGAATTCATCGCGCAGCAGTTTCTCGACGAAGGCAGAAAATTCGCCGACGCCGGCATCACGCATCCGGCGCAGATCGACGTGAAGACGCTCGACGGCGTGCGCGTCGTCGCGTTCACCTACGAGACGCCGACGGGCCAGCCCGAGTTCTATGCGAAGAAGGAAGTGCTCGGGCTCGATCTACGGCATCCGTATTTCAGAATGGTCGAATCGTATGGCAACGATGGACAGATCTTCGAGCGCATCGTGTTCGTGACGATCACGCCGAAGACCTTCGAAGACATGGTGTTCGATCCGAAGAACCCGGAGTACAAATTCTGATCACGTCGTCAGCGCGAAGGCGACGGCCGCGCTGTGTTCCTGTGCAGGCATCGCCGCATGCGTTTGCGCGAGCGCCGCGCCCGGTTGCAGCGCGAGACGCGCGAGCACGAAGAAATCGGCGGCGCGCGTGACGCCGATCAGCGTGAGACGCCCGTCCGCCTGCGCCGCGCGCGGCGCGAGCGCCTCGTACCACAGCACGGCGATATCGGCGTGCGGCGCGTCGTTGATGTCGAAAGCAGGCAGGCGCACGTGCGCCGCATGCGCCGACAAGGCCGCGGATTCCGGCAAGCTCGTATCGATCAGCGCGATGTCGGCGAGCAGGCCATCGGCGTGAAACCACGGCACGCGCCACGCCGCCGTCGCCGATAGCCATGCGCCCGCCGCGATGAATGTGCGACGTTCCATGTCGACGCTACCTCCTTCTCTACCTCCGTGCTCCCGCGCGCGCCCATCATGTATAGCCGCGCCTGCCGCGAAACGCCTTCGGCCAGATGCCCTGCTTGCCCGGCGACAGAATGCCCGCGGGATCGAGCGCGTCCTTGATCGTCTCCGACAGCCGCAGCAGTGCGCCATCGTTGAAGTTGTATCGCGCCGCCGCGAAATCCATGTAGACGAGATGCGAGCGGTATTCGCCATAGCCCGCGCCGTGCGCATCGCTCATCCACGCGCGCAGCAGATCGCCGGCCTGTTCGCTTTGCCGCGCGTCGGCGTGATCGAAGATCGCCGCGGCGATGTGATGCAGATGCCGCTCGCCCGCCGTGAAGCCGCCGTAGTAATCGAAGCCGTATTCGTTCGCGCGCGCCTTCGCCATCGTGTACTGGCGCATCGCATCGCGCCCGGTCGCCGGACACACGGGCGAAAAATCGACATGCGCGCCACTGCCGCCGCGCCAGTCGAGCATCCGGAACGCCGTCATCGCGGGAATGCCCGCCAGATTGCGATCGCCGCCCGCTTCGGGCTCCGCGTTGCCGTCGTAGACCTTCGACATCATCCGCGCACCCGGAATGCGGCCGAACGCGCGACGCACGAGCGTCTCTTTCGCGTCGATCACGTCGCGCCCGCCGTATAGCGCGTAGTGCAGGTTCCAGCGGCCGATCTTCAGCGCGTCGGTCATCGACGCGATCGCGCTTTCCGGCATCACGCCCTTGCCCCGATACCACTGCGAACGCGGCCCGATGCCCGCCGCGCGCCGCAGCGCGCCTTCGATGACGGCATGATTGCCGATCGTGCCGTCGAGGCGCAGCGGCCTCAGCGTCTCGACGATCGCGTCCAGATCGTCGTCGCGCTGAAACTGGATTTCGCCCAGCAGATACGCGCTCGGTGCGGGCATCAGCCAGACACCCATCTTCGTGACGATGCCGTAGTTCGACTGCATGAACATCGGATCGAACGACGGCCCGTAGCCATGCTTGAACGCCTGCCACGACGTGCCGATCTCGATGCCGCCCATGCCCGTGCGCACGACGTCGCCATTCGCGAGCACGACCTCCATTCCGCACTGCGTCGCCGCGTGATCGCCGTAGGCCGTCGTGCCGAAGCCGCGCTCCAGCGTATTGCCGACGATGCTGCCCCAGCCCGCCGCGGGCGGATCAACCCACAGCCTGTAGCCGCGCTCGCGCAGATGGTGATGCAGGTCGAAGTAGCTGACGCCGGGCTCGACGAGCGCGTACGCGAGCGGCTCGTCGACGGCGAGAATGCGGTTCATCCGTTGCAGGTCGAGCACCACCGATCCCGCGAGCCGGGGCGCCGCGCCGCCATACGCGAAGTTGCGACCCGTCGACACCGTCCACAGCGGGATGCGGTATTCATTCGCGACGCGCAGGATCGCGCGGATCTCGTCGACGTTCGCGGGCAGCAGCGCGGCCGACGGCACGAACGACGCGGCGAGCGTGCCCGGCGCGAAAGGATCGGCATAAGGCGCGAGGCTCGCCGCCGACGACGCGACCTGCGTCGCGCCGACGATCGCTTCGAATGCGGCGAGCGCGCGATCGAATGTCGCGGCGGAAACGTCCGGCGGCAGAGTGCGAGTCAAGGCGCCTCCATGTGGCGTCGGCCATGCTGCGTTGAGTGGTGCGTCGAGTTATGGGTTGCTCGTGACGGCATTCGACGGACGGCATTCGACAGAAGGCGCTCGGCGAACGGCGCTCATGCCATTCGACGGACGGCGCTCATGCGGCACGCGCGACGGCGTGTTCAGCGTCCGTGCCCGCCGCCGCCTCCGTGCATGCCGCCCATGCCGCCCCATGCGTGCGATCCGCCGCCCCAACCGTGCATGCCGCCCCCGCCGTGGAATCCGCCGTGCCCGTTGAAGCCGCCATGTCCGTTGAAGCCGCCATGTCCGTTGAAGCCGCCGACCGGATGCCCCCAATGCACGTGATGCATATGGTGAAAATGGTGGAAGTGGTCGACGAACACGAACGACGCGCCGCCAACGACGACAGGCGGTCCCCAATACCACGGATCATAGTAAGGATAGGCCGGAACGGGATAGACGGCGGTCGTGTCCGTGCCGTTGCCCTGCTGCATCAGCCACGTGCCGTCCGGCTGCCTGCACGCGATGCCGCTGATCTGCTGCATCGTGCCGTCGATTTCCGCCTGGCCCACGACGGGCTGACAGACGGTGTCGCCCGAGTTGAGGTCGCTGGCGTTGTCGCCGAACTGCTCCTGCGCGGCGACGGGTTGCGCGGCGGGCCCCGCGCAACCGGCGCACACGAACAGCGCCGCGCTGATTCCTGACAAAGTACGCATGATTGATCCTGCTTCGACGGTGCGGTGTCGCGGCACGCATCGCGCGCCGACGCCGTGAAGACCCCATCGATTTGCCTTGCAGGCAGGTGACAAGCCACTCTTTCGCGCCCGTCGAAGCCGGCGGAACACGCGCCTGCACAACGACATAAACGCACACGCGTGCGGCGCTATTCCTGCACCGCCGATTACAGCGTAGGTCGTTTTGTTACCCCGTGTTTCGCTTGTTTCGAGCAGAGAACGCGAAGCGGAAAAAAGCCCCGCGCGAGCGCGCGCTACTGCCACGCCTCCGGACGCCCGCCGAGTTCGCCGCAGACTTCAATCGCGATCGAACGCAGCTTGGCTTCCTCGATCGGGCCCGAGAGCGCGTAGCCCATGTGGTCGTTGATCCAGTAGAACGTGCGGCGATTGCCGTCACGGAACAGACGGAACGCGGTTTCGTCCCTCGGAATGCCCGTCACGTAGAGCGTGAGCCGCGCGCCGCTCGGGTTCTCGTACATGAACTGCGCGGCAGGCCCCGCCTCGCCCGGCAGCAGCCGCCCGCCGACGAGCGTATAGCCGTATTCCTGCAGCGAAGGCACGGACAGATGACGGTTGAGCCGCTTCGACAGCCACGTGATCAGATGCTCTTCCTCGCTCGCGGCGACTTCGACGGGATGGCGGCGCTCCGGCGTGTAGACGGCGTAGGCGATATCCGCGCGCTTCGCGAACGACATGATGTCGCCGTTGCCGCCGCCCGTCAGACGCGGCACGAGCGGACCCAGCGCGAGCGCAAGCCCCGCGCCCGCGATCACCCAGCACGCCGCGATGCCCACGCGCCGCCACCACGGCACGCGGGCACGCAGAACGATCACCTGTGGCTCCTCGCGCTCGCTCCCGCTCTCGCCCACGCCGCACAGCGCCTGCAAGGCGGCCTTTTGCGCGCGCCACGACGCAACCTGCGCGGCCGCCTGCGGATCCTTCGCAAGATGCTCGTGCACGGCCGCGCGCTCGCTCTCCGGCAATTCGTTGTCGACGAATGCCGACAGCGCGCGCAGGTCGGGCGCGCCCGTGGAATCGGTCGAATGTTCGTCGTTGTTCATTGCCCGCTTCTCGCCCCGTTTCTGACTACTTTCAGCGACGGTGACTTGTGTTGCACTGGCCCTTCCGTCAAAAGCGCCCGCATATGCTCGCGCGCGCGGGACAGCCGCGACATCACCGTGCCGATCGGCACGCCGAGCGTGGCCGACGCTTCCTGATAGCTCAACTCCTCCACGCACACGAGCAGCATCACTTCGCGCTGCTCGACGGGCAGACAATAAAGCGCGCGCTGCACGTCGCGCAACACCAGTCCGTCGACTTCACCGTGCGGCGCTTCGAGATTGCGCCACGGCGCGCTCTCGTCGTCCACTGCGATTTCGCGGCGCACGCGCAACTGGTCGATGTAAAGGTGACGCAGGATCGTGAGGAGCCACGCGCGCAGATTGCTGTCGGGGCGGAACCCCTTCCATCGCGCGAGCGCCCGCTCGGCCGTATCCTGAACCAGATCGTCCGCCCAAGCCGGGTCGCCCGTCAGTGCGCGCGCGTAGCGGCGCAACTGAGGGAGCCACGAAATCACCTCCGCTTCGAACTTCACCCGGCGCTAGCCGTCAAGCGAGCGCGCGCATCAATAGCCGCCGCTGCTGCCGCTTGTGCCGCTGCTGCTCGCGCCCGACGAACTCATGTCGCCGGTGGACTGACACGCGCTCAACGACAACGAAGCAACCCCTAGCGCAACGATTACGAATACGGCAGATACCAGTCTGGACACTTTCATGAAGACCCTCCTGTACCGACTGCGCCACGCGTGACGCAGCCATGCGTTGAATGGACAAATCATGCGGAATCGCGCGATGCCGGCGGCGGATGCCGCAGCGTTGTGTGCGATACCTGACTGATAAACGCTCACGACTTGCGCTTTATTCCGAAGCATCGGCCATTTATTACCTGTCCGCCTTCGGGTCCTGCTTCCGGTCTTACCCCCGACCTTGCCCCGACGGACATGCTCTGCGCGGCATGGTCGTTGCGCGGCATGTCCATTGCGTGCCGCAACGTTGGATGGCGCGCACTGCAGAGCAGGATTTCGTAACTCAACGTTACACATGGACTTTAGAGGATGCTTCCGCGCTCACAAGTGGTTATAGTGGGCGTCAGTCGGTTCGCGTTTGGCGCCCGTCATGCCGGCCCGCGGCCACAACGGGTAAAATCCCCGGCGAACAACCGATTTTCTATACACAATTGTCCATGCCTCCCGCAGAATCGCATCCGCAAAACGACTTCATGAACGCGGCGCGCAAAGAACGCAAGCGCGTCGAAATTTACCTCGTCAACGGTATCCGGCTGACGGGCTGCATCGAGTCGTTCGATCAGTACCTGGTGATGCTGCGCACGCCCGTCGGGCTGCAAGGCATCTACAAGCGCGCCATTTCGACGATCCAGCTCGACACGGGCTCGCGCCCCGCGCCGCGCGCAGGCGGGCGGCCGTCGCATGGCGAACACGCCGCGCGCGGTCCGCACGGCTCGCGCGAGCACCGCGAGCCGCGCGAACAGCGCGAGCCGTATGGCGGCGCGCCGCAAGCGCCGTCGGACCGGTCGTCGTCGGACGGCCCGGTGGTCGTCACGCGCCGCCGGCGTCTGTATGGCGCGGGTACGGGCAACGATCAGGGCAACAACAACGGCGGGAACGCCGAATAAGCGGCGCAAGCCGTCTGACAGGCCGCCACGGCGGCCATCCGTCCAACGCGCCGCCAGATACCGGCGCCAGATAGTCACCCGATAAGCGGTCGCAAAAGCCGTCGAACAAGTGGGTCGGATAAGCGGCTCAACAAGCGGCCCAAACGAGTCGCCAAACAGGCGACGACGCATCGATCGGGCGCGCGCGGCGCGCCGGCATTTCACGCAACCGACGAACCGGCGCGATCCGCCAGCTGCTTCAGCATCCTCTCGATCCGCATGCCCTGCTGCGCGGTCAACTCATAGCCACCCTTCACTTCCAGTACCCTGCGACGCCAGTAGCGTGCGTTGAGCCTGCGCATCATCGGCTGACGCGTCGCCCATTCCAGATGCTGAAGCTCCGATTCGACGACGTGCGTCGCGTTCAGGCGCTGTCTACTGCGATAACCGTCCGCTTGCATGGGCCTCCCTCACATGTCCGCCGCGACCGGCTCGCTGTGCGCCGCCGTCCCGATGCGCTAAGAACGAATCGTCAGGCGAGAAATTCCATCGGCCTGCATCGCGCTGCCTATTCCATCTATTCCCGCTTCACGACGCTTTTCGGAAGTCGAATGACAGCGCGCGTGTGCGTCGATTGAGCATGCGCATCGTCCTATACCATCCGGCCAGGCGGTCGCGTTCGCGCTATTGAGCTATTCTGGTTGCTCGATACCGTCGTATGTCATAGCGGAGCACGTCATGTCCAGCACGAAGCCGAAAGCACCGAAGCCATCCGAGGAACCCCACACCACGGAAGAACGCCTCGACGAGGCACTCGAAGAAACCTTCCCAGCAAGCGACCCCATCGCCGTCGATCCGGACGAAGCCGACGAAGGGAACCATCAGCGCAAGCAGAAGAAGTCGCGTTGAGCGGACGGTCGCCGTCAAACAGGAGCAGGAGCGAGCGGTCCGTCGTGCGCGGCAACAGTGCGCGCGGTTCGCGTATTCAGGCATTGCGCGCCTTGGACGCGTGAATGATCGCGTGCGCGAGCATGCGCATGCTCTCTCGCCATGCTGATTCGCGAATGGGCGGTGAACGATCCGCGCATGAGCCGCGAATGATCTGTGAATGATCTGTGAATGAGCCGTGAACCAGCCGCGACCGATCCCTAATGAGCCACGAACGAGCCGCAAATGATCTGTGAATGAGCCGTGAACCAGCCGCGACTGATCCCTGAATGAGCCACGAACGAGCGGCAAATGATCTGCAAATGAGCCGTGAACCAGCCGCGACTGATCCGCGAACGAGCGCGGAACGAGCCGCGACTGATCCATAAACAAGCCGCGCAGCCATAAAAAGCCCGCGCGGCTCGCACGAAAGGCCGCACCGGATCAGTGCGCGGGCAACCCGCTTTCGAGTTGCCGCTGCAGATCGCGCACCTGGCGCTGCGCGGCGCGCAACTGCTCCTGCGCCTGCGCCTTTTGCTGCGCCAGCGAGGCCGTTTCCGCGCGGGTCTGCTGCTGCATGCTGTTGACGATGCTCTGCTGCTCGTGCGCGACATTCAGGTCGGCTTGCAGGCGGCTTGCGCGCTCCTGCGACAGCGCGACGAGGCGATCCGTATACGCCTTCTGCGCTTCGAGTCTCGTGCGGCGAATTTCGATGTCGGACAGTTGCGCCGTCTGACGCGCGAAGTCGCGATAGATCTGCTCGGCGCGCGCGTCGTCCTGCGTCTTGATGACGCGCCAGAAGTTCTTCTGCTGGAACAGCGCGACGTAGTACGTGATCTCTTTCGCGTTGAACAGCAGGCTCGCCCCGTAGCTGCCGTTGTACGTCGTGCGCAGTTCGGCGATGTCGCTGCCGTGGATCATCTGTTGCAGTTCCGCGACATTGCCTGTCGCGGACTGCTTCGCCTCGTCGGGCGTGAGTGCAAGCGTTGGACTCGCCGACGTGGCGGGAGCCGCAGCCGTGGCCGTGCCCGCTTGCGCAACGACGGCAGTCGCGGCCGTGGCAGCCGTGCCGGCGCCTACCGCGCCGTTTTCCGCTGAAGCCTGCGCATATGCCCCGTGAACAGCCCCAAAAAGAATGCCCGCCGACAGCGCGATGTGTCGAATTTTCGACTTCTGGTCCATATGATTCTGCCCGTATCGTGTTGTAGTTTTGCAAAACCGGCTAATTATTACTCACTTTCGCGCGTTTCGGGTTCCTCGTCGAAAATCTGGTACTTGCGCATCTTTTCCCACAGCACCTTGCGGCTGATCCCGAGGTAGTGCGCAGTGTCCTGGCGACGCCAGCTGTTCGCATCGAGCGCCGCAATCACGCGGCTGCGTTCGGCCATATCCCATTTGCTGCGGTCGACGAGCACTTCCGCCGCGCTCTCGGCGGGCACGGGCTGGCTGCTGCGCGCGATCGCCAGCAGCCGGTGCAGCCGCGCCGCGTCCCACGCGCCAATCTGCCGCACGGTCACGCCGATCCGTTCGGCCAGATTGCGCAGCTCGCGCACGTTGCCGGGGAAGTACGTATCGGCGACGGCATCCGCGAGCCAGTACGGAAGGTCGGGCAGCGTCTCGAGCCGCCCGGCGCCCACGACGGCCGCGATGAACGCCTTGAAGATCGCGATCTTGTCGACGGCGCCCCGCTCTTCCAGCGACGGAATCCTCAGTTCGATCACCGCGAGCCGGTAGTACAGGTCCGCGCGAAACGTGCTGTCCTTCACGAGTTGCGGCAGGTTCCGGTTGGTCGCTGCGACGAGCCGGAAGTCGAGCTTCACGGGCGTCGCGGAGCCGATGCGCGTCACGGCGCTGTCCTCGAGCACGCGCAGCAGCTTGACCTGCTGATACAGCGGCAGATCGCCGATTTCATCGAGAAAGAGCGTGCCGCCGTCGGCCTGCTCGAAATAGCCCTTGTGCGCGCCGACGGCGCCCGTGAACGACCCTTTCGAGTGTCCGAAAAAGAGCGATTCGAAGAGCCCATCGGGAATCGCGCCGCAGTTCACCGCTACGAACGGCCCCTGTCCGTAGCGCGAATGTTTCTCGTGCAGCAGTTGCGCGATGCGCTCCTTGCCGACGCCCGTTTCGCCATGCACGAGCACGCTCGTATCGCAATCGGCGAATGTTTCGACTTCATGCAGCAACGCCTGCATGCATTCGGAGTTCGCGACGAGCGCGCCCGATTCGTGCGTCTGCGCCGAATGCGCGCGCAGCTGCACGACGAGCTTCGACACCATGCCGCGCAGTTCGGCGCACGTGAAGTCGAGCGGCAGCACGTGCGAGTACTCGGCGGGAAACATCGCCGGGTCGTGATCGCGCGGCGCGGCGCCGACCCAGATCACGGGCATCGCGTGCGTCGCCTGCAGATCGCGCACGGCAAAGCCCGCCGTATCGATCACCGACACGCTGATGATCGCGAGCGACGGCCTGACCGACGTGTGCTCCGGCGACAGCGCGATATCGTCGGCGCGAATCACTTCGACGTCGAAGCTCGCCATGCAGCGCGCGACGCGATCGACGATATCGGCCTTGCCTTCCCAGACATACAGGTCCAGTTCCTCGATCCTGGTAGCGGTTTTCATGGATGAAGAATCCGTTCACCTTCGATTGATGGGATGGTCATCGCGTTTTCCGTCGATCCGTCGATCCGTTCAGTTGACGAGCTGCGCGTCGCTGCACGTCTGCGAGATCGCGTGGACCGTGCTCACGCCGACCTGTGCGCCGAGCAGTTGCAAAAGCGGAACGAGCAGCGTGTCGAGTCCGTTGAGGAGCGGCGTCAGCGCGCCGACCAGAACGGCCAGCAGCGGCTGCACCGCGCTCGACACCGCCGGATTCGCCGCGACGCCGCCCACGGTCACGAAGAGCGTACCTGGCTGTTGCGGCTGTTGCAGTTGTGCCGCGAGCTGGGCCAGCAGCCCGCTCGTCGCCGAGCCCAGGCCGTTGGTGTTGGTCGATTGATAGTCGTCGGCGTCACCGGCGACGCCGTCGAACGTGAGCGTCGCCGGCTCCGACGCCTGGAGCGTTGCATGCAGACCCGACGGCGGCGACACACTCCCCGCATTGATATTCGCCGACACCGACGTCAGAAGCAGCGGCACCGTCAGCGATGCGATCGTCGCCGGCTGCTGGCACGTCGCTGGCGATGTCGGGTTGCTCATGTTCGACGCGGCATCGCCGCTAATGCATGCGTTCGCGATGCCCGTCCGCACGACGATCGTGCTCGTGCTGGCCGCTCTCGATGCCGCGCACTGCGTCGCGGCCAGATTCGCCGTACCCTGCGCGGCCTCGACGTAGAGCGGCAGATCGACGGTCACGCCGGGCAGCAGCAGGATCGGCGGCACCTGTAGCTTGACGTCCAGGTACGCGCGGACCTGCGCGGCATGCGCGCTCGTGCGGTAGTTGCCGCTGCTGTCCATGCCCGCCTCGCCCACTGCAATGACAGGCGGCTGAAGAATCGCGGCCTTCGCTGTCAGGCTGACGGGCAACGTGACGCCCGGTATCGCCGACGGATCGAGCGCCGCGCCCAGATCGAGCGCCGAGTTGCCATGCGCGAGTTCGGCGGCAACGATCAGCGCGTCGAGTGCGCTGACCGTCGCGGACGCCGCCGCCTGCTTATCGGCGAGCCCGATCGCGAGCAGTCCCGGCGCACCCGCGCTGTCGCCGAGCGCGAGCTTCGGCCCGCCGTTCGCCGCCGCCCGGATCGTTGCGAGCGCCGACGCCACGGTCGCGCTCGCGGCGCCGTTGCGGCTCAGCACCGTCGCCATCGCGCCCGCAAGATCCGCGACGGTCGTGTTCGAATCGAGCAGATCGTTCATCGATGCCGCGCCGAGCTGCGTCGCCAGATCGCCGAGCCTCACGTTCGCCGACGCGAGCGCCTGCCATGTAACGACATCCAGCGACACGTTCGCGCCGAGCAACGCGCCCAGCAGTCCGTTGATCGCGCCGCCTGACAGCGTGGCGAGACTCGTCGACAGCGCGAACGATGCGGTATCGACGGCTTTCGCCGTTGCGACCGCCTGCACGTCGCGCGCGGGTCCGATGAAGAAATGGCGCACGCTTTGCGTGGCCGTCACCTGCACCGCGTTCAACGGCATCGCGCCCGACGTATCGAACTGCGCGGCCCCGCCCGTCGTGCTCCATCTGCCGCACACGACGTCGACGGGGCCGGCGCCCTTGTAGCCGTTCTGCGCCGCGCTCTGTTGCGCCGAGGCCGACGCCGTCGCGCAGCCGCCCGCCATGCCGATGGTCTGCGCGCCCGCGACGGCGGCCATGTCGGCCGTGCGCTGCAACTGTCGGCGCACGAGGTACACGTTGCCGACGTCGATCACGCCCAGCGCCGCAACGGCCGCGCCGATCCACACGGCCGCCAGCACAGCCGCCGCGCCGCGCTGACGGCGCACGCTCGCGGGAACGAAGCGCGCTCGCCGCGAGGGCATCGACGGACGGCAACGAATGTCTTTCGACGCCATCTCAGTTCTGCGACGCCCCGCCGACGTTCGTGTAATCGACGTGCAGCAGGTTGCCGCCGCCGTTCAACGACGAACCGAAGGACGCGGGAATCTTCGTCCTGAACGAGTCCATGTAGCGCTGATACGCGAAGCCCGCTTCTTCGCCGAGCATCGGCAGAGCGGGAGCGGCAGCCGCGCCGCTGCGCTGCAGGTCGAGCCAGTTGCGCGTCGAATGGCCGATTTCGCTCGCGAGCGCGGGCACGCGTGCGCTGCCGTTCGCCGTATTCCCAGTCGCACTCGCCGTATTCACACTCGCCGTATTGCCATTCGCCGTATTGCCATTCGCCGCATTGCCGTTCGCCGCATTGCCGTTCGCCGCATTGCCGTTCGCCGCATTGCCGTTCGCCGCATTGCCATTCGCCGCACTGCCATTCGCCGCATTGCCATTCGCCGCATTGCCATTCGCGCCTTGCGCGCACGCGCTGCCCATCGCGCAACATGCCACCGTCACGCAACCCGCTGCCACCACACCTCGCCATGCCACGGCCGTTTTCATCGTTTGCTCCCTTGCCTCGCTGCCGGTCAATCGCGCGATGCGCGCCTTCACTGTGCAAACCGTTGCAGCATGCGCTGCGACTGATCGACGTCCTGAACGCTCGCGACGGGCCCGCCCGATGCAGGCGACGCGTGCGGCTTCTGCGCGCGCGGCTCGCCGTTGCGTCGCGCCCGACTCGCGGCCGCGACCTTCGCCGCTTCGTCGCGAACCTGCGCGCGCACGTCCGGCGCGAACTTCTGGTCCTTGATGAGCGCCTGCGCGCGCGCCGTCTGTCCGTCTGCGAGCAGGTACAGCACGACGTTGCCGATCACCTTCCGGTTGTGTCCGTCGAGTTCGGCGGCCTTCATCAGCGGCACGCGCGCACCCGCGACATCGCCGGCGCGCAGACGCGCGTAGCCGAGATCGGAGAGCGTCGCGACATCCGTCGGCGCGAGCTCGACGGCCGTCTCCAACACCTGCGATGCGCGTTCGAAATCCCCCGACGCGCCCGCCAGCAGACCAAGCCCGCGATAGCCGCGCGCCGCGAGCGGCGTGTTCAGCAACTGCGTATAGGCGGCGGCGCTCGACGCGGGCTGATCGGTGGCGCGCAACGCGTCGGCGCGCAGCAGGATCGAATCGGGCGACGCGCCGTACTGTTTCTCGTATGCATCGATATGCGCGAGCGATGCGTAGTACAGCCCCTGCGCCTGCATCCGGTCGATCAGGCCGAGATACATGCCGGGCGTATCCGGCGCGGTATCGTGCGCGGACTGTTGCAGCTTCGCTTCGCGCTCGGCCTGCACGCCGACGCCATAGCCCGCTTCCTTCACCGCGCACGCGCCGAGCAGCGCGCAGACGCCGGCAAGCGCGGCGAGCCGGATCACATGCCGGATCGCGTTCATGCACACCGCGCGACGAGATGGGTTCATTCGATCGTCCATGATGTTTCGTATCCCTAGCGATGCACGGCCGCCGACGCCGCCAGCGAATGCACGACGGCGAGCACGCCCGGCCCCGCCGTCACGATCAGCAGCGCGGGCAGAAGCGTCACCACCATCACGCCTGTCATCTTCACGGTGAGACGGCCGATCCGTTCGCGCAGCATCGAGCGGCGCGCTTCGCGCAGACGGTCGCCGAACTGCCTGAGCGGCTCCTGCACCGCGCCGCCGTGGCGGTCCACCTGGATCAGCAGACGCACGATTGCGCGCAGGTCTTCGTTCGCGTAGCTCGACGCGAGACGCTGCAGCGACTGCTCGCGCGTGCGGCCCGCCGCGACCTGCCGCTGCGCGATCGCGAGTTCGCCGGACAGCACGGGCAGCACACCGCGAAAATCGTTGACCATCACCTGGAGGCTCTGATCGAGCGACAGGCCGACGCCCTGCAACAGGCGCAACAGATCGACGAGCATCGGCAGTTCGTCGACGACGGCCGCGCGCCGCGCCGTCGCGCGCCGCTGCACAGCGATCTTCGGCAACATGAAGCCCGCGAGCAGCGCGATCACGACGACGGCGGGCGCGCGCGGCCCATGCAGTTCGAAGCCCATCAGCGCGAGCGCGGCGAGCGGCAGCAGGAGCGCGCCGCCGATCCGCGCAAAGAGGAACAGGCCTCGCGCCCGCGCGTCGACGAAACCGCATTGTTCGAGCAGACGCCGGTCTTCGTCGGCGACGACATGGCGGCCGAGCGGCGAATCGAGCCAGCGCATGCCCGCGCGCGCCGCGCGCTCCAGCAGCGGATGCGGACTTGCGGCTTGCCCGGAGGCAGCGGGATTGCCTTGCGTCGTGCGATCGGCGGCGCCCGTTGCGCTCGTGTCGACGCTGGAACCTGCGTTGGCGCTCGACGCCGTGCGCATCGCGGCCGCCTGCGCCTGCGATGCGCGCTGATCGAGCACGTCGGCGAGCAAGCGCGCGCTGCGCCGGCCGGCCACATGACGCTTCCATAGCATCACGCCCGCCAGCAGCGAAGCAAGCGCGGCAAACGCGAGCGCGAGTGCGGCAAGCGAAAACGCGTCCATCGTCAGCCCTTCAGCCGCGCGAGGCGATACAGCAGAAACGCGCCGAACATCTGCAGCGCGAACGCAAGCCAGACGAGCTTGCGGCCCGTCGCATCGTTCCACATCCACGCGAAATAGTGCGGATTCGATGCGATCAGAAACCCGCCGATGCCGAGCGGCAACAGCGTCAACACCCAGGCGGACAATCGCGTCTCCGCCGACAACGCGACGAGTTCACGCTCCGCCTGTTCGAGATCGCGCATGAACGACGCCATGCGATCGAGCATCACGTCGGCGCGCCCGCCGTATTTCACCGACAGGCGCAGCACCGCGCCCACCAGCTCCAGCTCGCTCGTCCGATAGACCTGCGCGACGTGATACAGCGCGCGGTCGATCTCGACGCCGGCGCGCAGCATCCGCGACACGTGATCGAGACACTGGCGCAGCGGCGCTTCCGTCGTCTGCAGCGAAGCCTGGAACGCGGCAGGCACGCTGTTGCCGAGCACGATCAGACGCACGATGCCGTCGAGAAACGACGGCAGCTGACGCACGATCGTCTGACGCCGCTTCAGGATACGGCGCGACATCAGCACGTAGAGCAGCACGGCGCACGTCGCGAGCGTCATGAAGAACGCGCCCGCGCCGCTGCGGCTGCCCGCGAACGTGGACAGCGCGAGCGAGCCGAGCAACGGTGCAAGCATCGCGACCCTCGCGTTCGAAATCCCCGCGCGACTCATCGACTGATCGAGCACGAGCGCGACGCGTGCCTTGAGCTTGCGCCAGCGGCTCGAGTCGGCGGCCGTCGCAGCCGTCTGCGCGAGCGGTTGCGCGCGCATCGGTTGCGCGGCTTGCTGGGTCGTGAGCGGCTGCGCGCGCATCGTTGCCACCGGATGCATGCCCGCCGTCACGACGCCCGCCGATGCCGATGCCGACGCCATCTGCGCCATGCGGCTGTCGATGAAGCGCTCGGTGCCCGCGCGCTCGTTGCGCCGCGCGCCGCGCCGAACGACGAGCAGCGCGCACGCCACGCACAGCAGCGCGAGCGCGGCAACGAGCAGCGCGGCGCTGTCGCTAGACATTGAAGCCTCCGTCGCCGCCCCTGCCACCGAATCCTGCGCCGAATCCGCCCGTCATCGGATCGCCGAATCCGCCGCCGAGCGCCTGCCTGAACCGCGCGAGCTTCGGCGAATGCGGATGGATGCCGAGCGATGTCCAGTTGTCGGCCTCTTCGCCTTCGGGCGTCGTCAGCGGCTCGTAGCGATACAGTTCCTGTGTCGCGATGATGTTGTCCGACAGCCCCGTGACCTCGGTGACGGACAGGATGCGGCGCCGCCCATTCGACAGCCGCCCGATCTGCACGATGAAGTCGATCGCATTCGCGATCTGCCGGCGCAGACTCGATTCCGTGCCCTGAAAGCCCGCGAAGCCCGCGAGCATTTCGAGCCGGTACAGACATTCGCGCGGCGAGCTCGCGTGCACGGTGCCCATCGATCCGTCGTGGCCCGTGTTCATCGCCTGCAGCATTTCGAGCACTTCGCCGCCGCGCACTTCGCCGACGATGATGCGGTCCGGGCGCATGCGCAGCGTGTTGCGCAACAGGTCGCGGATCGTCACGAGGCCGCTGCCGTCGAAGCCGCCCGGACGGCTTTCGAGCCGCACCACATGCGGATGGTTGAGCGACAGCTCGGCCGTATCTTCGATCGTCACGACGCGCTCGACATCGGGGATATGAAACGCGAGCGCATTGAGCAGCGACGTCTTGCCCGAGCTCGTGCCGCCTGACACGAGGATATTGCAGCGCGCCTTCACGGCCGCGTCGAGCAGCGCGCCGATCTCCGCGTCATACGTGCCGTTCGCGAGCAGATCGTCGGGGCGCAGCGGGTCCTTGCGGAACTTGCGGATCGACACGACGGGGCCGT
This sequence comes from Paraburkholderia phymatum, assembly GCF_038900715.1. Lineage (GTDB taxonomy): Bacteria > Pseudomonadota > Gammaproteobacteria > Burkholderiales > Burkholderiaceae > Paraburkholderia > Paraburkholderia phymatum_A. The sequence continues at coordinate 222,804 of NZ_JAYMRZ010000009.1, read as the reverse complement.
CGATCGACAGCGGCTCGATCACGACGTTCACGCGGCCGCCGTCGGGCAGACGCGCATCGACCATCGGATTCGATTCGTCGAGCCGTCGGCCGATGGGCGCGAGAATGCGCCGCACGATACGCAGCAGATGCGCGTTGTCCGCGAAGCGCACGGGAATTTTCGCGAGGATGCCGTGACGCGATACGTACACGTCGTTGTAGCCGTTCACGAGAATGTCCTCGACGGCGGGATCGTTCAGCAGATCCTCGATCGGCCCGAAGCCCGCCAGCTCTTTCGTCAGCGCCTGCGCGATCAGCCGCACTTCGCTCTCGTTGATGGGAAACCGGCGCAGCCGCACGAAGCTGTCCATTTCCAGATCGACGAACTGATGGATCGCGTTGCGCGACCAGCGGCCAAACTCGGCGCCCAGTTCCTCGATGCGCGTGAGCAGATGTTCGTGCGCCGCGTTCTTGATGTCCTGGAACTGCTGGCTCTGCGCGAACGCGGGTGCGTCGTCGGCAAATTCGATTTCTTTTGCCATCGTCTATGACCGTTTGCTGGAAATGGGAATGAAGCGCCGCAACGCATCGAGCGCCGACTTGCCATGCGGATTCGCAGCGCGCACGCCCGAGCCCGCGCCCGTTATGGACGGCGCGCCCGCGACACGCGTCACGAGGGTATCGAGCGCGCGCACGTAGGCGTCGCGCGGCGCGGTGTCGGCGAGCAGGTTGCCCTGGTTCATCGACTGCCCGAGCGCGACGCGCCGCTCGGGCAGCGTCGCGATCAGTTCGAGTTCGAGCCGCTGCGCGATCTGAGCCGCCGTGAGCCCCAGTTCCGGCTCGTACTTGCCGACGACGAGCCGCACTTTCTGTCGCAGCGTCTCGATGTCGATGCCGTGCTCGCGCAAGCCGTCCAGCACGCCGACGGCCGATACCACCGACGGCACGCCCTGATCGCAGACGAGCCACGCTTCGTCGGCGGCCTGCACGACGTTCGCGATGAACTCGCCGTTCCTGAAGCCGCCGAGATCGACGATCAGCTGATCGAAAAACGCGCGCAGCCGGTTCAGCAAGGCGATCGACGACGCGTGCGAGACCTCGCGCATCTCGGCGAGATCGGCGGGCAGGCTCGTCAGCGCAAGGCCGCTCGCATGATGCGACAGCGCCGTGTGCACGAAGGTCTGATCGATGCGGCGCACGTTCCGCACGGCCTCGACGAAGCTGAAGTCGCTGCGCGTGTTGAGCAGCAGCGTGCCGTCGCCTGCGGGCAGGCCGAGATCGAGCAGCAGCGCTTCGCGGCCTTGCGCGGCGTCGCGCCGTTGCAGCAGCACGGCAAGATTCGCGGCGAGCGTGCTCACGCCCATGCCGACGCGCGCGCCGATCAGCGCCGTCAGCTTGCCGTGACGGCTCACGGGCTCGACGACGTTGTCGAGCACCTGGCGTGCGATGCGCAGCGCGTCTGCAGCGGGCGCGCACAGATTGATGAAATCGCGCACGCCCGCGCGCAGCGCGGCGAGCGCGCTCTCGGGCTCGCTCATCGAACCGACCGCGACGATCTGCAAGCCCGCATACGCGGCGCGCGCCGCGTTCGCCGCCGCGCTCGCCGCCGCCATCTGGCCGCCGGAAAAATCGACGAACGCGAGCGACGGATTGAGCGTGCCGATGCGTTGCACGAACGCTTTCGGATCGAGGCTCACGCGATCGACGGCGCCCGCCGCGACAAGCGATCCGGCGAGCCAGCGCGCGTGCTCGTCGGCGAGCGTCGCGAACACGAAGCAGTCGGTGACGGCGCGCTCAGCCAAAGCGTGGGTTCTCGCGTTCATGGTGTGCTTCCTTTGCGCGTGGCCGCCTGTGCGACCGCCGTTCGGTTTCGCTCAGCCGTCGTGTTTCGCATCCGTCGCTCGCACCGCATCGCGCATTCATTTCGAAAACCCCGGCGCGGCATCGCGCGACGCCGCGCCGCCCAGCAGCGAGCGCCACACGGGCGCGTCGCGTTGCTCGGACTGTTCGCCCGGCGTCGACGGCAACGCCGCGCCCTTCGCGAGCGGCGACACGAGATGCGGCGAGACGATGATCAACAGCTCCTTGTCGCTCTGCGAATAGTTCAGCTGCTTGAAGAACGCGCCGAGTATCGGCAAATCGCCGAGCACGGGCACCTTGTCGACGTTCGACGCCGTCTCGCGATCGATCAGTCCGCCGATCACGTAGCTCTCGCCGTCGCCGAGTTCGACGGTCGTATCGGCGCGGCGCGTCGTGATCGCGGGCACCGAGATGCCGTTGACCGTCACCGCGTGCACGAAATCGAGCTGGCTCGCCTCGGGCGCGATCTTCAGCGCGATGCGCTGCGGGCTCAGCACGGTCGGCGTGAGCGTGAGGCCGACGCCATACGGCTTGTATTCGATCGACGTCGTGCCGAGCCCTTGCGGCACGGGCACGGGAATCTCGCCGCCCGCGAGAAAGCTCGCGCTCTGACCGGACAGCGCGACGAGCGTCGGCTCGGCGAGGATGCGCGCGAGGTTGTTGCTCTCCATCAGGCTCAGATCCGCGAACAGATCGTGCGCGACCGAGCCGAACACGAGATTGAACGCGGACGCGATCGGCATCGTCGAATCGAACGACGTGCCCTGGCCCGGTGTGAACGTCGCCTTGTTCAGCGACGACGGCGCAAACGAGCCGAACGCAAACCCGTTGCTTCCCTTCGAGAAGTTGAAGCCGATCTGCTTGAGCACCGCGCGGCTGAATTCGACGACGCGCACGTCGACCTGCACGACGGGACGCGTGACGATCGTCGATGTGTCGACTGTCGTGCCGACTGTTATGCCGGCGCTCTTGCCATCGCCGCCTTTGCCATTCGATGCGACGGAGGCGAGCGCTCCCGCCGCCACGCCCGCCGCGCGCTGATGCGCCTGCATCGACGCGGCCGTGCCCTTGATCACAGCCGTCCCGCCGAGCACTTTCACTTCGGGCGTGCCGCCGTCGAGCAGATCGGCCGCTGCGGCTGCCGTCACGTTCACGGTGTAGGTGAGCGGCGTGTCGCGGTCGCGCTCCCACAGCATGACGCTCGTCGTGCCCGCCGACTTGCCGACGAGCAGCACGCCGCCGTGCGAGTCCGCTTTCGTGCCGCCTTTGAGGATCAGCACATCGGCGACGTTCGGATCGCCGACGGCCACGCGCTGTAGCGTGTGACCCGCCGCGAGCGTCCGTTGCGCGCCGACGGCGAGATCGATCGCCGGCGTGGCGGCCGTCGCTGCGCTCGCCTGGCTTGCCGCGATGCCGGCGGCGTCGCTCATGACGGGCAACGCAATCATCGGCAGCATGCATACGCCGACGATCACTCGCCACGCAAGAATCCGTTTCCTCATGTTCCGCTGAACGCGTATTCGCGCCCTCTCCCTAAACGCTCTTTTGTCGTTCGCCGGCGAATGGGTCGCCGGGTTGTCTCGCTGTTTGCCCTAGCTGTTTGGCTGGCTGTTTGCCTTGCTGTTTGTCTTGCTGTTTGCCCTAGCTGTTTGCTTTGCTTTTCGCCCGTCTTCTTCTCGTCACGCGCGACGCGCGATCACCACGCGACCGTTTCCGAGCGGCCGCCCCGTATCACTTCGATTCCGCCACCTGCATCGCGAGTGCGCGCGACGAGCCTTGCCGGCGCGGGCGCGCTTTTCGACGGACCCGGCAACGCGCGGCGCGCGCTGCTGCCCGACAGTTCGTCGAGCGCGACGCCCGCCGCCGCGCGCGTCGATTCGGGCGCATCGGTGCTCGCGGCAGTCTTCAGCACGGCGGGATAAGCAGGCAATGCAGCGGCGTCGAGCGCGTCGGTATCGCGTGGATTGCGCAATGCGAGCATCAGATGCCCCGCGCCTTCGGCCAGCACGAGCCGGTCGACATCGGCGAGCGGCACGGCGAGCACGGCCGTTCGCGCGGGCGTGTTCGTATCGGGCGCGCCGCTCGCCGTGACGTTGCCCCACGCGAGCACGCGCACGCGCGACAGCAGCAGACGCGCCTGCGTGCGCTCCACTTCCGCCTGACCCGCCGGACCGACGCTCAGGCCATCGCGCTTCAACGTAAAGAACACATCGACGACATTGCCGGGACGCAACCGGTTGCCGACGGCATTCTGCTCATCGACGCGCACGGCCACCGCGCGCTCGCCTGGCTCGATGCGCTCGGCAATGCCCGACGACAACTGCGCTTCGAGCACGGGCGCCTGCACGCCGATATCAGTGGTGGGAACGCGGCCCGCGATCAGCGACGGATCGGCGAAAGCGCCCGACGGATCGATGGGCAGACGCTGGATGCGCAGCGCGTCGGCGGGGATCGGCTGTCCGGCGGGCAGCACGCGCAGCGCGACGACGACGGGAAACGCCGGCTGCGTCTGCGCAACGGACGCCGGTGCGGGCGCGGGGCGACGGGCCAGCGTCATCGCCAGCGCGCCGAGCAGCACGGCGAGCGCGATCAGCGCCCCTGCGACTATTCGAGTCAGATTCGGCATGATTCACTGCCTTTGCGGTGCGGCGCGCGGCGAACGGGTCCGCTTGTCTCGCTCGCGTGATGTAAAGGATGCAGGCGCGGCGTCGCGATCACAGCACATACCCCGGGTTGAGTTGAACCATCGACGTACTCGTCAACTGCGACGGCAATGTCGCATCGAGCAGCGGAATCGGCGGGACGAGCGGATGGCGCCCGTAGTCGTATGTCAGCGTGACGGTGACGCAGCGCATCGTCGCGTCGAACGTACAGGCCGCCCAGCTCGCGTCGCAGTTCGCCCTGGCCGCGAGCCAGTTCGTCAGATTCGACGCGGCCAGGCAGGCGGCCGACGCGCGATCGTCGAGCGCCGTCTTCACGTCCTGCGCCTGCTGGTAGTTCAGCGCGGCGCGCGCGCCCTCCTCGGCTGCGAGCGTCAGGCTCTGTTGCGCGACGAAAATCAGGCTGAACGTCACGATCGCGTAAAAGATTATGAAGAAGAACGGGAACACCAGCGCGAACTCGACCGCGCTCGAGCCGCGCTGACTGGCCGAAAATCCACGCGCGCGAACGCGTCGAGGTGCAGGTGTGATCGGTTGCATCGGCGCGTTCAACGTCAGACTCCCCGCAGGTATCGCGACGCGAGCACGCCGAGCGCCGCAACGCCGAGACACGTGACGTACGGCGTCGCGCGACGGCCGCGCAACTCGAAGGCGGCTGAGCCGCCGCCGGGCGCAGCGGGCCACGTGTGTGTCGCGACGAGCAACGCGAGCGAATGCAGCCCGGCCATGACGGTCGCCACGACCCACAGCCCCGGCAGCGCATGCGCGCCGCACCACGCGCCGAGCACGGCGAATGCCTTGACGTCGGCGGAGCCCATCACGCGCAACGCGTAAAACGGCAGCAGCGCCGCGAAGCCGAGCAGCGCGCCCAACGCGGCTTGCCCAGGCGGCACGCCGAACGGCGCGCGCACGGTGAACGCGCACGCGAACGCCGCGGCCAGCCCGACGGCGATCCACGCATTGGCGACACGCCGATAACGAAGGTCGCTCAGCGCCGCCGTCGTTGTCCACGCAACGAACAGAAGACTTTCGATCCATGCAGCCATAAGAATCCAGCAAGCAATAGAAGCCAATAACAGCCAATAGCAAGCAATGCGAAGCTATCCAAAAGCTCGCATGGCATAAATTCGATTGAACAGACGCAAAGACTCCGCGAGCGTCGTGTGCCGACGCTCGCGTCCTGATGCTTCGAAAATAAGCTGATTGAGTCTTTACGACGATTTCGCCGGTGTGCTCGACGAAATGATTCCAGCAATGGAGTCGAACAGATTCGACAGATTGGTCCCGACCGATCCGGCCGCCGTCGCGATTGCGATGGCCACCACACCTGCAATCAGGCCATATTCGATTGCCGTCACGCCCTCGTTGTCTGTCAGAAACCGGCTGATGATGTTTTTCACGTTGTAACCCTCGGACTTTCCATTTTCGTTACTGGGGATACGGCTCACACCGCCCGCAGTGGCATTGTCATGGGCGTTCTCGTGTGCCCTTTAAGTTTTTCTACGCTGGCTTTACAGATTTTTGCCTGCGCGAGAACGTGCCGGCTTTATAACCGACCAATCATTTGTAAGCAATCCTGATGCGTGACGACTATCCGTGCCTGCTGCGTTTGAATATTTAGCACTTGCTTTAGCGTACCGGTGGTCTGTGCGGAACAGCACATAGGGCTAACCATGAGTTAGAACGGTTTCACCAAGCACCCGTTTAAGCCGTTTGTTTCAAGCGTCGCGTTACGTTGCGTTACCCGTCCTCACGTAACGGCACCCCCTCGCCGTTACGTTACGCCGCCGCTCGCCTTCTCCTCTTCTCGTCACATTAGCGGTCCTTATCAGTTTTCATACGGATCACGCGACTGCTCGCGAAAGCACGCCAGTGCTCGATCGGAACGCGCTGCACGAGTGGCGGCCGCAATTAGTCACGCTCGCTGGCATGGACGTTGCAAATAGGGCGCCCGGCATCACTCGACAGAAACGGAATTTCCGAGGACGAAATGAAAATTCAAACGATACAAGGCCTGGTACGGGCATCGATGATCGCAGGCGCAGTGACGGTGACGTTATCTCTTGCCGCTTGCGGCGGCTCGGGATCGCTGAGCCAGGGCACGGGGGGCGGCAGCAAAGGCGCGATTTCGACGGGAGGCATCAGCGGTGTGGAAGGCGGCGGTTCGGGCGGCGCGGACGGTAGCGGTTCCGGAAGCAGCGCTTCGGGAGACAACGGTTCGGCGGGCACGGGCGGCACGGCGAGCAACGGTTCGGGCGATGGCTCCGGCAGCGGCTCAGGCAGCGGATCGGGCGGCGGATCGAATCCGACTCCGAAGGCGGCCAACCAGATCGGCAACATCGCTGCCGACGCAGGCGGTGTCGTTGCCGACGCGGGCTCGACGGTATCGGGTGTCGGCAGCGTGATCGGCGCGCAGACGCTGCCAGGCGTCGGCAACGGGACGCCTCAGGCGGCAGGCGCCGTGGTCTCGGATCTCGGCACGGCTGTGTCGACGCTGGGTAACGGCGTCGCGCAGGGGCTCGGCCAGCTCGGCGCGTCGACCGATCCCGTCGGCACGACGGTAGCGAGCGTCGGCGGCGTGGTGAGCAATGCGGGCAGCGCGGTGACGAGCGCAGGCGATCTCGTGAAAAGCCTCGGCAGCGGACAACTCGCGCCGCTCGCCGCCGTGACGAACCCGCTCGGCAGCGCCGTCGGGATGGTCGGCGGCGCGGTGACGAATGGAGGCGGCACGCTGACGGGCGCGCTGTCGTCGGGGCCCGTGCAGCAGGTGACGCAACCGGTCAGCACGGCCATCACGCCGATTACGTCGATGCTCGCGGCAACCACGCAGACGGTCGGCAACACGACGGGCATCGGCGCGCCCGTCAACGGCCTTCTGTCGACGCTCGGCGGCCAGCTCGTGAAGACGGGCGGCATCGTCGCATCGACGGGCGGCAATCCCGTATCGACGGGTATCGGCAACGTCGTCGCCGATACCGGCAAGACCACGATCGCAGTCGGAGGACTGCTGCAAGGCGGCGCGGCTGGCGGCAATCCGTTGGGCGCGGTGACTGGCGCGCTTGGCGGGCTCGCAGGCGGCGCGGGCGGCGGCAATCCGCTCGGTGCGGTGACGGGCGCGCTCGGCGGTGTTTCAAGCGGTGCGGGCGGCGCCAGTCCGCTCGGCGCTATCACGGGCGCCGTCACGGGCGCGGCAGGCAGCTTGACAGGCAGCGCGGGCAACGCGGCCGGTGGCAACCCGCTGTCCGCCGTGACGGGCGCCGTCACGGTCGTCGTCTCGACGGTGACGGGCACGCTCAACGCGCCCGCCATCGCCGCGCCGACGACGTCGACCTCGTCCGCACCGTCCACGTCCACGGCTTCGTCCGCGCCCAGCGGGCTTTCGCTCACGTCGACGGCGGGCAGCAGCGCGAACGCTCCGTCGAATCCGCTTTCCGCGGTCACGTCGCTCGTCGGCGGCGTGCTCGGCGGCGGCGCGAAGAAGTAGCGGCCGCGTCGGGGCGCGGCGGCCTGCTCGCGTCCCGGCCCTTCCCCAAGCGCGCATCGACGCAGGTATCGACGCAGGCAGCGCTGCCTGCGTCGTGCGCGGCCGCGTCGGCAAGCGTCGCGGCCTTTGACCCGACGCTTCGAGCCGACGAAGTTTTCAGGCGACATCCACAAGACAACGAGGAGCATTCCATGCACACGCAACGTGTTATCTCTCATGCCACGCGCGCCGCGATCCCGTCGCCGCGCGCCCCGCTTTCCGCGTTCGCGCTCGCGTGCCTGCTCGCCGCTTGCGGCGGCCACGGCGTCACCGCGGGCCCCTCGCCCGCGCCCGCGCCGTCCGGCGGCACGGCGACGACGGGCGGCGGAAGCACGGCGACGACGGGCACGTCGGGCGCAGTATCGACGCTGGCCAAGACAGTCGACGACCTCGGCAACACGATCGGCTCGACGCACGTGCCGGGCGTATCGCCGCAAGTCACGCAAGGGCTCGGCGACACGGTATCCGGCGCGGGCGGGACGGTCGGCGCGCTCGCGGACGCCGTCAGCAACGGCCTCGGGCAAACCGGCTCGACCTCCGACCCGGTCGGCACCACGGTCGCGGGACTCGGCCCCGTCGTCAGCTCGACGGGCGGCGTCGTGCACGGCCTCGCGGAGACCGTCGACGGTCTCGGCACGGGCAATCTCGCGCCGCTCTCGCCCGTCACGACACCCGTGGCAGGCGTGCTGGACAGCGTCGGCAACGCGCTCGACGCAGGCGGCGCGACGCTGGGTGTGTCGCTGTCGTCGGCGCCCGTTCAGCAGGTGACGCAACCGCTCAGCACCACGATCACCCCACTCGTGATCACGCTCGGCCAGGTGACGCAAGCCGTCGGCACGACGACGGGACTCGGCCAGCCGGTGTCGGGCGTGCTCGCGCAGATCGGCGGCGCGCTACAGAACGCGGGCGCGACCGTTGGCAGTACCACGCAAAATCCGCTCGGCGCGGATGTGGGTCTGCTCGTCGGCTCGCTCGGCAACACGGTGACGAACGCAGGCGGCCTTGTGAATCCCAACGGGCCGAATGGCTATGCGCCGATTCCCGGGCTGATCGTGAGCCTCGTCGGCGGACCGGCGGCTGTCGTCAGAGCGGGGCCGCCGCTGTCTTCCGCGCTCGGTCCGCTTGGCCCGCTCGATGGCGTGCTGTCGAGCATCGGCCTGGGCGGCAACCCGCTCGGCTCCGCGACGACGCTGCTCGGCGGCACGCCGCTGCAAGGCGCGACGGGAACGACGGGCGCAGCGACGGGCGCGGGATCGGGTAGCCCGTTGTCGACGGTGACGAGCGCGCCCGGCGGCGGTGCGTCCAGCGGCAGTCCGCTCGCGCCCGTGACCAGCATCGTCGGCGCGCTCACGGGCACGCTCGCCACGGCGGTGGGAAGCGGCACGACAGGCGGCGGCGCATCGCTGGTCGGCGCACTCGTGCCATCGGCGAAGAAGTAAAGCGCTCAGGAAAACGAAGCGCGCGTGCTTCGCTCCGGACGGAGCACGCGACGCTGCGGCAAGCGAGAAACACGGTGTCGCGATGCGCGCGTGCTCGATGCGCTGGCAACAAGCGCAAGGACGTGAGTGGCGAGTCGCAGCGGCAGCGGCAAGCGGCAAGCGGCCAGTCGCAGCGGCAACGGCGACGGTAACGGCGATGGCGACGGCGAGCGACAGCGACAGCGGCAACGGCAACGGCAATGGCAGCGGCATCTGCATCTGCATCTGCATCTGCATCTGCAACGGCAGCGACAGCGGCAAGCGGCTACGGCTACGGCTACGGCTACGGCAGCGGCATCGGCATCGGCATCGGCATCGGCATCGGCAGCGGCAACGGCAACGGCAACGGCAACGGCAAGCAACAGCATGAAGCATGAAAGAAACCGCAGCCGGCGCACCGCACGAATCACACAAAACAAAACACGCATCACATAAGCAGGCGCGCTGCCCGGACAAGGCACCGCACCCGCAACGACAAAAACAGGCCAACGAGGACCAACCGATGAAACTCGGTCACAAGCAATGGACACTCTTCCTCGCGGCAATCATCGCGAGCACGTCACAGACGCACGCGCAAACGCGCCCCACCGTCAGCGGCAACGCTGTGGGCGGCAACCCGCTCGATGCGCTTCCGCAAATCAAGGCACCCGACAAAGGGCCCAACGCGACAGCGCAGATCCAGCCGCAAGCGCCGCAGCTTCAGGAACTGCTCGCGCGGCATCTCACGCCCGCAAAGTTTCAGGTCGAAGGCGTGAAGTCGATTCCCTTCGACGAGGTCGCGCAACGCTTCACGCCGCTCGTCGGCAAGGACATCACGATCGGCGAACTGATCGACGTCGCGAACGGCGTCACGCGTCTGTATCAGGAGCGCGGCTATGCGTTGTCGTTCGCGTTCGTGCCGGCGCAGACGTTCGAGAACGGCGTCGTGCGCGTGACGATCGTCGAGGGCTACGTCGCGAACGTGAAAATCACGGGCAAGCCCGGCAAGACGGAGGACAAGCTGCGCGCGATCGCCGCGCATATCGCCGCGGACAGGCCGCTGCGCCGCGCGACTTTCGAGCGCTACATCAACGTGATGGGCCTCTTGCCCGGCGTGAAAGTCACGGCCAACGTGCCGCCGCCGCAAAGCACGGACGGCGCGACAACGCTCGAACTGAACGTCGACCGAAAGCCGTTCGACATCAGCACGGGCATCGACTTCAATCATCCGGGCGTCCAGGGCCTGCTGACGGCGACGGAGAACGGGCTCACGTCGCTCGGCGAGCAGCTCAGCGTATCGGCGCTGCTGCCGAAGGGCCGCGACAACGTCACGTATCTCGCGGCGCACGGCGCACTGCCCATCGGCACAGACGGGATGACCGCGAAAATCGACGCATCGCACTATCGCGGCAATCCGAAGAACAACCCCGGCCTGCCCTCGTATGTACAACGCACAGTGATCAACGACAGGATCGGCGGCTCGCTGTCGTATCCGCTGATGCTGAGCAACACGCACAGCCTCACCGGCACCGTGACGGCGTATGCATCGCACGACGAAGACCGCTTCAGCAACACGATCACGGGCGCGGCGATCGGGCTGCGCTCGCAGGTGCGCGTGCTTCAGTTGCAAGCCGACTATGCGCAAGTGCAGACGGGCCAGATGCGCAAGGCCAGCATCAACGTTGCGAAAGCGTTCGACATACTCGGCGCGGGCAAGGCCGGCGACTCGAACATCCCCGGCACGACGACCATCAATCCCGCTTCGATCACGTTCGTGCGCACGGGCGCGAGCGTGTCGCAAACCAACGAGTGGCCGTTCGGCATCGGCACGGCGGTCGCCGCGACGGCGCAATACAGCCCAGACACGCTGCCCACTTCCGAGCAGATTTCGTTCGGCGCGCAACGTTTCGCGCAGGGCTACCAGCCGGGCGAGACATCGGGCGACTCGGGCTGGGGCGCATCGTTCGAAATCAATCGCGCGGTCGCGCTGGGGTTCACGTATCTGCGCACGGTTACGCCGTATGTGTCGTTCGACATGGCGCGCGTCTATCTGCATGCGGGCACGCCGCAGCCGAACAGGTTGTCATCCGTTGCGATCGGCTTTCGGCTCTCCGACGCGAAGCACTATAGCCTCGATCTTTCTCTCGCGAAGGCGCTCGGCGATGCCCCCATCGAAAGCGCGTCGCGCAGTCCGCGCATCAACGCGACGTTCTCTTATCAGCTGAACTGATGGCGGCATCGCAGCCATGAAGCGCTCGCGAAACGGCGGCTTCGATTAGAGGCTTCACTATCAAACGACGCGCACGCTTTCACGTATTCTGCCCTCTCCAACGCTGCACATAAAACACAGGGCGCCGCCTCGCATCGAGGCTCACACGGCGCCGCGCGAGTCCCGTTCGCGACGATTTTCAACAAGGAGGAAGACGATGACATCACTCACCCAGCGCGCGCGTTCCGCGTTCGGCAAGACGTTGAAACAGGCGGCTGTCGCGGGCGTGCTGCTTGCCGGCGCCGTCACTGCATTCGCGCAGGCCGACAGTCCCGTCGGCACATGGCAAACCATCGATGATCACACGGGCCAACCCAAGGCGCTCGTGCAGATCACGCAAGACGTGAACGGCACGCTAAGCGGAAAAGTCATCAAGGGGCTCAATCCGAACGATCAGCCCGACCGGCGCTGCACCGCCTGCACGGACGCGCGCAAGGATCAGCCGATTCTCGGCATGACGATCATCAACGATATGAAAAAGGACGGCGACAACTGGGACGGCGGGCAGATTCTCGACCCGGAGAACGGCAAGCTCTACAAGTGCAAGATGCACATAGAAGACAGCGGACAGAAGCTCGTGGTGCGCGGCTATATCGGCGTATCGCTGCTGGGGCGTTCGCAGACGTGGATTCGGCAGAACTGATGCGGTAGCGCGGCGCTTCGTTCGTGGCAGCGAAGCATGAACGAAAAAAGCCGGCCTGGCGATTACTTTCGCGAGGCCGGCTTTTCGTTATTGCGTGCGTTCAATTCGTTCGATCCGTCAAGCCGCATTCATGAAGTGACTGGCGTAGTCGAATACCAGCGGCGTCGATGCGGGCGCGCCCGGCGGCGGGAACAACGGCGTGGCGGGCATGACCGGTTGCGCGGTGGCCGCATCGTTTTCGGCTGCCGCGACTGCGTTCGGCGCGTGGATGCGCATGCGCGCTTCCATCATGCTGCACAATTCGCTGCCGGCATCGCCGAACAGCTGGTCCATCACGCGCTTCAGCACGCCTGCCTTATGCCACGCCTTGAAGCGGCGGTGGCAGGTTTGATACGACGGGTATTTGCGCGGCATCGCGGACCAGGTGGCGCCGCTATAGATCACCCAGAGCACGCCGTTGAGCACGGAGCGGGTGTTGGCGAGCGGACGGCCGCGCAATTCGGAACGCGGGCGCAGTTCCGGCAGCAACGGCGCGACCTGCTGCCATTCTTCGTCGGTGATATCACGGCAAGGGGTCATGTTTTCTCCTTCGTCAAGGGTGCCTCGACGATATAGAGTTGACCCACTACCGGATATCAGACCAATCCGAATCCTGAAAATGCACGGCTAGCCGCTGCCGTAAGGGTCAGCGCGGGTTGCGCTATCCCAAACGGTGTGTCGTTCGAACGAAATCGATCAGGTGAGCGATGTATCGACGATCCGGCGCGGCGCATCCAGATATTCCTGCGACTGCATCTCGACGATGCGCGACACCGTGCGCGTGAACTCGTTGGCCATCGGCCCTTCCGTGTAGAGTTCCTCGGGCTCCACGGCCGCCGACATCAGCAGCTTGACCTTGTGGTCGTAGAATACGTCGATGAGCCACGTGAAGCGCCGCGCTTCCGACTGCATGCGCGGCGTCATCTGCGGGATGCCGGAAAGGATCACCGCATGGAACCGGCTCGCCAGTTCGAGGTAGTCGTTCTGCGAGCGCGGGCCGCCGCACAGCGTCGCGAAATCGAACCAGACGACGCCGTCCGCGCGCCGCAGCGCCTTCAGCTCGCGCTTCTCGATGTGCAGCAGCGGGCTTTCGTCGGGCACGGCCGCGAGCTTCGCGAACGCATCGCGCAGCGCCTTGTCGGCGGCGGCGCCGAGCGGCGTGTGATACACCTCGACCTGCGACAGCGTGCGCCTGCGGTAGTCGATGCCCGCGTCGACATTGACCACGTCGAGCTTGCTCTTGATCAGCTCGATCGCGGGCAGCAGACGGTCGCGATGCAGGCCGTCGGGATACAGCGTGTCGGGATCGTAGTTGGACGTCATCACGAACTGCACGCCGTTCGTGAACAGGCGGTCGAGCAGGCGATACAGGATCATCGCGTCCGCGATATCGGACACGTGGAACTCGTCGAAACAGATGAGCCGGTAGCGCTTCGCGATGCGCCGCGCGAGTTCGTCGAGCGGATCGGCCTGGCCTTTGAGTTCTTCGAGTTCGCGATGGACCTCTCGCATGAACTCGTGAAAATGCAGACGCGTCTTACGCACGAGCGGTACAACCGCATAGAAGCTGTCCATCAAGAAGCTCTTTCCGCGCCCCACCCCACCCCACATATAGACGCCCTTCGGCAGATCAGGGTGCATGATCAGCTTCATAAAGGCATTCGGACGACGCGCCTTATACGCAGTCCACTCTTCATAGCACCGCTGCAGACGATCGACGGCAGCGCGTTGCGCCGGATCGGACTCGTATCCCCGTGTCTGCAGTTCCTGTTCGTAGTATTCGGTGACGTTCATTATGTGACGCAGCAATGAAGAAGGCGGGAGGGGTTGAACCCACCCGCCTTCGTCGTGATTCGCGTTTGCCCGGATAAGACTCCGGGCAGATGCTTCTTACATATTCAGCGCGCGCTTGTCGACGGCGAGCGCCGCTTCACGCATCACTTCGGACAGCGACGGGTGCGGATGGCAGATACGGCCGATGTCTTCCGACGCAGCCTTGAACTCCATCGCCACCACGGCTTCGGCGATCAGATCGGACGCATTCGCGGAGATGATATGCACGCCGAGCAGCTCGTCCGTCTTCGCGTCGGCGATCATCTTGACGAAACCATCCGCCTTGTTGATGCCGAGCGCGCGGCCGTTCGCCATGAACGGGAACTGGCCCGTCTTGACCTCGCGGCCTTCCGCTTTCAGTTGCTGTTCCGTCTTGCCGACCCACGCGATTTCCGGTTCCGTGTAGATGACCCACGGAATGCAGTTGTAGTCGATGTGCGGCTTCTGACCGTCGATGATCTCGGCCACCAGCACGCCTTCGTCCTCGGCCTTGTGCGCGAGCATCGGGCCGCGCACCACGTCGCCGATCGCGTACACATTCGGCACCGACGTCGCGCAGTGATCGTCGACGTCGATGAAGCCGCGCTCGTTCGCCTTCAGGCCGATCGATTCGAGGCCCAGGTTATCCGTGTTCGGCACGCGGCCGATCGACACGATCAGGCGGTCGGCGTCGAGCGTCTGCGCGTTGCCGTCCTTGTCCGTGTACGCAAGCGACACGCTGTTGCCCGAGTTCTTCACTTCGCTGATCTTCACGCCCAGCTGAATGTCGAGGCCCTGCTTCTTGAACTGCTTGGCGGCTTCCTTCGCGAGCGCCTGATCGGCGGTACCGAGGAATTCCGGCAGCACTTCGAGCACGGTCACCTCGGAACCCAGACGGCGCCACACCGAGCCCAGTTCGAGGCCGATCACGCCCGCGCCGATCACAGCGAGCTTCTTCGGCACTTCGGTGAACGACAGCGCGCCTTCGTTGTCGGCGACGATCTTGTTGTCGACCGGGACGTTCGGCAGGTGACGCGCCTTCGAGCCCGTCGCGATGATCACGTTCTTCGCCGTGACCACTTCGCGCGTTTCACCATCCGTGCCTTCGCCCGACACCTCGATCTGCACGCCGGCGTCCGTCTTGCCCGTGAACTTGCCGTGGCCCTTGAGCCAGGTGATCTTGTTCTTGCGGAACAGGAACTCGATGCCCTTCGTCATCTTTTCGACGATGCCTTCCTTGCGGGCCAGCATCTTCGTGATGTCGACCTTCACGTTTTCCACGCTGATGCCGTGGTCCGCGAGATGGTGCGACGCGTTCTCGAACTCTTCCGACGACGCGAGCAGCGCCTTCGACGGAATGCAGCCCACGTTCAGGCACGTGCCGCCCAGCTTGAGCGTGCCGGCCGGGTTCTTCCACTTCTCGATACAGGCAACCGTCTTGCCGAGCTGCGCGGCGCGAATGGCTGCGATATAGCCGCCGGGACCGGCACCGATCACGACGACGTCAAATTCTTTGGACATGACTATCCTTTTGATGACTAGCCGACGCGGCCGCGCTTCGCGGCGCGCGTGGCTTCAGGTACTGCGGAAATGCGAGAGGCCTGTATTCATATCGCGACGGCGCGCCGCGGTTTCAAGCCGCGGCCGCGTCGCGAGACAGGCATTACAGGTCGAGCAGCAGACGAGCCGGATCTTCCAGCGCGTCCTTCATCGCGACCAGCGACAGCACGGCTTCGCGGCCGTCGATGATGCGGTGGTCGTACGACAGCGCCAGATAGTTCATCGGGCGAATCACGATCTGGCCGTTTTCGACAACGGCGCGTTCCTTCGTCGCGTGCACGCCGAGGATCGCCGATTGCGGCGGGTTGATGATCGGCGTCGACAGCATCGAGCCGAACACGCCGCCGTTCGAAATCGAGAACGTGCCGCCCGTCATTTCTTCGATCGACAGCTTGCCGTCACGTGCCTTCGCGCCGAACTCGGCGATCTTCTTCTCGATGTCGGCGAGGCTCATCTGATCCGCGTTGCGCAGGATCGGCACCACCAGGCCGCGCGGCGAGCCGACAGCGATACCGATGTCGAAGTAGCCGTGATAGACGATGTCGTTGCCGTCGATCGACGCGTTCACCAGCGGGAACTTCTTCAGCGCGTGGACCGCCGCCTTCACGAAGAACGACATGAAGCCGAGCTTCACGCCGTGTTCCTTCTCGAACTTGTCCTTGTACTTGTTGCGCAGATCCATCACGGGCGCCATGTTCACTTCGTTGAACGTCGTGAGGATGGCGTTGGTCTGCTGCGACTCGAGCAGACGCTCGGCGATACGTGCGCGCAGACGCGACATCGGCACGCGCTGCTCCGGACGGTCCTTCAGCCACTGCTCGGCCGATGCCGGCGCGCCGACTTGCGGCAGCGACGGCTTCGCGGCGCGTGCGGGCGCTGCGGCGGGTGCCGGCGCAGCCTTCGCAGCCGGTGCCGCGGCGCCTGCGCCCAGCACGTCCTGCTTCGTGATGCGGCCGTCGCGGCCCGTGCCGGCGACGTCGCCAGCTGCGAGGCCCTTCTCGGCCATGATCTTCGTCGCAGCCGGCGATGCCGTCGTGCTTGCGCCCGCAGCGCCCGCCGCCTGCGCGGGAGCGGCAGCCGCCGCTGCCGGCTCGGCTTGCGGAGCCGGCTTCACTTCGGCTTCGACGGCGGCTTCGCCCGGCTTGCCTTCCGTGTCGATCTTCGCGATCACTTCGTCGGCGACCACGATGTCACCGTCGTTCTTGATGACTTGCGCGAGCACGCCCGCCGACGGAGCCGGCACTTCGAGCACGACCTTGTCGGTTTCGATTTCAATCAGGATTTCGTCCTGGGCGACGGCTTCGCCCGGCTTCTTCTTCCACTGCAGCATCGTCGCTTCCGAGACCGACTCGGACAGCTGGGGAACCTTGACTTCAACAATAGCCATTTGATTTCTCTGAATACGTATCGGATGACAACGAACCTTGTGCGAGCCGCGTCTGATTTGTGCGCGTGGTGTCGCGCTTACATGGGTGTTTCAGACGCGGGGCGGGAAAGCGCTCAGCGCTTTCCCGGTTCGCTCTCGTTGGTTATTTAACGATGGACGCGCCTTTCAGGCGGCCAAACGCGCCTTCGATCAGCGCCTTCTGCTGCTCGTAGTGCTTCGCGTAGTAGCCGACAGCCGGCGAGGCCGAAGCGGGACGGCCGCTGTACGCGAGCTTCTGTCCTTCCTTCATGCCTTCACGCAGGTGATGCTCGATGTAGAACCACGGGCCCTGATTCTGCGGCTCGTCCTGCACCCACACCACTTCGGTTGCGTTGTCGTACTTCTTCAGTTCCGCTTCGAACTGCTTGTGCGCGAACGGATAGAGCTGCTCGATACGGAAGATCGCGACGTCCTGTGCCTTCGCTTCGCGGCGATGCGCGACGAGGTCGTAGTACACGCGGCCCGAGCAGACCAGCACGCGCTTGACCTTCTTCGCGTCGATCGAAGCGTCCGTTTCGCCGAGCACCGGCTGGAACGAGCCCTTCGCCAGTTCCGACAGATCCGACACGGCTTCCTTGTGACGCAGCAGCGACTTCGGCGTGAAGACGATCAGCGGCTTGCGGAACAGGCGGATCATCTGACGGCGCAGCAGGTGGAAGATCTGCGCCGGCGTGGTCGGCTGGGCGACCTGCATGTTGTGGTCTGCGCACAGCTGCAGAAAGCGCTCGATGCGCGCCGACGAGTGCTCCGGACCCTGGCCTTCATAGCCGTGCGGCAGCAGCATCGTCAGGCCCGACACGCGGCCCCACTTCACTTCGCCCGACGAGATGAACTGGTCGATCACGACCTGCGCGCCGTTGACGAAGTCGCCGAACTGCGCTTCCCACGCGACGAACGTGTTCGGTTCAGCCGTCGAGTAGCCGTATTCGAAGCCGAGCACGGCTTCTTCGGACAGCACCGAGTCGATCACCGAGAACTTCGCCTGGTTTTCAGCGATGTTCTGCAGCGGAACGTACGTGCCGCCGTCCCAGCGCTCGCGGTTCTGGTCGTGCAGCACCGCGTGACGGTGCGTGAACGTGCCGCGGCCCGAGTCCTGGCCCGTCAGACGCACGGCGTAGCCCGATGCGACCAGCGATGCGAACGCCAGATGCTCGCCCATGCCCCAGTCGAGGGACGCCTCGCCACGGCCCATCGCGCGGCGATCGTTGATCACGCGCTCCACGAGCGGGTGCAGCTTGAAGCCTTCCGGAATCGTCGTGATGCGCTCGGCCAGACGCTTGAGCTCGGCGAGCGGCACGGCCGTATCGGCGGCATCCGTCCACTTGCGGTTCAGGAACGGCACCCAGTCGACCGCGTACTTGCTCTTGTAGTTCGACAGGACGGGGTCGACCGTGTGGTGGCCTTCGTCCATCGCCTTGCGGTAAGCCTTGACGAACTCATCGCCTTCCGTGGCGGTGATGACGCCCTGCTGCACCAGCTTTTCGGCGTACAGCGCGCGCGTGCCGGGGTGCTTCGCGATCGTCTTGTACATCAGCGGCTGCGTGACAGCCGGCGTGTCCTGCTCGTTGTGACCCAGCTTGCGGAAGCAGATGATGTCGAGCACGACATCCTTGTGGAACTGCATGCGGAAGTCGATGGCCAGCTGCGTCGCCAGCACGACGGCTTCCGGATCGTCGCCGTTCACGTGCAGAACGGGCGCCTCGATCATCTTGACGACGTCCGAGCAGTACAGCGTCGAACGCGCGTCGCGCGGATCGGACGTGGTGAAGCCGATCTGGTTGTTGATGACGATGTGCAGCGTGCCGTGCGTGCCGTAGCCGCGCGTTTGCGCGAGGTTCAGCGTTTCCATCACGACGCCCTGGCCTGCGAAGGCGGCGTCGCCGTGGATCTGCACGGGCAGCACCTGCAGGCCCTGCTCGTCGCCGCGGCGGTCCATGCGTGCCTTCGCCGAGCCCTCGACCACCGGATTCACGATTTCGAGGTGCGACGGGTTGAACGCGAGCGACAGGTGAACCGGGCCGCCTTCCGTGGCGATATCCGACGAGAAGCCCTTGTGGTACTTCACGTCGCCCGCCGGCAGATCGTCGACGTGCTTGCCTTCGAACTCGGCGAAGAGGTCGGCGGGCATCTTGCCCAGCGTGTTGACCAGCACGTTCAGACGACCGCGGTGCGCCATGCCGATCACGATTTCCTGCACGCCGTTCTTGCCCGCGTGATGCACGACTTCGTCCATCGACGCGATAAAGCTTTCGCCGCCTTCCAGCGAGAAGCGCTTCTGACCGACGTACTTGGTGTGCAGGAAGCGCTCGAGGCCTTCGGACGCCGTCAGACGGTTCAGGATGTGCTTCTTCTTCTCGTTCGAGAAGTTCGGCGTCGAGCGGATCGACTCGAGCTTCTCCTTCCACCAGCGCTTCTGCTCCGGATCGCTCAGGTACATGTACTCGGCGCCGATCGTGCCGCAGTATGTGTCGCGCAACGCCTTGACGATGTCACGCAGCGAAGCCTGCTCGAAACCGAAGTACAGGTTGTTCGTGTTGAACACCTGGTCCATGTCGGCTTCGGTGAAGTCGTAGAACGCGGGTTCGAGCTCGGGAATGTTCGGACGTTCGCGGCGCTTCAGGGGATCGAGGTTGGCCCATTGCGAGCCGAGGAAGCGATATGCGCCGATGAGGGACTGCACATAGACTTGCTTTCGCGCGGTGGTGAGATCTTCGCCGGCGACTCGCGGAAGGAACGCATTGGCCTTCGCGCGTTGAGCAAACGATTCGACGATCGGGCCGTGGGCCACATCGTTGGCCGCGGTGCCGTCCGATGCAGGGACGTTCTGCAATGCGTCGAAATAGTTGCGCCAGGTCTCGGGCACTGACGCGGGATTGTCGAGATATGCTTCGTACAACTCTTCTACGTACGGAGCATTGCCGCCGAACAAATACGAGTTCGACTGGAATTGCTTCATCATTTTACGCTCACCTTTCTTCGAGCTTCTCGAGAAATAGCGGGTTAACTGAACCTTCCGCGACACGGCCTGACCGTTTAGCGGATTGCGCGAATCAAGTCTTGCTTGGAAGGACCTAAAACTTGCATTCGCCGGAGCATATCACATAACCAATGGTTGATATAGGACAGCTCCCAATTGAAATCCCCGTCCGACGGGGCTCTGCGGCAGGTTTTATGCTTTCGCAATAGTCTTTGCCGCACTGCGCAAGAATATTTTAGGCGCATATTCGAGCACTGTCCGACGAGGTGCCACGCGCCATGCAAAAAGCCGCCCGAAGGCGGCTTTTTGCTGATGCCGGGTGCATGCCCGCAAAGGCACGCGAGCTTAGCTCGCTGCTGCTTCGCGGCTCGCGCGGCGGCGCTCGTGCTCTTTCAGGTGACGCTTGCGCAGACGGATGCTGTGCGGCGTCACTTCGACGAGTTCGTCGTCGTCGATGAATTCGACCGCGTATTCCAGCGACATCTGGATCGGCGGAACGAGACGCACGGCTTCATCGGTGCCCGACGCGCGCACGTTGGTCAGCTGCTTGCCCTTGATCGGATTCACGACGAGGTCGTTGTCGCGGCTGTGAATTCCGATGATCATGCCTTCGTACAGCGCGTCGCCCGGCTTCACGAACATGCGGCCGCGATCCTGCAGCTTCCACAGCGCGTAGGCGACAGCCGCGCCGTCGTCCTGCGAAATCAGCACGCCGTTGCGGCGCTCGCCGAGCGAACCTTCCTTCAGCGGCAGGTATTCGTCGAACACGTGGCTCATCAGGCCCGTGCCGCGCGTGAGCGTCATGAACTCGCCCTGGAAGCCGATCAGGCCACGCGCCGGAATGCGGTATTCCAGACGCGTGCGGCCACGGCCGTCCGACGCCATGTCCAGCATTTCACCCTTGCGGCGGCCCAGTTCTTCCATCACGCCGCCCTGGTGCGCGTCTTCGACGTCGACCGTCAGCAGTTCGTACGGCTCGTGCTTCACGCCGTCGACTTCCTGCAGCACCACGCGCGGACGCGACACGGCCAGCTCATACCCTTCGCGGCGCATGTTCTCGACCAGGATCGTGAGGTGCAGTTCGCCGCGGCCCGACACTTCGAACACCGTTTCGTCGCCGGTGTCCTTCACGCGCAGCGCGACGTTGTGGTTCAGCTCCTTCATCAGACGATCGCGGATCTGGCGGCTCGTCACGAACTTGCCTTCCTTGCCCGCGAGCGGCGACGAGTTGACGAGGAAGTTCATCGTCAGTGTCGGTTCGTCGACGGTGATCATCGGCAGCGCTTCGGGATTGTCCGGCGCGCAGATCGTCGCGCCGATACCGACGTCTTCGATGCCGTTGATCAGCACGATGTCGCCGGCTTCAGCCTCGGTCACCTGCACGCGCTCGAGACCTTCGAACGACAGCACCTGATTGATCTTGCGGCTCAGGATTTCGCCTTCCGGACCGAAGCGCAGGACCACCTGCTGGCCCGGCTTGATGCGGCCGCGCGTGATACGGCCCACGCCGATACGGCCGACATACGTCGAATAGTCGAGCGACGTGATCTGCAGTTGCAGCGGACCGTCCGGATCGGCCGGGCGCACGGGAACGTGCTCGAGAATCGCTTCGAACAGCGGGCGCATGTCGCCGTCGCGCACGCTCGGATCGAGACCGGCGTAGCCGTTCAGGCCCGACGCATAGACGACCGGGAAGTCGAGCTGCTCTTCCGTCGCGCCGAGCTTGTCGAACAGTTCGAACGTCTGGTTGATCACCCAGTCGATGCGCGCGCCCGGGCGGTCGATCTTGTTGACCACGACGATCGGCTTGAGGCCCAGCGCGAGCGCCTTCTTCGTGACGAAACGGGTTTGCGGCATCGGGCCTTCGACGGCGTCGACGAGCAGCAGCACCGAATCGACCATCGACAGCACGCGCTCCACTTCACCGCCGAAGTCGGCGTGGCCCGGGGTGTCGACGATGTTGATGTGCGTGCCTTCGTATTCGACGGCGCAGTTTTTGGCGAGAATCGTGATGCCGCGCTCTTTTTCGATGTCGTTCGAGTCCATCACGCGTTCCGCGATCTGCTGGTTTTCGCGGAAGGTGCCGGACTGGCGGAGCAGCTGGTCGACGAGCGTGGTTTTGCCGTGGTCGACGTGAGCGATGATGGCGATGTTGCGGAGAGCGCGGGACATAGGAACCTGGAGACGCTGGAAACGAGTGGAGTGCGCCACCTGCCCAGCTACTTCGCCAAGCCCAAAGCGCACTTTTGGGAACCGAAAATTATAGCACGCGCCGATGACGCGTTTCTGGTATTCCCCGATAGCGCGCCCCAATATCTCGATAACGCAACACATGCGCCCTGCCCGTCTGCCACGTCAGCAAGCTTTCCGCAGACTTTCACCCTGCGCAAGATAGATCCTTGCCTAAGCTGTAATAACGCTTGCCGCGTCAATTAATCGATTCTACAATCGTGCATAGTCAACCATTGCAGTCGCACGAGAATCATGACCGAACCGTCCAACACGCCGTCGCCCGAGGTCAGCGAATACCAATTGGGCGAAAGCGTCGGCTATCTGATTTCGCGCGTGAAATCGGCGCTGTCGAACCTCGTGACGCAACGCACGATGGCCGAACTCGGCATCACCAGCCAGCAGGCCAGCGTGCTGTTCATGGTCGCGAGCGGCAAATGCCTGCTAGCGGCCGAATTGGCGCGCGAATACGGAATCGACGCAAGCGCGGTCACGCGCCTCGTCGATCGCCTCGAAAAACGCGGACTGCTCACGCGCGTCCGCAGCGACGAAGACCGGCGCGTCGTCCGGCTTGCGCTGACGGCCGAAGGCCACGCAATCGCCGCGCGCATGCCGGCTGTCTTCACAGGCGTCACAGAGAAGTTGCTGTCCGGTTTCACGCCAGAGGAAACAGGATTCCTCAAGAGCCTTCTGAGACGAGTCTTGACAAATAGCTGTGAATTACTCGGCGAAAACCGTGACTCGGCAAGCAATACCGACAGCAAATCGTAAGAAAATAGTTGCACCGTCCATTAAAGAAAAATGCCATTACACGCAGAGAGTCCAGCGATGAAATTCCTGACGACGCGCGCGCGCGCATCGTCGTGCCGGGCCGCCGTCGCTGCCGCCGTCGCGGCGCTGACCCTGGCCGGCTGCGCGAACTACTTCGATCTGAAGGACGACAAGCAGATCGCGCCCAGTTCGCAGTTCGAGTCCGCGCAAAGCCTGCCCGCCGAAGGCGGCCAGTGGCCGACGCTCGACTGGGCCAACCAGTTCGGCGATTCGCAGCTGCCTCAGCTGATCTCGGAAGCACTCGAGGGCAATCCGTCGATCGCGCAGGCGCAGGCGCGTATCGCAAAGGCGTCGTCCTATATCGAGTCGTCGAAATCGGCGCTGTATCCGAAAGTCGAGGGCAGCTACTCGTGGACCCGCGAGCTGTATTCGGAAAACGCGCTGTTCCCGCCGCCGTTCGGCGGGACGTGGTATAGCGAAAACAATGTGCTCGCCAGTGCCTCCTGGGATCTCGACCTCTGGGGTAAGAACCGTCAGCGGCTCGGCCAGGCTGTGTCGCAGGAAAAGGCCGCCGAAGCCGATATGCAACAGGCACGCGTGACGCTCGCCGCGTCCGTCGCGCGCACGTACAACGCGCTCGCGCAGCTTTACGCGCTGCGCGACATCGCCGAGCGCGAGATCAAGAACCGCCAGACGGTCGGCTCGATCACGAACGGCCGCGTCGCCGCCGGTCTCGATACGAACGTCGAGCGTCAGACGGCGAACGGCAACATCGCGACCAGCCAGTCGAACCTGACCGAACTCGACGGCCAGATCACGACCACCCGCTACCAGCTCGGCGCGCTGCTCGGCAAAGGCCCGGACCGCGGCCTGCAAATCGCCAAGCCTGTGTTCAATCCGGGCGGCGCCGTCACGCTGCCGGACAACGTGCCCGCCGACCTCGTTTCGCGCCGCCCCGACATCGTCGCCGCGCGCTGGCAGGTCGAAGCCGCGATGCACGACGTGAAGGAAGCGAAGGCCGAGTTCTTCCCGGACGTGAACCTCGCCGCCGCGTTCGGCTTCGACGCGTTCGGCTGGAGCCGCTTCCTGACGGCTTCGAGCCGTCAGATCCAGTTCGGCCCCGCGATCCACCTGCCCATCTTCGACGCCGGCGCGCTGCGCTCGCAACTGAAGGGCCGCTACGCCGACTTCGACCTGGACGTCGCGAACTACAACCAGACGCTGATCAACGCGCTGTCCGACGTGGCCACGCAGATTTCGTCGATCCGCTCGATCGACCGCCAGCAAGGCGATGCACAACGCGCACTGGACGCGTCGACGAAGGCGTATGAACTCGCCGTGATCCGCTACAAGGCAGGACTCTCGCCGCAACTGCAGGTGCTGAACGCCGACGAGAACCGCCTCGCCGCGGAGCAGACTGTGACGAACCTGAAGATGCGCCGCCGCGACTTGCAGATCGCGCTGATCAAGGCGCTCGGCGGCGGCTTCGACGCGACGCAGACGGGACTCGTCGTGCCGACGGATGCGCCCGCATCGTCGTCGGCGGCGTCCTCGCCCGCGTCGGCGGCCCATGCGTCGAACTGAGCGCGCGAAGCGAGCAAGCACACGCACAGCACATTGCGATCCGAATAAACGATACAGACTGACAGAATCCGGAGCCTATTCATGAGCACGCCCCAACAACCCGCTAACGCGCAGCCGGCCAGCAACGGCAAACGCAAGCGCATGATGACGCTGCTCGTCATCGTGATCCTGATTGCCGCGATCGCGTACGGCCTCTACTACTTCCTCGTCGCGCGCTTCCACGAGGACACCGACGACGCATACGTGAACGGCAACGTCGTGCAGATCACGCCGCAAGTCACGGGCACGGTGATCGCCGTGAACGCGGACGACACGCAAACCGTCAAGTCCGGCGATCCGCTCGTCGTGCTCGATCCCGCCGATTCGCGCATCGCTCTGCAATCGGCGGAAGCGAATCTCGGCCAGGTCGTGCGCCAGGTGCGCGGCCTCTACGCCGACGACAGCCAGTACCAGGCGCAAGTCGCCGTTCGTCAGGCCGATCTGTCGCGTGCCCAGGACGACTTGAAGCGCCGCATGACCGTCGCGCAAACGGGCGCCGTGTCGCAGGAAGAAATCTCGCACGCACGCGATGCCGTGAAGAGCGCACAAGCCGCGCTCGACGCCTCTCAGCAGCAACTCGCGTCCAACCGCGCGCTGACGGCCAACACGACGATCGCAAGCCATCCGAACGTGCAGGCCGCAGCCGCCAAGGTCCGCGACGCGTATCTGAACAACGCGCGCAACACGCTGCCCGCGCCCGTCACGGGCTACGTCGCGAAGCGCTCGGTGCAGGTCGGCCAGCGCGTGTCGCCGGGCAATCCGCTGATGGCGATCGTGCCGCTCAACGCCGTGTGGGTCGACGCGAACTTCAAGGAAGTGCAACTGAAGCACATGCGCATCGGTCAGCCCGTCGAATTGACAGCGGACGTCTACGGCTCGTCGGTGAAGTATCACGGCAAGGTGGTCGGCTTCTCGGCGGGTACGGGTTCGGCGTTCTCGCTGCTGCCCGCGCAGAACGCGACGGGTAACTGGATCAAGGTCGTGCAGCGTCTGCCCGTGCGTATCGCGATCGATCCGCAGGAGCTCGAAAAGCATCCGCTGCGCATCGGCCTGTCGATGCAGGTCGACGTGAGCATCAAGGATGACACGGGCGGCGAGCTCGGCAGCGCGCAGAACACCGTCTATCAGACCAACGTCTTCGACAAGTACGGCGACGAAGCCGACTCGGAAATCGCACGCATCATTTCGGAAAACGCAGGTCCGAACGCCGGCGCGCCGCAGAAGGCGGCGTCCGGCTCGAAGGCCACGCCGAAGCTGATGTGAGCGGCATCCATCTGCATTCAACAAGGTTCGAACAATAGATGGCTCAGGCTCAAGCGCACGTCCCTCACCCGCCGCTGGAGGGCGCGCAACTGGTGATCGGCACCATCGCGGTGTCGCTCGCCGTTTTCATGAATGTGCTGGACACGTCGATCGCGAACGTCTCGATTCCGTCGATTTCCGGCGACCTCGGCGTATCCGCCGATCAGGGCACGTGGGTGATCACGTCGTTCGCGGTCGCGAACGCGATCTCCGTGCCGCTGACGGGCTGGCTCACGGACCGCATCGGCCAGGTGCGTCTCTTCATGGCGTCGATCGTGCTGTTCGTGATCTCGTCGTGGATGTGCGGCCTCTCGCCGAATCTGCCGTTCCTGCTCGCGTCGCGCGTGCTTCAGGGCGCGGTCGCCGGCCCGATGATTCCGCTGTCGCAGACGCTGTTGCTCGCGAGCTATCCGCGCGCGAAGGCGCCGATGGCGCTCTCGATGTGGGCGATGACGACGCTGATCGCGCCCGTCGCCGGTCCGATTCTCGGCGGCTGGATCTCGGACAACATCTCGTGGCCGTGGATTTTCTACGTAAACATCCCTGTCGGCATCGTCGCCGCGGCCGCGACGTGGGCGATCTTCCGCAACCGCGATTCCGTCATCAAGAAAGCGCCGATCGACATCGTCGGCCTCGTGCTGCTGATTACGTGGGTCGGCTCGCTGCAGGTCATGCTCGACAAGGGCAAGGACCTCGACTGGTTCTCGTCGACGACGATCGTCGTGCTCGCGCTCACCGCGGTGATCGCGCTGGCGTTCTTCATCGTGTGGGAGCTGACGGACAAGCATCCCGTCGTCGACCTGTCGCTCTTCAAGCTGCGCAATTTCACGGGCGGCACGGTCGCGCTCGCGATCGGCTACGGCCTGTACTTCGGCAATCTCGTGCTGCTGCCGCTCTGGCTGCAAACCGACATCGGCTACACGGCGACGGACGCCGGCCTCGTGATGGCCCCCGTCGGCGTGTTCGCGATCCTGCTGTCGCCGCTGACGGGCAAGATCCTGCCGCGCACCGATCCGCGCTATATCTCGACGGCGTCGTTTCTCGTGTTCGCGCTGTGCTTCTGGATGCGCTCGCGGTACACGACCGGCGTCGACACGTACTCGCTGATGCTGCCGACGCTGATTCAAGGCATCGGCATGGCGGGCTTCTTCATCCCGCTCGTGTCGATCACGCTGTCGGGCTTGCCCGGCAACCGGATTCCGGCCGCTTCCGGTCTGTCGAACTTCGTGCGGATCATGTGCGGCGGCATCGGCACCTCGATCTTCGAGACCGCGTGGGACCATCGCTCGATCCTGCATCACGCGCAGTTGACCGAGCGCGCGAACGCATACAACCCGGTGTTCGACCAGTCGATCACGCAGATGGGCGGCGTCGGGTTGAACCAGGCGCAAGCGTACGGGCTCTTCAACTCGATGACGACGCAGCAGGCCGCGCAACTCGGCGTGAACGATCTGTTCTATGTGTCGGCGGGAATTTTCGTTGCGCTGATTGCGCTGATCTGGGTCACGCGTCCCGAACGCGCGGCCAGCGGCGACGCGAGCGCGGCGGCGTCAGCGGCGCATTGATTCTGCTCATTGCCGGCTGATGCCTCGATTCGTCGTCGCATCAATCAGTCGGCAAGAAAAAAGGCGGTGCCGCTCGATTGCGGTCCGCCTTTTTTGCTGCTTGCGCAGATTGTCTGTTAGCGAGTCTTGCTGCCGTCAGGCCGTTATCAGATCGTTGCGAGACCGTTATCAGGCCGTCACGATCAGTCG
The DNA here is from genome assembly GCF_038900715.1 of Paraburkholderia phymatum. GTDB lineage: Bacteria > Pseudomonadota > Gammaproteobacteria > Burkholderiales > Burkholderiaceae > Paraburkholderia > Paraburkholderia phymatum_A. The sequence continues at coordinate 194,921 of NZ_JAYMRZ010000009.1, read as the reverse complement.
CTCGGGCGCAAGCACGCCCTCGCCCACTCTCGCCACGCCAAGCAGTTTGCCTTCGCTCGCATAAACGCGCGTCCGGGCGGCGTGCAGCACATCGTCACCGACGGAAAGATCCGCAAGCCGCAAGCGCTGGCCGTGCAGGAAGCGACGCGTCGCTTCCGCATCGAGTTGCACCGACGGGAACGTCGTCAGCAACGCGTCGACAGGCTGCAGCCACGCGTCCCGCTCGCTTTCCGTCGCGTCGGACAGCGCGTCGAGCGTGACCGAGTGCTCGAGCGTCAGCACGCCGACGCCCGTTCGCCGCAGCATCACCAGATGCGCGCCGCAACCAAGCGCCTCGCCGATGTCCTCGGCCAGCGTGCGCACATAGGTACCCTTGCTGCACGTCACGCGAAACGTCACATCCGGCAGCGCACACGCGACGAGCTCCAGCGCATGGATCGTCACCTGACGTCCTTCGCGCTCGACGGTCTGCCCGGCGCGCGCATACTCGTACAGCGGCTTGCCGTCGCGCTTGAGCGCCGAATACATCGGAGGCACCTGCACGATGTCGCCGCGAAATTGCGCGAGCGCCCGCTCGACGGCGGGCTGGTCGCACGCTACGTCGCGCGTTTCGATCGCTTCGCCTTCCGCATCGCCCGTTGTCGTGCGTATGCCCAGGCGCATCGTCGCTTCGTAGGTTTTGTCCGCGTCGAGCAGGTCTTGCGAAAACTTCGTCGCTTCGCCGAAGCAAAGCGGCAGGAGTCCGGATGCGAGCGGGTCGAGCGTGCCCGTGTGGCCCGCCTTCTTCGCGAGATACAGACGCTTCGCGCGAATCAGCGCGTCGTTGCTCGACAGACCCACTGGCTTGTCGAGCAGCAACACGCCATCGAGCGCGCGGCGCGGCACTTTGGGACGTGGATTCTGAGTCATATGCGCGCGTGCCTCGACTTCGATCAGTCGTCTTTCGCGCGCGTGGCGTTCGCCTCGTCGATCAGGCGCGACATCTCCACCGCTCGCTCGATCGTCTTGTCGTAGTGGAAATGCAGCGTCGGCACCGTGTGGATATGCAGGCGCTTGAACAACAGGTTATGCAGATGACCGGCCGCGTGATTGAGCGCGTCCTGCGTCTGGAGCGGATCGCCCGTCAGCGTCGTGAAGTAGACCTTCGCGTGCGCATAGTCAGGCGTCAGCTCGACGCTCTGAAAAGTGACGATACCGATGCGCGGGTCTTTAACCTCGCGAATCAGTTCGGACAGATCGCGCTGAATCTGATCGGCGATCTGTACGTTGCGGTTGGGAGATGTACGTTTCTTAGGCATGGTGAATCCGTGATCCGGTGGCAATGTGTTCGCGCATTCGGCGGCAACGAGCCACGGACTCCAACGCAAACACGACAACTCAACATTCGATGCAAAAAACAAAGGGGCGGGATTGGGCTCAAGCGCCCGCCCCGCCCCTCATGCGCTCGACGCCTGAATTACAGCGTACGCGCGACTTCTGTGACTTCGAAGACTTCGAACTGGTCGCCTTCCTGGATGTCGTTGAAGTTCTTCACCGACATACCGCATTCGAAGCCCTGGCGCACTTCCTTGACGTCGTCCTTGAAGCGCTTGAGCGAATCGAGATCGCCCGTGTGAACCACGACGTTGTTGCGCAGCACGCGCACCGACGACGTACGCTTGACCACACCGTCCGTGACCATACAGCCCGCCACCGTGCCGACCTTCGGCACCTTGAAGACCTGGCGCACTTCGACCATGCCCGTGACGACTTCGCGCTTCTCCGGCGCCAGCATGCCCGACATCGCCGCCTTCACCTCATCCACTGCGTCGTAGATGATGTTGTAGTAGCGGATGTCGATGCCGTTGGTCTCCGCCAGCTTGCGAGCCTGCGCGTCCGCGCGGGTGTTGAAGCCGATGATGACCGCCTTCGATGCCGTCGCCAGGTTGACGTCCGATTCGCTGATGCCGCCGACCGCGCTGTGCACGATCTGCACGCGCACTTCGTCCGTCGACAGCTTGAGCAGCGCCTGCACCAGTGCTTCCTGCGAGCCCTGCACGTCGGCCTTGACGATGAGCGGCAGATGCTGCACTTCGCCTTCGCCCATCTGCTCGAGCATGTTTTCGAGCTTCGCGGCCTGCTGCTTCGCGAGCTTCACGTCGCGGAACTTGCCCTGACGGAACAGCGCGATTTCGCGAGCCTTGCGGTCGTCCGGCATGACGATGACTTCTTCGCCCGCCGCCGGCACTTCCGACAGACCCTGGATTTCCACCGGGATCGACGGACCCGCCGTCTTGGTCGGCTTGCTGGTTTCGTCGAGCATCGCGCGCACGCGGCCGTAGGCGCTGCCTGCCAGCACGACGTCGCCGCGATTGAGCGTACCCGACTGGACGAGGATCGTTGCAACAGGACCCTTACCCTTGTCGAGCTTCGCTTCGATCACGAGGCCCTTCGCCGGTGCTTCGACGGGTGCCTTCAGTTCCAGCACCTCGGCTTGCAGCAACACGTTTTCGAGCAGATCGTCGATGCCCGAGCCCGTCTTTGCCGACACCGGAACGAACGGCGAATCGCCGCCGTATTCTTCCGGCACCACGCCTTCCGCGACGAGTTCCTGCTTCACGCGTTCCGGATTCGCTTCCGGCTTGTCGATCTTGTTGATCGCGACGACGAGAGGCACGCCGCCCGCCTTCGCGTGCGAGATCGCTTCCTTCGTCTGCGGCATCACGCCGTCATCGGCTGCGACGACGAGAATCACGATGTCGGTTGCCTTCGCACCGCGCGCACGCATTGCCGTGAACGCTTCGTGACCCGGCGTATCGAGGAACGTGATGACGCCACGCGGCGTTTCGACGTGATACGCGCCGATGTGCTGCGTAATGCCGCCCGCTTCGCCCGCCGCAACCTTCGCGCGACGGATGTAGTCGAGCAGCGAGGTCTTGCCGTGGTCGACGTGACCCATGACCGTGACGACGGGAGGACGCGGCAGTTGCGGCGCATCCGACGCATCGCCTTCGATCAGCATCGCTTCCGGATCGTCCAGCTTCGCCGCGACGGCATGGTGGCCCAGTTCCTCGACGACGATCATCGCCGTTTCCTGGTCCAGCATCTGGTTGATCGTGACCATCTGGCCAAGCTTCATCATCACCTTGATGACTTCCGAAGCCTTCACCGACATCTTGTGAGCGAGGTCGGCAACCGTAATGGTTTCCGGCACGTGCACTTCACGCACGATCGGCTCGGTCGGCGCCTGGAAGGTCGTGGCTTCCTGATGCTTGCCACGGCCCTTCGGACCACCGCGCCAGCCGCGATCGACACCGCCGCTCGTGTCGCCGCGCGTCTTGATGCCGCGGCGCTTCGCTGCGTCGTCTTGCCATCCGCCCTTGCCGCCCGGCTTCTTCTTGTCGCCAGCGGGACCCGCCGGCTGCGCAGTCGCAGCCGGTTGCGCCGCTGCTGCGGGCGCAGGCTTCTTCGCGGCCGGACGCGCCGACGTTTCGCCAGGGGGACGCGCCGGCTTGTGCAGCGTGCCCTTCGCTTCGGCGGGCTTGGCCGGCTCGGCGGGCTTCGGTGCCGGTTCCGGCGCCTTCACCTGCGCCTTGCGCGGCGTGCTCATCATTTCGCGGATCGCGCGTGCTTCGGCCTCAGCCGCCGCGCGGCGCTTCGCGATTTCTTCCTGTTCGAGGCGTGCCTTCTCGGCCTGCTCGCGTGCAGCGTCTTCGGCCTTCTTCGCCGCTTCGCGCTGCGCTGCGCGTTCCGCCGCTGCGCGCTCTTCATCCTGCGATGCGCGCTCCTGCTCGGCCTGCTCGCGAGCCGCCGCTTCGGCCATGGCCGCTGCGCGCTTCTTCGCCGATTCATCTTCGGCACGGCGACGCTCCGCCTCGGCCGCCTGCTCGCGTTCCTGGCGCTCGGCTTCTTCGCGCGCGAGACGCTCCTGGCGCTCCTTCAGCTCCAGCGCCTGCTTTTCGAGCAGCTCCGCCGCGTGACGCGCTTCTTCCTCGCGACGCTGCAGTTCGAGATCTTCCGCTTCCTGACCGTTGCCCGCTACTTCCGCCTGTTCGGCCGCTTCATCGCGGCGGACGAACGTGCGCTTCTTGCGCACTTCGACCTGAATGGTGCGAGCTTTACCCGTGGCGTCGGACTGTTTGATTTCCGACGTATGCCGGCGCGTCAGCGTGATCTTGCGCTTGTCAGCATCGTTCGAGCCGTGCGACCTGCGCAAGTGGTCGAGCAGACGCGCCTTGTCCGTCTCAGACAAGGCATCGTCTTCACTCGCTTTCTGGACGCCCGCCGCCTGCAGCTGCTCGAGCAGCACGCCTGCAGGCATTTTCAGTTCCGCGGCAAATTGGGCTACGTTGTTACTCGCCATTCATTCCTCTTAATGCAAGGACCGATTCCTTGCGGTTAGCATCGGGTCATGCAGCCTTGCGGCCGCGATCAGATCAGTGGTTCATGGTCGTGGATCTCATTGAAACCAGTGTTCACGGGCCTTCATGATCAACGCCTTCGCGGCGTCCTCATTCATCCCCGTCATCTCGACCAGCTCGTCGACAGCCAGTTCTGCCAGTTCGTCGCGCGTCTGGATCTGATGTTCAGCCAGCTTCGCGAGCAGATCGGCATCCATGCCTTCCAGGCTCTTCAGGTCGAGCGCAACGCCTTCGACCTTCTCCTCGTTCGCAATCGCCATCGTCAGCAGTGCGTCACGAGCGCGATTACGCAGTTCGTGAACCGTGTCTTCATCGAATGCTTCGATTTCGAGCATCTCGTTGAGCGGCACGTACGCAATCTCTTCGAGACTCGTGAAACCTTCGTCGATCAGGATGTCGGCGACTTCCTCGTCGACATCGAGACGAGCCATGAACAGGTCACGCAGTACGCCGCGTTCCTGGTTCTGCTTCTGCGCAGACTCGTCCGGCGTCATGATGTTGATCTGCCAGCCGGTGAGCTCGCTGGCAAGACGCACGTTCTGGCCACTGCGGCCGATAGCGACGGCCAGTTCGTTCTCGTCGACGACGACGTCCATCGAATGCTTTTCTTCATCGACGACGATCGACTGGACGGCTGCCGGCGCGAGCGCGCCGATCACAAACTGGGCGGGATCTTCCGACCATAGCACGATGTCGACGTTTTCGCCACCGAGCTCGTTGCGCACGGCCTGCACGCGCGAGCCGCGAATGCCGACGCAGGTGCCGATGGGATCGATGCGCTTGTCGTAAGCGACGACGCCGATCTTCGCGCGCACGCCGGGATCGCGTGCCGCCGCCTTGATTTCCAGCAGGCCCTGCTCGATTTCCGGCACTTCCATTTCGAAGAGCTTCATCAGGAACTCGGGCGCGGTGCGCGACAGTTCGATCTGCGGGCCGCGCGCGGTGCGATCGACCTTCGCGATATAGGCGCGCACGCGGTCGCCGACGCGCAGGTTTTCCTTCGGAATCAGCTGATCGCGGCGCAGCAGCGCTTCGACGCGGCCCGACTCGACGATGAAGTTGCCTTTGTCGAGACGCTTGACGGTGCCCGTCATGATGTTTTCGCCGCGCTCGAGGAAGTCGTTCAGGATCTGCTCGCGCTCCGCGTCGCGCACCTTCTGCAGGATCACCTGCTTGGCGGCCTGCGCGCCGATGCGGCCGAATTCGATCGACGGAACGGGCTCTTCCAGGAAGTCGTCGATCTCCGCGTCGGGCTTCTGCTCGCGCGCTTCGAACAACAGGATTTCCTGATCCGGCTCCTGCAGGCCCGCCTCGTCCGGCACGACTTTCCAGCGACGGAACGTCTCGTGCTCGCCGCTTTCACGGTCGATATGGACGCGGATGTCCGCGTCTTCGTCGAAGAGTTTCTTGGATGCAGACGCGAGCGCTGCCTCGAGCGCGGCAAAAACCACGTCCTTGTCGACATTTTTTTCGCGTGCCAGCGCATCCACCAGCATCAACACTTCGCGACTCATTGTTTGCGGCTCCTAAAGTCAACTTTCGGAACGAGGCGTGCCTTGTCGATATCCGCGAGCGTGAAATCCAGCATCGCGGCGCCTTCCTTCCCTTCAAATTCCAGACCGATCGTTTCGCCTTCGGGTGCATGCAGGATGCCCCGGTACGATTTCCGTCCGTCCAATGGTTTTTTCAATGTGATGACCGCCTCGCTGCCCGCGAAGCGTTCGAAGTCCGCCAGTTTCTTCAGCGGCCGGTCCAGACCCGGCGACGATACTTCAAGCCGCTCGTAATCGATATTTTCGACCGTCAGAACGTGCTGGAGCTGACGAGTAACTTTTTCGCAGTCTTCGATCGCGATGCCGGCAGGCTGGTCGATATAGATGCACAGCATGCCGCGCCCGGTGCGCTCGAGATCGACGAGCTCGTAGCCGAGGCCCACGACCGTGGTTTCAATCAGTTCCGTCAGTTGCACAGTGCTGCCCTCTAAGATGTTCGCGCTGCAAGCCTTGCGATACACCCGCGAGCTGCGCGCCAAGCCGGCGCACGTTCGTGCTACCCGAGATGCCGACCCACGTAAGAACTGAGCGGCAAAAAAAAATGGGCGAAACGCCCATCATCTTATTGCCGGTGGTCGCACCTGAGCCGCACATGAAACCGCACGCCCAGTGACTTTGTGATTGTAGCCATTTTTCAGGACAAACGCAAACAGCCGGTGGGCTCGCCAGCCGCATTTGCGGCTGATTTCGCCGCAATCAAGGGTTAAAGCTGGGCTTTTTCGGGCAGTTTGCGCGGGTTTGCACCCGCGCTTCAAACAGCTTGAATGCGCCTGCAAACGGTGGAGCTGAATCGAGACACCGACGCCGCAGCGCGATCACAACGTCGCGGCGGACGGCTCGAGCCCGAGACCGCCTGCCGCGCCGGGGCGATCAGCGTCCGCGCGAACGGTTGCGCGGCGCGCCGCCGCTGCGGTTGCCGCCGGCGTTCGGATTGCCGCCGGCGCGATTTCCGTTGTTAGGACGGTTGCCGTTCGGCGTGCGATTACCGCCGCTGCGCTTCGCATTGCCGCCCGCTGCCGCGCGATTGCCCGACGGCGCGCGATTGCCGTCGACGTCGCGGCCATCCCGGCCACCACGGCCACGCCCTTCGCGATTGCCGTTCGTGTTGCCGAATCCACCCAGGCCGGAATTCACCGCGCCGAACGCGCTCGGCGCCTTGCCGCGGCGACCCTGCCCGCCGCGCGGCTGCTGATCGAAGCGGCCATGCGACATCAGCACCGGCTCGCGGTTGATGAAGCCCATCGACGTCTGCATCGGATCGGGCTGACGACGCTCCGTTTCGTTGCGGCGGCCGCCGCTCTTCTCTTCGGTCGGCGCCTTCAGGCCAACCGACGCCATCAGGCTGCGCACCTGATTGTCCTCGAGCTCTTCCCAGCGGCCACGCTTCAGGCCGCGCGGCAGCAGGATCGGGCCGTGACGCGTGCGGATCAGCCGGCTGACCATCAGGCCGACGGCCTCGAACATGCGGCGCACCTCGCGGTTACGCCCTTCGGCGAGCGCGACGTGATACCAGTGATTCGTGCCTTCGCCGCCGCCATCGCGGATGCGCAGGAAGTTCGCCGGACCGTCGTCCAGCTCGACGCCGTGCAACAGCTTTTGCCGGTTGCCTTCCGTCAGTTCGCCGACGACGCGCACCGCATATTCACGCTCGACGCTGTAGCGCGGATGCATGAAGCGGTTGGCCAGATCGCCCGACGTGGTGAGCATCAACAGGCCTTCCGTATTGAAGTCCAGACGGCCGACGGCGAGCCACTTTGCCGTCTTCATCGGCGGCAGCTTGTCGAACACGGAAGGACGGCCTTCCGGATCGGCGTGGCTGACGATTTCGCCCGTCGGCTTGTGATACAGCAGCACGCGCGGTGGCTTGTTCTGCAGCTTGCGCTTGACGGGCTTGCCGTTGATGCGCACGAGGTCGGTCGGCATGATGCGCTGGCCGATGTGCGCCGGCTCGCCGTTCACCGACACGCGGCCCGCGACGATCAGCTCTTCCATCTCCCGACGCGAGCCCATGCCCGCTTCGGCGAGCACCTTGTGCAGCTTCGGTGCGTCGTCGTCCGGCGCCAGCACGCGCTTGGGCGCCGCCGCGCGGCCACGCCGCAGCATCGGCGCGCGCACGCCGCCCGTCGTCGAGTTGTCGGCGTCGAACGCCGGCGATGTCACGTACGCGAACAGGTCATCCTGCTTGTCACCTTCAGCGGCGGCTGCGGGCGCCGCGACACTACCGCCGCCGCGATTCTTGCGCTGGCCGCCTTGCTGCCCGCCCTGCTTGCCGCCCGCGCGGCGGCCGCCCTGGCCGCCTTGGCCACCGTGTCCTTTCACGCCCGCGTCCTTACGCGGCGTGCGCACCTGCGCGACGACTTCGCCGTCGGGCGGCGCTTCCGCCGCGATGGGCGCCGGCTGCGCGTCGGCGGCTTCGGCCGTCTTCGCCTTCGTGCCGGCGCGGCGACGCGCGATCAGGCTGCGCGGCCCCCGGCGCAAGCCGCGGCGCGGACGCTCTTCGCCTTCGCCTTCGGACGCCTGCGCGGGCCGCTCGCTGTCGGCTGCCGATGCTCGCGCCGTACGCGTCTCGTCGGGACGCGCGGCGGCAACGGCGCGCTCGGATTCGGGCGAATCGGTGTCGTGGATGTCTGTCAAAACAACCTCAAAATGTCTGGTCGCGCGCCCGTTGCGGGCGCGCCAAAAGGTACGGTTACGTCAGGCGCTGCGCGACTCGGCTTCGTCGTCGGTCAGCTCGCCTGCGTCCTGGGCGGTGTCGCGACGATCGTGCCGATCGTCATGCACCGCGTGAGTCTGGTCTGTTTCGGCCGGATTGGCGCGCTGCGCGTGCCCGGTCTCGTTATGCGATTTGCGCGTGTCTTCGTGTTCGTCTTCCGACTGCGCGGCAGATCCGGCTGGGTGAGCCGACTCCGTTTCATGCGCCGCCTGCGCGGTGCTGTGCTGTTCGGTGGACGGCAACACGTCCGCTTGCCCGATGCTGCTTTTGGCGTCGTCGGGCGCGGCGTCTTGCGTGCCTTGCGCGTCGTGCATGTCGTGCATTACGCCGCGCAGTGCATGCACTTCTTCCGCAGGCTCTGGTTGCTCGCCAGCTTGTTCCGTTTGCTCGCCGTGAGTCTCGGCTTCGGCGACACCAGCGGGTTCCGCTGCTTCCGATGCAGCATGAGCCGTGCCTTCGACGTCGCCGAGATCCGCTGCGGCGCTTTCGTCGCCCGCTTCGCCATCCGCGAATTCGATTGCGTGCTGCGTGAGCAGATCCATGTTCGACTGTGCCGACGGATCGTCGAGCGGCGGCAGTTCTTCGAGCGACTTCAGGCCGAGGTCATCGAGGAACGAACGCGTCGTCGCATACAGTGCAGGGCGTCCCGGCACGTCGCGATGACCGATCACTTCGATCCAGCCGCGGTCTTCGAGCTGCTTGACGACCTGCGTGTTCACGGTCACGCCGCGAATCTCCTCGATATCGCCGCGCGTGACAGGCTGCCGGTACGCGATGATCGCGAGCGTCTCGAGGACCGCGCGCGAGTACTTCGGCGGCTTCTCGGGATTCAGGCGGTCGAGATACGCGCGCATCGCGGGCTTGCTCTGAAAACGCCAGCCGGAAGCGAGTCCGACGAGTTCGACACCGCGTCCGGACCACTCCTGCTTCAAGTCTTCAAGCAACGTGCGAACCGTGTCTGCCGACACGCCGTCGGCGAAGAGCTTACGCAAATCGCCGATCTTCAACGGCTCCTGCGCGCAGATCAAGGCAGTCTCGAGGACGATCTTCGCCTCTTGGGTATTCATGCAGCTAGGTCAGACCCTGTGGTCAAAGAACCGGATCAAACAGACGATGTGGAACTGAAGACGCGCTCGCCCGATTTTGATCGGTCATATTGATGGGAGCACGCACCGGGGGGCGGCGAAACAGGCATCGAGCCAAACCCAGCCGGACGACGGAGCAGCGAAATTCCGCGAGGGATCCGCGTGACTGGCTGCCATATTACGCAAAAACAATCGGTGCGTAAAGACGAAATCCAAACTGCACCTTAATCGGCATACTCTGCCGTGCATCACGGTGCGAGGCGCTGCGCCGTTGCGTCGCCCCGCGTTCCGAACATGTCGATGCGCTCATTGGCGCGCGAGATAGCCCTTGAGACGCTCGACGCCCGCATCGAGACGCGCCGGGTCGCACGCATAGCACCAGCGCACGAAGCCCTCTCCCTCCGGGCCGAACGCGCTGCCCGGCGCAAGACCGAGCCCCGCCTCGCGCACGAGCGCCTTGCACAGATCGAGGCTGCGCGAAGCACCCGGCAACGAGAAGAACACGTACATCGCACCCGGCGGCGCTTTCACATCGATGCCCGGCAGCGCCGACAGCGCCCCGACCAGATGATCGCGCGACGCCCACAACTCACCGACAAGTTCCCGCGTGAACTGTCCGCCCTGCTCGATGGCGGCGATGCCCGCCTGCTGCACGAACGCCGGCGCACACGAAGTGTTGTACTCGACGAGCTTGCCGAGATCGTCCATCAACGACGCCGGCGCGACGATCCAGCCGAGTCGCCAGCCTGTCATCAGCCAGGCCTTCGAAAACGAGTTCACACAGATCACGCGCTCGTCCCGACCCGCGAGATCGAGGAACGACGGCGCACATTGCCCCGGCTCGCCCGCGTAGTAGAGACGTTCGTAGACTTCGTCGGCGACGATCCAGATGCCCAGGCGCCGGCAATGATCGAGTACGGCGCGCTGGTCGTCGCGGCTCATCACCCAGCCCGTCGGATTGTTCGGCGAGTTCAGCATCAGCAGCTTCGTGTCCGGCGTGAGCGCCGCGAGCAACCGGTCCAGATCGAGTTGCCAGCCGTTTGCACCGTAAGCAAGCGACACGGTTTCGACGTGCGCGCCGAGAATCTTCGGAATCTCGACGAGATTCGGCCACAGCGGCGTCACGGCCACCACGCGGTCGCCCGCGCCGACCACCAGCTGCGCGGCCAGCATCAGCGCATTGACGCCCGCGCTCGTGACGGCCACATGCTCGACCGACGTCGGCCCGTGCAGCGCGCTCACGTAGCGGGCGAGCGTCTCGCGCAACGGCGCAATGCCGAGGTTGTGCGTGTAGAACGTCGCGCCCGACGCGAGCGCCGCGCTCGCGGCAACGCGGATGAACGGCGGCGTCACGCGGTCCGATTCGCCGAACCAGAACGGCAGCACGTCGGGCACGCCGAAACCGGCGTTCGCCACTTCGCGGATCTGCGACGCGCGCAGCGAGCGCACGGCATCGCGTGCATGGGGGAACTGGGGCAAATCGGTTTCGCTCATCGAAGATTCCGGCGGGTCGGCAAGAAATGGGAGTGTAGCGTGTCGCAAAATACGGGGCCGCAAATCCGGCAACGTGGCCACGCTCGCGCTCAGCGCAAGTCCTCGGTGCGGCCCGGCACCTGGTGGATCAGGTTCCACACGGCATCGGCGGCTGGCGACAGCGAGCGGTCGCGCCGCCGCACCAGCTCGACGGTCCGCTCGGCGCGCGGCACGAGCGCCCGCGTGACCAGCGACGACCCCGCCGGCAACGGCATCGCGAGCCACGGCAGCACGCTCACGCCGATGCCCTCCTGCACCAGGCCGTACACCGTCGACGGATGCCCGAGCTCCTGCACGACGTTGGCGCTGACGCCGTACTCCTCCAGCGCGGCATCGATGATCGGCCGGCTGCCCGACGCATGGTCGAGCAACACGAGACGCTCGCCTTCCAGCTCGCGCCACGCCACCTCGCTGCGCCCCGCGAGCGGATGATCGTCGCGCGAGACGAGGCAGAACGAATCGGTCATCAAGGCCTCGGCGATCAGATCGTCGGCGGACACGGGGCCGATGATGACGCCGAAATCCACTTCGCCCGACTTCACTTTGCGCACCACGTCGCTCTGCACGTCGTCGCGCAGGCCGAGCGTGATGAACGGATACTGCTTGCCGCAAGCCGCGACGATCGGCGGCATCAGCCGGCAAGCGATCGTCGGGCTGGCGGCCACCATCACGCGGCCGCGCCGCTGCTCGCCGATCTCGCGGATTTCGCGCAGCGCATCGTCGAGATCGCCGAGCAGCCGCGACACGCTCGCGACCAGATTGCCGCCGACGTCCGTGAGCTGCACTTCGCGCGTCGTCCGATCGATCAGCTTCAGGCCGATTTCCGCTTCCAGCTCGCGCACGCACCGGCTCACCGCCGACTGCGTCAGCCCAATCTCGCTCCCCGCCCGGCTGAAGCTCTGCAGTCGCGCCACCTCGATGAACACGCGCAGTTGACGCAGCGTCACATTCATCTCTTCCCCTCATGAATAATGTCGTTTGATGCCGATTTTATGACTTGCGATGCATTTACGCATCGTCTCTTTCGCGTCGCTGCAATGCAGCAGGAAGGCGCAAACGCACGCGGGGCGGGCCTGATTGCACAAGATTGGTGATTGTCCCGATTTGCTGGATGGGTTTTTTGGATTCTCATACGGGCCAGGCTAACGCCCGTAACGGCTTGATGCGGCGGGGCTTCGAGGCAGTTGGGTGAAAGATGGCACGCTTCGTGCGTTTCCCCTTGCACAGGAGTCGGCGCCGATTCGGACTGGCGAAAAAAGCAGTTCGCAACGGTACAGGCCGGCTCTCCGCCGGCGCCCGATATGGATTCGGGTGCATGAAGAGTGCGCAGCGCGGGGCAGCGCACCGGAGTTAGCTTCGCTGAGGTGAAACATGATGGTGTTCGACGATTTGAGAGACAACGAGTGGGCGCTGGTCGAGGCGTTGTTCTGTGCGGAGCCGGCACGGAGCGAACGCCGTGGTCGACCACGCGTCGAAGCTCGCGCGGTAGTCAACGCCGTGTTGTGGGTTTTGTCGACGGGAGAAGGCTGGTCCAAGCTGCCGGGCCGCTATCCGTCGCCGCCGACGTGCCGTCGCCGTTTCGACGAATGGCAAGCCGACGGCACGCTCGCCGAAATAGTCAAGCGGCTGGGCACGAGCGGCCGTGAGATCTCGTTGCGCGGACGCATTGGCGCAACGGCGGCCAAACCACCGGCACCGCCGAGCCGCGACCGTCTGCGCGGCGCGTTCTGGACCAATCCGGAATCCTGGCGCGCGCCCGTCAAGATGGCCTGACGTAGCAATCCACGCCACCGGGCGCCTCTTGGGGCGCCCGGTGCGTTTCTGGGACCGCCTTTCGCCCAATTCCCTCCCCGTCTTCCCTGCGTCCCGTTCAGAGCGGAAGGCGATCCGTTGAGAGATCGGCGGTGCCGCACGTCCGTCCGATCGCGACGCCTCGCGCCTTTCGCTGACGACGCATCAGGCGTGCCGCGGATTTTTCCATCCGTTACCGCATGCCTTCCAGCTTCACAGTTCCGCCACGTTCCGCGCGCGCCCGCGCCTGCCGCCCGCCGATTCCCGTTTTTGCGACCTGCATACCTTCCGTGACGGGGCGAAACATCCATTTACTTTTATTTACAGCACGCTTTCGCAGTGCGGCATACCGTACAAGTATGCAAACAAGCCCCGACTGGCTTGTCGGGAGTCGATCATGAGGCCAATGTCACTGCGTTTCTGCGGCATGGTCGCTTCAGTGATTGCCGCGACCGCGTTCGCGCAGCAACGCCCGCAGCAGGGTTGGAACTGGCGGCCGGAACAGCCGGCCACGCTTCAGGCGTGGCAGCAGACGGAAGCGCGTAATCAGGGGTTCACGCCGCCTTCGCCGCGCGGCGATTTGCGCGGCGATATCGCCAGCAACGTGCGGGCGCGGCCCGACGGGCAGCGAGACGAGCCCACGCAACGGCGGGCGGCGGACGCGCACTGACTCGCGCCGCGAGCAGGCGGACTGGCCGCCGCAGCGCTGCTTTTGCAGCAGCGGCGACGAAGATCCGTGAAATCGGGAACCACCTGCCGGGTCGCCAGTCTCACAATTGCCATTAGCACAGCGTGGCAGAAGTAATTCCGGTACGCCCGTATCCTCGCGATACGGGCTTTTTTTCGTCCAATGCTTCTGTAGAGCCACTCGGCGCGCATGCCGCGCGACATCGCCCGGCATACGTAAAGAAAGTGTTAAAAGCGGAAATGGCGGCGACATGCCCTCGACGCGCCTCGCACGACGCGTTTTCCGCACGCCGCACTGTCATGGTGAGCGCGCGTCCTGCGAGAGCCCGTCGTCTAGACGGCAGCTGCCCTCTCTCCGGCGACCGCGCCGGCAAAAACGTAGTTGCGCATGCGGCGCGCGTCCCAGTCGAGCGAACGCTCGTCGCGGGCGAGCCGCGCAAATTCGGAGCGGCCACGTTCGGTCAGCACCGCGATGTCCACGGGAGCATGGAAACCCGGCGCGGGAGCGACCGTCCGTTGACGAACGGTGTCCATCATGCCAAGCGAACGCAGATATTCAAAAACGCCTGGGCGCTTGGCCCATGGCACCTGACGGTATTGCGCCCGTCGCAGCGCCTCAAGTACGGCTTCGTTGGAATAAGTGGTCATCTCACTTCTTTCTTTAAGTGCAGCCATGACTTATTTGTTCGCGACACAATGGCGCGTCTGTCGACGCGCGCATCGCGGATGGCCGGAGATTTCCCCCGTAGGTCCGCGATTACGGCATTGGCCGCCGTTTTTTTCGGTCCCCGTGTGAACGCCGTGCTAGCGTTCTGCTTCCAGATGGCGGCGATGCGACCGTATCGGCGCGATGGCCCGCGGGTGGAAATGTCCGAATACCATACGTTACCCCAATAAAATTGATTCTCTTAACTTTATTGCTGCTTTTTTTTGCAGCTTTCGTGCTGCTGCGCAGCGCGCGCACGATAATCGGCGCGGCAGCGATTGCGTTCTACTGGGCGCTTGGTTCGGGCTGGCTCGCCCAGCCGCTGCTCGACCTGACCCAGCGTCACGCGCCGCCCGGCGGGCAGACGGTTGCCCCCGCAACGTACGCGCCCCATACGGCGATCGTGCTGCTCGGCACGGGCACCATCCATGACCATGACGGCAAGCTCGTTCCGCCCAAGGACGCCTACGCCCGCATCGACAAGAGCGCCGACCTCTACGCCCGCTGCAAGCAGGTCAGTCCCGTTTGTCACGTGATCGTAAGCGGCGGCAATCCGCAGGAGCACGAGGCGACGGAAGCCGACACCTATCTGCCCTACCTGCTGCGCGCCCAGGTGCCGCGCGGCGACATCATCCTCGAGAACCGCAGCCTGACGACCTACGAAAACGCACGCAACGTCAGAGCGATTTTGCACGACGGATATTACGGTTCGTTGATTCTCGTCACATCCGCCTACCAGATGCCACGGGCGCTGCTCAACTTTCACCGTTTCGGGATGCAGCCGCTGCCCGTCGTGTCGAACACGCGCCACGCGAAACTCGGCTTCTTGCCGCGCGGCGAAAATCTGTTCGACGCGGAAATCGCGCTGCACGAACTGGTCGGCCTTGCGCAGTTCCATGTCTACCGGCAGATCGGCCGGTTCTGATCGCGGGCAACCGACAGGCGGGCCGCAATTTGCTTAGCTATCCGATGGAATTTTTCGAGCGCGTCGAACAATCATCGGTGCAACGCACGAGCGGGAAAATCTGACTTGTCGAGACGAATGCGGCGAACGGAAGCACAATAGGTTTGATGCGCAATGGCTTCTGGGAAGCGGCTCTGTGACGACGGCGAGTCGATGTAACGAAACGTAACCGTCTGTGAATTCTGTTACAGACAATACGCTGGATCAAACATTGCTGGCTAGAATGCACTGTCGTTCCAACGGACAGCCATACTCGGGTCCACAACCACTCTCTACGGAGGCAGCGATGAAGAAAGTGTCCCTGGCAATCCTGGTTTCCCTTTCGGCACTGACGGGCGCGGCGCACGCGCAGCAGGACCAGGGGGTGACGATGAGCACCGATCCGGCGAAGGCCGCCGACGTCGAACAGCGCGCGCAAGAACTGCAGTCGAAGCAGCAGGCAATGGAAAGCGCGCCGCCTGCGCCGATGCCGAAGCATCACAAGGGCTCGATGCATCACAAGAAGCAGGCCGAGCCGGCGCAGTAAGCCACCGCGGCAAGCCCTCGCGACAGGCCCTCGCAGTCAGGCTCCATGCGCCGCCACACGCGGCAACTGCGTGATGGCGCCATGTCATGCGCCTGCTGTCGTCCTTGATGCGAAAGCTCGAACAGAAGCCGACGCCGTCCCGCACGGCCTCGGCTTTTTCATTGCTCCAGCGCGTTTTCCGCGAGCGGCCGACCGCGCAGCGCGTGTCGCGGGATCTGCGCTGACGGTATGCTAAAGTCGCGCACCGAATGACCCACCCAACCCGTGCGCACCCTGTGCGGAGGACAGAATGAGCAACATCCAGCTGGACATCGAATGGACTGAAGCAGCATCCCGCAAGATCGAAAAACTCATGCCGCGCGGCAGTCAGGAGGCGTTCCTTGCGCTGCCGCCCGTCGAATGTCTGCCGATGGAAGGCGACGTGCTGTTTCTCGGACCGGCCGGCAAGCAGCAGCCGTTCATCGTCGCGGAACGTCAGTACCATCACGACGGCGACGCCGACTGGACCATCATCCTGATCCTCGACGTGCCGCACTCGACGCATTGATCGCATCAAGCCTCATGCGCGCGCCGGCGCAAAAGTCGTGGTCAGCATGAAGGCCGCATGAGACCACGCGAAGCGCACATCAACGAAATGCGCATGGAGAAGCGGCAAGCACCCACGGTGGCAACGCCAGCAAGCGCGAGCCCGGCAACGGCATTGCCGGGCTTTCCTGTTTCGGCGTCGCCCGCTGCTCTCGCGCTTCACGCGATCTTCGATACGATGCGTAACTCCGCATACTCGATCCAGTCCGCCGACGCCTTTCTGTACGCCTCGATATGCGCGGACTTCGCATGCGCGGCGAGCGCCTCTTCACTTTCCCATCGCTCGAAGAAGATGAAGCGGCGCGGCTCGCGCAGATCGCGGTGCAAGTCGTACTGCAATGCGCCGCGTTCCTTGCGCGTCGGCCCGACGATGCCTTCAAGCGCCTTGCGCAGCTGCTCCTCGTGTCCCGGCTTCGCTACCGAGATCGCCACCACCGCGATTTCCGACATGCTGGACTCCACTTTTGAGAAATCAGCAGCATAACGCCGCTGCCATAAATGCACCGTTTCTCCGCGCCAACATCAAGACGAAACCGCACAGACTCTCACTCCGTCTGTGATTACCCGAACATTCATTAAGCATGCGAACTGCTAGACTGATTCGACGAACTGGACTGCATCTGAGCTGCACAACCAAGCGGAGTCGCGCGTGACGGGCATTGATCCGACTGCCTTCGGGCCCGACCTCCATTGCGCCGAAGTTGCGCATGCCTGCCGCGGACATGTCGCCTGGTCCGGGCACGCGCCGCACGCTGCATAGGACAAATCTGCCGTCATGCCAAACGTCGACGATACGACGCTCCCTGGCCTCCTGCAGCATATGGCGCGGGACGAAGCCGGATGGGCCGCGCCGTGGCGAACCATTACGTTGCGCAGCGTCTTTCAGCCGGTGATCTCGGTGACGCATCAGCGCGTGGTCGGCTATGAAGCGCTGCTGCGCGCCTTCGATCCCGTCGGCCACCCGATCTCGCCCGCCGTGCTGTTTTCGGGCACCCGCTCGACGGCCGATGCGCGCGCGCTCGACCGGCTCGCGCGCTGCCTGCATGTCGCGAACTTCATGGCGCAAGGCATCGAGACGGGCTGGCTGTTCCTCAACACGCGGCCGCAGGTGTTCGAGACGGGCTGGCCGCAGCGCCCGTTCATCGACGAGCTGTCCGAGCATTTCGGACTGCCGCAGGAGCGCATCGTGATCGAAGTGCTCGAACAGCCCGCCGACGACGAGTCCGCTGTCGCCAGCATGCTCGCGGCATCGCAGCCGCGCGAGTTCCTGATCGCGATCGACGACTTCGGCACGGGCTTCTCGAACTTCGATCGCGTGTGGCGCTTCAGGCCGGACATCGTGAAACTCGACCGCTCGCTGGTTGCGCGCGCGGGCCGCCAGGACAACGACAATTCGCTGATCGGCCATCTGATCAACATGCTGCATCAGTCGGGCACGCTGGTGCTGGCCGAAGGCGTCGAGACGGAAGACGAACTGATGACGCTGATGCAGGCCGACGTCGATTTCGTCCAGGGTTACTGGTTCGGTCATCCGAAAGCGTCGATACAGGCGGCGAACGCACGCGTGCCCGAACTGATCAATGACATGTGGCAGCGCTTCGCGAGCTTCGAGCGCACGCACTCGCGCTATCAGCGTCCGGGTTTCGAGGGCTTCACGGAAGCGGTGCTCGCGGGCGCGAACGTGTACATGCAGACGGGCGATCTCGAGCAGGCCGCGCAACCCGTTTTTCTCGTGCCCGACGCGCGCCGCGTGTTCATACTGAGCGACCGCGGCGAACAGCTGGAGCCGTCGATCGCCGCCTGCGGCACGCCGCCTCCGCCGGCGCGCCTTGCCCCCCTCGTACCCGACACGCGCAACAACTGGTCGCGGCGCGCCTACTTCAAGCATGCGCTCGCGGCACCGGGACGCGTCGCGATGATGGGGCCGCACTGCTCGCAGATGGACGGCCAGGATTGCTATACAGCCGCCGTGACCGTCGAGCGCGACGGCGTCACGCGCGTGTTCTGCGTCGACTTTCTGCCCGAGCTGCGCAAGGCGAGTCCTGTCTGAAGGATCGGCCGCTTCCACCACTCGGTTTTCAACGGAGACACTCGCCGCGCGCGACTTGCGCGCCGCGGGCCATGCGCCGCATGTGTGCTACTCGTGCTCGATGCGCCGCCTTGCCGCCTTTACATCGCCGCGCTTCGCCTTGCTTTCGAGCCGGCGCTCCTTCGATGCGCGCGTCGGACGCGTCGCGACGCGCGCCTTGCGGGTGACGCTGACGCTGTCGATCAGCGCATCGAGCCGCGCGAGCGCCGCCGCGCGGTTCAATTCCTGGGTCCGGTATTCCTGTGCCTTGATGATGACGACGCCATCGCGTGTCAGCCGATGATCCTGCAACGCAAGCAGACGCATCTTCAGCACGTCGGGCAGCGACGACGCGCGCACGTCGAAGCGCAGATGGATCGCGCTCGACACCTTGTTGACGTTCTGCCCGCCCGCGCCTTGCGCGCGCACGGCCGTCAGTTCGATTTCGTTCGGCGGGATCGGATAGCGTGAAGTCATGTCAAATGGTCGGACGATGCAAAACAAGTGTACGGGCTATGCTGTATCGTGTACCGGCTATGCTGTATCAGACGACTCGCATGTGCCGCACGGCATGAACGCTCGCAGTATGCGCGACGCATTTGCTTCAATTCGCCGATCTCGCCAATACTGACGTCTCTAGCTCATAGGCCAATCATCGTGATGAAGATGCGCCCCGCGCAGGTGCTGGAACTGGTGGTCAACCTGCTGTTGCCCTGGGTCACGTATCGCCTCGCGCAGCCGTACTGGGGCGAGACGGGTGGCCTGATCGCATCCGCCGCGCCGCCCGTGATCTGGAGCGTCATCGAGCTCGTGCGCTTTCGACGCGTCGATGCGCTTGCCCTGATGGTGCTGCTCGGCATCGTGCTGTCGATCGGCGCGATGGCGCTCGGCGGCGATTCGCGCGTGCTGCTGATGCGCGAGTCGCTGGTATCGGGCGCGATCGGCGCAGCGTTCCTGCTGTCGCTGCTGCTGCGCCGGCCGATCATTTTCTACCTGACACGCGCCTTCGTCGCCCGCGAAATGACGAACGGCGCCGCGCACGTCGACATGCTGTGGCGCGAGCGGCCCGCTTTCGCTCGCGCGCTGCGTGTGCTGACTGTCACATGGGGCGTCGGCCTCATCACCGAAACCTCGCTGCGCATCTGGATGGCGTGGCACTGGCCGATCGAGCGGGTGCTGGTGGTGTCGCCCGTGGTCGGCTATGGGATTTTCGGCGGCCTGATGGTCTGGACGTTCTGGTATCGGCGCACGATGCGCGACCTTGTCGGCCAGGCGCCGGAATCCGAAGCACAAGCGTCGCGCGGGACGGCCGCGAACTGAGCGGCCGTCTGCTGCACGCGTTATTTGCTTCGCGGCTTCTTGGTTTGCCTCGCGCTTTTCTCGTTTGCCTCGCGCTTTCCCCGTTTGCCTCGCGCTTTCCCCGTTTGCCTCGCGCTTTCCCCGTTTGCCTCGCGCTTTCCCCGTTTGCCTCGCGCTTTCCCCGTTTGCCTCGCGCTTTCCCCGTTTGCCTCGCGCTTTCCCGTTTGCCTCGCGGCTTTCCCGTTCGCTTCGCACCTCCCCGTTCGCCTCGCACCTTCCTCGTTCGCCTCGCACCTTCCTCGTTCGCCTCGCACCTTCCTCGTTCGCCTCGCGGCTTCCCCGTTTTCCTCGCGCTTTCCCCGTTTGCCTCGCGCTTTCCCGTTTGCCTCGCGGCTTTCCCGTTCGCTTCGCACCTCCCCGTTCGCCTCGCACCTTCCTCGTTCGCCTCGCGGCTTCCTCGTTCGCTTCGCGGCTTCCCCGTTTTCCTCGCGGCTTCCTAATTTGCTTCGCCGCCTTCTCGTCTGCCTCCCGCCTTCCACGTCTTCCTGGCGCGCTCCCCGTATTCCGCGCGCCTTCCTCGTCTCGAATCAGCAACCGCCTTCTTGCGCCGCTTCGGCGATCCGCGCAGCGAGGCCCGAGTCACGCTGCGTCGGCGTCGCGATTGCGCGCGTCAGCACCGCCCGCGAGCCGATCACCTCGACCCGCTCGCGCGCCCGCGTGATCGCCGTATAGACGAGCTCCCGCGATAGCACGCGGCTGAACGTCGACGGCAGCATCAGCACCGCATGATCGAACTCCGATCCCTGCGACTTGTGAACCGTCAGCGCGAACGCGGTATCGTGCGGCGGCAACGCAGCGGGCGACACTGCGCGCAAGCTGCCGTCCGCGCCACGGAAGTGCACGCGCAGCGAGCCGTCCGCGCCCGGCAGCGCGATGCCGATATCGCCATTGAAGAGACCCAGCGCGTAGTCGTTGCGCGTGACCATGATCGGACGGCCTGCGAACCACTGCGCGCCCGCCGTCAGCGGCACGCGCGCGGCACGGCGCACCTGCGCCGCCATCGCGGCATTCATCTGATCGACGCCGCGCGCCCCGAGGCGCGTCGCGCACAAAATGCGAAAGCGGTTGAGGGCGTCGAACAGCGCAAGCGGCTGCGGCGCCGTGCCGGATGCCGCTTCGCCAAGCGTCGCGGCCAGCGCGTCTGCATACGGCGCGAAACCGGCGGCAAGCCGCTGGATCGTGCGCTCCGAAGGCGCGGGTTCCGCATCCACGTGCAATGCCGCCGCGCGATGCGCAACGGGATCGGTCTCCAGCACGTCGAGCGCGGCCTGCGCGTCACCGCGCCGGATCGCGACGGACAGCCGGCCGATCGCCGACTCCAGCCCGAAGCGATAGTTGCGCTCCAGCCAGACGACGCAGTCGGCCAGCGGCGCGGGCCGCGATTGCGCGTCGCTCGTTGCGTCCGACGGCGCGGCGAACAGATCGTCGGCGAACGGCGGCGCCTCGCTGCGCTGCGTATCGCGACTGGCGCTGGACAACGCCACGCGCAACCGGTCTTGGTCGATGCCCAGCGCTGTCGCAATCGCGCCGACGCCTGCGTCGCTGAACGCCGGCTGCGCGCTCAGCTCGGCGAATACGGCACCCGCTTCGACAGCCGCCAGCTGATCCTTGTCGCCGAGCATCACGAGATGCGTGTCGTGTGCGAGCGCATCGAACAGATGCGTGGCCATCGCGACGTCGATCATCGACGCCTCGTCGATCACGATCACGTCATAAGGCAGCGGGTTGTCGCGATGATGCCTGAAGCGCCCGTCCGGCCCCGTGCCCAGCAAGCGATGCAGCGTGAACGACGTTTGCGGCAGACGCACGGCGAGTTCAGGCGGCAACGAGCCGGCGCGCGCGAGCAACGCTTCCTGCATCCGTTGCGCGGCTTTGCCCGTCGGCGCGGCGAGCGCGATGCGCAGATCGGCGCGCGCATCCAGCAGGCACGCAAGCACGCCGACGACGGTCGTGGTCTTGCCGGTTCCCGGCCCGCCGCTGACGATCGTGAGCCGCCCGGACAGCGCCATCACGGCGGCCACGCGTTGCCAGTCGATCTCGTCGTCCCGGGGCTCTCCGAAATAGCGCAGCAGCCTTTCGCGCAACGCGTGCGGCGACGCGCTGCGCGAAACGGGATCGGCCTGTTGCGCTTCGCCGCGCGGCGCGCGCGCATGGCCGACGAGCGACTGCGCGAGCCGCCGCTCGTAATCGTAGTAACGCGCGAGATAAAGCCGCCCTTGCCCATCGACGACGAGCGGCCGCAACGCCTGCGCCGTCTCCTTGCCGTCGCTTGCGACACCGCTTGCGAGCAGCGCGGCGCGCACATCGTCGGCGTTTGCATCGTAGCGCCGCGCAAGTTCATCGAGCGACACGCACACGTGGCCTTCCGACGTCGCGCGGCTCGCGGCGAATGCGGCGCGCGCGGCCCAGCGCACGCCGTCCGCCGACGCGCGACCGCGCTGCGCGAGCGCGCTCACCCGCCGTGCAAAACCTTCGGCGAGCGCCGTGCTGAAATCCGCGGGCGCGGGCACGTTCACTTCGACGTCGGGCAATGGCTGATCGAATGTGCTCATGCCGTGCCTCCGTCCATCAATGCGTCGAGCGCGGCGACGAGCGCGTACTCCGGCCGTCGCGCATGTACGCCCGCCGCGTGGTCCGCGCCGCGCCACGACGGTCGCACGCCGCGCACGAAGAGATACAGATAGCCGCCGATATGCCTGTCGTACTCATAGCCGGCGAGCCGCACGCGCAGATACCGATGCAGCGCGACGACATAAAGCAGCGCCTGCAGGTGATAGGCGTGACTCGTCATCGCTTCGTCGAGCGGCGCGGCGGCGTAGTCCTCGCGCGTATCGCCGAGATGGTTCGACTTCCAGTCGATCACCCAGTAGCGCCCCTGATGCTCGACGATCATGTCGATGAACCCCTTCACGTAGCCGCGCAGCGTGCCGGGCTCCAGCGCGACGTCGGGGAAGCCGTGCTCAGAAAGCAGCGCGCGCAGCGCCGGAAAATCCAGCGATGCCGCCGAAAACAGAAACTCCAGTTCGTTGAGCCGGCGCTTCGGATCGAGCGCCGCGAGCGTCATGCCCGGCACGAGGTCCGTGCTCACGACGTCGCCAAGCAGACGATGCATCATCGCCGGCAGCCGTTGCGCAAGCTCGGGCGTGGCGGGCGCGGGCCGCTCGTGCAGCGCGCGTTCGATCGCATACGCCCATGTGCTGCGATCGGAGAAATCCGCGAGTTCGAACATGCGGTGCAGACATTCGCCTGCCGCCGCGCCGCGCGGAAACGCGAGGATATCGTCGGGCGCGAGTTCGACGGGGGCCGGTGCGGCATCGAATGCGCTTGCGTGCAGCGGCGCCGGAACATCGGCCAGTTCGTCGTGATCGGGACGCGCCTCGTCGTTCGCCGACGTCGTTTCTTCGGCGCGCGAACCGGCCGCGATCAGCGAGCTGAAACTTGCCATGCGCCACGCGTCGCGCAGCGTGCGCCGGTTCGTGCGCGCGCGCATCAGCGCAGTGCCGTCGGCGATGCTTTCCAGCGGCACACGGCGCGCGACGGCGGGCAGCGCGCCGACGGCGACCGACCCGCCCGCGAGCGCCTGCCAACGCTGATAGATCGCGCTTTCGTCGAGTGGCTTCGCCAGCCATTCGTCGAAATCGCGTCCACTGCCCGCGACCAGCCAGTTCAACACGCTGCGCGCCGATTCCTTCACCGAGTTATGCGACAGATACGTGCCCGCCACCAGGTAGCAGCGATACACAGCGCGCGTCAACGCGACATAGACGAGGCGCGCGCGCTCGGCCGCCTGCTCGCGCGTGGCCTGTCGGCTCGCGTAGTCCTTCTGCTCGTCGTCGCAGCCGTAGTGAAGCACGGCCGCGCCGTCGTCGTCGTGATATTCGCGCGCATCGGGCAAGCCCGAAGACGGCGGCTCGCGCATGCCGCCGTCGTTGAGAAACGGACAGAACACGACCGCGTATTCGAGACCCTTCGACTTGTGAACAGTGACGATCTGCACAAGATTGCGATCCGATTCGAGCCGCAATTGCGCCTCCTCGCCGCCCCCTGCGCCGCCCGCACGTTGGGCGGCCAGCCAGCGCAGCGTTGGCGCGATGCCCGGCTGGGTCGCGGCGCGCGCCTGCACGAGTTCGGCGAGATGGTTGACGTTGGTGAGCCGCCGCTCGCCTTCCACACCCGCGACGACGCGCTGCGCGACGTTCAGTTCACGCATCAGCGTGCGCCACATCACGGCGAAGCCGCGCTCGTGCCACAACATCCGGTAGCGTGAAAAGCGCTCGACCCAGCTCATCGCATCGATGGATTGCGCGGCACCGCCCGAGGCGGACGCACTGTCGTCGAGATGCTCGAGTCGCCACAGCGACGCGGCGTCGAGCCCGAACCAGTCCGTCGCGAGCGCGGCGCGCAGGCGGCGCAAGTCGCCGGGCGTATCGACGGCGGCCAGCACGCGTTCGATCTGCTCGGCGTCGAGCGATTCGAACACGGATGCCTGCGCCAGTTCCACGCTACCCACGCCCCACGCGGACAACTCGCGCTTGATCTGACTACCCTGCTTGTGCGTCTGCACGAGCACCGCGATATTGCCGGGCGCGAGCGGCTTGTCGCCGATCGTCACACTGCCATCGCGCGCGCCGCGCAACAGACGCACGATCTCCGCCGCGCACGCCTCGCTCGCCGCGCGCTGCGCGTCGCGCTTGGTCCGTGCGGCGGCGCCGGGCGGCAGCATCCAGACGCGGAAATCGCCGTCATCGGGTCCGGCGCGGTCGACGAACGGCGGCCGCTGACGCTCGCCCGCGCGCACCGGGTGATAGTCGAGCCCTTCGAGCACGAAAGCCTGCGGGTTCGCTTCGAAGAAGCGATTGCACGCGTCGACGATGGGCGCCGTCGAACGCTGGTTGACGGCGAGCGTATAGCGCGCCGATGCCTCGGCGCGCGCCGCGAGATACGTGTGCAGGTCGGCCGCGCGAAAACTGTAGATCGCCTGCTTCGGATCGCCGACGAGAAAGAGCGGTCCCGCAGGCGCAAAGATGCGATTGAAGATCGCGAACTGCAACGGGTCGGTATCCTGGAACTCGTCGATCAACGCAGCGGGATAGCGCGAGCGCAACGCGTCCGCGAGCCAGACGTGCGTGGCAAGCGCGCGATGCAGGTTCGACAGCAGATCGTCGAATGACACCACCCGCCGCGTGCGCTTTCGAGCCGCCAGCTCGTGCGGCGCGTAGTCGAGCCACTTCTGCACGAGGCGAAGCCAGCGCGCATGCTGCGCCGCTTCGGCTGCGACGGCGGCGGCCTCGAGTTCGTCGGCGGTGGCGAAGAACGGATGCGCGGGCGGCTCGAAATCTTTCTTCGTGCCCTTCGCCAGCGCGCTGGCCGTCAGCTTCAGCGCGGCTTTCGGCGGCGCGGCGTGACAGTCGTCCTGCGCGAAGTAGTCGTTCCACGCGCCAATCGCAGCGGCGATGGCGTCGGGCTTGTGCGACGTCTGTTTCAGACGCGCCTGCGCCCCATCGAGCAGACGCACGACGTTGTCACGCTCGTCGCGCCACATCGCCCACGCTGCGTCGAAGCGCTCGCGCGCACCATCCGACGCGTCCGTTTCGGGCTCGTCGATATCGTCTGTCTGGCCCCAGCGCAGTTGCGCGAGCGGCTTCTTCAGACGCCGCGCAAGCTGTTCATCGAACGACGCGGGGCCCGCGCGCCGCTCGACGAGCCAGGCCGCGAACGAAGGATGCGCCGCAGCGACGGGTTCGACCTGCTCGCGCCAGAAATCGGCAGCGAGTTCGAAACGCAACGCGGCATCGTCGGCTTCCATCTCGAACGCAAACGGCATCGCGGCGGCAAACGGCGCTTCCTGCAACGCGCGCTGGCAGAACGCGTGAATCGTGTGAATCGCGGCCTGATCGAAGGTGCGCAGCGCGCGGCGCACGACCTTTGCGGCCGCTTCGAGATCGACGCCGCGCGCTTCGGAAAGCGTCGTTTCGAAAAGCCGCGCGATGAACGGGTCGCCGCCGTCGTCGCCTGTTTCGATCGCGCGCTGCACTTCGGCGAGACGGCCTCGAATGCGCTCGTGCAGTTCCGCCGTTGCGGCCTTCGTAAAGGTCACGACGAGAATCTGATCGGCGCTCAGGTTCTTCTCCAGCAACAACCGCACGTAGAGCGCGCAAATGTTCCATGTCTTACCCGTGCCCGCCGACGCCTCGATCTGGTTGACGCCGTCGAGATCGCAAGCGAATACATCGAGCTCTTGCGCCGCAGGCGCATGCATCCAGGCTGCGCCGCTCATGATGCGCTCCTCAGATGCGCGACCAGCGGCTTGAAGACGACCGACGCCAGCGTGCCGAACGGTTCGTCGAGCGTCAGCGGCGTGCCCCGAAACGCGATGCGCAACGCGGCATCGTCGGATTCGGCGCGTACCCGGTCGCTCGCCCACGCGTTCTGCGCGACGGAGTCGCTGTCGCTGATCTTCGCCCACGCGCTCTTCGGAAAGAAGCGCAGCGGAAACGCGCGCCCTGCCCGGTATAGCGCGGCGAGCGGCGCAAGCTGATCGAGCGGCTTCTCGACGGGCGCGAGTTCGAACGACTCGCCGCTCGCGTGCCACACGGTGCGCCGCGGGCCCTCGGGCAACGCCGCGCAATAGACGAGATGAGAGAGCCACGCGGCCAGATAGTCGCGTGCGCTGGGTCTTGCGTAACGGAAAATGACTTGCCCCGTTTCAGTCAACAGATTGAGCGTGCCTTGCAGCTGCAGAGGACCTTCCGAGCGTTCGCGCAGCGGCGCGTCGAATGCGCTGAAGAGCGCGACGTCGCCCGTGTCGGGCCAGCGCGCGTCGATGTCGAGCGCGAACGGCAAGCGCGTGACACCCGACGCCACTTCGCGCCGCACGCGCTCCGCGAGCCCCCGCAACCCTGACAGCTCGCGCGCGCGCCATACGGCGCCCGTCGCACCGCCGGGCAGTTCGGGACTCGCTTCGGCGACCCGGCGCACGCGCGCCAATGCATCGTCGCCGGCAGTCGCGTCGAGCAGCGCGGGCAGCAGCCGTTCGGCGAGCGCATCGCGGCCCGCGAAGTCGAGTTCGAACGGCTCCATGTCGAGCAGTTCGCCTTGCGCATTGGAGAGCACAATGCCAAGCCGGTCGCGCAACAGCGCGCGCGCCGGATGCCGCCAGAAGCGCTGAAAATCGTCGAACGCGACAGTCTGGTTGCGTTCGTCCGGCTCGGCGGGCAGCGGCGCAGCGAAGAACGGCGGCGTCGCATCACGTGCCGGCGCGGCCAGCAACGCGGCCAGTTCCGCGCGGTCGGGGTCGTACGTGAACAAGCCGCTCTCCGCACTGTTCTTCGCATCGAAGTACTCGGATGCGAACGGCTGCAACGGATGATCGACGATGAACGCACGGCGCGCCGCGTCGAGGTCGGCAGGCGATGCATCCTCTTCGCACGAAACGCGCGCGAGGTGATCGAGCAGTTCATCGACGAGCGCAGCGGGCGGCAGCGGCGCGTTGTCGCGAATGCTTCGCCCCGTGTACGCGATCAGCAAACGGTCTTGCGCGGCGAGCAGCAGATCGAGAAACAGATTGCGCTCGTCGTCGCGGCGCTGCCGGTCGCCCGCCTTGCCGAACTCGGCCATCAGGTCGAATTCATCGGCGCGCGCGAGACTCGGCAACACGCCGTCGTCCATGCCCAGCATGCAGACGATCCTGAACGGCAAGCCGCGCAGACTCGTCAACGACGAGAACGTCACGCTGCCCCACGGAACGCCGCCGCGCGCCGGGTCGTCGAGCGCTTCGGACAGCGCGGTGCGCACGACGGCCGCTGGCAGCGCGATGCCACCGGCACCCGCGCGCATCGCTTCGCTCATCTTGTCGATTGCGTCGCGGACGGTGGCCAGGGTATCCGCAAAGTCGACGCCGCCATCGAAGCAGCGGCCGAGCAATTCGAGCAAAAGCTGCGTCCACTCGGCGGGCGTCATGTCGTCGGCGCAACGGCGCGCGAACGCGTCGACGTCGTCGACGAAGCTCGCGAGACGCCCGAGGAGTTCCGCATCGGAGCCATCCGCGCCTTCGACGGGCAGCCATGCATCCACCGGCTCGCCGCCTTCGGGCATCGCGTAGCCGAGAAAGAGCCGCGTGAGCGCGTCGGCAAACGTGTGGCGCGCGACGGGCACGGCGCTGTCGGCGGGCGTAACGGGCGCGAGGCCGCGCCGCGCGCCTGCTGCCGCGAGCCATTCCTGAACGTCTTCGAGCGCCGCCGCGTCGATGCCGTAGCGCGCGGCGATCGCATCGACGCGCAGCCATTCGATCAGCTCCGGCGCGCCGACATTGCGTTCGGGCAGCGCGAGCCAGTCGAGCAGCACGCGCGCAACGGGGTTCGCCTGCGAAGGCGGCAAGCCGGTGACGCGATACGGAATGCGCCGTGTGTCTCCCGTGGGCGCCGTGCCGAATACGGCATCGATCAGCGGCCCGGCTGCGCCGAGATCGGGGAACGTGACGAGCACGTCCGACGGCTGCAGGTCGTCGAACTCGTCGAACCAGCCAAGCAGCCGGTCGTGCAGTACCTCGAGCTGCCGCGCGAGGCTATGGCACACATGCACTTCGATGCCGCGCTCCTGCGGCTTCAGATCGAGATCGCGCTCACCGCGCAGATCGAGCATGCCGTTCTGCACGGCGGCGAGCCACGTGGGCGCCGCGTTTTCCGCGAAATACGAAGCCTCACCCGATGCCGCGCTCTCGGTCAGCTCGTGCAGCATGTGCAGTTGCGCCTGCGTCTGCCGTCCCCATTCCGCGAGCAGCGGATGACCGACCTCCTGATAGTCGAGCTCGCCCGCAACGTCGAGCGCCTGCATGCGACCTTCGCTGACGATATCGAACCAGAACTCGCGGCATGGATTCATCGCGTACAGCCGCACGTCGATCCAGCGCGACAGCTCGCGCAGCAACGCGATGTGCAGCGGCGGCATGGTCGGCAGCGCGAACACGCTGACGGACTCGGGCCAGTCGGCGTTCGCAATCGCTTCGAGATCGAGCGAGCGCACTTCGTCGAGGAAGCGATACGCGGGCGGCGTGGCGGCATCGGCGGAAGGCGCGCCGTCCGACACTTCGCCGAGCAGCGAGCGCCACAGCGCGGCCTGCCAGCGCTCGTCTTCGCGTGCAGCGGCACTCGCGCCGACGAGGCGCGGGCCCGTATCGTCGGCCGCGCCGCTCGCGAAGATCGAGCCGCCCTTCTGCCATTGCAGCAGCCACTCGGGGCGATAGGTCAGATAGTGATCGAGCACCGTCGCGACGCGGCGCGCGAGCTCGTAACGCATTGGCGCATCGGCGGCGTCGAGATAGCTGCGCAGACGCGGCGACGCGTTCCACGGACGCGCTTCATCCGCGTCGCCGAGCAAGCGATAGCAGCGCCACACGAGCCGGTCAGGTGCAAAAGGCGAACGCTCCGGCACCTTCTTGATCACGCCGCCGATCTGCGTCCACAGCCATTGCGCGAGATAGCCGAAATCGATGTTCGCGCACACGCCCTGACGCGCGGCAATGTCCAGTTCGAGCCGCCGCCGCACGGCCGCGCTCGGCACGATCACAGGCTGCGCGGTCCACGGACTCGACGGCGCCTGGGCGAGTCCGTCGAGCAGCGCATCGACGAGCACATCGTACCGGTTCGAATAGAAAAGCTGGAGCATAAAGCCTGTGCGAAGAAGCGGCTGCGCGCTCGCGTGCAGCCCATGTATGGAAGAGCCGACAGCATAGCAAAGGCATCGGACGCAACGAAACCTGGCCGTTCGGACGATGGTCCGGGCGTGGGCAAATCAGTTAGACTCGACGGCAGTTCGGGCTCGGATGAAGCCCGTGAGGCTCGTCCTCATCTGCCTCAATCAACATTCGGACACGAGACATCAGGCAGTCGATGCGCTATTCAGTCGAAATCAAAAAGTTTCTGTATAGCCAGTACTTCTACGGCGGCTTGCGCATTGCGGTCGGCGTTTCGCTGCCGGCCGTCCTTTGCCTGATTGTCTTTCACAACCGGGAACTCGGCTTCACGATCGCGACGGGCGCGCTCGGCGCATGTGTCGTCGACATGCCCGGTCCGCTCAAGTACAAGCACAACGAGATGCTCGCGTGCAGCGTGATCGGCTTTCTGGCCGCGCTCGCCACGGGGCTCGCCACCGTCAGTTCGATCGCGCTGTGGTGCACCGTCGTGCCGCTCACGTTCGTGCTGTCGCTGATCGTCGTCTATGGCAACCGTTGGCCGCAGATCAGCTTCGCGACGCTCTTCATGATGATCATGACGCTCGAAGAGCATTTCACGCCGTTGCAGGCGCTCGTCAACGCGTCGTGGATACTCGTGGGCGGCCTGTGGTTCACGTACTGGTCGACGCTCGTGAGCCACTGGATGATGTACCGGATCGAGCAGCAGGCGCTCGCCGAAAGCGTGTTCGCGCTCGCCGACTATCTGCTCGCCCGCGCGAACTTCTACGATCTCGACAACGACCTCGACGAGTGCTATCGCAACCTCGTCGCGAAGCAGATCGATGCCGTCGCGATGCAGGACGCCGCGCGCGACATCGTGCTGCGCAATCTGCCCAAGCTCAGGAGCGGCCGGCTCGAGCCGCGCCGCGCGACGCTCTTCAATCTGTTCATCCATATCGTCGATCTGCACGAGCAGTTTGTCGGCGCGCATACCGACTACCCGCTCGTGCGCAATACGTTCGGCGGCTCGGATCTGCTGATCTTCTATCGCGATCTGATTCGCAAGGCCGCGTCCGATCTCGAGGACATCGGCCTCGCCGTGCTGCAGAACGAGCCGCCGCGCGCGCGGATCAGCGTAAAGGCGGAACTGCGCGCGATCGAATATGAAATCGAGCTGATGCGCAAGCAGGATCTGCCCGCGAAGAACCCGGAGGCCTATTCGGCTGTCTCCGCTACGTTCCGGCGCATCTGGAGCGCGACGCGTCTGATCGACAAGATGCGCAAGAACCTCGCGAACGAGGAAAGCGCGACGGAAACCGAGCTGCGCATCGACCAGGCGCTCACGCGTTTCGTGTCGAGCCGGCGCGTGCCATTCGGCTCGATCTTCTCGAATCTGACGATGGCGTCGCCCAGCTTCCGGCACGCGCTACGCGTGACGATCGCCGTGGCCATCGGCTTCTGGCTCGGGCGCCTTTTGCCGCTCACGAACGCGTACTGGATCGTGATGACAACCGTCATCATCCTGAAGCCGGGCTACTCACTCACCAAGCAGCGCAACGGGCAGCGTATCGTCGGCACGCTGATCGGCTGCGCGGCGAGCATCGCGCTCATCTTCAGCGTAAAGGAGCCGCATATCCTGCTCGTCGTGATGTTCGCGTCGATGGTGATGAGCTACAGCCTGCTGCTCTTCAACTACACGGCGAGCGTCGTGTTCACGTCGTCGTATGTGCTCTTGATGTTCCATCTCCTCGCGCCGGGCAGCCTGCACATCATCGGCGAGCGGGCGATCGATACCGTCGTCGGCTGCGCGATCGCAATCGCGGCAAGCCATCTGTTCCCGTATTGGGAGTACCGGCTGATGGGCAAGCTCGTGAACAACATGATCGCGGCGATGCGCAGCTATCTGGAAGCGAGCTGGTGGTGGAGCGGCAAGCCGGCCGCCGCCGTCGCCGCGCCCGCCGCGCTGACGGAAGCGGCAGCGCTCGCGCCCGCTGTGGCGATGGCGGAAGTCGCGGCAGGTGGTGCGCCGGTGAGTGGTGCGTCGGTGAGTGGTGGGCCGCTGAATGAGGCGCCGGTGAATGCAGCGCAAGCCGATGCAATATCGACGGCAGCGGCGGCAGCGGCGGCAGCGACGGCTCAATCGCCCATGCCGACGCCAAGCGCGGGACCCAACGCCGCACCGGCAAGCGCGACTTCGGCGACAGCAGCAAAATCGTCGGCGCCGACGCCAGCGGCCGCAGCGGCAGCGAGCGCACTCGATCGCGACTATCGTTATCGGCTCGCGCGCAAGAACGTACACGTCGCCTTCGCCAATCTCGGCCAGGCGTTCCAGCGGATGATGCTGGAGCCCAAATCGGCGCAGAAGTTCGTGCCGGAACTGAACGATCTGCTCGTGCGCTCACACGTGCTCGCATCGCAGATCACGGCGGCCGCGCCGTTGCTGCGAACGTCGTCGCAGCAGATGGGCGGCACGTCGCATCAGCCGCTGCAACGCGCGCTGACGGTGATCCGCGATAACCTCACGCAAGCGGAAGAAGGCAGCGCGCCGCCCGCCGATCAGGCCGACATCTCGAAGCAGTTGACGCGTGAGCTCGATACGATGGTCGTCGAAGCGGAGCGCGCGCCCGACTATTCCGGCGATGCCATACACGAACTGAAACTGCTCGCGCATCAGTGCAAGCAGATGCTGGCGGCGTCGTTTCTGATCCGCAAGGACGCGAGCGTGATCCGGTTGCCCGAAAACTGACGCCGTTTGCATCGTTGCTTGTTGCGTCGCTTGTTGCGAGGCGGGTTGCGATTCCGGTTGCAAGCCCCGGGGTAGCAAGCCCGGGGCGCGACCTTTACTGCGATGCGCCCTTGGCGGCATCCACGGCGGACGCCGCCGCCGACAGCGCGGACGTCGACGAACTGGAGTGATTGTCGCGCTCGTACTCGTGCTTTTCGGAGATCGCGTTGTAAAGAATCGTCGCGATCACGAGCAACACGACGACGACGATGAACACGGCAATGCCAAGCGTCGAGTTTTTCTTGCGCGGATCGTTCATGAGTCTGGCTCTGCTTGCTGGTTGATTCGACGAAGCGGGCATTCTACGACGAAGCACCTTGCGCGCGGCTTGCGGTCCGCCGCGCGCGCCCACTGCGCCACCGACCGATGCGCAAGCGTGATGCCCGATGAATCAACGCCCATCGGCGACCACGGCAGCACGCACCGGCAGCGCCGTCGAATACTTGATCTGCTCCATCGCGAAGCTCGAACTCACGTCGTAGAGCGGCACCGCGCGGATCAACTGTTTATAGACGCGGTCGTAATCGTCGATATCCGAGACGACGACGCGCAGCAGGTAGTCGGTCTCGCCGCTCATCCGATAGACCTCGACCACTTCGGGAATATCCTGCACCGCGCGCGTGAAGGTTTGCGCCCAGGCCTCGGTGTGCTGGTTCGTGCGCACCGCGACGAACACCGTCGTGCCGACCCCCAGCTTGCGCGGATCGCACAGCGCGACCTGTGCGCGGATCACCCCTGCTTCCTTGAGTCGCTGCACCCGCTTCCAGCACGGCGTCTGGGACAGGTTCACCCGGGCCGCGAGTTCCGCGATCGGCATCGTCGCATCTTCCTGGAGCAGTTCGAGCAGCCGCCGATCAATGATGTCCATTCCCATCTTTGCACCTGGATAGAAAATTATTCTATTTCTCGTCAAAACGAGGGAATTATATGAAAACTCTTTCTCCGCGCAAATCGGTATAAATGTGGGCAGTAGCGTTCTCTAAAAACAACGTCCGCGGAGCCTTTCATGAACCACACAACCGGCTTGAGCACGCTCGACCGCTCGCTGACACAATCCATGCCCGCATCGTTCGCTCAGGCGGCATTGCCCGATTGCGCGATCGCGCGTCTGTGCGCGGCCGTCGATGCAGCCTTCGACACGTGCGACGACGCGCAAGATCCGTCGCTGCGCGCAAGTTTCGCACGCGGCGTGCGCGCGGCCCTCGCGGAAGCCGCCGCCGATCCCGCGCTGCTCACCGATGCGCAGCGCGAAGGCGCAGCCAATGGTTATCGGCGGCATCTGCTCGCCGCCGACCCGCTCGGCCGCTATGCGATAGCGGCGCTCGTCTGGATGCCCGGCCAGGCAAGCCCGATTCACGCGCATCACACGTGGTGCGGATATGCGGTGATCGACGGCACGTTGACGGAGACCGTCTACGAATGGAACCCGGCCAGCGAGTGCGCGACGCCATTGCGCGACCAGTCGCGCAAGCCGGGCGCGGTATCGTTCACGCGCGCGGGACGCACGGGCATCCATCGGCTCGGCAATCGCAGCGGCACAGCCGCCGTCTCGCTGCACATCTATGGCGTGCCCGGCGAACGGATCGCGAGCCACGTGAACGACATCGTGCGCATCGCCGACAGCGCACAGGCTCTTCCCGCCTGAAGTCCGCGCGCTGCTTCTCCCGTCCATACACTGTCGAAAAGAAAGGCGTCACGCGTGACGCCTTTCCTTCCTTCGTTCGTCAGCCTCGACTCTCCGCTCAAGTCTTACCGCCGTCGCCCGCTGTCGGAATCTGCGGCGGCACGACCTCCGTTTGTCCCGTCGACGGCGGCGCCGGCCGTGGCTCATGCGACACGTCGCGCGCGGGTGCCATCGCGCCCGTCTGCTTCGGTCTGAACGGCGTCGTCGTGCCCGTCGCGGCTTCGCGCTCGCGAGCCGCATGCCGCACGGCCTCTTCGTTCATCAGCGCCTCGCCTTCGGCATCGTCGCGCGACGAATGAATGCGCATCTGCGGCACGGGAATCTCGATACCCGCCTCGTCCATCTTGCGCTTGACGCGCAGATTGAACGCGCGCGCGACGCTCCATTGCTGCAGCGGCCGCGTCTTGATCTGCCCTTTGACCACCATCCAGTTCGGATCGAAACGGTCCAGGCCCCACACTTCGACGGGCCCGAGCATCTCGCGCCGGTAGCGGAAATCGGCCATCAGATCCGCGCCGACCGCGCGTATCAGCTGCGTCACCTGATCGACGTCCGCCGAGAACGGCACGCGCACCTCGAACACCGCATACGCGAAATCGCGCGACAGGTTCTTCACGATCTTGATCTGTGAAAACGGAATCGCGTGAATCGCGCCCTGGCCGTCGCGCAGCCGCACCGTGCGGATCGACAGATACTCGACGGTGCCCGCATGGCCGCCGTCGATGTCGATCCAGTCGCCGACCGAAATCGTGTCCTCGATGATGATGAAGAGGCCCGTAATCAGATCGCTCACCAGCGACTGTGCGCCGAAGCCGATCGCGAGACCGATCACGCCCGCGCCCGCGAGCAGCGGCGTCACGTTGATGCCGAGATTGGCCGCCGTGACGATGCCCGCGATCGTCAGGATCGTCACGAACAGCACGTTGCGCACGAGCGGCAGCATCGTTCGCGCGCGCATGCTCGGATTTTTCGACCTGTTTCGCGGACTGCTCGGATTGACGGCTTCCTGAATCGCCGTGTCGATCAGAATCCACACGAGCCACGACACGAACAGCGTGATCAGGATCGCCGTCAGCGCGTGCGCGATGCCGCGCGCGGTCACGCTCTCCTCGACGATCTGCGCGAGCGATACGTCCCACAGGCGCGACGCGAACTCGAAATACGCGAGCCAGACGAAGAGCGTCAGCAACGTGCCGACGAAGCGCAACAGCCGCGTCAGATACGGCGAGCGCCGACGGCGGCGCGCACTGCGCGGCCGCGTCACGCGCAGCACGATCGCCGACAGGAAAAACGCCAGCACGAGCAGCAGCGCCGTCACGACGGAAATCTGCAGCACGTTCTCGCCGCTGCCGATGCCGCCGATCGTCGCGATCACCGATGCCGTCGCGAGCACGAGCATCGGCACGTGCCACAGCGACGCGAGCACGTCGAATGCGTCGGTCGCTGCCTTGTGGTCGTGCCGCTGTTCGTACGCGCGGTTGCGGATCAGATGCGCGACGGGCCGGCGAAACGCGAGCGCGAAATACGCGGTCAGCACGGCCGCCGTCATGTTCGATACCGTCGACACCAGCGCGGCGAGATTCGTGCCGAGTTCATGCGCGACGTCGTAGTTGACGGCGGCATCGCCGAGCGCGCTGCAGATGCCGATCACGAACAGCAGCCGGCGCGCCTGTTCGATCAGCAGGCGCACGGCCGCGCGTCGATGGCCCGAACCGAACAGCGAAAACATGATCAGGCAGATCGCCGAGAACACCGCGCCCGCGACGATCGCATACGCGATCACCATCGCGATCGTGCGGCCCAGCGAATTGGGCATCGCGCGCACGAACATCAGCGCGGCGACGAATGCGATGATCCACGGTCCGACGCGACGCAGCGCGAAGATCAGCAGATCGCGCGTGGTCGGATTGGCATCGAGCCGCACCACGATGCCGAACCGCTCATGCACCCTGCGCTGAATGTAGATGAGACCCGCCGCGCACGCGCCCCAGCCGGCCAGCACCGCGAACATGTTCAGCAGCAGGCGGCCGAAGTGCTCGCGCCCCTGGCTCGTGACGATCGTATAGATTTCGTTGGCCGCCGCGTTGAAGCGGCCCGACCAGTAGTTGAGCGGCGAGCGGCCCTGATGCACGTCCGATTCGAACGACGCGATGCCCGCCGCGATTGCGCCGAGCAACCCGGGACTCGGTTGTGCGGCCGCTGCGGGCGCGACGTTTTTCGTTGCATCGCGCAGTTTCTTCAGTTGTGCGACGAGTGCGGTGCGCTGGCGGTCGTTGTCGAGCGTCGTGATTACGCTGTCGAGCGATTTCGCCATCTCGGCCTGGCTCGCAGGCGACGGCGCCGACGCTGCATCCGCCGCCGAAGCGCTCGACGCGGGCGCCGCCGACGACACCGTCGCACTGTTGATCAGGCTTTGCAGCGCGGGGATCATCGGCGTGCCGCTGGCCGGGCCCGCAGCGTGCGCTACGCCCGGCAACGCGACGCCGGCGCTCGCGATCGCAAGCCATACGCAGACGGCATACACGAGCGAGCGCAAGCGAAGGCGATCGCGGGTGAAATCGCGCGTGAAATCGCACATGAGGCCGGATAGGCGCTCGCGCGACAAAATACGGAAAACAAAGCGAAAAACGGCGTCAATCGCCAGAAGCCCGCCGCATAACGGCGCAGCCCGCGATTCACGCCGCGCAAGGCATGACTTCATGGCAATCCGTGACAGGAACGGGAAAGACGCCAAGTTTAGCGGGTGTCGTCGAGGGAAACCTTCCAGATGCGTAACCGAATGTTAGTGCACTTGCGCGACGCCGTCAGACGCGCTCCGGCACGCCGCGTGCAGTTCGCGCGCGTGCCGGCGGATGTTTCGAAGCCCTCAGTACCCGACCGTCGCGAGCTGATGAACGAA
The DNA here is from genome assembly GCF_038900715.1 of Paraburkholderia phymatum. Classification (GTDB taxonomy): domain Bacteria; phylum Pseudomonadota; class Gammaproteobacteria; order Burkholderiales; family Burkholderiaceae; genus Paraburkholderia; species Paraburkholderia phymatum_A. The sequence continues at coordinate 157,913 of NZ_JAYMRZ010000009.1, read as the reverse complement.
ACGGCCCTGCTCCAGTTCGTCGACGAACGCGATCGCGTAGTCTTCCGCCGAAATGCTGCTGTTGCCCTGCGTGTCGACGATCAGCGAACCCGCGCCCGTGCGGAACGTGCCCTTACGCTCACCCGGCGCGATCAGCGCGGCGGGCGCGAAGAAGGTCCAGTCGAGAGCGCTCGCGCGCAGGATCGGCAGCGCGTCGCGGTGCGCGAGCGCGATTGCCTTGTAGGCCTCCGGAAAGCCTTCGCTATCGACGAGCTGCTTGCCGGGCGCGACTTCCAGCGAGCCCGCGCCGCCCACCACGACGAGACGCCTGATGCCCGCTTCGCGCGTGCCGTCGACCAGCGCGCGCGTCGCCTTGCCGATCAGCGCAACGTCGTCCATCGGCGGCGCATACGCGCTCGCGACGACATCGTGCCCACGCGCCGCTGCCGCCACGCTCGCCGCATCCGTGACGTCGGCCTGCGCCGCCTTCAGGTTCGCGACGTCCGCCGGCACGCGCGCCGGATTGCGCGCAAACGCCGTCACCTGATGCCCGCGACGCGCCGCCTCCGCCGCAATGCGCGAGCCGATCATGCCCGTTGCGCCGAACAGCGCGATCTTCACTGTCTTGCTCATGTCGATAGTCCTTTCTTTAAATGTAACCTTGTTGATTACATATATCGTTAAAAAAATCGGGGCTCGGCCCCTTGTTTGCAGCGCTCGGCTTTTGTTCAGCCGCTCGCGGCTTTTCGCTTGCGTTCGCGCGTACGTTCGGCGCGCACGACGTCGGCTGTCGCGTCCGCCAGCGTGCGCGACGCGAGCGACGACTCGAGCGCCTGCTGCGCATCGTCGATGACGCCCGTCAGCACCGTCTGAATGTTGCGGCCGACCATGCATGCCGGGTTCGGCGTCTCGCGATGCATCGCGAACAGTTGCGCATCGTCGACGGCGCGATAAACGTCGCGCAGCGTAATGTCGCGCGGCTCGCGCGCAAGCAGCGCGCCGCCGCCCGCGCCCAGTTGCGACGTGGTGAGCCCCGCTTCGGCCAGCATCGCGAGCAGCCGACGGATCAGCACGGGGTTCGTGTTCACGCTGCCCGCGATCATCTCCGACGACAACGGCACGCCCTGCTGCAACGACAGCAACGCGAGCACATGAACCGCAAAGGCAAACCGGCTACTCGTATTCACAGCGGTAGATCATCCGATGCGCGTTACGCACGCGCACTTACGCACCGTCTCGATCGACGATATGAAACCATGATAGTTACACTTACCGGTTCCGGTCAAGCGCGGGCTCATTTGTCCATCTGTTTCTGCGCGTCGCTGCCGCTGTCGGTGGACGACGACTGCGAGTTCGCCGACGTTTCGCTCGACCATTGCTGGAGCTTGCGTCCCGCCGTCTCGAGCCCGGCGCCCGTCGAGCTCATCGCCTTGGCGACGGCCGCGTTCGTCGCGCTCGCCGCGCCCTGCAGATTGGCTTGCGCCTGCGACGCGAGATCGCCCGGATCGAGCTTGATCGACGGGCCGGATGCGGCCGCGTCCAGGTTCTGCTGCGCCGTCGCCTTCGCGGCATCGACCTGCTGGCCGACGTAGCTCGCCGCCTGATCGAGTTTCTGGCCGGCCTGCTGCCCGATATTGTTGAGGCCCGACGGCGTCTGGCCTGCGGACGCATCGTTCTTCTGGCACGCAGTAAGGCCCGCGAGCAGCATGGCGGCGAACAGCGTCGAGCGGACGAGCGGACGGCGCGAGATGGGTTTGATCGGTGTCATCGTTGCGTATGAGCCGCGTCGAGCGGCCTCGTGATGCTAAAACGCCTCAATGATACGCCGTTGCCTGTCACCGACTCCGTTCGAGACGGGCCATCAGGCGATCGTTCGCGGTGTTGTCAAATGTGCTGGGGTAGACTGGCCGACGTTCGACGTCTTCCCCTCAACGACTGGAGGCATGCGATGGCAGCAAAGAAGATTCTGTTCCTCACGGGCGACTTCGCCGAGGATTACGAAACGATGGTGCCGTTTCAGGCGCTGCAGGCAGTCGGCCATACCGTCGACGCCGTCTGCCCCGGCAAGCGCGCAGGCGAACGCGTGAAGACGGCGATCCACGATTTCGAGGGCGACCAGACGTACTCCGAGAAGCCCGGCCACCAGTTCACGCTGAACGCCGCATTCGACGACATCGACGCGTCGCAATACGATGCGCTCGCGATCGCGGGCGGACGCGCGCCGGAATATTTGCGCCTCGACGCGAAAGTGATCGATCTCGTGCGCCACTTCGCGCAAGGCAACAAGCCGATCGCGGCGATCTGCCACGCGGCTCAGCTGCTGGCCGCCGCCGACGTGATTCGCGGCAGGCGCATCTCGGCCTATCCGGCGTGCGCGCCGGAAGTGAAACTGGCGGGCGGCGACTACGCGGATATCCCCATCGACGCAGCCGTCACCGATGCGAATTTCGTCACCGCGCCCGCGTGGCCCGCGCATCCGGAATGGCTGCGGCAATTCCTCGTCCTGCTCGGCACGCGCATCGAACTTTGATGCGTGTCGATGGCCGGGTTCGCGCCCGGCCTGGTCGTGCGGCACGCTGCCGCTCACAGTCCAGATTGAGACTTCTCCGATATCTGCCATGCGTAGCGCCCCCTAAAGTCGCAGGTTGACTTTTTGAAGGGCTCTACCATGGATCTCACTAATTGGGTAATCATTCTTGCAGTCGCGCTGATTTCGCTGACGTTCTTCTGCTCGCGCGCGCCCGCCAGCTGGTCGATTGAAAACCGCGCGCGGCGCTTCACGGGCACACGGCTGCTCGCACAGGCCGTATTGTCGTTCTGGGCCGCGCTGCTCGTCGTCGTGCGCGGGCTGTTCGCGCTGGGCGCCGGGGCCCTCCGCGTCTCACCCTCGTTCATTCTGGCGGGCGCGCTGCTCCTGATCGCGGCCAGCTGCTACTGGTCGATTCGCGGCAGCAAGCTGCTCAGGCCGCGCCGGCTGTTTTCGGCGACCTGACGTTCACTCCCTGCGCGCTCCGCGCTAGCGCGCTTCGGCTCGCAGCACCTGCGCGGCGTTCGTGAGCGCGACGTCTTGCTGCTCTTCGCCCGACGTCGCCGGCGCGGCGTCCGGCAACGCCACATAAAACGTCGTTCCGACGTCCTCCTTCGACTCCACCCACACGCGCCCGCCGTGCCGCTCGACCATCCGACGCACGAGCGCAAGACCGATTCCCTCACCCGCCGCGACGTTGCCGTGCAGCCGCTGAAACGCGTTGAAGAGACGCGGCATCGCGATGTCGGGAATGCCGCGCCCGTTGTCCTTCACGTAGAAGATTCGCAGCGTCTGCACGCCGGGCGGTGCGGTCGTCGCGCCGATCTCGACGACGCCCGAGCGCGCCGGGCTCAGATAGTTGATCGCATTGCCGATCAGGTTCGCGAAGACCTGTTCGAGCGCGGTCGGGTCGCCCCACACGGGCGGCAGCGTCTGCACGACGATGCGCGCGCCGCGATCGCGGATCGTCGCCTGCATGGCGTCGATCACGCGCTGCACGATGTCGCGCACGTCGACCTGCTGCCGCCGGTACTCGACGCGGCCGACCCGCGACAGCCGCAGCAGCGCGTCGATGATGTGCGATGCGCGCAGCACGGCCGTCTGGAGGAAATGCAGCGCTTCGCCGATGTCTTCGTCAATCAGTTGCTCGACATGCTCGCGCTGCTGCCGCGTCAGCGACGACTGCCGCACGGCCGCGCGCAGATCATCGCATGCATGGATCAGTTCCTTCGAGAAGCCCTGTAGATTCACGAGCGGCGCACGCAGATCGTGCGACACGCTGTAGATGAACGTCTCGTTCTCCTGCGTCTGCTGGTGCAGCGTTTCGTTGGTGTGCGCCTGCTCGGCGGCGTGGCGGCGCAGATCCGACCGGAAACGCGCCTGCTGGCGCTCCGATTCGAGCAAGCGTCGGCTGGTCTCGTGCAGCATCAGATCGAGCCGCGCGATCTCGTCGCTGCCCGGCGCGAGCGGCGCAAGCGGCTCGTTGCTCGCGAGGCGACTCGCATTGTCCGACAGCAGCGCGAGCCGGGCGCGCACGCCGCGCGCGAACATCCAGAACGCGATTGCGACGAACACGAGCGAACTGACCACCGCCGCGACGATCAGCGACTGCTGCCGCGAGCGCGCCTCCGCGGCCGCCGCCGAGCGCACCGAATCGAGACGCCGCTCCTCCGCCTGGAACTCGGCGACCTGCGAACGGAAGCGGTCGAGCACGTCGGTCACGGCGAGGTCGCGAAAGCGTTGCAGCACGTCACGCCGGCGCCCCGAGCGGATCAGGTCCTGCACGCGATCCGACCATTGCCGGTACGCCTGCACGGACTGGCGTATCTGCACCGCGCGCTCGACCTGCGCCGGGTTATCGGAGACGAGTTCGGCGAGCCGGTCGATGCGCCGGTCGACGTCCATCCACAGCGTGACGGGCGTGGCGATATCGCGCGCGCCGCTCACGACGACCCCGCGCAGCCGCACCGATTCCAGCAGCACGGGCGCCAGAATGTTCGCCGTCTGATGCAGCACGTCCTGGCTGTGCACGCTCCACCGTTCGGCCTGATCGGCGTCCGACTGCGCCTTCAGCAGCCCCGGCAGCAGCGCGAGTTCGAATACGGCGGGTATCGCGATCAGCAGCAGCCCTTTGGTGGTGAGTCTCATGCGCGCGCCGGAAGAATCGGAAGCCGGCGGGTTGCGCCGGGGACGGCACATTATGTCGGCGATCGGTTCTGATGACAAAACGCCATCCAGCGAGCATGGGTCGTCAGTCTGGTGCAAATGCGGGCGGCATGGGCGCACGCCGGCGGCGCATGTTTCGTTTGGCTTGCCGGGGTCGCGCCTGTCATGAAATCGTAGGGCTTTATCAAGCAAATCATAGGAATTCGCACATTTTTGGGTTCACCCGATGCCCTGTTTCGGATCAAGTGCACACAGACGGTGCTCACACCGTTCGAATCACTGCGTAACCAGTTCCGACGAATAGCGTCGCGGAATCGTCGCGTCCCATTCCGGTGCGGCTTCGCACCGGCAGAACGCGTGCGCGCCTCGCTTTGGCCCGCTTCTTGCGTTCGATGCCCGCTTTTTGCGCATCGCAGGATTCCTACCGATGGACAGTCTGAAAACCGGCACCGATACCCTCTTCCTGCTGCTCGGCGCGGCCATGGTGCTCGCGATGCACGCGGGCTTCGCGTTCCTGGAATTGGGCACGGTCCGCAAGAAAAATCAGGTCAACGCGCTCGTGAAGATCCTCGTCGACTTCTCGGTGTCGACCATCGCGTACTTCTTCATCGGCTACACGATCGCCTACGGCGTCCAGTTCTACGGCAGCGCCGAGACGCTCGCCGCGCACAACGGCTACGCGCTCGTGCGCTTCTTCTTCCTGCTGACGTTCGCGGCGGCGATCCCCGCGATCGTCTCGGGCGGCATCGCCGAGCGCTCGAAGTTCAACCCGCAACTGTTCGCGACCTTCGTGCTGGTGGGATTCATCTATCCGTTCTTCGAAGGGATCGTGTGGAACGACCGCTTCGGCATCCAGTCATGGCTCACGCATGCGCTCGGCGCACCGTTCCACGACTTCGCGGGCTCGGTGGTGGTCCACGCGTTCGGCGGCTGGGTCGCGCTGCCCGCCGTGATGCTGCTCGGCGCGCGGCATGGCCGCTACACGCGCGACGGACGCATCGCCGCGCATCCGCCGTCGAACATTCCGTTTCTCGCGCTCGGCGCGTGGGTGCTGGCCGTCGGCTGGTTCGGCTTCAACGTGATGAGCGCGCAGACCATCGACAAGATCAGCGGCCTCGTCGCCGTCAACTCGCTGATGGCGATGGTCGGCGGCACGCTCACCGCGTGGCTCGCGGGCCGCAACGACCCTGGCTTCACGTATAACGGCCCGCTCGCGGGGCTGGTCGCCGTGTGCGCCGGCTCGGACGTGATGCATCCTCTCGGCGCGCTGGTGACGGGCGCCGTCGCAGGCGTGCTGTTCGTCCAGATGTTCACGATCGTCCAGAACCGCTGGCGCATCGACGACGTGCTCGGCGTCTGGCCGCTGCATGGTCTGTGCGGCGCGTGGGGTGGCATCGCGGCGGGCATCTTCGGTCAGCATGCGCTGGGTGGCCTGGGCGGCGTGTCGCTCGTCGCGCAGGTGATCGGCACGCTCGGCGGCGTCGTGTTCGCGACGCTGGGCGGCACGATCGTCTATGGCGCGATCCGCATGAGCGTCGGACTGCGGATCGACCAGGAGAACGAGTTCAACGGCGCCGACCTGTCGATCCACAAGATCACGTCGACGCCGGAACGCGAGACGGTCGGCTGAACGGCGCGATATCGGGCCGACATTGGTCCATCGGTTCATCGGTCCATACGTTCCGCAACAGAAGGACACGCGGAAAGCGCGACGGCGCGCGCCGCATCGCATCGCGCGGAAGCGCGGCGCGGCTGCATGCGTCCGCTGACAGTGCCCGCGCTTCTGGTGTAACCTCGCGATGCTGGCGCGCGGCCCGCCCTGTCGAGCCGCTCACCTTTCATTACAACGCGCGCGCCGGTGTTAGACTTGCGCGCGCCGGAGATGGCATTCTCCTGAACCGCCCTCGTGGCTGATGATGCCTGCTTCGCCCGGATCACTGCGGACGTTGCAGCCTCACGCCCCGCCGCAGCCGGTTTGTCGACGTTCGGCTTTCCAGGCTTCCCATGTATCTGTCCATTCTTGCCGTCGGCATCGGCGGCGCACTCGGTTCGCTGTTTCGCTGGTTGCTCGGTCTGCGTCTCAACGCGCTCTTTCCCGCGCTGCCGCTCGGCACGCTCGCGGCGAACGTGATCGCCGGCTACATCATCGGCGTCGCGGTCGCCTACTTCGGCCGCAATCCGCAGATCGCGCCCGAATGGCGCCTCTTCATCATCACCGGCCTGATGGGCGGACTGTCGACGTTCTCGACCTTCTCCGCGGAAGTGGTCCAGCACTTGCAACAAGGACGGCTGAACTGGGCCGCGGGCGAGATCGCGATTCACGTGACGGCTTCCGTGATCGCGACTGTGCTCGGCATCGCGACGGTGTCGGTCGTCGCGCGCTGAGCGGAACACGTCGCCGCATCGCCGCTCACGGCGATGACAGACATCCACCCTTCACCAAAAGATCACCGACGATCGCTGCCGCGCACGTTTCGCGCGGCTGTATCATCGGCGTCATATGCGGCGGGCAATGTGATACCGGACACCGTGACGTCAGCGACATCGCCGCCGCTTTCGAACGCGCACAGACCTAAACGTCAGCCGGAGACCATGAAGTACAGATATTTATCGCGTCGATCGTGCTACCCGCTGCGGCGCAGCGCGGAGGAACTGTCGTTTGCCTTTTCGGTGCTGCTCACGCAGCCGCTCAGCCGTCCCGAAGCGGCGGTGCGGTTCGAAACGCTGTGGAACGAAGTCAACGATGCGGCACAGTCGTGCGTCGACAGCGATGCCGCGTTTTCGTATATCGCGCTGCTGCACAGGATGGACAGGCGCTGGCGATTCCTGCCATCGATGAACTAGCAGGCGAGGCGATCGTGTCCTCCGATCAGTCCGGCGACATGCAGACGAGCCCGCCCGCGCGGGCGCCCCGCTCAGCCGAAGCGATCGAAAAAGACTTTCTGGATCTGATGATGTCCGGCATTCCCGCGGACATCGCGCGCGACAAGTTCGAGCGCCTATGGGACGAGACGAACGCCCTGGCCGCGTCATGGATGATGACGGATCGAGGGCGTCCGTATATTGCGCTGCTCAAGCGCATGCACTCGGCTTTCGCCGGGCACTATCCGCGCGATGCGGGATAACGGCGGCGCGGGCGGCCGCCGCACGATCACGATTTGGCGGGACGTCCCGTCTTGACCGCTTCCAGCTCCTGCACGGCCGCGATCAGCCGCTTCGCAGGCGAGACGGCGAGCAGGTTCAGACCCGCGCGCAGCAACTCGCTCTTCTTCACCGGAAGCCCCGCGTCGAGGCAGCGCTGCTTGAGTTCGGCGATCTTCGCGTAGTCCGACTTCGGCATCGTGAAGCTGTCGCGGACGACCTTTTCCTTTTCCTTCTTCACGCGCGGCTTCTTGTCCGCAGCGGCAGCGGGCGCCGCTTTCGCCTTCGACGACTTCGCTGCCTTCGGCGCTTTCGCTGTTGTCGCAGCGGCCTCGGCTGTCTGCGTGGGCTTGGCGGACTTTGCAGGCTTCGTCGCCTTTTTCGTTGCACTCGTCGGATTCGTCGCCTTAGTCGCGTTCGTCGCGTTCGTGGCCTTCGCGGTCTTGCTCCTGGGAGCGGCCTTCGGTGCCTGCGCTTGCGTCGATGCCGCTTCCGGCGCGCTCGCGGCCGCCTGTGCATCCGGCGATGCCTTCTTCGCGTCCGATGCGCGCGATGCCTTCGCAGACGGCTTCTTCGCTTCAGCGGACGGTTCCTTCGCGCTCTTCGGGAAGTGGAAGGCTTTCTTCGTCGGTTCCTTGATTCGTGGCGTGCTCATGTCGATTCCTCGTTAACGGTATAAACAGTATATACGGTTTCAAAGGCGCAACTTCCGCCCTCGCGCGCCCGATGCGCAGAAGCAACGGACGCTACGATTTGCGCAGCAGCCGCACGGCTTCGCGCTGACGATGCCTGCGCCGCTCCTTCAGATACGCGAGCGCCGCGCTCGCGTCCTGCTCGTCGGCGAAAAGGCTCACGTTGTCGCGCAACAGCGCGACGCTTGCGATCACGTCGTTGAGTTCGCCGAAGCACTGCTGCAGTTTCTTCAGGTGCGCGAGCGTGTGCCCGGGTCCGTCGTCGTCGAGCATCGGCCCGAAAAACTCCAGCAGATAGCGGACCTTCTTCCCCGCCTTGCGCACATCATGAAGCGCCTCGTAGTCGAAGCGCTTCGCATGCGATGCGCCGCGCAGCGTCTTGCGCAGCGAGCGTTCGGCGGCGCGCACGCGCTTCGCGGCGAACTTCTGCAGCGCATGTCGTTCGGGCGCGTCGTTCAGTTCCTTCGACGTGCTCGCAAGCGCGCCGTGCAGCACGTCGTGGATATCGGCGTTGACGAGCGTCTCGCGGCTCGCCGCCAGCGCCTGCTCGCGCGCTTCGCGCAGGCATGCGGGCACGTCGCGGGGCGTATGTTCGTCGCCGGCGAGCAGTTCGAGGAGGATGTCCCAGTCGCGCGTCCTGCCAGCGGCATCGGCCAGATCGCGATACAGCGTGCGCTGCCGTGCGTTTTCTGCCTTGTCGACCAGCGGCCGGTACGCCCACCACAGCGAGCGCAGGCGCCGCAGCGCGACGCGCAGCTGATGCAGGGATTCGGGAGAAGCGTCGGCGTGGATCGCGGCGACGCGCGCGAGCGCTTCGTCGACGAGGGGTGTCGCCAGCGCAGAGAACATCGACTCGGCATGCGGCTCAACGCCCGGCACCGCGACGTCGTGGACGCGATCGTCGTGTTTCATGTGGCCTCGTATCGGGAGCGACGACAAGATGACTTGTGATGCATCGACCGATGCAAACAACATCATACGCTTTCCATATCGGTTCAAAAGCCAGGCGCTACCGAGAGCCGCAACTAAGCGCGCCGCGACAGTTCGCGCTTCGTGAGCCCTCGACGCGTCGCGCCGCCAAACCGCGCAGAGCGTGGCGTCGCTCGCCGCACGGCATCGTCGACAGCGTTGCATCCGCGGTCGCGCCAGGAAGCTTGCGTCTCTCTGTCAGCTTGACACCGATGCTTGAAGTTTTTGCAGCCGCGCATTCGAGCCGCGCCGCTGTGCGTCGCCGGCAGTCCGTTCGAGTTTGCGTGCGTCGTGTCGGTAACGATGCACGCGCGCGAGCACTCGTCTTCGCGTGAGAAGCACTCGCGGGCACGGCGGATGCACATCGCATCCCGTGGACTTTTCCAGGGAGGAAATCATGACCACGCTAGACCCGAAAATGAACCCGGCGCAAGCCGGCGCAGGCATCGTCGGCGGTGGAGTCGGCGAAGGTCCGGGGCCTGAGGTGATGGCCGCGGCCACGCTGGATGGCAACAAGGTCGTCTCGTCGGATGGCGAACACGTCGGCAAGATTTCGGACATCATGCTCGACGTGCGCAGCGGACGCATCGCGTACGCGGTGCTGTCGGAAGGCGGTTTCCTCGGCATTGGCGGCAATCTGCACGCAATCCCGTGGAGTGCGCTGACGCTCGATACGGATGAAAAAGTTTTCCGCGTCGACATCACCGCGCAGCGGATCAAGGACGAACCGGGCTTCGACAAGGACCATTGGCCGTCGATGGCCGACGAGACCTGGGGCACGCAGATGCACAAGTACTACAACCGCGATCCGTACTGGACCACGACTTCGGTCGATCCGGCGGCGATGCGCGATCGCGGGCTCTGACAGGCGCCCTCACATCGCGCGGCTTGACGGGCGCTGACTCTCTTTCCTTTGGGCGCCCTCGCGGCGGCAGTCGTGCAGACGGCCGCCGCGTCGTTCACTTCGCGGATGCGCGCGATGATGGCAACTCGCATCGAACGTAAACGACGAGCCAACCACAACCGACCGGACGGACAGCAAGAGGCGTTTTCAATGTCAGCCAGGCATATTTCCAGCGGGTTCGATGCTGACCTCGAACACCTGTCGTCGAGATTTTTCGAGATGGGGGGAGTCGTTGAGTCACAACTGACCAATGCGATGGAGGCACTCAGCCACTTTGACATGGACCTGGTCGGGAAGGTGGTTGAGGAGGAGCATCGACTCAATGCGATGGAAGTCGAGATCGACGCGGAGTGCGGCAACATCATCGCGCGGCGCAGCCCACCGCATCTGACCTGCGTCGACTGATGGCCTTCTCAAAAGGCATTACCAATCTCGAACGGGCCGGCGATGAGGCACGCAAGATCGCGAAGCGCACACGGCGAATCGCGACGGACGGTGTGGGCAGGAACGTCAATATTGCCGAGATCCAGTCATCCGGTCAGATGGCGGTCACCATCCTCCATAACGCGCTCGCGGCATTCGCCCGTCTCGATACGGTTGCGGCAGCACAGATCATGCGCGAGGACGAGGCGATCGATGACCGGTACCGCGACTTTGTGCGCAAGCTGCCAGCGTACATGGCCGAGAATCCCCGCATCATTGCTTCGGCGCTCGACTATCTGTCCATTGCATCGACCATCGAGCGGATCGGGGATCACGCGAAGAATCTGGCGGAACTCGTCATCTATGTTGTGAAGGGCACCGATGTGCGCCACGTTCCGCGCGAGCGGCTTGAGCACGAAGCCGGGAATCACTGAGGACCGGACGGCAGGGATCGAAGACCCAACAAACGTGCGAAGCGCTCGATGATCTCCGGGCTTCCCTGCACATTCAAGGAACGCCGCCCGATTCCGCCGGAACGGGGCGCGTCCGGACCAGGCGCCCGGAGTCACGCCCGACTGGCGTGCCTTTTTTCGCGCCAATGCGCGCGTTCGTTGAAGGTCAGCCATACATCTGGTGAAGGTAGCGAAGCCGGCGACTGTCGCAATGGCATGACGAAGGGGTTTGCTATGTCCTGGCCGAAAAGATCGTCCACGATCGTGCGCGCCGCGATGTACCCGCCATTCAGCGCGTCGGCCTCGCTATCGAACGGATGGCCGCCTGCATCACCCAGTCTGAGTTGCGACAATCGGGGCACTGTGCCGCTTGCCTCGAAAATCCGAACGACTGCGACATAGCCCGGATGCGCCGATGTGCGTTTTGTCTCACAGTTGCGGAAGTCGGATTCGACTGCGACCTGCAGAGTGAACCCGTTGTATTCGTACGTCCGTCTCATGGCATGCCCCATCAACTTGCCGTGCTTGCAGGCTCGCATGCCTGACCCTGCCTTTCGGTCGAACGCGGAGTCCGGAGAATCCGCCGACCGTTATACGTCACGCGAAAACCTACTGCGATCCAGATCTCCATAACATATCGAGGCCTGAAAATCGTTATTGTGACATTTTTGTGACGAAATGGCGTGCGAAGTGCGCATCTAAATGGCGCGGCCCATCACGTTGACGTGTCGCCCGGCGCTGCAAATGCCTTGGGAGGCCGCAAATTCCTGCTCGCGCGGGGTTAATCGACGAATCGAAACACAACGACCGCGGCTAGCGTCGCGTCTGCACATCACCAGCCGCATCGCGGGAGTGATCCGCACTCCCAATGTTGGCAGACTGGCTGTGCGCTCGCGCACCAATGCCTGCGCACATTTTCCTGACAATGGCGTGTGTGTTCATCCCGACTACCTGCAGCGCCCATGGATATGGAGGGCGGCGACCGAACCCGGAAGAACCCGGCCCGGAAGAATGTCGAGGAAACCGGCAATACGACGGCACAACAGGAGCGCGGGCATGCCGACGACATTCACGCTGATCGATCTGACAGGTTCCATCGCGCTTCTGCTGCTGGGCACGCAGATGGCCCAGACAGGCATGCAGCGGGCATTCGGCGCGGGGTTGCAGGCACTCCTGGCGCGTTCGCTGCGCGATCGAATGCATGCTTTCCTCGCGGGTCTGGGCGCATCGGCCGTCACGCAAAGCGGTGGCGCGACGGGTTGGATGACGGCAAGCCTTGCCGCAACCGGGCGCGTTGACCTTGTCCCTGCGCTGGCTGCCATGCTGGGGGCGAACGTCGGCGCGACACTGATCGTGCAGGTGCTGTCGTTCGATGTGGCGGCGGTCTCGCCGGCGCTGATACTCGTCGGCGTGCTGATGTTTCGCAAGACATCGAACGCGCGGGCTCATGATCTGGGTCGCGCGTTTATCGGGCTGGGCCTGATGCTGCTCGCGTTGCATGAACTGCTCGATCTGATGACCGACTACGAAGACGCGCCAAGCCTGCGCATGCTGCTCGGTGCTGCGTCGACCGTACCGCTGGTAGACGTGCTGCTCGCGGCGAGCCTGTGCTGGGCCGCGAATTCAAACGTTGCTGCGGTGTTGCTGGTCGCGTCCCTCTGCGCCAGAAACGTTGTGCCGCCCGACACCGCATTCGCTCTGGTGCTGGGTGCGAATCTGGGCACCGCGATCAAACCGGTGCTCGAATGGAACGTTCCGGACGATCCTGCATCGAGGAGACTGCCGGTTGGCAACCTCCTCATCCTGACGATGGGCGTCACGCTGGTGCTTGCTGCACTCGGGCCGATCGGACGGTTCATGGTCACAGTGCAACCCGACAACGGGCGTGTCGTCGCGGACTTCCACACACTGTTCAATGTGGTCCTCGCCGGGTTGCTCCTGCCACTGCTTACCCCGTACGGCAATCTCCTCGGTCAATTGATGCCGGCGTTCATCAAGATCACTGACACGTCAGGCCCATTTCATGGCGAGCAGAACGGAACGCCAGTGCCGCGGGAGGCCCACGAAAGTGCAATGCGTCCGGCATTGCACCTCAGGGCGGATCCAGGCGAACTGCTGGTCGAGGTCCGCAAGCGTCTGCGGGAAAGCGACCAGATTCCGAGAGTCGTCCATCAGCGTCACGACGTTCTCGATAGCGTCGCTTCCAACGGCAGGAGGCACTTGCCGCCGCGTGACGCGATCCAGCACGCAGAGGACGAACGGCGAGCCGATGCTCAGGCAGGGCCTGCGAATTGCGACGCGGGAAAAACGGGCAACAGCGCCACTATTCGAGAATGTGGACGCCATACGCTTGAAAGCACAACCAGTGACGGTATCCATCTGCGGTACGAGGCGGCCCGATCGATCTGGCTGACACTCCAGGACCTCCGGATAGTGCGGCAGGTGGAATCCGAAGCGGGAAAGACACAATCGATCCTGGCGACGTACCTGCAGGGAACCGCGCATCTGGACGACGGCTATCTGAGTGTGATTGGAGAACCGTGGACCAGGCAGCACATCGTCAGCGTCACGTTTGCGGCCCGGGAGATCAACGATGGTGATCATCGGGGCCTTCGCGAATGGCAGGATGCGCTGGGCATCACGTTTTCCGACATCCCGCTGGGTACGGCCAGGCTTGGCTACAACGCCGCTGATCACGAGATGCAGGAGCCCGGTCAGTGGTGGGCCTCGCTCCACGTACCGGCAGGCAGCATGCAGGGCCTCATCGAGGGTATCGAAGCTGCGCGGCTCACGGACGTCAAACTCGCGCTGTCCCTAAGGAACCTTTATTCACTCACTCCGGAAGTCGCGAATGCGCATGGTGAGGCATGCGTGTTTCTCAGACCCGACAGTGTCAACGCAACCGGTTTGCCCGAAGTCGCGGCGGGATATGTGACCCACATGGCCTTCGAGCTGGCGAGGATCAGACTGTGTGCTCCTGATGGCGTGCGTTCACGTGACGATGATGCGCTGCCCGGGGGCGGAGGCATTCAGGAAGCCGGACGGTTCACGCACATGACGAGAAAGCAGCAAGCAGCACGGCGATGAAAGCGGCCAGCCATTCGATGCGCCTTCGCTGCTGACGAACTGGATAAAGTGCACACCGCCATATTCTGTCCCGGTCAGTGAAAGCGGTGCCACGAAGTCCACCATGTCATCGGTCTTGCGACCGAATGTGAGCGTGCCATATTCGCGTGTCGTCAGTCCAACATAAGCCTGGCGATCAAAGAGACGGTTGTTCGACGACAGTTGCCCGTTGTCTACGTTGAATCCACTTTCCAAGGTGAAGATGGCCTTCAATCCGCCACCCAGGTCTTCGGCCCCGCGCAGCCCCCAGCGGTTGTACTGCACTGAGCCGCCTGGATAATTCTGGAATGCTTAACACAGGTGGCCGTTGACCAACCTGGCTGTACGCACCTCCCTCAGAAAAAGTATAAAGCGTTTCCCGGGTTATCCGGTTCCTGTCGAGTGGGTCGTCATCCGGGACTTCCCCTGTCAATGCGTGTAATGCGGCTGGCGACATCGTAAGCGTCGTCAGTTGCAGCCGTGACTGTTCGCGGTCCGGTAACAGGTGGTTCCGCCCGGCCCCTTAGCCACGCCTTTGCCATTCATCGTCTTGGCTTCGCCACCCCGGTTGGTCTGGGTAGTGCGCACTCCATTCTGATTCGCCTGGGACGTCCAGGCCGTGCCGGAATTCCGGTTATAGCCGCCCGCCGTCTGTCCATTTCCACATACGGTTTCACCGCGCGAGTTCGTCGCGCATTCCGCAAATGCGTGCGGGGTTGCCATCAAGCACGCCAGTATCACCAAAAACTTCATGACTGTCTCCTTGTGAAGAGCGTGCCAAAATGTGAAGGTAATCGGCTCGTGACGACAAAATGCCAAGTCTGAGCAGTTAATCAGCCGGAACGAACCGCCGACTATCAGTGTGGGTCTTATATCGCCTTCGGCATCGCATCGGGTCAAAATTTTGGGCATCCGCACTATGGAGCGATCCGATGATCATCGCCGTGCGTTTCTGACCGGGGCAACGGTCAATGCACTGGCTTACGTCCATCCGTGCGCTTAAGCCATCCATGTGCCGTCGGAGTCCCGCAATCGGCAGTCGTCGCGGCTGCACAGAAGTTGGAACCAGGAACTTACCCGGCGCGTCTCCCGTTGCGACCAATGTCGCCGCTTAGCAATGCATATCTGACGGGCAATGTGTTGAGATCCGTCGTTTCCCGTCACGAGCGTAACCGTATCCTTGTCGCCGATGCGCGAAGCGCTTGCGGTTCTCGGCCACTAGTTCGCTCATGAACTCAGCCAGCCGCTCACAGCGATACTGGACAACGCGCAGGCAGCGCAGCGGTTCCTCGACGCCGACCCGCTCAAATCTGGCTGAGGCGCGCGAGACGTTGAATGACACTGTCGAAGACAACTGTCGGGCAGGCCATCCTCGATGGTTGACAACGACTTGCCCGTCGTGCGCGCTTTCGCATCGAAAATCGGGCCGACTGCACGCGGTTTCTTTTTGATTGCCGACATTATTGCGTCCGCCATGTCCGCGCTGACAGACGCAAGCGCCTGGCTCTGTGCATCAACAACTGCGTCATAGCTATCGCCGTCGACCCGCTGAAGCACGACGGATTTTCCATTGAGTACCCGCGTGGAATCCGGTGTAAGTATTGACCAGACAATCGCAAGCACCGCACCCGTCCCGGGCGTAGCGTCGAAAATCCGCACGTTGATGGCGAGCCGGACTGTCGCCCGGTCAGTCGTCTGCGATGTAGCGGAGACACGAGCATCGCGGAAAAGCTGTGCCAGATCTACTGCTATGACGTTCCCGATCTGGGTTTTCAAAGGCTCGCTCCACCGGGCAGCCTCCACGATCCGAAGCTGTGACTGGTTGATACGAACCACCAGTTGGGGCCGATCGACTTCCTCTGGAACGGTTACATAGTCCACGACGATAGCAAGCGGGATACCCGGGTCCAGGTCCTGGTTTGGTTCCCCGGAACTCAGCCTATAGACGCCTCCCGCAGGAGTGCTTGCACACGCGCCTATTAACAACAGCAGCGGTATTACTGCAGGAAACCGGCAGAAGCGCTTCACTTCTCGACTCCGTCCTCCGCCGACCTTCGAAAGCCATGTCGGATTCGGATAACTTTCCAGTACGCCACGAATATGGTCTTGCGTCGAACATCCAGCATATTCCGGTCCTGAAATTGGAGACGACACGACTCCTTGTCGTCACGACGCAAACTGTCGACGCACAGGTCATTCCGTGGCTGCCACTGCATTGAACCGTGTCAACCTGCCCATCACGTTTCGCACTATTTTTTATGAGATCCGCAGCACGTAAATCTGGAAGCAGCCGTTTCAGAACTTTGTTCCAGTTGGGCACAAGGTGACGTGCGCATCTAAAATTAGATGTGCGAACGAGTATGTGATGTGAAGTTCAATCTTTCTTCTCAGCGCCCATGCGTCGCATGCGCCCCGCGCGCCTTCTCCCGGCGCCATGTGGCAGGTGGTTTGCCCACAACCCGCTTGAACGCTCGTACGAATGCTGCTTCCGAGGCATAACCGACTTCCAGTGCTACTGAACCAACCGTCGCATTTGTGTTTCGCAAAAGCGTCGCGGCCACCTGCATTCGCCAATTGAGCAAGTACTGCATCGGGGGTAGCCCGATCATCTCCAGAAATCGCTCATGCAATGCCGAGCGTGACAAGCCGACCCGGTCGCCCAACTGCTCTACAGTCCATTCCTTTGCCGGGTCATCGTGCACAAGCGCAAGCGCGCGACCAACGAAGCGGTCCCGAAGCCCCGCAGGCCAGCCCCTGCTCTCCTCCGGCAACAAGTCGATATATCGGCGCACCGCATCGACGAACATCATTTCGCTCATGCGTTCGAGCATCGCCTCGCCACCCGGCCGCTTACTCCGGGATTCCGCAACGGCCTGATGCATGAAGTGGGTAATCCAGTCCTGCCCGCCCGTCGATGTGAGGTGCAATAGCCGCGGCAGCGTATCGATCAACGGATTGAACGGCCGTAGATCGCAGCCCAGGAATCCGCACACCAGCTCTATCTCGTAGCGTTCATCGCAAGGCATGTCGTCGTTGCCCTCGATCGCGTCGAGATTCAACGTGAAAGGTAGCTGGTCGACTCTTTCAGACAATCCAGCGACATTTGCCTGCGCTCGCATGCCAGGCGCGCTTGAAATGACGTGCGCATCCCCATGCGGGAAAAGGATGATGTCGCCGCACTCGAGACGTACGGGTGCTTCGCCGACTATCGCACCCCAACACCTTCCCCGCGTGACGACGTGATATTCCATCACGTGCTCCGATTCCGGCATGACGGCATCGGCGATCTCGCGAGCGGGAGGCGCTTCCGCGGCCCAGTTCCGGCGGCCATTGACGCGATAAAAGAGCGCCCCACGCAGGCGTACGGTGCGCAGCACATCGGAAAGGGTGTCGTGGCTCATATCGGTCTCTCATGAACCATGTGGCCTCGCGCCATACCTTCGGCCATCGGCGTTCAACCTCGGGCATCCCTGGCCTCAATGTGCGCCATTGCCCAAGGGCATGCGATCAAGTTTGCCGGAGTCGCAGCATACCTTGCAAGTCGCCACGCTGTAACGAAAGACACGTGAGCAATTCATGGCGACTTGCGGAAAGGTGCGACCAAAACCGCCAGGACATACTGCACTTGCTCGCCGGTCAAGGCGATCCTCGAGACTTCCCGGAGAACGACCATGCAAGCTCTGCACACTATCTCAGCCGCCGATACGCTGCCCTCGGTGCAGCCTGACCTCGCTGCCATCAAGTCAAAGCAGCAAGCGACCTGGGCAAGCGGAGATTTTGCCGTAATCGGTACGACGTTGCAGATCGTCGGCGAGTCCCTCGCCGAGGCTATCGATGTGCGAGCCGGCGAACGCGTCCTCGATGTCGCAGCGGGTAACGGCAATGCCACCCTCGCCGCCGCCCGCCGGTTCGCCCACGTGACATCGACAGACTACGTCCCCGCCTTGCTCGAGAAGGGCAAGGCACGGGCCGACGCCGAAGGTCTGGAGGTTGATTTCAAGGTCGCCGATGCAGAAGATCTTCCGTTCGAGGACGCCAGCTTCGACGTTGTGCTGTCCACCTTCGGCGCGATGTTCACGCCGGATCACACGCGTCCCGCCAGGGAAATGCTGCGTGTGCTTCGCGACGGCGGACGCATCGGACTGGCAAACTGGACGCCCGAAGGATTCATTGGCCAGTTGTTCAAGCTGATCGGCGGCTACCTTCCTCCGCCCGCCGGGCTCAAGTCCCCCGCGCTCTGGGGAACCGAGCCACACATCGTCGCTCTGTTCGGCTCCGAGGCCACTGACATACTGTGTCAGCGGAAACAGTTCAATTTTCGCTACCGCTCCGTGGCGCATTGGATCCAGGTCTTTCGCGAATTCTATGGACCGACGCTGAAGGCTTTCGCCGCGCTCGACCCGTCAATGCAGACGGCACTGGAGCAGGACATCGCAGACCTGCTGGATCGGTTTAACGTCGCGGGAACGTCGTCGCTTGTGGTGCCGGGTGAATACCTCGAAGTTGTGATCCGCAAACGTTAGGGCGCGAGATCAGTTTGAACGGGTATTTGCAAACTCACTCACGCGCTCACAGAGACTTCACAGAGTATTGAAGGTCGAAAAGCGGACCCGAAGCAGCCGGACACCTCATCGGAAACTCAACGGCTGCTATCAAATCTCAGAAGTCGCAGGTCCCTCGCGAATAGTTGACTGCACGGATCTGTGCAAATACACGCATACAACATTTCCGGAACGCGGATAGAATAGCCGCGCTACACTCGCAATCATGAAACTGCTCCGGACCATCCTCATGCTGCTGCTTTGCACGGTGCTGCCCATCAGTGGGCTGGCAGCGAGCGGCATGGTCGGGGAATGTCCGATGCAACAGTCAATGGCAATGGGGGACGGCACGTCCGCCATGTCCGGCTGCGACTCCATGAAATCGGCCTCGACCGACAAGGCAAAAGGTGGTTTCTGCAAGGTAACGGCCCAGTGCCAGTTCGGCAGTTTGTACTATCCCGCTGTAACCGCAACCGTCAGCCATCCCACGTCCGTGGGAAGTCGCGTCGTCTTCCACTATGCACAGTCGCTCACCGTCCGGGAACCGGGCGGGCTGTGGCGACCTCCTCGAGCAATCTAATCCCTTGCTGACTGGTTCACCGCGTCTGCGGTGAGGTCGTCCTGCGTCCAGGACGTGGATTCCCTATGGGTCTCCGCCGTTGGGGTTAGAACATGCAACCAAAACCTATCAGCACGCCACTGCGCTGGCGTGCACCACTGCGCGCGCGCTTGCTCGTCGTCTCGCTGATACTCGCGAGCGCCGCCGCGCACGCCCAGAACGCATCCTTCACGCTTGAGGCCGCCTTGCAATCGGCGACCGACCGCTCGGCTGCGATGCAGGCAGCGCAGGCATCGGAACGCGCCAGCTCGGAAGCCGCCGTCAAGGCTGCCCAGTTGCCGGACCCGATGCTCAAGGCTGGTATCGACAACCTGCCCGTCACCGGGCCACAAAAATTCACCATTGGCCAGGACTTCATGACGATGCGCCGTATCGGCATCGAGCAGGAATGGGTCTCGGGCGAAAAGCGGCGTCTGCGGTCGACATTGGCCAACCAGATGGTCGGTCGTGAACACGATGGCTATCTGCTGCAACTCGCCAACGTCCGGCAGCAGACGGCAGGTGCATGGCTGAACGCCATCTATGCAAAGAAAGCCGTGTCGCTGCAGCAGGAACTGCTGGACCACATGAACCACGAACTCGCCGCGACGAAAGCCTCGTACCGGGGCGCAAAGGCGACGGCCACAGATGTCGTGCAGGGTCAGGCGATGCTCGCGCAGACGCAGGACCAGGTGCTCAAGGCCGGGCAAACGTACAAGACTGCCCTCATCGCGCTTTCGCGCTGGACCGCGACGCCCGTTTCCGACGTCACAGGTGAACCGCCCGCGCCGGCGTCGTTCGTGTCGTCGCTGCCCCCCGACGAACTGAAGCAGGTCCAGCCCACGCTGGTAGCCGCAGCCGACGACATCGCTGTCGCCGACGCCGACACGGCAGTCGCGAACAGCGAGCGCAGTCCCAACTGGACATGGGAGGTTGCGTACCAGCAGCGCGGTGGTGCGTACTCGAACATGGTGTCGGTTGGCGTGAGCATTCCGCTACCCATCAACCGCAAAAACCGCCAGAACCGCGACGCCGCCGAGAAGGCAGAGCTCGCCACCAAGGCGCGCCTGCTTTACGAGGACACACAGCGTCAGGTTGAAGCGGATATCCAGGCCCAGTCAGCCAATCTCGCCAGCGGCCGCGAACGCATCGCCAATCTCAGCCAGTCGCTGCTGCCTGCAGCCGACCAGCGCGTGCAGCTTGCGAACGCTGCCTATCGGTCAGGGACTGGCTCGCTTGCCGATACATTCGCGGCACGTCGCGCGCAGCTTGATGCGCAGCTTCAGGTGCTCGACCTCAAACGCGATGTTTCCCAGACCTGGGCCCAGCTCGAGTACCAGGTTGTGCCATCGACGATGGCTGCTGGCCAGTGAAGGAGAGAACGATGATGAATAAACCACTGGTCCGCGCGGTTCTACTGGTATTCGCCGGCGCGGCCCTGCTTGGCGCAGGCTACTTCGCGGGCACACGTCACGCCGCAACAAACGGAACGGGCGCATCCGTGAATGGTGCGGCGACAACTTCAACGGGCGACAAGGTCGACGCGAAGACAGGCCGGAAGGTGCTCTACTGGCACGACCCGATGGTGCCTGCGCAGCACTTTGACAAGCCCGGCAAGTCGCCCTTCATGGATATGCAGCTTGAGCCCGTCTACGCGGACGAAGGCGGCGGTGCGGCGGGCGTCAAGATTGACCCCGGTTTGCAGCAAAACCTCGGCATCCGCTATGCGACCGTGCACCGGCAGGACACCTCGGACGGATTCGACGCGGTGGGCACCACCCAGTTCGATGAGTCACGGGCTGACGTCGTGCAGTCGCGCGTGACCGGCTATATCGACCATCTGTACGCCAGCGCTCCGATGCAGCGGATAAGCAAGGGTGCGCCGATAGCGTCCCTGTTCGTGCCCGACTGGCTCGCGCCGCAGGAAGAATATCTGTCGCTCAAACGCGGCGGGATGGACATGGGATTGCTGGAAGCATCACGCGCGCGAATGCGTGCGCTCTCGATTCCGGACGGGCTCATCGCCAGCCTCGACCGGACCGGGAAGGTTCAGACACACGTCGTTCTCTCGTCGCCCGAAACCGGCGTGGTGAGCGAACTGAACGTGCGGGACGGTGCTCAGGTGACGCCCGGTCAGACGCTTGCGAAGGTCGCTGGTCTCTCGAAGCTCTGGCTCATCGTCGAAATTCCGGAAGCGCTCGCGCTGAGCGTGAAACCCGGCATGACGGTCGACGCCACGTTCTCTGGCGACCCGACCCAGCACTTTAACGGACAGATACGTGAAATCCTGCCGGGCATCAGCACCACGAGCCGTACGCTTCAGGCGCGTCTTGAAATCGACAACGCTGCGCTGAAGCTGACGCCCGGCATGTTGATGCGTGTGCGCGTCGGCGGCGAGAAGTCGGTTTCGCGGCTGCTGGTGCCCTCGGAGGCGGTCATCACGACGGGCAAGCGCTCGGTGGTCATCGTGAAGAACGCGAATGGCCGCCTGCAACCTGTGGCGGTTACGGTCGGCAACGATGTCGGCAATGAAACCGAGGCGCTCAGCGGCCTGAACGATGGCGAGACGGTCGTCGCGTCCGGCCAGTTCCTCATCGATTCAGAAGCCAGTCTGAAATCGGTGCTGCCACGGCTCGAAGGCAGTACGGGCGCAGGGGCAGCTCCTGAGGCAGCGGCGTCTGCGCCCGCTGCAGCTGCGCCTGCGAGTGCGGCCTCGACCTACGAGACAACCGGCAAGGTCGAACACGTCACGGGCAAGGACATCACTTTCTCGCATCAGCCTGTGCCGGCGCTCGGCTGGCCCGCGATGACGATGACGTTCAGCAAGCCGGCATCCGATGCATTCCCGGACGTGAAGCCAGGCCAGACCGTCCATTTCGCCTTCAAACAGTCGGATGACGGCTACAAGCTCACGAAGGTTGAACCGGCAGGAGGCACGAAATGATTGCGCGCCTCATCCGCTGGTCCGTCCATAACCGGTTCCTCGTGCTGCTTGCAACAGTGCTTGTCACCGCATGGGGCGTGTATTCGGTGTCGCATACGCCACTGGATGCGCTGCCGGACCTCTCTGATACGCAGGTCATCATCAAGGCGTCGTATCCGGGCAAGGCGCCGCAGGTCATCGAGGACCAGGTGACCTATCCGCTCACAACGACCCTCCTGGGTGTTCCCGGCGCGAAGACCATCCGTGCGTATTCATCGTTCGGCGATGCGTTCGTCTACGTGCTGTTCGATGACAAGACTGACCCGTACTGGGCCCGCTCGCGGGTGCTCGAATATCTGAACCAGGTGCAAAGCCGCCTTCCTCAGGGAGCGACCGTTTCGCTCGGCCCTGACGCAACAGGGGTGGGCTGGGTGTACGAATACGCGCTCGTCGACAAGACCGGGAAGCACGACCTCGGGCAACTCAGAGCGCTCAACGACTGGTTCCTGAAGTTCGAGCTCAAGGCCGTCCCGGACGTTTCCGAAGTGGCGAGCGTCGGCGGGATGGTGCGTCAGTATCAGGTCGTGCTGGACCCGGACAAGCTGCGCGCGTACGGCATCACCCAGGCGATGGTGGCCGACGCGCTCGGCAAGGCCAACCAGGAGTCCGGTGGCTCGGTCCTCGAACTCGCCGAATCGGAATACGTGGTTCGCTCGTCAGGCTATCTGCATTCGCTGGATGATTTCCGCAATGTTGTTCTCCGGACCAATGATGCGGGGACGCCGGTGCTGCTCGGCGATGTTGCGCGCATCCAGATTGGGCCCGAACCGCGTCGGGGCATTGCAGAACTCAACGGTGAAGGCGAAGTGGCCGGCGGTGTCGTCGTGATGCGTTCCGGCAAGAATGCGTTGACGACCATCGAGGCGGTGAAGTCAAAGCTCGCTGACCTGAAGCGTTCGTTGCCGGCCGGCGTCGAAGTCGTGACGACCTACGACCGCTCACAGCTCATCAAAAACGCGGTGGACAACCTGAAGGACAAGCTCATCGAGGAGTTCATCGTCGTCGGGATTGTCTGTGCCGTGTTCCTGTTCCATCTGCGTAGCGCGTTCGTGGCCGTCCTGTCGCTGCCGCTTGGTGTGCTGGCTGCCTTCATCGTGATGCGTTATCAGGGCGTCAATGCGAACATCATGTCGCTAGGCGGCATCGCGATTGCAATCGGCGCGATGATTGATGCGGCCATTGTGATGATTGAAAACGCCCACAAGCATCTGGAGGCATTCGAGCATGGACATCCTGATGAACCGATAACGGCTGCACAGCGGTGGGAGCTGATTGCAACGTCAGCCGCCGAAGTCGGTCCAGCACTCTTCTTCTCGCTGCTCATCATCACCTTGTCCTTTATCCCGGTGTTTTCACTGGAGGGACAGGAAGGCAGGCTCTTCTCACCACTGGCGTTCACGAAGACGTACACGATTGCCGCTGCTGCCGGTCTGTCGGTAACGCTTGTGCCCGTGCTGATGGGATACCTGATTCGCGGACGCATCCCGCATGAAACATCCAATCCCATCAATCGTGTGCTGGTGCGCCTGTACCGGCCGTTGCTCGAAGTCACGCTGCGGCGTCCCTGGTTCACCATCGGACTCGCTGTCGTCGCGCTCGTACTCACCGCGATTCCCCTAACGAAGTTGGGGGGAGAGTTCCTGCCGCCGCTCGACGAGGGTGACCTGCTTTACATGCCGACGGCGCTCCCCAGCATTTCGACCGAGAAAGCGGCCGAGCTGTTGCAGCAGACCGACCGGCTCATCAAGACGGTACCCGAAGTGGCGACGGTGTTCGGCAAGTCGGGCCGCGCTGAGACTGCCACGGACCCGGCGCCGGGTCTCGAGATGTTCGAAACCACGATTCAGTTCAAGCCCCGGAGCCAGTGGCGCCCCGGCATGACGCCGGAGAAGCTCATGGACGAACTCGACCGGACCGTGAAGGTGCCAGGGCTGTCAAATCTCTGGGTTCCGCCCATTCGCAACCGGCTGGACATGCTGTCGACGGGTATCAAGACGCCGGTCGGCGTGAAGATTTCCGGTGCCAACCTTTCGGAGATTGACCGGATTGCGACGCAGGTTGAAGCGGCGGTAAAGGATGTGCCCGGTGTGACTTCTGCACTGGCAGAACGACTGAACGGCGGCCGTTACATCGACGTCGACATCAACCGGCAGGCGGCCGCTCGCTATGGACTTTCCGTAGGCGACATTCAGTCTGTCGTCTCGTCGGCAGTCGGTGGTGAAAATGTGGGCGAGGTCATTGCGGGCCGGGAGCGGTTCCCCCTCAACATCCGCTATCCGCGCGAGGTCCGCGACTCGCTGGAGAAGCTGCGCCAGTTGCCGGTTGTCACGGAGCGTGGCGCGCAGATACAGCTTGGCGATGTCGCGGACATCCGTATTGCCGACGGCCCGCCGATGATTCGTAGCGAAAATGCGCGGCTTTCGGGTTTCGTCTACATCGATATACGGAATGTTGACCTGCAGTCAGCGGTGAAGGCGATGCAGCAGGTCGTTGCGCAGAAGGTGGCATTGCCACCTGGCTACTCAATTGCGTGGTCTGGTCAGTTCGAGTACCTGGAGCGCGCATCGGCGAAGCTGCGCACCGTGATTCCCGTGACGCTCGTCGTCATCTTCGTGCTGCTGTTCCTGACGTTCAACTCGGCTGCCGACGCGCTCCTCCTGATGTCGACGGTGCCTTTCGCGCTGGTCGGCGGATTCTGGTTCATCTGGATACTGGGTCATGCCGTATCGGTCGCGACATCCGTGGGATTCATCGCGCTCGCCGGTGTTGCAGCTGAGTTCGGCGTCGTCATGCTGCTCTATCTGAAGGGTGCTCTCAACCGGCGACTCGAACTCGGTGAGCCTCTTGACGAGGCCACGCTGCTCGACGCGATTCGCGAAGGCGCCGTGCTGCGCGTGCGGCCGAAAGCGATGACGGTGGCAGTCGTGCTCGCCGGCCTCATTCCCATCATGGTCGGCCATGGCGCCGGCTCCGAAGTGATGCAGCGCATCGCCGCGCCCATGGTTGGCGGGATGGTGACCGCGCCCATCCTCTCGATGTTCGTCATTCCCGCCGCCTGGTTCCTGTTGCAGCGCCGTCGCGTTGCGCGAAGCGAGGACACGCGGTTTTCTCATGCAGTACCTTCCGGCACGAAAGTGCCATCAACCGAAACTGGAGAGATTCAATGAAGAAGATGATTGTTGCGTTTTCAGCTATCGCAGCCGTTGTGGCTGCACCGGCGTTCGCAGGTGACGACATGGCCGGCATGAGTATGTCCGGTAAGCCTTCGGCGACGAAGGCATCAGCCAGCGCGGCCTTGACGGATGCCGAGGTCAAGAACGTCGATACGGCCTCGGGCATGGTCACACTGAAACACGGCGCACTCGAAAACGTTGGCATGCCGCCGATGACCATGGCCTTCAAGGCAAAGGATGCGGCGATGGTCAAACAGGTTCACGAAGGTGACAAGGTGAAGGTGCGCGTCGAAAACGTCAACGGGATGCTGACCATCGTGAAAATGGAAAAATAGTCCTGACATCGGACTGGCACGCAAAGATATCGGGCTTGCAGTGAACCGCAAGCCCGCGCTCCCAGTATGCAAGCTTTGTCCACCCCGAGGCGTGGATTTGACGTGACGATGATCCTGCTCGATCAGGTTGTTCAGGTACTTTGACGATCGCAATATCGTGTCTTCCGGTAGTAACGTCTCAGTCTTCCACGCACCGCTTGGTGAGACGCCGCGTAGCAGTCCAGCTTGATCGTTTTTGGAACACGCCCCTGACTCTTGATGGCCCTCGCGAAGAAGGCTTGGGCCTTGGCGACATCACGCCTGGCGTTGAGCCGAAAGTCAACCGTTTTGCAGGATCGATCAACCGCACGGTAGAGGTAGACCTATTTGCTCCGGATCTTCACGTACGTCTCATCGACCCGCCGCGACTGACCGGCTCGCACGGCGAAGCGATTCTAGCGCTTGATGAACTCGGGAGTGAAACGCTTGCCCCAACGCCTAATCGTCACGTGTGCGAGCGACAAGCCGCGTTCGGCCATCATTTCGACGAGTTCGTGAAGGCTGAGCTTGTAACGCAGGTACCGGGGGGCACACAGGACCATGACTTCGCGGTCGAAGTGGCGGCCATTGAACAACGAATCGATGTCTCGGAGCGCACTCATGGTGAGTTCGCATTCGCAAATGACCGGGGTAGCGCCCCGCCCCTCCGAATTGCACCATGAGCCAATGAACTCAACCGTTGTCGTCGATTAGCTTCACTTCCGGAATCATTGCCGCCTGGCCGCGAAGGTTTCCCGACGAATCTGTGAGCTGCCACACGGTGGCGTGTTCGATCCAAAAGCGCGCGCCGGATTTGGTGATACGTACACCTCGATATCCGGTGATGAAGCCAGCGCGCGTGACCTGATCGAGGAACGCCTGACGCTCGCTTTGCTCGGGAGCTTCCGCGGAGAGGCGCGAAGGCAGTGCCGTGAGTTCGCTCCAGTCGTATCCGAAGATATCCTGCGCGCGCTTGTTGCCATAGACGAAGATGGGATCCGTAGCGGTATTGTGCGCAAGAATGCCAAACGGGGCGGTCCGGTAAAGCCACGCCGCACCTTCGGACACGGTCATGCCATCGGGAGCGAGCGACTTCCCGAGTAGCCGGCGGTAGCTGTCGGAGAGGAGAAGGAAGAAGTTGGTGTTGGTGTCGGTGCTCAGTAGCATCGGAAAAGGCTCCTGCGAATGTATCGTTCGGACATGCGGCCTGGGACGACGTTCGGTTACAGCTTGACGAGCATAACGGTCCAGATTGTGGCGGGACCACTCGAATCGCAGCTGCTCTCACCGGATCTGCTTGAACAGGTAGCGCGTGACATGCGAACGCAACTAGCATGTCCGGTCCAGTAACTATCCCGGAAGTCACATAGCACTCTCGCCCCAGAAGGGGGATGACACGTGCATGGACAATATGTCAGGCAGCGTTCACCGCGGCCTTGAAGGCATTGCCAGCCGCAAACCTGACGGTCTTCGCCGCCGGGATCGTGATGGTCTCGCCCGTCGACGGGTTACGGCCACTACATTCGGCACGTGCACCCGTCTAAAACGATCCAAAGCCGACAAGCTGCAAGGTCTCGCCGCGCGTCACGGCAGCGGTCACGGCGGCGAGGATGGCATCAACGGTTTCACCCGTGCTGGTTGTGCTCTCGCAGGTGCGAGCGGCGACCGCATCAGTGAGTTCCTGCCTGTTCATGTGAGTTGCTGTTGAAAAACGTCCGCACGTCGTGGACAGGACGCAACCCTAACGCATGTGTATAGTGCCTGGCAACCCACAAGGCTTTCGGAAAGGCATCGCAGCCGTACGCATGAGTTTTATCAGGCGGACCATATACGCGGCCGCGGGATTCTGTCCCAACAGGACTGGACAAGCAAGCGAGTGCCCATATCGCTCACACAACTAAGGTTGTAGCTTCCGGTGTGCATCGCAACACTTCCCGAACTCCCCCGCCCTGTATGGCACCGAGCCCCAAGCCCGTTTCAACTAAAGTTGTGTCTATTCCCGGTGGCAACGTCAACTAAAGTTGTAACGCAATGTGCGGTCTCAACTGATGTTTCGCGGCGGTCGTCGGCACAACAGGAATACGCCGGCGGTTTGGCGCGTTTATACCTATGTCGATGCCTGCGTTAGCGATGGGCCGCACGGTGCGTCCGCAGCGTAGCGGAAAGCTGGAATCGGTCGAGTGAAGCGAATACCTCGCCCGATATCTCTCCAAAAGAGCCTTCTTCAGGCGCCCCAACCGGGAGATCACCATGAAGCAGTTTCGGATTATCGTTGCGTGTCTGGTCGTCTGCGGGATTGCCGTGGTCTCTGGATCCGCCGTCGCGGGCAGCGATACGAATCGAAGCGCCGACGGCGCGTCTAGTAGTTCAGAAAACTCCTCAGGCGGTGGTTACTGAACGCCGCGAGCCGCGTCGCACCGTCCCGTAAAGGTCGATGTGATCGCGGAGGCGTGACATGACCCGACGCTCACGGCTGCGCGCTGTTGGTAGCCCGAATGAGGGGCTGGCGAACATCGTCGATCTTGAACAGTGGGCAAAGGTCGACGAGTTCTCGTTGTCATGCGACCGGCGTGACCTGTATCGACGGCGAGAGCACGCTATCCGCCTGTATCTCGACGGCGCCACGGACGCGCAGATCAATTCGAGCTGTAGCATGAGTCGCGCACAGGCGTATCGCCTGTTGACGGAATGCTGCCTGAGGCAGCATCCCGATGGGCGTGTCTACCGGCTGGCGTGGCCTGTTACCGCACGCGCGCGTGAAATCTTACGAGCGGACATCGCCACTCAAGCTCAATGCATGGAGTGGAGGGGCCGTCGGTGCGCTGCAATGGGTATTCGAATCGCCGACAGGACGCGGTTTTGAAGCCAGCTTGCGCGAGCGGATCCTCGGCAAACGCGGTGAGCTCGAAGCTCCGCGGCGACCACGTATGTCGGTCTTCCGGTGGTTTCTGGCCGAGTTGCGTCGCTGGGGCTTCGAGCGCCGTGGAGAATGGCCGTTCAACGTCGAAAAGCGCGGTTACGTGACCCTCACCCGCTACATCGATCGGGTACTCGCAGAGCACCCCGTTCGAGCGCGTCAATTGAGTGGTGGCGAAGAAGCAGTGCGCAAGGCACGCACTGGCGACGGTACGCGCCGACCACTGATAGCCCCCTTCGAGCGCGTCGAATGCGACGCACACAAGCTCGATTCCCGGATGATGGTGTGAGTCCCGTCTCCGCACGGCGGCGCCGAGCCGCGGATAATTCATCGTCTGTGGGTTGTGGTCCTGATCGAAGTCGCCTCGTGCGCAGTGCTCGGCTACCACCTCAGCTTACGGCGCGAATGTAAAGCCGAGGACGTACTGCGCGCCGTGCGATGCGCGCTCATACCGTGGACCGCGCGAGCTCCATTTGAGCAATGAAGCGTACGTGCCGGGCGCGGGCTTACCTTCATATCGTCTCTCACAACTTTTGGGGGCGTGCTGGGACGAATTCAGCGTTGATGGAGCGCTCGCCAATACCTGCGCACGTGTCGAAAGCGTATTGCGCGATGTTGTAGGCGCAAGGATCATCAAACCACAGGATCCAGCAAGCTACAGCCGCCGGCGCAGCAAGGACGACAGGCCGTTCGTCGAGTCGTTCTTCGGGCACCTGACGACCGGCGGATTTCATCGACTGGCTACGACGACAGGTAGTTCGCCAGCATCCAGACGCGGCACTGATCCTGAAGCTGCAGCGTTCGTTACCCGGTTTCAATTCGAGTATGCGCAGGAGCTGCTTGACGCGCTGATCGCGAACTACAATGCGACGCCCCATTCAGGACTGGGCTATCGCAGCCCGCTCGAACAGCTGGAACGATTGATGGCCGACGGCGAGACGCCACGGCCACGTACGGCCGATGCGGACCCGGTTCGCCGCATGGTTAGTACGCGCAAGCTCTGTACGCTCCCCTTACGTTGCAGCAGACTTTGTTGTGCGCCGATACGGACAAAAAAAAGGCGCCACGTTGCCGTGGCGCCTTCAAAAAGTTCTAGCCATTCCGAGGGCCGTGCTAGAACCTGAGAGACGGTACTGAAGAAATCCTGCCTTCGAAGCTCACTCGAAGCGAGCCGAACCGGACTAACACCGACGCGCGGACTGGTTGCACGCGCAATGATATGCGGGCGATGTGCGCGCGGGCACACCTTTTCCGGTTTCGAAATATAGTTCCATTTTTTATGGTAATGCTGACTAAGTCAAGCAAAATTTGAGCGGTTCGACGGGCCTCCATCTCACAATCCGATACAATGAATGGTCGTACGAAAAAAGGACTTAGGCCTTGCTGAGAGAAGGCCGAGCGCGGCCTGGAGGCGTCTGCCTCTCGACGCGCGTTCAACTATAGTGAAATAACGTTTCATAAAAACCACATGAACCAGTCATCGACGCGTCCGTCTGCCACCGATCCGCTGAAGGAAAAAGACGGCTCCGGCGACGAGGTCACTGCGCTCGCGCGCGGCCTGACTGTGCTCCGGCGCATTGCCGCCGCCGACGCGCCGCTCTCCAATCGCGAGCTGACGGAACTGACGGGCATTCCGAAGCCGACCGTCTCGCGGATCACCGCGACGCTCGTCAGCGCAGGCTTTCTGTTTCGCCTGCCCGACAGCGAGCGCTTCGTGCTCACGTCGTCGGTGCTCGAACTGAGCAATGGTTTCCTGCGCAACTTCGACATCCGCGCGCGTTCAAGGCCCTTCCTGATCGAACTCGCCGAGCGCACGTCGCTATCGGTGCATCTCGCCGTGCGCGACCGGCTCGACATGGTCGTCATCGATGCGATCAAGCCGCGCTCGGCCGTGCTGGTGTCGCGCCTCGACGTCGGCTCGCGGATGGACCTGAGCCGCACGGCCGTCGGCCGCGCGTATCTCGCCGCGCTCTCCGAAACGGATCGCCAGAGTCTGCTGACGGGCCTGCAGGCCGCGGCAGGCGACGAGTGGGGGCACATCAGCAGCCGCCTCGACGCGGCGCTGCGGGAAACGGCTGCGCAGGGCTTCGCGATCGCGACGGGCGAATGGTACGAGGGGCTCAACGCGATCGCGGCGGGCTTCATCGGACCGTCGGGCGAGCGCTACGCGGTCAATTGCGGCGGCTCCGCGCATCAGTGCCCGCGCGACTGGCTCGTGTCGCGCGCGGCGCCCGTGCTGCTCGAAACGATCGAAAAGATCGTCCATGAGATCGGCGGAACGCCGGGACGCCGGCTCGACGATTGAGCTTCGCGCGGCGAGACGTGTCGACGCGCGTCGACTCGCGCCGCTCTCCCCGCCGGTACATCCGTCACCGCGCCACCTTGCGCGGACGCTCGGCGAGGCAGCAGGCTTTCAATTTACTCACCCGTATGTAACGGTCGTAATCCGCCGAAAAATACGCCGCTGGACTGTAACTCGGCCGGGGACGTAGCATCATGCTTTCCCGCGCGCCGACGCCCGGCGCAACCGGTTTCGGCGCGGCCGGCCACGATGCCTGTCATACCTGTCATATGCAACGCGACGCGCATCGGCAACGGCCAGCCCCGTCGAAGCGGCCCTCGGACCGGTCATCCGTTGCAGCAGCGCGAGCGCTGCCGCGGCAACGCGACGTCGGATGCGCAGCGGGCAAAAGCACGGCCATCAGGGAGGAGCCGTCATTCATGTCGACAACGCGACAGGCCGCGAGCGCGGCCGCCGTCACCGTCACGTCATGGTCATCTCGATGAGCCGCGCATCGCGTAGCATCGCGCGGACGAACGCGCAAACAGGCGCGCAGACAAGCGCGAGCACGACAACCCGCGCGCGGCAGGCATCAGTTCGCGCGCCGCGCATCGCACGTTTGCTTCAATTCACGCCAGCCATTTGATCGAACCGATGGACGAACAAAAAAATCAGCCAGAATCTTCACGCAACGCCGGTCCGTCCAGCCCTCCTCCCGGACATGAGCCCGGACCCGGCGCCGTCAGGCGGCATCGCGGCCGCACGATCGCGCTGATCGTCGCCGTCGTGATCATCGCGGCGATCGTGCTGGTGCGCTGGCATCCGTGGAACAGGAGCGACGCCGGCGCGAGCGCGGCAGCGGGTGCAAGCGGCGCGCAGGCGGCGCGCGGCGGACGGCGCGGCGGCGGCGCGGGCGGCATGAACCAGCCGCAGCCCGTCCACGTGGCCGCGGCCACGCAAGGCGAAATGCCCGTCGTGCTGAACGCGCTCGGCACGGTGACGCCGCTCGCGAACGTCACGGTGCGCACGCAACTGACGGGCACGCTGCAGACGGTCGCGTTCCAGGAAGGCCAGATGGTGAAGAAAGGCGATCTGCTCGCACAGATCGATCCGCGCCCGTATCAGATCAGTCTCGCCAACGCCGAAGGCACGCTTGCGAAGGACATGGCGCTCCTGCAAACCGCCCGCATCGATCTGAAGCGCTATCAGACGCTGTTGTCGCAAGACTCGATCGCGAGCCAGCAGGTCGATACGCAAGCGTCGCTCGTGAGGCAGTACGAAGGCCAGGTCAAGTCCGATCAGGCGAACATCGATACCTTCAGGCTCGATCTCGTCTATGCGCGCATCACGGCACCCGTGTCGGGCCGCGTCGGCCTGCGCCAGGTCGACCCTGGCAACTACGTGACGCCGGGCGATACGAACGGCGTTGTCGTCATCACGCAATTGCAGCCGATCAGCGTGATCTTCACGACCTCGGAAGACAACCTGCCCGCCATCCTCAAGCAATTGCACGCGGGCACGAAGATGTCGGTGACGGCGTATGACCGCAGCAATACGACGTCGCTCGAAGCGGGCTATCTGGAAACCGTCGACAACCAGATCGACACGACGACGGGCACCGTGAAGCTGCGTGCGACGTTCCAGAACAACGAAAGCCTGCTGTTCCCAAATCAGTTCGTCAATACGCGCCTGCTCGTGAACGTCGTGAAGAACGCCGTCATCGTGCCGACGTCGTCCGTGCTCAACGGCTCGATGGGGGCGTTCGTGTATGTCGTGAAGCCGGACAACACGGTGACGGTGCGCCCCGTGAAAGTCGGCCCCGTCGACGGCGAGCGCACCAGCATCGCGTCGGGCCTGCAGGTCGGCGAGCGCGTCGTGACGGACGGCTCGGATCGCCTGAAGGAAGGCGCGAAGATCACCATTCCGGCCGACCGTCCCCGTGGCGCGTCGGGTGCTTCGGGCGCGTCGGCTGCACGCGCCGGATCGGGCGCATCGCCTGCATCGCCTGCATCTGGTGCGGCCGGCGCATCCGGCGCGCATCGTCACCGGCACGCGTCGCAGACGTCGGCGGAATAAGGTACTGGCTTTCGCATGAATCCATCCCGCGCCTTTATCCTGCGCCCGGTCGGCACCGCCCTTCTGATGGCGGCGATCATGCTGGTCGGGCTCGTCGCGCTGCGCTTTCTGCCGCTTTCCGCGCTGCCCGAAGTCGATTACCCGACCATCCAGGTGCAGACGTTCTATCCGGGCGCGAGCCCCGACGTGATGACGTCGTCGGTGACGGCGCCGCTCGAGCGCCAGTTCGGGCAGATGCCGTCGCTGAACCAGATGTCGTCGCAAAGCTCGGCGGGCTCGTCGATCATCACGTTGCAGTTCAGTCTCGATCTGCCCCTCGACGTCGCCGAGCAGGAGGTCCAGGCCGCGATCAACGCAGCGGGCAATCTGCTGCCGTCGGACCTGCCCGCGCCCCCCATCTACGCGAAGGTCAATCCCGCCGACGCGCCCATCATCACGCTCGCGATCACGTCGAAGTCGCTGCCCCTCACGCAGGTGCAGGACATCGCCGACACGCGCCTCGCGCAGAAGATCTCGCAGGTCGCGGGCGTCGGCCTCGTGAGCCTGTCGGGCGGCCAGCGCCCTGCCGTGCGCATCCAGGCGAACCCGCGCGCACTCGCGTCGTATGGCCTCAATCTCGACGATTTGCGCACGACGATCTCGAACCTCAACGTCAACACGCCGAAGGGCAACTTCGACGGCCCGACGCGCGCGTACACGATCAACGCAAACGACCAGCTGACGGACGCCGACGCGTACAAGAGCGCTGTCGTCGCGTACAAGAGCGGCCGCCCCGTGATGCTGACGGACGTCGCGAGCATCGTCTCCGGCGCGGAGAACACGAAGCTCGGCGCATGGGTGGACAACACGCCCGCGATCATCCTGAACGTGCAGCGCCAGCCGGGCGCGAACGTGATCCAGACGGTCGACAGCATCAAGAAGCTGCTGCCCACGCTCCAGCAATCGCTGCCCGCCGCGCTCGACGTGCAGATCGTCACCGACCGCACCACGACCATCCGCGCGTCCGTGCGCGACGTGCAGTTCGAGCTGCTGATGTCGGTCGTGCTGGTCGTGCTGGTCATGTACCTGTTCCTCGCGAACATCTACGCGACGATCATCCCGAGCCTGTCGGTGCCGCTTTCGCTGATCGGCACGCTCGCCGTGATGTACCTGTGCGGCTTCTCGCTCGACAACCTCTCGCTGATGGCGCTGACCATCGCGACAGGCTTCGTCGTCGACGACGCGATCGTGATGATCGAGAATATCGCGCGCTACGTCGAGGAAGGCGACACGCCTCTCGAAGCCGCGCTGAAAGGCTCGAAGCAGATCGGCTTCACGATCATCTCGCTGACGGTCTCGCTGATCGCCGTGCTGATCCCCCTGCTCTTCATGGGCGACGTGGTTGGGCGCCTGTTCCACGAGTTCGCGATCACGCTCGCCGTCACGATCGTGATTTCCGCCGTGGTGTCGCTCACGCTCGTCCCCATGATGTGCGCGAAGCTGCTGCGCCACACGCCGCCCAAGGAAAGCCACCGCTTCGAAGCGAAGGCGCACGCGGCGATCGACTGGATCATCGCGCGCTATGCCGTCGCGCTGGAATGGGTGCTGAACCGGCATCGCTCGACGCTCGTCGTCGCCGTGCTGACGCTGGTGCTCACGGGCGTGCTGTATGTGTTCATCCCGAAGGGCTTCTTCCCGGTGCAGGACACGGGCGTGATCCAGGCGATCACGCAGGCGCCGCAATCGGTGTCGTACGCGTCGATGGCCGAGCGCCAGCAGCAACTCGCCACCGAGATCCTGAAAAATCCGAACGTCGAGAGCCTGACGTCGTTTATCGGCGTGGACGGCAGCAACATCACGCTGAACAGCGGCCGCATGCTGATCAACCTGAAGCCGCGCGACGACCGCGACGCGACGGCGAGCGAAGTGATCCGTCAGTTGCAGCGCGACACGTCGCACATTCCGGGCGCGACGCTCTACATGCAGCCGGTGCAGGATCTGACCATCGATTCGACGGTGAGCCCGACGCAGTATCAGTTCATGCTGACCGATCCGAACATCGAGGAATTCTCGACGTGGGTGCCGAAGCTGATGGAGCGCCTGCAGCAGTCGCCCGAACTCGTCGACGTGGCCACCGATCTGCAGAACAACGGCCAGTCGGTGTACGTGGAAATCGACCGCGCGTCGGCGGCGCGTTACGGCATCACGCCCGCGACCGTCGACAACGCGCTCTATGACGCGTTCGGCCAGCGCATCATCTCGACGATCTTCACGCAGTCGAACCAGTACCGCGTGATTCTCGAAGCGCAGCCGCAGATGCAGCACTACACGGACTCGCTGAACTCGATCTATCTGCCGTCGTCGACGTCGACGGGCGGCCAGGTGCCGTTGGCGTCCATTGCGAGCTTTCATGAGAAGCCCTCGCCGCTGCTCGTCACGCATCTGAGCCAGTTCCCGGCCACGACCGTATCGTTCAACCTCGCGCCCGGCGCGTCGCTCGGCGCGGCCGTCAAGGCGATCGAGCAGGCGGAGAAGGACATCGGCCTGCCCGCGTCGTTCCAGACGCGCTTCCAGGGCGCGGCACTCGCGTTCCAGGCGTCGCTTTCGAACGAGCTGTTCCTGATTCTCGCCGCCGTCGTCACGATGTACATCGTGCTCGGCGTGCTGTACGAGAGCTTCGTGCATCCCGTGACGATCCTGTCGACGCTGCCGTCGGCGGGCGTCGGCGCGCTGCTCGCGCTGCTGCTGACGGGTCACGATCTCGACATCATCGGCATCATCGGCATCGTGCTGCTGATCGGCATCGTGAAGAAGAACGCGATCATGATGATCGACTTCGCGCTCGAGGCCGAGCGCGTGCACGGCAAGCCGCCGCGCGAGGCGATCTATCAGGCGTGCCTGCTGCGCTTCCGCCCGATCCTGATGACGACGATGGCGGCGCTGCTCGGCGCGCTGCCGCTGATGCTAGGCACGGGCGCGGGCTCGGAGCTGCGCCGGCCGCTCGGCATCGCGATTGCGGGCGGCCTGATCGTCAGCCAGTTGCTGACGCTCTTCACGACGCCCGTGATCTATCTCGGCTTCGATTCGATCGCGCGGCGTCTGCGCGCGCGCTTTCATCGTGACGG
This sequence comes from Paraburkholderia phymatum, assembly GCF_038900715.1. Taxonomy (GTDB): domain Bacteria; phylum Pseudomonadota; class Gammaproteobacteria; order Burkholderiales; family Burkholderiaceae; genus Paraburkholderia; species Paraburkholderia phymatum_A. Next base: position 121,529 of record NZ_JAYMRZ010000009.1, on the reverse strand, counting down.
CCATTCCACGCCGCCCGTCACCGACGCCGACGCCTGAATGAAGAGGCCGAACCGATGAACCTGTCGCGCCCTTTCATCAAGCGTCCCGTCGCCACGACGCTGCTCGCGATCGGCATTGCGCTGTCGGGCCTGTTCGCGTTCGCAAGACTGCCCGTCGCGCCGTTGCCGCAAGTCGATTTCCCGACCATCTCGATTCAGGCGAGCCTGCCGGGCGCGAGCCCCGAGACGGTCGCAACGAGCGTGGCGAGTCCGCTCGAACGGCATCTCGGGTCGATTGCCGACGTCACCGAAATGACGTCGACGAGTTCCGTCGGCTCGGCGCGCATCACGATGCAGTTCGGCCTGAACCGCAACATCGACGGCGCCGCGCGCGACGTGCAGGCCGCCATCAACGCGGCGCGCGCCGACCTGCCCACGAGTCTCAGGCAGAACCCGACCTACCACAAGGTCAATCCCGCCGACGCGCCCATCCTGATTCTCGCGCTCACGTCGAAGACGATGACGGCGGGCCAGCTGTACGACTCGGCCGCGACGGTGCTGCAACAGTCGCTGTCGCAAGTGGACGGCGTCGGCGAAGTGGACGTGAGCGGCTCGGCGAACCCGGCCGTGCGCGTCGAGCTGGAGCCGCAAGCGCTCTTTCACTACGGCATCGGTCTCGAAGACGTGCGCGCGGCGCTCGCTTCGGCGAATGCGAACAGCCCGAAGGGCTCGATCGAATTCGGCCCGAACCGCGTGCAGCTCTACACGAACGACCAGGCGAAGCAGGCTTCGCAGTACAAGGACCTCGTGATCGCGTATCGCGACGGCGCGGCCGTGCATCTGTCCGATGTCGCCGAAGTCGTCGATTCCGTCGAGGACCTGCGCAACCTCGGCCTGATGAACAACGAGCGCTCGGTGCTCGTCATTCTGTACCGGCAACCCGGCGCGAACATCATTGAAACGATCGACCGCGTGAAGGCGATGATTCCGCAGTTGCAGGCTTCGCTGCCCGCCGCCGCGCAGATCACGCCGACGGCCGACCGCTCGACGACGATCCGCGCGTCGTTGAAGGACACCGAGCACACGCTGATGGTCGCCGTCGCGCTCGTCGTGATGGTCGTGTTCCTGTTCCTGCGCAACTGGCGCGCGACGCTGATTCCGAGCGTGGCCGTGCCGATTTCGATCATCGGCACGTTCGCGGCGATGTATCTGCTCGGGTTTTCAATCGACAATCTGTCGCTGATGGCGCTGACCATCGCGACGGGCTTCGTCGTCGACGACGCGATCGTCGTGCTGGAAAACATCACGCGCCATATCGAGAGCGGCATGCCGCGCATGAAGGCGGCGTTCGTCGGCGCGCGCGAGGTCGGCTTCACGGTGATGTCGATCAGCATTTCGCTCGTCGCCGTGTTCCTGCCGATCCTGCTGATGGGCGGCATCGTCGGGCGGCTGTTCCGCGAGTTCGCGATCACGCTGTCGCTCGCGATCGGCGTGTCGCTGATCGTATCGCTGACGCTCACGCCGATGATGTGCTCGCGCCTGCTCTCCGAGCCACATGAGAAGCGCGAAGAAGGCCGTTTCGCGCGCTGGCTCGAACGCGGCTTCGACAGGATGCAGCACGGCTACGCACGCACGCTCGGCTGGTCGCTGCGTCATCCGCTGCTGATCCTGATGGTGCTGTTCGTCACGATCGCGCTGAACATCGCGCTCTACATCATCGTGCCGAAGGGCTTTTTCCCGCAGCAGGACACGGGGCGTCTGGTCGGCGGCATCCAGGCCGATCAGGCGACATCGTTCCAGGCGATGAAGGTGAAGTTCTCCGAGATGATGCGCATCGTGCAGGCGAACCCCGCCGTCGACAGCGTGGTCGGCTTCACGGGCGGACGGCAGACCAACTCGGGCTTCATGTTCGTGTCGCTCAAGCCGAAAACGGAGCGCAAGATTTCCGCCGATCAGGTGATCCAGCAGTTGCGCGGGCCGCTGTCGGGCGTCGCGGGCGCGCGGACGTTCCTGCAGGCGGTGCAGGACATACGCGTCGGCGGCCGGCAGTCGAATGCGCAGTATCAATTCACGCTGCTCTCCGATACGACGGCCGACCTGTACAAATGGGCGCCGCGCCTGACGGAAGCGCTGCAAAAGCGTCCCGAGCTCACCGACGTCAACTCGGACCAGCAGCAGGCCGGTCTTGAATCGATGGTGACGATCGACCGCCAGACGGCGGCGCGCCTCAACATCAAGCCCGCGCAGATCGACAACACGCTGTACGACGCATTCGGCCAGCGCCAGGTCTCGACGATCTACAACCCGCTGAATCAGTATCACGTCGTGATGGAAGTCGCGCCGAAGTATTGGCAGAGCCCCGACATGCTGAACCAGGTGTGGGTCAGCACGTCGGGCGGCAGCGCGAGCGGCTCGCAGTCCACCAATGCGACGGCGGGCACGGTCACGTCGGCCACGACGGCGACGACGCGTTCGTCGGCGGGCGGCACGGCGGGCACGGCCGCGTCGAGCGCGGCCGCCATCGCCGCCGACTCCGCGCGCAATCTGGCGAACAACTCGATTGCGGCGAGCGGCAAGTCGAGCGCGTCGACGGGCGCGGCCGTGTCGACCTCGAAGGAAACGATGATTCCGCTTTCCGCGATCGCCCGCTTCGGCCCGGGCAATACGCCGCTCGCGGTGAACCATCAGAGCCAGTTCGTCTCGTCGACGATCTCGTTCAACCTGCCGCCCGGCAAGTCGCTCTCGCAGGCCACGCAGATCATCTACCAGACGATGGCCGAGATCGGCATGCCGGCGACGATCCACGGCAGTTTCCAGGGCACCGCGCAGGCGTTCCAGCAATCGATGTCCGACCAGCCGATCCTGATCCTCGCTGCGCTCGCGGCCGTCTACATCGTGCTCGGCATCCTGTACGAGAGCTACATCCACCCGCTGACCATTCTGTCGACGCTGCCGTCGGCGGGAGTCGGCGCGCTGCTCGCACTGCTGCTCTTCAACACGGAGTTCAGCATCATCGCGCTGATCGCGGTGATCCTGCTGATCGGCATCGTGAAGAAGAACGCGATCATGATGGTGGACTTCGCAATCGACGCGTCGCGGCAAGGGCTGTCGTCGCGCGACGCGATCGAGCAGGCCTGCCTGTTGCGCTTCCGTCCGATCATGATGACGACGTGCGCGGCCCTGCTCGGCGCGCTGCCGCTCGCGTTCGGGCGCGGCGAAGGCGCGGAGCTGCGCGCGCCGCTGGGTCTTGCGATCGTCGGCGGGCTGATCGTGAGCCAGATGCTCACGCTCTATACGACACCCGTCGTCTATCTGTATATGGACCGCCTGCGCGTGCGCTGGGAGGCGCGGAAGAACAAGGGGACGCAGGCGGCTGCGTCGGGCAGCTGAGCCCGTTCGGCTCGCTGTGCGCGGCGGCTTGTGTTTCGGCTTGCATTGCGGGGTCGCTGGCCTCCGCCAGGCATCATGCGGAGGCCAGCGTTCAGTGAACCGGTCGGCTAATCGTTCGAGCTAACCACAAGCCCCCGCCCCTCAAAGCTTCTGCGCCATCGCCAGCAGGAAAATGCGCGTCCATTGACGCGCCTCGCGCTCCGACGTCATCGGCAAGCGCCATTCGGGATGCACCGCATCCTTCACATCGAGCTTGACCTGCCAGCGCTCGCCATCGCGCACCGGCTGCGCGTGTCGAAGGTCCGCGAAAATGTACGAGCCGCGCGTGCCGCTCACCTGCACGTCGCAAAGCCGCTTGCCCGCCGCGAGCCGCACGTCGCCCCATTCGCCTTTGAGTTCGTGCGTCCAGTCGCCATCGCGGATATTGGCCGCGACTTCCTTGCGCCGACGCCACCACCATGCGAGCGCCGCGAGCAGCAGCGCGACGACGAGCGCCGCGACGCCGACCGCCACGCCCAGCCCGAATCGCGCCGACAGCGCATGAAACGCCTGCACGGCGCCATAGATCAGCGCGGCCAGTACGAGCAGTCCGACGACAATGGGCATTGCGTATCGACGATCAGTAGCGGAGTGGCGCGGACTGCGCGCAACGAAGCATCGTCAAGGCTGCTTGTGGGTCGCGGCCCACGCCTTGAGCGCCTGCATCGTGTTTTCGACGTGCTTGTCGGGCGACAGGCTCGTGTACTCGTAGATAACCTTGCCATCGGGCGCGATCACATACGACACGCGGTTCGCCATCGACGCGTGCATCGGCAGGCCTGCGTCATACGCGTCGATGACCTTCGAATCGGGATCGGCCGCAACGGGGAATTTGCTGCGGCATTCGCTGACCGAGAACTTCGTCAGCGTGTCGATGTTGTCGTGCGACACGCCGATCACGGTCGCGCCATACTTCTTGTACTCGTCGACGGCTTCCGCGAACTCGTGCGCCTCGATCGTGCAGCCCTTCGTGAAGGCGGCGGGATAGAAGTACAGGACGACGGGCCCTTTCTTGAGCGCATCGGCGAGTTGGTACTTGTAGGTCTTGCCTCCCAGCGACGCCTGCGTCGTGAAGTCCGGCGCGTCGTCGCCGGGCTTGAGCGTGGCGGAAGCCGTCAGCGCATACAGCGACAAACTCGCGCACAGCGTAGCCGCCAGCGCGAACGGCACAATCTTCTGCTTCATGTCGAGTCCTCGAATCGTGAACGCACGATGCCCGTGCAATGCCGCGCGATGCCCGCGCGCATCACCATGCGAGCCGTCGCAAACGTAACCTGCCCTTCGGTATTGGACCACGTTTGGCGAATGCGCGTCGGCGCGCGGCATGAACGCTGTCGATCCGTCCACGAACCGTGCAGTCCGCTGACCACGCGCACGATCGGCGCCATCACCCGCCAATGCATGAAACGAACGGGATGCAGACTTTAATCCACGAGATGCGCGCCAAACCACGCTGCCGCCGACAGGTTCAACTCGGCGAGCACGACGGGCGTCAGCGCCGCGAATTCCGCGAGCGATTGCGCGCTCGCGATCGCTGCGATCGCGGCCGCATCCTGCGCTTCGCCCGCCGCTTCCGCGATCCGCAGCAGCGCGCCCATCGGCCCCGCGCGTGCGACGATCGCATCGCGAATGATAGGCGACAGGTCCAGCGGATCGAGCGTCTCGCCGGGCGTCGAATCGACGAGCACGTGCACCAGCGAGAACACGCCCGTCAGAAACGCCGCATCGGCGAAGCTTTCGTCGTTCGGGCGTATCCAGCGCGCGGCCAGCTCCATGAAGCGCGCGCGCGTGCCGGCCAGTTGCACGAGGGGATCGGAGCGCCACGGCAGGTCGCCGCCGCCCGCGTACAGCAACAGTTGCGCCCAGCGCGCGATCTGCCGCGTGCCCGTTGCGATGATCGCTTCGCGCAGCGACGAGATATTGCGTCCAAGCCCGAACGCACTTGAATTGACGAGGCGCAGCAGTTGCATCACGACATTCGGATTTCGCTTCAATTCGTCTTCGAGCTCGACGATCCCCGCGTCGCCCGCGAGCAGCGCAAGCAGCCGCATCAGCGATGCACGCGATGAACGGTTATGGCGCGTCGACAGCACTTGCGGCCGCGCAAAGAAATAACCCTGGAACAGATGAAAGCCCAACTCGCGTGCAAGCGCGAAGTCCTTGCGCGTTTCGACCTTTTCGGCGATCAGCGTCTTGCCGTGCATGCGCAGCGTCCGCGTGAGCGTGCGCAACTGCGAGCGGTCCGTCTGCAGGAAGTCGATCTTGACGATGTCCGCGTGCGGCAACACGGTGAGCAGATTCGGCGACAGCTCGCACACGTCGTCGAGCGCGATGCGAAAGCCCGCGCGCCGCAACTCGGCGATGCGCGCAATGAGCCGTGCATCGAACGTGACCGTTTCAAGGATTTCGAGCACGAAGCGCTCGGGCTGCATCAGATGCACGATGTCGTCGAACAGGAGCTTGCTGCTGATATTCACGTAGCCCCGATGCGTGCCGAGCACCGACCGCACGCCGATGCCGCCTATCGTGCGCACGACGACCTGTGCGGTCGCTTGCGCATCGTCGGAGACTTCCGCGTAGTTGCGCGCGCTGCCGCGAAAGAGCAGTTCGTATGCATGCAACGCGCCGTTGCGGTCGAGGATCGGCTGACGTCCGACGTAGACGAACTGAGAGGAAGACTGTGAAGCGGACTGAGAGGCGGACTGCGACGACAACAGCGCGTCGTGCTCGCCATGGGCTTGCGCAAACGTTTGGGGCCGCGCGGCTTGATCGTTGTCTTGGGAAGGATCGGACAATTTTCTCGGCGGTTTGAATTCCATAGTCCGTTGAACGGGATGGCGTGCGCCCTTCGGGCAACGCGCGTGCTTCGCCAACGCGGCACATCAGACGCCGCATCAGACGCGTTAACGGTGCGCGGTCGCCGCGACTTTAGCGGAATTCACAGGCGGATGCATGGGTCGGCTGCCTCTACCACACGTTACGGCGCTTTTTATGTGCGAACGCTAAAGATTCCGCCGCGAGGGTCGTTATCCCGTTCTGATGGATGGCCTTACGCCCCGCACGGACCCGTCGTCCCGTGGGCATTGCGCGCCGTCCCGCCTCACGACGAACCCGGGTAGTCACCGACATACATGGAAGCGACCAGGATCACCCCAGCCCGCCGGGGCTTGCTGCGCACGGCTATCGACCGATTCCGCGCGGTCCGTCAGCCCGCGCGCGCGACGGTCGCGCAAGATCTCGCGGCTGGGCTCGAGCAGGCCGCGGGCGCAGTCGACTTCCTCGCGCACGTGGCGCGCAACCTCACGTTCCTGTATGTGTCGGAAGCGAGCCTGCGCTTCATCGGCTACCACCGCGAATATCTGCAAACCGTCACGCTGCACGAGCTCGTCGCGCCCGCCGACGTCGCGTCGCTCGACGCCGCATTGCGCCGCGCCGACGAAACGGGCGCCATCGAAAAGGTCACGCTCGATCTGATCAAGTCGCTGACCTACCCCGTGCCCGTCGAACTGCGCATCGTGCGCAACTGCCACGACGGCATCGAAGGCTACGCGATCGCGGGCTTCGACGTATCGAGCTGGCGCACGGCGGAGGCGAACCTCAAGCATCGATTGCATCACGATCATCTGACGGGCCTCGCGACGTTGCCCGCGCTGATCGAGGACATGCGCAACGCACAGCGAAAGGCCGATGCGACGGGCAAGGCGGCCGCACTGCTGCTGCTCGATCTCGACGACTATCAGCGCGTGAACCGCGCGCTCGGCTACGACGCGGGCGACGAGATGCTGCGCGACACCGCGCGCCGCCTGACCAACATGGCGACACAAGGCGAAGTGATCGCGCGCATCTCCAGCGACGAGTTTGCTATCCTGCTGCCGCCCGTTCATGCGCGCGCCGATGCCGCGATCGCCGCCGAAGCGCTGGCGCGGCGTCTGCTGACGGCGATCCAACAGCCGTACACGTTCAATCGTCAGCCCGTGCATCTGTCGGCGAGCGTCGGCATCGCGCTGTATCCCGACGCGCAGCACATGTCTGATATGCAGCACATGTCCGACACGCAGCACATGGCTGAGACGCAGCGCACGCCCGATTCGCCCGACGCCTCGCCGCGCGACAGCCAGCTATTGCGCTGGGCCGATCACGCGCTGTTGCGCGCGAAGGCGGCGGGCGGCAACACGCTCGCCTTCTACGTGCCCGACGACAGCCCCGCCGACGCCGAGCGCCTCAAGCTCGAATCGGACCTGTACGACGGCGTGCGCAACGGCGAGTTCTCGCTGCACTTCCAGCCGATCACGAGCAGCCAGACGCGCGGCGTAGTCGGCGTGGAAGCGCTGATCCGCTGGCAGCATCCCGTGCACGGACTCGTGCCGCCGTCGATGTTCATTCCGCTAGCCGAATCGGTCGGCCTCATCAACTACCTCGGCAACTGGGTGCTGAAGGCCGCGTGCATGCAGCTGATCCGCTGGGACGCGCAAGGCATCCGGCTGCAATACGTCGCCGTCAACGTGTCGCCGCAACAGTTCCGCGATCCGCGCTTCAAGGAGAGCGTGCGCGAAGCGATCGCGCTGACGGGCATCGATCCGAGCCGGCTCGTGTTCGAGATCACGGAAAGCCTGCTGATGCACGACCCGCAGCACGCGACGACGTTGCTCGAAGAACTGACGGGACTCGGCATCCGCTTCGCCGTCGACGACTTCGGCACCGGCTATTCGAGCCTTGCGTATCTGCAACGCTTTCCACTGGCCAAACTGAAAATCGACCGGAGCTTTGTGGAGAACCTGCTAACGTCGCGCAACGATCAGGCCATCGTCAGCGCTGTCGTGGGCCTTGCGCAAACGCTCGATCTCGAGCTCGTCGCCGAAGGTGTCGAGACGGAAGAACAGCGCAATCTGCTCACCGAGATGGGCTGCGATCACATTCAGGGCTGGCTCGTCTGCAAGGCACTGCCGTCGGAAGAGCTCGCACAGCGCTTCGAATCGCGGGCGCTACACGTGCATGGTGAAGCGTGACTGAGACGACGCGTGCTCGCACTGTGCATCGGCCACGCATCGGCGTGCCGCTAACTGGAACTTGTATGGCTTTCGCGGGATTCTCATGCTAAAGGCTGCGCTGCTTGACCGGCTCTGGGCTCGCATGAACGAGCGCGGCGATTTTCCGATGCTGCAGCAGTCGCTCCGCACGACGATGGCCGCGATGAGCAACGACGACCTCGACTTCAGCGCGCTCGTGCAGATCGTGCTCTCCGACTTCGCGCTGACGCAGAAAGTGCTGCGTCTCGCGAACTCGGCGATGTACATGGCGTTCGGCGGCAACATCACGACCGTCTCGCGCGCGCTGATGGTGCTCGGCATGGACGCGGTCGGCCATCTCGTCGTCGGCCTGAAGATCGTCGATCACTTTCATCACAGCGTGCCGCGCCGCATCGACGCGAAGCTCGAACTGAACCGCACGATGCTCTCGGGCTGCGTCGCGCGCAAGATCACCGAACGCGGCGATCTGCGCGAGGGCGAAGAGGCCGTCGTGTGCACGCTGATGCGCCAGGTCGGCAAGCTGCTCGTCGTGTTCTATCTCGATGCCGAGTGGGACCAGATTCGCCGTCAGGTCGATACGGGCATGGGCGAAAACGAAGCCTGCGAAAGCGTGCTCGGCGTGACGTTCCAGGAGATCGGACTCGAAGCGGCGACGCGCTGGCGCCTGCCGGACATGATCCGCGTCGGCATGACCGAGTTCGATCCGCTGCAGCACGACGAACCGCGCCAGGCGCAATGGCTGCGCGCGATCACGAACTATTCGACGGAAGTCGCAAACGTGCTCACGCAGACGCATCTGCCCGAGTCACAACGCGACGTGCGCATCGCCGAACTTGCGCAGCGCTACAGCCGCACGCTCGGCACCGACCCCGAAGTGCTCGTCGACATGAGCCTGACGCTCGCCGAAGAAGAAACGCGCGACGGCGTGATGCGCGAGATCTTCGAATTGCGCGCGAACGCCGATGCGATCGCGCGCGAGTCGCTTGACCCGGAGTCGTGCATTCTCGCGGGCGTCAGCGAGCTACAGGCGCTGCCGGGCGACAGCGGACTTGCGCCCGCGCTCGCGATGGCATCGGAGACCGTGCTCGCGGGACTGCACTTCGAGCGCACTGTCGTGTTCGTGCGTCAGGGCAGCGGCATCTTCAAGGCGACAATGGGCTTCGGCGCGAAGATCGAAGGCGCGTTGCCCAAGCTCAGCTTCGCGACGGCGTTCGAGCCCGACGTGTTTCATCTCGCGATCGCGAACTCGGTTGGCATCTTCATCGAGAACGCACGCGACCCGAAGATGCACGCGCGTTTGCCGGGCTGGTACCGCCACGCATTCGACGACGTGCATTCGTTCGTATTGCTGCCCGTGGTGCTGGAGAACAAATCGACGGTCGCGCTGCTCTACGGCGACTGGGCGCGTCACGACATGCCGCGCCGCATCTCGCAGCGGGAAATGGCCGCGCTCAACGACCTCGCGCGAGAACTAGGACGGTTCTTCGCGCACGCGCCGGTGAGTGAAGTGGAAACGCTGTGATGTAGCACGAAGGCCGCGCTGACCGGCTCAGGCCGAGGTCATCCGCGCACCTTCTGCCATCGACCTGCGCGGCTCATGCGTTCGAGCCGCGCGTCTTCTTCAATCCTCGATCCGCTCGAGCCCCGCCGCTTCCGCGCTGCGATCGGCGATGCCCGCCCACGCAGCCGCGACCAGGCCCATTTGCGCGACGTCGCGCACCTGCAGGCCTTCGAGCCGCGCACAGCCGTTTTCGATGTCGGACCACGCGCCGCGCTCCAGCGCTTCGATCACGGTCAGCAACGTGCCGAGCACGCCATCACGCTGGAGAATCGCGTCGCGGATCGGCTTCGCCAGCGCAAGCACGTTCAGCGTATGTTCGATCGAGCCGCCGAACACCGCATCGACAAACGAGAACACGCCCGTGAGGAACGCCGCATCGGTTTCGTGACGGCCCGCCTCGGGCAGGCGCTCGACGGCCAGTTCCATGAAGCGCGCGCGCGTGGCGGCGAGTTGCAGCAACGGATCGTCTTCGAGCGCGACCTTGCGGCCGTCCGCGTACAACAGCAGTTGCGTCCAGCGCGCGATGCGGTTGGTGCCCGTCGCGTTGATCGCCTCGCGCAGCGTCGTGACCTTGCGCCCCATCGCGAGGCCGCTCGAGTTCGCGAGGCGCATCAGGTGCATCACGAGCACGGGGTTCAGCTTCAGTTCCGCTTCGAGTTGCGCGACCGTCGGCTCGCCGCCGAGCAGTTGCAGCAGGTTCAGCAGCGCATGACGCGGCGCGCTGACCTTGCGCGCGTCCGCGCCCTGCGGATGCGCGAAGTAATAGCCCTGAAAGCGGTCGAAGCCGAGATTGAAGGCCTGCTCGAACGCGGCTTGCGACTCGACGCCGAGCGCGATCAGCAGCTTGCCCGCCGACTTCAGCACGCTCGCGAACTTCGGCAACATCGCCTGCGGGATGCGGTTCATGTCGATCTTCACGGCATCCGCATACGGCAGAAGACGCGCGAAGTTTTCGTCGGCCTGCGCGACGTTGTCGAGCACGAAGCGATAGCGGCGGCCATGCAGCTCGACGATGCGCGCGATCAGCTGATCGTCGGCACCGATTTCGGGCGGCAGCTCGAACATGAAGCGCCCGGCGGGAATCTGGCGGAGCGCGTCGTCGAACAGCAGTTCGCGCGTGATCTGCAGATAGCCCGGATGACCGGCGAGCGCGGCGCGCACATCGGCCTGCAAAACGGCGCGGATGATGGCTTCCGCTGCGCTGCCCTGTGGCTTCGATGATGGCTCGTCTGCCGTCGCCGGCTCTTCGCTCGCTTGCGCGACGGGCGGCTGGTGCACCTTGAGTTCGAACGCGCACAACATGTTGTCGCGATTCAGAACAGGCTGACGGGCAATTGAAACGTTTGCCCACTGGTCCTGCGCGATGCCGTGAACGCCCTCGGCCTGGCGTTCTTCAGCGACTGCGTTGGTAGTCATTCCGGTCCCCTGTCGACCAGACCCGGCGTGTCGATCGGAGTGGGCGCTTTAACGCGTGCTCCCGTCCCGTGACTACCTGGTCCCATGCATGTGGTTGCAGCGAAGCGTGGCGCTTCGTGCTCTCATCGTGTTCAGTGTTGTTCTTGAGGCTTCGAAGCGCCCGCTTCCCGAGCGCGGCGCATCGAGCCCTTTTCCCCGCTCGCCGATTTTAGCGCAGCCACAATGGCCCCGGAGCATGGCTGCTCAAAAAGACCATAAAACAAGGGCAAAAAACAAAACGGCCGCTCGAAGCGGCCGTAGTCGAACAACATCGGCGAGCTTATCCGCAGCCGATGACGCGCGTATTACCTGAGCACGACTTTCACGTCGAAGTATTTCGCGGCGAGGCGATCGAGCGTGCCGTCGGCCTTCAGTTCCTTCAATGCCTGGTTGACGGCGTCCTTCAGCGCGGTGTCGCCCTTGCGGATGCCAAAGCCGACGCCCGAGCCGAGCAGCTTTTCGTCCGAAACGGGCGGGCCCGCGAATTCGAAGCCTGCGCCCTGCGGCTTCTTGAGGAAGCCCTTCGACGCCGCTTCCGCGTCCTGGAACGATGCGTCGAGACGGCCCGCGACGAGATCGGCGTACACCTGGTCCTGCGTCTGATACGGAATCACGTCGACGCCTGCGGGCGCCCACTTGGCCTTCGCGTAGGTTTCCTGGATCGTGCCTTGCAGCACGCCGACGTGCTTGCCCTTCAGCGATGCGGCCGTCGGCTGCAGGCCGCTGCCCTTCTTCGCGATCATCTGGTTGGGGATCACGTAGATGGGATCGGTGAAGTCGATGGCGGCGCGGCGCTGGTCGGTGATCGACATATCCGAGTTGATCGCGTTGAACTTGCGGGCCTGGAGCGCGGGGATCAGGCCGTCGAACGAGTTCTCGACCCACACGCACTTCGTCTTGAGCCGGGCGCAGACGGCGTTGCCGACGTCGATATCGAAGCCTTGCAGCTCACCCGCCGGCGACTTCGATTCGAACGGCGCATACGACGCCTCGACGCCGAACCGGAGTTCCTTGATCTCGGCGGCCGTTGCGTTCACTGCCATCATCGCGCCCGCGAATGCGGCGAGCGCGGCCATCTTTTGCCAACTCATTTTCATCGATGCTTTCCTCAAGAATGCGGGTATGCGGTACGCCCCGCGTTGGGCGTGCGCGTGATCATTGCAATGCTAAAAATACGGTTCAAGCGCGTGTGCGGGGGGTGGTGCGGCGCACAAGACGCCGCACGAGGCGGTGGATTTTACAGGGTCTTCCTTGTTCGCTGCGCGCGGCAGTGTTTTTTGTCTGCGACGCTATTGGTTTTTTTGGCTTTGCCGCTGGCATTCGCGAATGCGGTTCGTGTCTGCGACGGCTTTTGTTTTGGTCTTCATGGCTTGCTGCTGGCATCCGCATTAGCGCCTCGCGGCGCGGGCGTTGCCCCTGCACCTGCTTTTGTTTGCAACGGCTTTTCCTGTGGTGTTTTTGCCTTTGCGCTGGCATCCGCATATGCGCCTCGCGGCGCAGGCGTTGCCCCTGTGCGGGGCGGCACCTACTTTTCTTTGCCGCCGCAAAGAAAAGTAGGCAAAAGAAAGCGGGCTCACACCGCCCGCACTTGACCTCTACCCACGGGCTCTCAACGTCCCCATCCTTCACGCGGCAATGTGGCAGCCCATGTTCGTTGCCAACGCGCCCGCTAAACGCCTGACCCGCTTCATGCACGTGTGGCACGGCTAAGGACATCGAACGTTCCAGCACCGCATGTCGGTAGTGAATGAGGTTGCTGTGTCGTACAGGGCATCTCCCTCACTTAAGCCGCATCGCGTAGCGAAGGCTTCCTGTGTGGTGCGAAGGCCTACACACAGTTTGCCGCTAAGGGGCCGGGGATCTTCGATGTCGCGGGCCGCAACGCAGGTGCGCGAGGCAGGTGAGGCGCTCGAGTAGTGCGCTGGCAACGAATGCACGTCAGTATGCTGCCGCATGAAGGATGGGGACGTTGAGAGCCCGTGGGTAAAGGTCAAGCACTGGCGGTGTGAGCCCGCTTTCTTTGCTTACTTTCTTTGCGGCGGCAAAGAAAGTGAGTGCCGCCCCGCACAGGGGCAACGCCCGCGCCGCGAGGCGCATACGCGGATGCCAGCGATAAGGGCAAAGCAACGAACGCATACGCGGATGCCGGCGGCAAGCCATAAACACCAACAGCGTCGCAGACAGACAAAAAACCTACATCAACACCGAATGCGTCTCATCGGTAGTCTCAACAACCAGCAACCCCGCCCTCAACCCAGGCTTGACGGTCGCATTAGGAAACACGATCCGCTCTTCGTCATGCCGCACGACATACCGGTAATCGCCATCCCGCGCGAGCACCGTGTCGCGCCCAAACGCTGTGAAGTTGGCCACGTCCTTCGCGAACAGCAATTCAAATGCATCGCTCCGCTTCGTGATCTGATCGATCACAGTAAACACACGCGGCAACGCAAGCGAAGCATTCCCCGCCTCACCCGCGATGAGCTGCCGCACGGCATGATCGGCGCCAACAAGCCGCGACAAGTCGTTTTGCCCAAAAGGCCTTACCTTCCCCAGCTCCAACGTGCAGGCATCCGCGCCACACGACTCGGCCGTGAAATGCGAGTACGTGTTGCCCTTCGTCGTATGCAGCAGCACAGCCGCAATACGCGCATCGCGCAGCCACTCGAACATCGAACGCGACAACGGCGCGCCCGTATGCGGCAACAACGCAAACTGCTCGAACACGGACGCGCGAATCGCTGTGTGCATGTCGATGTGCCAGCGCGCGCCGGGCGCATCCGATGCATCGTCGAAAAAGCGCATCGCAATGCGCTCCAACGCGGCAGCACGCGGCGCCTCGTGACTCTCGGGCAACTGCGCGTGACGCCCGCTGAAAAGCCGGTTCAGATCGTCGTCGATATAGCGGCACGACTCGCGCATCGCCTGCACGTTGCCCAGAATGACGAGCAGCCTGCACGCGAGCGCAACGCGTCCGCGCGCAATGTCGCGGACCAGAAACGACAGCAGCTCGATGGGCGCCGTCTCGTCGCCATGAATGCCAGCGGACGCAAGCACGCTATGCACGTCGCCACCCGATGACGCAGCGGGCTCGAACTGGAGCACGCCGTCGTCGATCCACGACCATTGCACGCCGTTCGCGCACACACCGGCGCGCGCATCGTCGGCAGGCTGCGCGCCCGCGAGCGTGAACGCGAGGAAATCGTCGAGCATCGCCGGCACGGGCGTATCAGCGCTGGAAGTCATACAGCGATCCCAAACCCAGAATCTGCGTCAGTTCGTCGAGCGCCGTGCGCGACTCCGTGAGCAACTGCGGATCGGCCAGATCCAGCGGCGCGAGGCGATCGCGATAGTGCTTCTCGATCCACGCATCGAGCCTCGTGAAGAGACTGTCGTCGATCCACACGCCCGGCGCCACCGCGCCACGCTCGGCATCGTTGAGCACCACACGCAGACGCAGGCACGCGGGCCCGCCGCCGTTCTTCATGCTCTCGCGCAGATCGAAAACGAGCACGTCGTCGATGGGCGCCTTGCTCGATGCAAGCTCGTCGAGGTACGCCGCAACGCGCGGATTCTCGCGGCATTCCTGCGGCACGACCAGCACCTGGCGGCCATCGCCGCGCAACAGCAGCTGGCTGTTGAACAGATACGACGTCACGGCATCGGCGACGCTCACCTGCGCGTCCGGCACCTCGATCACATTGAACTCGCCGTTGAGCTTCGACAGCTTCGCGTGCAGTTCGTCGTAAACGGCCCGCTGATCGACGAACGCCAGCTGATGACAGAACAGCGTGCGCGCATTGCCCACTGCGATCACGTCGTTGTGGAACACGCCCGCGTCGATCACGTCGGGCGTCTGTTGCGCGTACACCGTTGCATCGTCGGAAAGGCCATGACGATGCGCGACAGCACGGCTCGCCTCGAACGTCTGACGCGCGGGGTAACGTTTCGGCTCGGGTCCGCGGCGATATTCGCTGCGGCCATAGACGAAGAATTCGACGCCCTTCGCGCCGTACTCCGCGCAAAAGCGCGTGTGGTTCGCCGCGCCTTCGTCGCCGAGTGCGGGCGTGCCGGGCAAGGCTTCGTGTACGACGAAGCGCGACGGGTCCGCGAAAATCGCGCGCAGCGTGCGGCGCGTCGATTCGTGTTCGATCGCGCGATGCAGCTTGCTCGTCAGGTTCGCCGGCGTGAAGTGCACGCGGCCATCGTGCGTATCCGCGGACGGGCTGACGGTCGCCGCGTTCGCGGTCCACATAGCCGATGCGGAGCTTGCCGCCGCGAGCAGTTCAGGCGCATTCTTCGCGACGCGCGCGATCACGCTCGCCTCATCGCCGGAGAAACCCAGCTCGCGCAACAGGCGCATCGACGGACGCTCTTGCGGCGGCAGCACGCCCTGATTGAAACCGAGGTCCGCGAGCTGCCTCATCTTGCGCAGGCCCTGCTTCGCAGCGGCCTTCGGGTTCGCAACGGACTTCTCGTTGGTCTGCGACGCGACGTTGCCGAACGACAGCCCCGCATAGTTGTGGGTCGGTCCGACGAGTCCGTCGAAATTCGCTTCAGTGGCTTGCATCGTCGATCCTTAGAAATGAAGACCCGGCGACACGCTCGCGGGCATTTGCAGTTGCGCGCTTTCGACGGAGGCCATCGGGTACGCGCAGTAATCGGCCGCGTAGTACGCACTCGGCCGGTTATTGCCCGAACGCCCCGTGCCGCCGAACGGCGCCGCCGACGATGCGCCATTGGTCGGCCGGTTCCAGTTCACGATGCCGGCGCGGATCGTACGCTGAAAGTGCGTCCACAGCGCTTCGTCGTCGGCGAGCAGTCCTGCCGACAGACCGAACTCGGTATCGTTGGCGCCCGTGATCGCTTCGTCAAACGAACCATAGCGAACGATCTGCGCGAGCGGGCCGAAGTGCTCTTCGTCGGGCAGGCTCTGCACGTTCGTCACGTCGAGAATCGCCGGCGTCACGAAGCCGAGCTTCGGATCGCGTTGCTCCATTTTCAGCAGCGGTTTCGCGCCGTCGGCGATCAGCCGCGCCTGCGCCTCGACGAGACGCGCCGCCGCGCGCGCCGAAATCACGGCGCCCATGTACGGCTGGGGATCGGCGTTGTATTCGCCGACCGCGATGCGCGACGTCACGTCGACAAGGCGCTCGATAAAGCGCTCGCCGAACGCGTCGTTCGGCACGAAGATTCGACGCGCGCATGTGCAGCGCTGCCCTGCCGACAGAAACGCCGACTGAATCGTGTGATGCACGGCGGCGTCGATATCCGCGACGGGCCCGACGACAAGCGGGTTGTTGCCGCCCATCTCCAGCGCGAGCACGATCTCGGGCCGCCCGCCGAACTGCTTGTGCAGCAGCGTGCCCGTATCCGAGCTGCCCGTGAAGAACAGGCCGTCGATCTGCCGATGATTCGCAAGCGCAATGCCCGTGTCCTTCTCGCCTTGCACGAGGTTCAGCACGCCTGCGGGCAGGCCCGCCTCGCGCCACACTTCGACGGTAATGCGCGCGACGCCCGGCGCGAGTTCCGAAGGCTTGAACACGACGGCATTGCCCGCGATCAGCGCGGGCACGATGTGCCCGTTCGGCAAATGCCCCGGAAAGTTATACGGACCGAACACGGCCACGACGCCATGCGGACGATGACGCAGCACGGCCGTGCCGTCCGCCATCGCGGCGCGCCGTTCGCCCGTGCGCTCGTTGTACGACTGGATCGAGATCTCGACCTTCGCCGCCATCGACGCGGCTTCCGTGCGCGCTTCCCACAGCGGCTTGCCCGTTTCGCGGCCGATCGCCTCGGCGATCGCTTCCTTGCGTTCGTTGATCAGTGCAGCGAAGCGGCGCACGATGGCGATGCGTTCGTCGAGGCTCACGGCCGACCACATCGCGAACGCACAGCGCGCGCTCATCACGGCGCGATCGACATCGTCGGCCGATGCGCTATTGCCTTCCCACACCGTCGCGCCCGTTCCGGGGTTGCGCGATGCGAATGCGTGTCCTGTGCCGGCGATCCATTCGCCGTCGATGAAAAGCTCGCTCATGTCAGTCCTTGTTTCTCTCTCACTTACCTACGCTCATTTGCGTTTCAGCGGCAGCACGCGCACGGGCTCGCCTGCCTTCACGTTCAATGCCGCCGCCTCGTCCGCCGACAGACGGAACACGCCGTCCTCGACGACGCCCGCCGCCACGCCCGTTCGGAAGTCGACCAGCGACGTGTTCGAAACGAGCGAACGCGGGCCGCTTTCCGGCGCGGCGTCTTCCTGTGCTCGAACTGCGGAGATCTCGACGGGCACGACGACGCTCTCGCGCACCGTTCTCAAGTCGGCGACGTGGCATTCGAGCACGGGACCTGCATCGAAGATGTCGACGTGATTCTCGTAACGCAGCCCTTCCGCTTCGAGCATCTTGCGCGCGGGCAGCGTGTCGCTATGCGTGAGGCCGATCGCCTGCTGCGCGTCTTCGGGCAGCAACTCGACATACACGGGGAAGCGCGGCATCAGCTCGGCGAGGAACGACTTGCGGCCATGCGAGCTGAGATAGTCCGCGGCGTTGAAATCGATCTGATAGAAGTGCGAGCCGACCGCGCGCCAGAACGGCGACGTGCCGTCCGCGTCGAAATGGCCCCGCAGCTCCGCGCAGATGCGCTGCGGGAAGCGGTCGCGAAACTGCGCGATGAACATGAAGCGCGAGCGCGACAGCAAGCCGCCCACGCCGTGCGCGCGATAACGCGGGCTCAGGAACAGCGAGCACACTTCCGCGTAACCCGTCAGGTCGTGCGAGATGTTGAGCGCGCGCATGCGCGTCCAGATGCCGAGATCCTGCGACGCATGCACGACCGTGCTCACGCGATAGTTGTAGAACGGCTGCTCGAGTCCCACGGCCGTTTCGATGCCGCAGACGCCGGCAATGTCCTTCGTCTGCGAATCTTCCATCACGAAGAAGTAGCCCTTCTCGTGCGATGCGGCCTTGTCCTCGATCGTGCGGCGCGCGCGAGCGATGCGCGCGGCGAGCGCATCGCGGTCCGGCTTGAAGGTCGTGAGACCGGGCCCCGTCTCCTGAGCGAGCGCGACGAGCGCGTCCACATCGCCCGTCTGCACGACGCGAACGACGATCATTGTGCTTCTCCCGTAGTGTGTTTCTGTTCCTGCTGATGCAACGGCACGCAGCGCACGGCCTCGCCGTCCCGCACGCCGAGCGCATCACGCGCGGCCGCCGGCAGCGGCGCGCCTTCTTCTTTCTGCGCGGGCAGATCGGCGAGCACGCAACGGAATTCGCCCGGCCTGTTGCTCGCGATCAGATACGTCGCGCCCTGTTGCGCCGACGCCTCGCGCACCGCGCGCGTCTCGTTGCGCGCCACGCATGTGCTGCGGTCGACCTGCGCGGTGAGCACCGGACCCGCATCGAAGATATCGACGTAGCGGTCGGTCTCGAAGCCCTCTTCCATGTGGATGTCATACGCGAGCAGCGCCTTTTCGTCGGGCTCGCCGAGCACGCGCTGCGCGGCTTCGGGCAACAGCGGCACATAGATCGGATAGCTCGGCATCACTTCCGCGATGAACGTGCTGCTGCGTCCGCCCGACTGCACTTCGATATCCGCGAAATTGCGGCCGAAGAACTTGCGGCCGACGGCTTCCCAGAACGGCGACACGCCCACGTCGTCCGTCACGCCGAGCAGCAGCGAGAAGACCTCGGACGTGAAGCGCTTGCGGTTCGCGGCGATGTACATCATGCGTGCGCGGGACATCAGATGAGCGGCGGCATCGCCGCGCATCGCCGGATCGATATAGAAGCCGGCGAGACGGCTCTTGCCCGTCAGTTCATGCGACATCGTCAGCGCGTGAATCTTGCGGTTCACGTGCAGTTCGCGCGACGCGTGAATGAGGGCATCGTTGCGGAACACGTAGAACGGTTCCGAGTAGCCGGCTGCCGCAACGATGCTCGCCGTGCCGTGCAGCATGCCCGTCTCGCTGTCCTCCAGCACGAAGAGATAGAACTCCTCGCCCGGAAAATCGACTTCCGCGCGAAACGAGTCTTCCGACAACGCGACGCGCGCCTCCAGCGCGCGCCGGTCGTGCGGCAGCGAGTGCAGCACGGGCTGCGCGTTGCGCGCCATCTGTTGCAAGGCGTCGAGATCGGCCAGGCGGCCAGGGCGGACGAAGAGCATCGTGGTCTCGTGTAATGAAGCTTTAATGTGGCTCGACGGATTACTTGGCCAGCGCCGTGGCGCCGACGACTTCCTCGATCGCCTTTTCGAAGCGCGCGAGACCTTCGTTCATGTCGTCGAGCGGAATGATCAGCGACGGCGCGAAACGCAGCACATCGGGACCCGCCATCAGCATGATCACGCCGTGCTTGCCCGCTGCCGTCACGAAGTCTTTCGCGCGGCCCTTGTAGGTGTCCGTGAGTTCGGCGCCGATCAGGAGGCCCTTGCCGCGCACTTCGCTGAAAATGCCGAAGCGTTCGTTGATCTTCGCGAGCGTCGCCTTCAGTGCTTCGCTGCGCGCGCGCACGCCTTCGAGCAGCTTCGGATCGCTGACGAGATCCACCACCTTCAGCGCGATCGCCGTCGCGAGCGGATTGCCGCCATACGTCGTGCCGTGAACGCCGACCTTGAAGTGCGCGGCGAGCTCTTTCGTGGTCAGCATCGCGCCGATCGGGAAGCCGTTGCCGAGCGCCTTGGCCGTCGTCAGGATGTCGGGCGTCACGCCCGTGTCCTCGTATGCGTAGAAGAAGCCCGTGCGGCCCACGCCCGTCTGCACTTCATCGAAAATCAGCAGCGCGTCGTGCTGGTCGCACGCTTCGCGCAGCGCCTTCAGGAACGCGGGATCGGCGGGAATCACGCCGCCTTCGCCCTGCACCGGCTCGACGATCACGGCACATGTGTTAGGGCCGATGGCCGCGCGCGCCGCGTCGATGTCGTTGTACGGCAGATGCCGGATGCCGCCCGGCACCGGGCCGAAGCCTTCCGAATACTTGGGCTGGCCGCCGACGCTCACCGTGAAGAACGTGCGGCCATGGAACGACTGCGTGAACGAGATGATTTCGTCTTTCTCTGCGCCGAAGCGGTCGAACGCGACGCGGCGCGCGAGTTTCAGCGCGGCTTCGTTGGCTTCCGCGCCCGAGTTCGCGAAGAACGCGCGGCCGGCGAAGGTCAGTTCTTCGAGACGCTTTGCCAGACGCAGCACGGGCTCGTTCGTGTAACCGTTACCGATGTGCCACAGCTTCGCACCCTGATCGTGCAGGACCTTCAGCAGCTCCGGATGCGCGTGGCCCAGCGCCGTCACGGCGATGCCGCCCGCGAAGTCGATGTAGTCCTTGCCTTGCGTGTCCCACACACGGGAGCCGACGCCGCGGTCCGGCACGAAAGACGCCGGCGCGAATACGGGGACCATGACTTCGTCGAAGGTCTGGCGGGTTACGTTCTGGTCGTTCATGGCGGGTCCTTGGGGCTCGTTCACAGTAATGGTTCCTAGTGTAGGTGACGTGGCGCGAGGCGTCTTGCGTGGAAGCGACGGGTTCTTTTTAATGTCTTGCGACTAAGGTCTTGCGACGCTGTTTGTTTTTTTGCCGTTGTCGCGGGCATCCGGTTATTTCAGCGTGCCGCTGGCATCCGCGCGTGCGTTCGTTTGCCTTGCCCTTCGCTGGCATCCGCGATGTGCCTCGCGGCGCGGGCGTTGCCCCTGTGCGGGGCGGCACTCACTTTCTTTGCCGCCGCAAAGAAAGTAAGCAAAGAAAGCGGGCTCACACCGCCAGTCCTTGACGTTTACCCACGGGCTCTCAACGTCCCCATCCTTCACGCGGCAATGTGGCAGCCCATGTTCGTTGCCAACGCGCCCGCTAAACGCCTGACCCGCTTCATGCACGTGTGGCACGACGAAGGATATCGAAAATTCCAGCGCCGCATATCGGTAGTGAATGAGGTTGCTGTGTCGTACAGGGCATCGCTCGCACTTTTCGCCGCATCGCGTAGCGAAGGCTTCCTGTGTGGTGCGAAGGCCTACACACAGTTTGCCGCAAAGGGGCCGAGGATATCCGATGTTGTGCGCCGTAACACGGGTGCATGAAGCAGGTGAGGCGTTCACGTAGTGCGCTGGCAACGAACATGAGCCAGCGCTTTGCCGCGTGAAGGATGGGGACGTTGAGAGCCCGTGGGTAATACGGAGCATTGGCGGTGTGAGCGGCTTTCTTTTGCCTACTTTTCTTTGCCGCTGCAAAGAAAAGTAGGTGCCGCCCCGCACAGGGGCAACGCCCGCGCCGCGAGGCGCATCGCGGATGCCCGCGATAAGGGCAAAGCAACGAACGCATACGCGAATACCGCCAGCAACCCATAAAGACCAAAACAAAAGCCGTTGCAGACACGAACCGCATTCGCGGATGCCGGCGACAAAGTCAAAAAACCAACACCGTCGGCAGACAAAAAAGAAAACCTAAACGTCCGGCCGCTCGATCATCGCCGCCGGCCGCGGCTCATCGATGCCCGCACGTGCAACCCCAGCCCCGTGCTGCTTCTCGATCCAGTTGCGCCGCTCTTCGCGCGGCGTCACACCGAACCGCTCGCGGTAAGCATTGGAAAAATGCGCCGCCGACGAGAACCCGCATGCGAGGCTGATCTGCACGACCGACTTGCTCGTGCGCTGCAACTGCGTGCGCGCCTTCGCAAGGCGCAGACCGAGGTAGTATTTCGACGGCATCGAGCCCAGGTACTGGCGAAACAGACGTTCGAGCTGCCGGCGCGATACGCCGACCAGCCCCGCGATCTCGTCCGAGGTCAGCGGGTCTTCGATGTTCGCTTCCATCAGCAGCAATGCATCGTTCAAACGCGGATGACGCTCGCCCGGCGCCGTCACGAACGGAATGCGCTGGCGCTCCTCGCCGGCGCGCAGCGTGCCGACGCCCATCGTGTCCGCGATCCGCTCCGCCAGCTCGGGGCCGTGGTCGCGGCCGATCATCGCGAGCATGAAATCGACGGTCGCCTGTCCGCCCGCGCAGGTCGCGCGATCACGGTCGATCTCGAAGATCTGCTGCGTGACGATCGAGCGCTCGAATTGCTCCGTGAACTGCTGATACGTCTCCCAGTTCACGCTCACGCGATAGCCGGACAACTGCCCCGCCATCGCGAGCCACCACACGCCATGATGAATGCCCGTCACGAGCGGCGTGCGCTGGCCGACGCGCGACAGGCTCGCGAGGAACAGCCGGTAATCGGCGAATTGCTGGAAGCGCTCGCTGACGATGATCAGCCAGTCGCATGAAACGGCATCGCCGAACGCGGCGTCGGCAGGCCATTGCGCGCCGCCCGCAAGCGGCACCGGCCGCCCGTCCCACGAACACACCTGCCAGCGGTACAGCGCGCGGCCGTCTATTTCATTGGCAAGATGCAACGCATCGACGATAGGCCCCACGCCCGACATCGAGACGGGCGGCAACGCGACGATCGCGACCTGAGTCGTGCGCGCCGGACTGGACGACGGGCGTGCCATTGATGTGTGCTGCAAAGTGGTGCCGCGCGATACGGGATTACTTGAGGCTGCCGGACAGGAACTGCTTCAGGCGCTCGCTTTTCGGCGCGACCAGCACCTCGGACGGCACGCCCTCTTCCTCCGTGCGGCCCTGATGCAGGAACATCACATGGTTCGACACGTTGCGCGCGAAACCCATTTCGTGCGTCACGACGATCATCGTGCGGCCCTCGTCGGCGAGCTTCTGCATCACCTTCAGCACTTCGCCGACGAGTTCGGGATCGAGCGCCGAAGTGGGCTCGTCGAACAGCATCACGTCGGGATGCATCGCCAGCGCGCGCGCAATCGCTACGCGCTGCTGCTGGCCGCCCGACAGATGCGACGGATACTGCTTCTCAAGACGCGGCGCGAGGCCCACTTTCTCCAGGTATTCGCGCGCGCGGTCTTCCGCTTCCTTGCGCGGCAAGCCGAGCACGTGGATGGGCGCCTCGGTCACATTCTCCAGCACGTTCATATGCGACCACAGGTTGAAGTGCTGGAACACCATCGCGAGCTTCGTGCGAATGCGCTGCAACTGCTTGTGATCCGCGACTTCGAAGTTGCCGTGGCGATCGACCTTCGTGCGCACCGCTTCGCCATCGACGACGATCTGTCCGGCATTCGGCCGCTCAAGAAAGTTGATGCAGCGCAGGAACGTGCTCTTGCCCGACCCGCTCGCACCGATGATGCTGATCACGTCGCCCTTGTTGGCGTTCAGCGAGACGCCCTTGAGCACTTCGTTATCGCCATAGCGCTTGTGGATGTCCTGCACGGCGAGCTTGCAGGCTTCCGTTTGAGTCGTGTGGAGCAAGATGCTCTCCCAGAGTGAAGACAGGTGAAACGGATGCTTCGTTGCTGCGAGCCGCCGATCGATCGATACGACGCGAACGACGCGCGCACGCTGTACGCTGCGGCGCGAAATCCCTTCAATTCCGGCGCACGGCGAGATGCGCGAGCCAGTGACGCTCGGCGCGCCGGAACAACGCGACCAGCGCGAACGATACAGCAAGATAGATCAGCGCCGCGAGCCCGAAAGCCTCGAACGAGCGGTACGTCGCCGAGTTCGCATCGCGCGCGACCTTCAGCACGTCGGGCACGGTGGCCGTGAAGGCGACGGTGGTCGCATGCAGCATCAGGATCACTTCGTTACTGTACAACGGCAGCGCGCGGCGCAGCGCGGACGGTATCACGATCCGCCGATACATCGTGAACCAGCTCATCCCATAGGCGCGCGCGGCTTCGACCTCGCCATGCGGCGTCGCGCGGATCGCGCCCGCGAAGATCTCCGTCGTGTACGCGCAGGTGTTCAATGCGAACGCGAGGATCGCGCAGTGAAAGCCGCTGCGGAAAAACGTGTCGAGCAACGCATGCGAGCGCACGAATTCGAGGCTGTACATGCCCGTGTAGATCAGCAGCAGCTGCACGTAGAGCGGCGTGCCGCGAAACACATACGTGTAGAAGCGCACGGGCATCGAGAGCCAGCGCTTCTTCGACACGCGCGCGACGGCAAGCGGTATCGACGTCACGAAGCCGATGCCGATCGATGCGACCAGCAGCCACAGCGTGACGGCAAGCCCCGAGATGCGCTGGCCGTCCCAGTAGAGGAACGCGCGCCAGAACTGGTTGAGGATGTCGATCATGGTCGTCGTCTCCAGCGGATTCGGGCAGTCAGAGTTCGGCGTGCCGCACGCCCGTCGAATAGCGCTTGTCCAGCCAGATCAGCACGAGGTTCGATACGGTCGTGATCGCGAGATAGATCAGCGCGGCGACGAGGATGAAGAAGAACATGTTGAACGTGCTCTTGCCGGCGTCCTGCGCGGCCTTGACGACATCGGCGAGCCCGATGATCGACACGAGCGCCGTCGCCTTCACGAGCACCTGCCAGTTGTTGCCGATGCCGGGCAGCGCGAAGCGCATCATCTGCGGGAACAGGATGCGGGCGAACACGCGCACGCCGCTCATGCCGTACGCGGCGCCCGCTTCGAGCTGGCCGCGCGGCACGGCGAGAAACGCGCCGCGAAACGTCTCGGTGAAATACGCACCGTAGATGAAGCCGAGCGTCAGCACGCCCGCGACGAACGGGTCGATGTCGAATTGCGGCAGGCTGAGCGCGTCAGTCAGATTGTTGATGGCGATCTGGATGCTGTAGAAGAGCAATAGCATCAGCACGAGATCGGGCACCGAGCGGATCAGCGTCGTATAGCCCGTCGCGATCGCGCGCAACGGGCGGTTGAACGACAGCTTCGCGGCCGCGCCGATCAGGCCGAGCACGACGGCCGCCGCCAGCGAAAGAACCGACAGCTCGATCGTCTTGATCGTGCCGTCGAGAAGCACCGGGCCAAAGCCATAGAGAATCACGCGCGTCTCCCTTCCCATGTTCGAACGCCGCATCTGCTGCGGCATGGCGCGGATACTCGCAGGCAAAAATACTTTCTCAAATCGGATCAGTCGGCTCTTGTGCGTCGCAACATCCCCGATGCTGGCGGACGGCTGGCGTTGAACGCCCGCAGAATCGGGGCGCTATCCGTTTGTAAGCGGACGCCATGCGCAATCCGCGTGCCGCGATTTCGCAAGTTTCGGGTCGCTTTTTCGATAGACGCGCAAGCCGGGCGAAAAGCCCGCAAACCCGCGCCCATTGGGGCTTTCCCTGAATGACAGCCCGCGTCTCGTGCGGCGACGCGCGTCCCGTCGAAACCGCATTCGCCATCGCGCGCTAGACTTGCCGATGCCCTCTTGCGCTCGCTGCCGCATTCCTTCACCGGATCAGGATCGCCGCATGACACTTCGCCCCGACTCCGCGACGCTCGACGCGTACACGCGCGACGCCGCCCGCTACTCGCGCGAATGGCTCGACCAGCCGCCGCCCGACGACATGTACGCGCTATGGCGCGACCATCTGCTGCCGATGGGCAAGACGGCCGACATCGGCTGCGGCAACGGCCGCGATACGGCATGGCTCGCGGAGCACGGCTATCGCGTGACGGGCTTCGATGCGTCGGAGGGACTGCTCGACGAAGCGCGGCGGCTCTATCCGTCGATCGCGTTTCGCACGGCGACGCTGCCGTCGCTGGCCGAGATCGACGAGCAGTTCGACAACGTGGTCTGCGAAACCGTGCTGATGCACCTCGCCGCTGACGCGATCACCGATGCCGTCGACAACCTCGTGCGCATCCTGCGCCCGAGCGGCATGCTGTATCTGTCGTGGCGCGTCACCGAGGGCGACGATCGGCGCCAGCCGGACGGGCGCCTGTATTCCGCGTTCGAGCCTTCGCTCGTCACAAATGCGCTGAGCGCCTGCGTGATCCTGTTCGCCGACGACACGACGAGCGCCAGTTCAGGCAAGCGCGTGTGCCGCATCATCGCGGCCAGGCGCACGGAACACGCCGGGGGTTGAAGGCGGCCCGGCCCAGGTCCGAATGTCCGTCAATCGATCGCGAGACACGCGCGAATCGCAGGCAGCATCGCCTCGACGGCCGCACGCCCTTCCTCGATCGCGGGCTCCGCGCGGTGGAAATCGAAAATGCCCATGCCGCCCAGACGCGGCTGGATCAGGATGTCGGCGGGCTCGCCCGCGAGGCGGCTGCGCGTGATCCGCACCTGCATGATGTCGATGCTTTGCGCAATCGAGCTGAGCAACGAGGGCACGCGCGCGCTCGGCGCGGGCGGCACGCGCACGTCGCGAGAATATTCCGCCGAAGGCTGCAGCCAGTTCGGAAACGGCTTGCCGTTGCGCCGTAGCAGCGGCGAAGGCTCAGCCGTGGCGATCTCGGGCGCCGGCGCATCGGCATCGACGCCGACGGGCTCCGCTTCCTCGACGGGCACGGGCGGCAGATCGACCACCGCGCCGCCGAAATCGCGGCCGTTGAGAATATCGTTGTTCAGATCGACGGCGATCACGAAGTCGGCCCGCATGCCGCGCGCAACGGACACGGGCACGGGGTTCGACAGCCCGCCGTCGACGAGCCACACGCCATCGTGCAGAACGGGCGTGAAGATGCCGGGGATCGCAATCGACGCGCGCACCGCGTCGACCACACCGCCATCCTGCAGCCACGTCTCGCGGCCCGTATCGAGCTCGGTCGCGACGGCGGCGAACGGCATGTCCAACTCGCCGATCTCGCGGCCGTTGAAGCGGTTCGCAAACACCTGGATGACTTTCTTGCCGCCGAGCAGGCCGCCCGAGATGCGCAGATCGAGCAGCCGCACCACCGTCTGCCACGTGAGCCGCGACACCCATTCCTCGAGCCAGTCGAGATCGCCGTTCGCGTAGACAGCGCCGACCAGCGCGCCGATCGACGTGCCGACGACGATATCCGGCCTGATCCCCGCATCGTGCAGCGCGCGAATCGCACCGATATGCGCCCAGCCCCGTGCGGCTCCCCCGCCGAGCACCAGGCCGATGCGCCGGTAGCGTCTATGAGTTGACACCGTTGTTCTCTCCCTTCCTTCCAGCCATTTTTATGATTGGACCGGCGTTTTCGGCGTTTGTTTTAACTAACCGCTGTTGCGCTCGGGATTTCGGGCCTGAGATTTCGGGCCTGCGATTTTGCGCTCCGTAGTTCGCTTCCCATCCCGTCGCGGTTGTCGCCTGGCGAGCGTTGTTCTCCGCTTCGTTCGCGGTCTCGCGTGCTTTGCGATTTGCGTCGTGCGTCGTGCCTTGCGCGCTGTGCGTCGTGCCTTGCGCTGCGTGCTTCGTCAGTGGCCGCGCATCACGTCCGAACGCGACGTCGTGTAGACGACGTGATTGACGTCGAAATGCACGTTGAAAAAGCCCTCCTCGGTGACGCCGCCTTCGCGCCATTTCCAGCTCCATACCGTCTCGGGCTTGAGCGGATAGACGGCCACTTCGCCGGGCTTGCCGAGCAGGCGGCGCACTTCGTCCTCGGTCATGCCAACGCGGATCTTCGCGAAGTTCGCGGCCGTCAGCACTTGCGTGATCGCTTGCAGCGTGCCGTCCGGGCCGATGTCGACCATGTACGTATTGAGGCCTTGCGGGCCGCGCGGATATTCGAGCCGCTTCGAGCCGTCGGTGAAATCGCGCTCGGTTTCGGGCTTGCCCATCTGGTCGCGAATCTGCGCTTCCGTCGTGACGCCGGGCGTGAGGCCCTTCAGAAGCAGCGCATCCGGTTTGACGGCGTTGAAAAATTCCTTGAGTTTTTGCACGGCCTGATCGCTTTGCTGTTGGTCGCAGCCGGCGAGCGCGGACAGCGCGCCTGCGACGGCCACGAAAAGCATCATGTTGCGCAACGAGGTGCGGATAACCATCTTCGATGACACGTCAATCAAACAATATGAACGACACAGAGGATAACCCGCTCGACGGCGAAACCGTGAACGAACGCGAGGCGGATGTGTTTGGAAACTTAAAGAATTGCTACGCGAGATTTCGCGCGTGCGGAGAAGTGCGGAATATGAAGTGCTGAGAAGGGCCGAACGCGGAACGCTGAGTGCGGAGAAGTGCCGGAGTCGCGCATTGCAGGAGCGCTGCATCGGTGAGTGCCCGGTCGACGCAACCAGTCCGCTGCGATCCACGCAAGCCGCAGACGCAAGCCGCAACGCCTTTAGCGTTTCGGCCAGAAGCCCCCTCGGGCATCTGGCCGTCGCGCAGTTTCACTACTTGATCGGCCGCCGGAGCGACGGCCACTGGCCCCTCGACTGTCCCGCAAATGCTGACAATCTAGCGTCCACGCGCGAATTGCGCGAGAGCGCGTTTACACCGAATCGGCTGATGAATCGTGCGCCGGCGACGCTGATTTCGCGGGCGCGCGCAAAGATAGCAGGCAAGCGATGCATGCCCGGCTGACCCGGCCGGCCCGGTTCGCCCGGGTGTGTGCTGCGTAGCCGACCTACGCGTGACGTGACGGACCGACCGGCGTCGAGGTCCGTGGAGGCCGCCGCCTCGCCACGCGAGAACGCGCCGCGCAGTTTCGCGTCGTCGACGGCGACGCCTTCACACTAGCGCGCGAGCGCGCCGGACTCTGTGCGAGGACACACGCATCGAAGCAGACAGCAACACGTTCCGAGCCGTGTTTTCAGGGTGCTTTGCCGTCGGGCGCGCGGCCTCGCTTTTCCGCGCTTGCCAGGTTTGCGACCAGCAATGGATGCGACCCTCCCGTCGTCAGGGGCATGATCGCGCCACCAGCACGAATGGGGGCGCTTTGGCACAATCCGCTTTTGCCCTGCCGAGCCGGTTCGCTTGTCGCCGCCCTTGCGGCGGTCGATGGTTGGCCGCACATCCATTGCCATGATTCCTTTTTCGGTCCTCGATCTTTCTCCCATTACGGCTGGCGCGAGCGCCGCCGACGCGTTCCGCAACACGCTCGATCTCGCGCAGCACGCCGAGCAATGGGGCTACAAGCGCTACTGGCTCGCCGAGCATCACAACATGACGGGCATCGCGAGCGCGGCGACGTCCGTCGTGATCGCGCACGTCGCGGGCGGCACGAAGACGATCCGCGTCGGCTCGGGCGGCGTGATGCTGCCGAATCACGCGCCCCTCGTGATCGCCGAGCAGTTCGGCACGCTGGCATCGCTCTATCCGGGGCGGATCGATCTCGGCCTCGGCCGCGCGCCCGGCACGGACCAGACGACGGCCCGCGCGCTGCGTCGCGATCTGCACGGCAGCGCCGATTCGTTTCCCGACGACGTCGTCGAGTTGCAGCGCTATTTCGCCGATCCCGTGCCGGGCCAGCGCGTGCGCGCCGTGCCGGGCGCGGGGCTGCACGTGCCGCTGTGGCTGCTCGGGTCGAGCCTCTTCAGCGCGCAACTGGCGGCGGCGCTCGGCCTGCCGTTCGCGTTCGCGTCGCACTTCGCGCCCGACTACCTGATGCAGGCGCTGCATGTGTATCGCGCGCAGTTCCGGCCGTCGGAGACGCTCAACAAGCCGTACGCGATGGTCGGCGTGAACCTGTTCGCCGCCGACACGAACGACGAGGCGCAACGCCTCTTCACGTCGTTGCAGCAGCAGTTCATCAATCTGCGGCGCGGCACGCCGGGCCAGTTGCAACCGCCCGTCGATCGCATCGACGCATCGGAGATGGAGCTGGGCAGCGTGCGGCATTCGCTCGCGTACTCGGTCATCGGCGATCGCGACGCGGTGCGCGAAGGCCTGCAATCGATCATCGAGCAGACGGGCGCGAACGAACTGATGCTGACCGCGCAGATCTACGATCACGCTGCACGGCTGCGTTCGTTCGAGATCGGCGCGCAGGTGCGCGACGAGGTTGGCGTGGAGTGAAACGTCCGGCGCGTGGTGCGTGCGAGGCAGCGGCACCAGCGTAATGACAGGCACATGAGACGCGGGCGAACGCGGCACCGCCGCCTTCGCCTCATCGAACATCCGCGTTCAGTGATCGGCCGGCACGGCGGCGAGCCCGTCCAGCAGCGCCTTGTGAAACGCTTGCGGGTCCTGCATCTGCGGCGCGTGGCCCAGCTCGGCGAACTCGACGAGCCTTGCGTGCGCAATGGCCTGCGCGGTCAGCTTCGCGAGCTCCGGGTAGTGGCCGATCTTCGCGCGCACGTCGGGCGGCGATGCATCCTTGCCGATGGCCGTCGTGTCCTTGTCGCCGATCAGCAGCAGCGTCGGCATCTTCAGCTGCCCGAGTTCGTAGACGACGGGCTGCGTGTAGATCATGTCGTACAGCAGCGCCGAGTCCCACGCGACTTCCTTCTTGCCCGGCCCGCGATACATGCCCGCGAGCATCTGCACCCACGGCTCGAAATCGCTGCGCCACTGGCCTGAGTAGTATGTGGCCTGTTCGTATCGGCGGATGCCGTCCGCCGTGGTCTTCAGTTCGCGCTCGTACCATTGATCGACGGAAAGCGACGGCACGCCCTTCGCCTTCCAGTCCTCGAGCCCGATGGGATTGACGAGCACCAGTTGCTGCGTCTGCGCCGGATACATCAACGCATAGCGGATCGCGAGCATGCCGCCCGTCGAATGACCGATCACGGTCGCGTTGCTCACGCCGAGTGATTCGAGCAGCGCATGCGTGTTGCGCGCGAGCTGCTGGAAGCTGAATTGATAACGCTGCGGCTTGCTCGACTTGCAAAAGCCGATCTGATCGGGCGCGATCACGCGATAACCCGCTGCCGACAGCCGCTCGATCGTGCCTTCCCATGTCGCGGCGCAAAAATTCTTGCCATGCAGCAACACGGCCGTGCGGCCGTTCGGATGCGCGGGCGCGATGTCCATATAGGCCATGTGCAGCGCTTCGCCTTGCGACGTGAACTCGAACTGCTGCACGGGCGCCGGATAGTTGAAGCCTTGAAGCTCGGGGCCGTAAGCGGGACCCTCGTCGCTCGCGGCGGCATTCGGCGAAGACGTGGCGGATGACGCAGAGGCACCCGCTGCATCGGCGGCGCAGGCATTCGCGCTCAGAGCGGCGACGCATGCGGACAACGCGACGGCAACGAGGGATGAAGGCAATCTCATAGGCAGTGAGCGTCGAAGAGGAACACAGGAGGAAGAAAGATCGGACAAGCCCGCATGATGCCCGCGTCGAGGCCGCTTTGCAGCGTCGCGCGCAAGTGCCAGTGCGCCACGCGGCAAGTGCGATCCAAACACGCGTTTGACTGCGGCATCAATTACCGTACACGCTGCATGTCGCAGCGGATGGTTGCTGTTTCTACCGGATGCGGGCCGCTACTCCGTTGCGGCCGCGCGCGCAATGTGGCGTGCCGAACGCGCGACGCGCAACAAGCCGATGCTCCACCGTTGCGCGCCGCATGCGCATGGTCCAGACTAAAACCTGGCTGGCGCGAACGACGACAACAACACCAGGCGCCAGGCCAGAACAATAAAACGCCGGGGCAAAGTAGGCGAAGACAGAAAGCTTCCACCAGGGCTCACCCATAACAGCAACCATCGTGGATGTGACCGGGGTAGGCGCCAAAGCGTCAAAGCCGCTTAGGCGCCTGCTCTGGCCGACCGCCTTGCATGGGACCAGGTAAGCAGGGGGACGGGAGTCGACGCTCCGCATAGGGCTGGAGCAAGTGCTCAAGCGCTGGCTCCGGCCGACAGCTCAAGCGTCAATTCCCGTCCCATGCCAACTCTGGTCGACACCGGAGACGCACATGGATACGCCGGCTAGCCTCAACGATCTTCAGCACACGACACTCGCCATCGTTCTCGCTGGTGGACGCGGCACCCGCCTCGGCCCCCTGACGAACAAGCGCGTCAAACCCGCCGTCCATTTCGGCGGCAAATACCGGATCATCGACTTCGCGTTATCGAACTGCCTGAATTCGGGCATCCGGCGCATCGCCGTCGTCACCCAGTACAAGGCGCATTCGCTGCTCCGCCACGTGCAGCGCGGCTGGGGCTTCCTGCGCGGGGAGTTCAACGAGTTCATCGACCTGTGGCCCGCGCAGCAGCGCGTCGAAGGCGCGCACTGGTATCGCGGCACGGCCGACGCCGTGTTCCAGAACCTCGACATCATCCGCTCGATCAGTCCGAAGTACGTCGTCGTGCTGGCGGGCGATCACATCTACAAGATGGACTACACGCGGATGGTGATGGACCACGTCGAGTCGAACGCAGACTGCACGGTCGGCTGCATCGAGGTGCAGCGCATGGATGCCGTCGCGTTCGGCGTGATGCACGTAGACGAGCAGCGCCGCGTGACGGGCTTCGTCGAAAAGCCCGCCGATCCGCCCGCGATGCCCGGCCGCCCCGACATCGCGCTCGCAAGCATGGGCATCTACGTGTTCAACGCCGACTACCTGTACTCGCTGCTCGAGGAGAACATCACCAGCGTCGCGACGGATCACGACTTCGGCAAGGACATCATTCCGCGCGTCGTCACGTCGGGGCATGCGATCGCGCATCCGTTCAGCATGTCGTGCGTGTCGTCGGACCCGAGCGTCGAGCCGTACTGGCGCGACGTCGGCACGATCGACGCCTACTGGGCCGCGAATCTCGATCTCGCATCGACGATCCCCGCGCTCGATCTGTACGACCGCAACTGGCCGATCTGGACGCATCAGGAGCAGTTGCCGCCCGCCAAGTTCGTGCGCGACCTGAACGGATTGCAAGGCTCGGGCACCAACATGATCGTGTGCGGCGGCTGCGTGATCTCCGGCTCGCAGATTTCGCGCTCGGTGCTGTCGTCGAATGTCGTCGTGAATTCGTTCTGTAACATCGCTGAGGCAGTCTTGTTGCCGCAGGTGACGATCGGCGCGAGCTGCCGGCTGCGCAAGGTCGTGATCGACCGCGGCTGCCAGCTTCCCGACGGCACCGTGATCGGCGAAGACCCGGTGCGCGACGGCGAGCGCTTCTATCGGACGGATAGCGGCGTCGTGCTCGTGACGGCCGAAGCGCTCAGGCGCCAGGCGGCGCCCGCGCGGTAGCGGGCGCGCGGCGGGCGCGGCAGGCGTGGTGATCGTGGCGATCCGCCGGCACTGGAACAACGAACCCAACCCATTGCGAACAGGACCCAGCCCATGACGATCCGCGCGCTGCACGTCGCAAGCGAGATGTATCCCCTTCTGAAAACGGGCGGTCTCGCCGATGTCGTGGGCGCGCTGCCGCCCGCGCTGATCGAGCTGGGCGCCGACGTCCGCGTGCTGCTGCCGGGCTTTCCCGCCGTCGTCGCCGGGCTGTCGGACCTGCAGCCCGTCGCGCCGATCGGCGAGCGCTTCGGCGCGCCGGACGTGACGCTCGAGCGCGGCACGCTGCCCGCGAACGGCCTCGTCGTGTACGTGATCCGCGCGAAGACGCTGTACGACCGCGGCGGCAATCCGTATCTCGACGCCGAGCATGTTCCCTACGGCGACAATGCGCAGCGTTTCGCGACGCTCGGCTGGACGGCGGCGCAACTCGCGCAGCAGCTCGATCCCGAATGGACGCCGCAGATCGTCCACGCGCACGACTGGCACGCCGGGCTCGCGCCCGCGTATCTGAAAGCCGCTGGGCGCGAGCGCGGCAAGCCGTTGCCGCGCACGGTGTTCACGGTCCACAACCTCGCGTATCAGGGCATTTTTCCCGCGCATCAGTTCGGCCAGCTGGGACTGCCCGACGATTTCTTCAACATGAGCGGCGTCGAGTTCTACGGGCAGATGTCGTTTCTGAAAGCGGGCCTCTTCTACAGCGACCGCATCACGACCGTGAGCCCGACCTATGCGCGCGAAATCCAGACGCTCGCGCAAGGCGGCGGGCTCGACGGGCTGCTGAGCCAGCGTTCGCACGATCTGTCGGGCATTCTGAACGGCGTCGACTACGCGGTGTGGCGGCCGTCCGCCGATCAGCTGATCGCCGCGCGCTACACCGACACGCGCCTTGCCGGCAAGCGCGCGTGCAAGACCGCGCTGCAGGAGCGCTTCCATCTCGCGCAGAAGAGCGACGCGCTGCTGTTCGGCGTCGTGAGCCGGCTGACGGAGCAGAAAGGTCTCGACCTGCTGCTCGCGGCACTGCCGGAGATCGTCAAGCGCGGCGGCCAGCTCGTCGTGTTCGGCACCGGCGATCCGGCGCTCGAGAACGGCTTGCAGCGCGTCGCGCACGCGCATCCGGAGAGCGTCGCCGTCGAGCTCGGCTTCGACGAGACGCTCGCGCATCAGATCGTCGCGGGCAGCGACGTGATCGCGGTGCCGTCGCGCTTCGAGCCGTGCGGCCTGACGCAGCTCTACGCGCTCGCGTATGGATCGCTGCCGCTCGTGCATCGCGTGGGCGGCCTCGCGGATACCGTCATGGATGCGTCGCTCGAAAACATCGCCGACGATCTCGCGACGGGCTTCATGTTCGAGCGCTTCGAGCCCGATGCGCTGATGGGCGCGATCCGCCGCGCTTTCGCGCTCTACGCGCGACGCACCGACTGGAAAGCGGCACAGCGTCGCGCGATGCGCCAGGACTTCAGCTGGGGCGCGTCGGCGGAACGCTATCTCGCGCTGTATCGCGAGCTGGTCTGAGCGCGCGTCAAGACTTGCTGCGCGGCCGCGTGACCGGGCGCAAACCGGCCGCGAGCGGCTGCGTCGTCGGCCTTCGCGTTGATGGTTCGGCGCAACACGACGGGGCCGGATTCGCTTCCGTCGCACGAAAACTCATGTATCTTGTGCTGATCAGGGCATGACGCGCATGCTGTCCATGTATCGACGGGCATAGACGCCAAAACGGTGCAAGAACGCGGTGCGCGGCTGCCCGACAGGCCGTCGCGCGCATGAGCCGACACGTGCTGCCTGGCGGCTGCCCGTGATTACATCCGATCCGCATTCGACCAGCGCCTTCGCCGCGCCATATCGATTCAACATGAAAAACGTTCTGAGCATCCAGTCACATGTCGTGTTCGGGCACGCAGGCAATAGCGCGTCGGTGTTTCCGATGCGGCGTCTCGGCGTCAACGTGTGGCCGCTCAACACGGTGCAGTTCTCGAACCATACGCAATACGGCCATTGGGAAGGCAGCGCGATCGACGCATCGCAGATGCTCGCGCTCGTCGAAGGCATCGGCGCGATCGGCGTGCTGCCGCGCTGCGATGCCGTGCTGTCGGGCTACCTCGGCACGCCCGAGCAGGCGCAGGCGGTGATCGAAATCGTGCGCGCCGTGAAGGCCGCGAATCCGCATGCGCGCTATATCTGTGACCCGGTGATGGGCACCGCGACCGGTTGCCGCGTCGAGCCCGGCATCCAGCAGTTTCTCGTGCGGACGATGCCTGAAGTCTCCGACGTGATGTGCCCGAATCACAGCGAATTGCAGCGGCTCGTGGGCCGCGAGATCGAAACCGTCGAGGAAGCCGTCGCCGCGTGCCGCGACCTGATGGAGCGCGGACCGAAGACGGTGCTCGTCAAGCATCTGCTCGATCGCAACAGCGCCGCGGACCGCTTCAACATGCTCGTCGTCACCGAGCGCGAAGCGTGGATGGGCCAGCGCCCGCTCTACCCGTTCGCGCGGCAGCCCGTCGGCGTCGGCGACCTGACGAGCGCTGTGTTCGTCGCGCGCACGCTGCACGGCGATTCCGTGCGCGGCGCGTTTGAGCATACGATGGCGGCCGTCAACGCGGTCGTGCGCGCGACGTGGGATGCGGGGCGCTATGAACTCGAGATCATCGCCGCGCAGGACGATATCGCGCATCCGCGCGACTGGTTCGATGCATGGGTCGTGGAGTCGGCATAGCGTCCGGCGATGTTTCGAGCGTCCGCGAACTTTACCTTTAAGCCTGACGTCCTATAATGCGTGCCGCGCGAAACCGCGCAGCATTGTTATAGGTCACTGGCAGACGAGGCACCGATGGACGGCACTATCCGCAGCGAACGTGAAGAGCAGTTTGAAGAGTTGTGCATCAGCGTCGATGCAGACGAAGCGCACGAGCAGGAAGCGATCGAGTTCTTCGAATCGCAATTCGGCGAAGCGGATTTCGACGCGGCTCAATGGCTCGATATCGCGCTCTACTATTCGCCTGCCGTCGCGCGCGGCATCATCGACATGGTCACGCCCGACGACAAGGCGCGCAGCAACATCGCCGAAGTGATCGGCGACAACCTCGACATCTCGTACGGCGCGGACGAATGCCAGCAGTTCGCCGAGACCCTTCACTTCGCAATCGCGAACGGCGTGCCCGTCGATCTCGACGTGGTGCTCGATGGCTGCCAGCGCGCAATCGACGATCTCGACACGTGGGCCGAAGACGACGTGAAAGAACCGCTGCTGCGTCTGCGCGAAGAACTGCTGCGCATGCAAGGCGAGCAGTGAGCACATCACGCTGATTTTCACGCGCAGCGCCTTCTGCATGATTTGCATCGACGGGCGTTGCGCGATCGCCGGCGCGTGATGCATGCATGACGCGTGGCCTCCACGCTTTCCCTCCCCTTGCGCGGCGAATCGCGTGCGCATCTTCCCTGCCCTCGCTCGATAGCGGGCACGCTCATGGCACACGCGCTGTGCTGAAATGCGCATTCAACATGCCGCGAACTGCCAAGACGCACGCATATTGGCTTTCTATATTCGCGCCACGGATCGGCTGCAGCACGCGGGTTGCGCGAGGTCCTGGGTCCGTCGGCAGAGGGCATGCAAGCGATGCGGTTTCGGTGTTTTCCAGCATTGCCGTCCGTGCTGCATCGTCCGTACTCTCGTCCGTGCATTTGTCCGATATCGTCACGAAGGAGACCTGCCGACACACTGCATCGAGCAATCCGACCGGTAGCGCTTTGCGTCGTTCGACATAAGACCAGACGTCGAGCCGACGTGAAGTGCGCACTGCAAGCCGGCTGTTTTTCCCATCCCTGTCTGCCGATGTAAGGAGAAACCATGAGCCTTTGCAAGACGCTGAATCCGTTTGCCGTGATGTTGGGCGCCGTGCTGTCCATCGCGCCGCTCGCCAGTTTCGCCGCAGACGAAATGCCCGTAAAAATAGGCTTCGCCGCACCGATGACGGGCCCCAACGCAGGGTATGGCAAGGACCTGCAGAACGGCGTGCGGCTTGCCATCGAGGAAGCCAACGCGCAGAAGATCAAGATCGGCGACAAGGTCGCGCGCTTCGAACTCGTTTCCGAAGATGACCAGGCCGACCCTCGCATCGGCGTGCAGGCCGCGCAGAAACTGGTGGACCAGAGCGTGTCCGGCATCGTCGGCCACTTCAACTCGGGCACGACGATTCCCGCATCGCAGGTCTATGAACAGGCGGGCATTCCGATGATCGATCCCGCCGCGACGAACCCGACCATCACGAACCGCGGCTTTGCGAACACGTTCATGGTGATCTCCACCGACGCGCAAAACGCCGGCAACGCGGGCACCTACGCCGTGCAGGTGACGAAGGCGAAGCGCATCGCGATCATCGACGACCGCACGGCCTTCGGCCAGGGCGAAGCGGACGAGTTCGAGAAGGCGGTGAAGGCGGCGGGCGGCAACATCGTCGCGCGCGAGTTCACGAGCAACACGGCCGTCGACTTCAGCACGCAGCTCACGAAGATCAAGGCGACCAACGCCGATCTGATCTTCTTCGGCGGGCTCGACACGCAGGCTGCCGCGATCGCGAAGAAGATGAAGCAGCTCGGCATGACGGCGCAATTGCTCGGCGGCGGCGGCGTCGAAGATCCAGAGTTCGTGAAGCTCGCGGGTGAAGCGGCCGAAGGCGCGATGGCCTGGGAATATGGCCGCCCGCTCGCGCAACTGCCTGGCGGCAAGGACTTCTCGGCGAAGTTC
The DNA here is from genome assembly GCF_038900715.1 of Paraburkholderia phymatum. Taxonomy (GTDB): domain Bacteria; phylum Pseudomonadota; class Gammaproteobacteria; order Burkholderiales; family Burkholderiaceae; genus Paraburkholderia; species Paraburkholderia phymatum_A. The sequence continues at coordinate 83,445 of NZ_JAYMRZ010000009.1, read as the reverse complement.
AAGAAGCGCTTCGGCGACGACATCCTGTCGTATGCGCCATTCGGCTATGACGCGGCGTGGGCCGTGATCAAGGCGATGCAGGCGGCGAAATCGCCGGACCCGAAGGTGTATCGCCCGGCCCTCAAGAGCATCAACTTCGAAGGCGTGACGGGCACGATCTCGTTCGACAGCACGGGCGCGCTGAAGAGCGCGGCATCGACGCTGTATCAGGTGAAGAACGGGGTTTGGGTGCCTGTCGTGACTAAGAGCGGCGTTTAGCGGTCGCCGCGGCCCTCTTTTTTGGTTGTTTTAGCCTGCCGCTGGCATTCGCGATTGCTTGTCGTGTCGGCGGCGGCTTTTTTGTTGTGGTTGTTTTAGCCTGCCGCTGGCATTCGCGATGCGCCTCGCGGCGCTAGCGTTGCCCCTGTGCGGGGCGGCACTCACTTTCTTTGCCGCCGCAAAGAAAGTAAGCAAAGAAAGCGGGCTCACACCGCCAGTCCTTGACGTTTACCCACGGGCTCTCAACGTCCCCATCTTTCATGCGGCAACGCTCTGGCTCATGTTCGCTGCCAGCGCACTACCTGAACGCCTCACCTGCCTCGCGCACCCGTGTTGCGGCCCGCGACATCGCATATCCTCGGCCCCTTTGCGGCAAACTGTGTGTAGGCATTCGCACCACACAGGAACCCTTCGCTACGCGATGCGGCGAAAAGTGCGAGCGATGCCCTGTACGACACAGCAACCTCATTCACTACCGACTTGCGGCGCTGAAGCATTCGATGCCCTTAGCCATGCCACGGGTGTATGAAGCGGGTCAGGCGTTTAGCGGGCGCGTTGGCAACGAACATTAGCTGGCACATTGCCGTGCGAAGGATGGGGACGTTGAGGGCCCGTGGGTAGAGGTCAAGTGCGGGAGGTGTTAGCCCGCTTTCTTTTGCCTACTTTTCTTTGCGGCGGCAAAGAAAAGTAGGTGCCGCCCCGCACAGGGGCAACGCCCGCGCCGCGAGGCGCTAACGCGGATGCCCGCGACAAGGGCAAAGTAAACCGCGGATGCCAGCGACAATGGCAAAGCAAAACCGCGGATGCCAGCGACAATGGCAAAGCAAACCACGAATGCCAGCAGCAGGCTAAACGAACATAAAACATGCAGGCGCCTCAGCCTGCCCTCACCACGATTTGCGACAACGCATCGCGTTCGATCCTCATCAGCGCCGCCCGCGTCTGCGCGAACTCATCCGGGCTGCACACCTGATGCCCGAAGCGCGCGTGCAGCCGCCGAGTGATCTGCACGATCCGCGACGACGGATCGAACACATAGTGCGACTGGTAATCGAAGTAGCGGTCACGCACCGATGTGTCCTGCGGCATGTCGGTCACGCGCACCGTATCGGGCAGCGTGATCTGCGACGTCTCGTCGAAGTCGCCGCCGATGCACACCCACGGCTGCGTGCGCGCCGGCTCCGCGAGCCATGCCTGCACCTGCGTCGCGATGCCGCCCGACAGACTCGTCAGCGCGGGCAGCGCCGTCGTGCCGTCAGGCCATGAGAAGTGCTCCAGCGTGCCCTGCATCGTCATCGAGAAAGGGCCTGTGGTCGCTCGTAGCTCGCCCGGCTGCAGGCGCGCGATGCCGTGCAGTCCCGTCTGCCGCAAGCGGTCGGCGGCGATCTGCTGCCAGCGCTGGCGCGTCGCGCGGCGAAACACGTTGCGCTCCAGTTCGGCCGACACACCCGCGTCCTCGACGCGATACGTGAAGCCCGCCGTGCCCGTGCGATCGATGTCGATGCCGAGCCGCACGGCGCGGCCGCGCTCCTGCGTCGCGGGCGTGCGCGCGAGCGCGCCGTCGTCGACGAGCAGCACGGGCCGGTCCATCGCGCCCGGCGGCAGATAGCCGAAGCCGATTCCGCCCGCCGTCGTATCCGCGTACATCTGGAGCGACGGAATCCACGTGATCGCGTGATTGATCGCGCTCGCGCCGTAGCCCGGCACGTCGGGCAGCGTATAGACGGGCCCGAGATTGAGCAGCACGGCCTGGCTGTCGATGCCGACGGCCGCGAGCATCGCGCTATAAAGCGCGACGTGATCCTTGCAGTCGCCGTAGCGGTTGCGCAGGATGTCGCTCACCTTGTGCGGCATGGCCGCCGTCTCGCCGAGAAAAAGCGCGACGTAGCGGATGTTCAGACGCACCCAGTCGTAAAGGATCTGCGCCTTCGTGCGCGGATCGTCGGCCTGCGCCGTCAGCGATTGCGCGAGTTGCACGACGCTCGGGTCGCGCCAGCTCGGATCGTATGCGGCCGAACGATAACGCCCGGCGAAGCCGGCGAAGTCGCGCGTCGTCGAGACCATCAGGCGGTCCCCGTATGTCGGATAGCCGACGGCGCCCGACTCGACGGGCGCATAGGGTCCGTGATGGTATTCGAACGTGTAGCGCGTGCGGCCGTTGTCCGTCACGGGCGGCAACGCGACGTAGCCGCGCGCGTCGGCGTAGAGCGGCACGTCGGCGGGCAAATCGAAGATCAGCTGCTGCATGTCGACGGGCCCGCGCGTCGGCTCGACGAAATACGCGAACGTGCCCGCTTGCAACGGCACCGCGCGCGTCTTGCGAAACGCGAGATGCACGCGCGAGCCCGGCTCGACGCCCGGAAAGATCACCGTGCGCAGCACGCCGTCCTCGAAGGTCGGCGCGCCCGCCGAACGCGGCTCCTGCACGTCGCGAATGCCGTCCGGCCCGACGGGATGCGCGACGCCATTGCCGTCGATCGTCTCCGCCGCGAGCAGTTGCACCTGCTCGATATCCTTGTTGAACCACACATAGCGCTGCGCGATTTCGTCGACGCCGCTCGTCGTGTTCGCGCGCAGGATCGTATCGTCGTGCTCCTCGACGGAACCGTCTTTCTGCACGACGAACAGATGCACATCGCGTTCCGTAGTCGACGGCGGCACGTCGTCGGGCGCGACCCGCTCCTGCGCGTACACGGCGGCCGCGCCGCACGCGCAGACGATCAGCGGCAGCACGGCCGCCGCGCGCAACCGGTGAACACGCCGGCTCATGCTTTCGATGCCTCGCGGATGCGAGCCACACCATTCCCACGCGCGCCGCACTGTACGCGCCACGCGCGCGGGCTCATGCCGAATTCGGCGCGAAACGCGTGATTGAAATTCGACACATCGTTAAAGCCGCTATCGAGGGCGATATCGACGATCTTCGCGTCCTCGCCGGCCAACCGAAGCGCCGCATGACGCAGCCGCGCGCGCAGCACGTATTGATGCGGCGTGACGCCCGTCACGCGCTCGAAGGTGCGCAGAAAATAGAAATCGGACAGCCCGCACATCCGCGCGAGGCTCGCGAGCGTATGCGGCGCATCGGGTGCTTCATCGATCACGCGGACGATCTGCGTGACGCGTGCCCACGCCGATGCGCTCGTCTCCGGGGCGCGGCGCTTCGCATCGGCTTGCGTCGAACGCAGCGTGGCTTCGGCAAGATCGACGGCGAGTTCGTCCCAGGCGTCGAACCGCATTGCATCGGTGGCACCCGCGCACGCTTTCGCGATCAGCCCGGAAAACGCGCGCAACGGCGGCATGCGGCCGCGCCGGAACGGAATGTCCGCGCGAGAAAAGCCCGCGTCGCAAGCGAGCCGCTCGAAGTACGCGGGCTGATAGTGAAACGACACGCAGCGATCGCCCGGCGCATGACGATGCCCGCACTCGAAGCACTCGCCCGCGTTGCCGAGCAGCAGCGAGCCGGGTGTCAGCAGCTCGCGCCCTTTCGTCGAGCGGTAGCCGAATGCGCCCGCCGCCACCATCGCGATGCAGACGCCCGCGTGCCGCTCTTCGAAGGGCTGGTCACGCGGACCGAACGTGCACAGCACATCGACGACGGTCCAGCCATCGCCCGTCGCGAGCGTGCGCATGTGCGTGCTGCCGCGCGTGCCGAGCACATCGCCTCGTTGCAGCGCGGCTTCGAGATCGACGGCAATTTTTCCCAAGATGTCACCTCGCCGGGTCCGTACGATTGTTTTATCACATCGGCGGCTGGTGCACAGAGCCGCGCCCGGCCGCACTTTTCAACCGGACCCTTCAACCGGACCCTTCAACAAGGCCTTTCAACCGGACTCTTCGACCGAACCTCTCAAACGGAGCTACATGCAATGAACGCATTGGATCACGGGCTTGCTTCTGGCTTTCACGCCGCACTCGCCGCGCCCAGCCGCGCAGCGGATATCAATGCCGCCGACGATCTGTATGGCTGGCTCGTCGGCAGCTGGGACATGGATGTTTTGCACTATCGCGCCGACGTGCGCGAGCAGCGGCTCACGGGCGAGATTCACTTCGGCTGGGCGCTCGAAGGGCGCGCGGTGCAGGACGTCTGGATCATGCCGCGCCGCGCGGACCGTAGCGCGCAACGCGAGCCCGGCCTCGACATGTACGGCACGACGCTGCGCGTGTGGGACCCGTCGATCGGCGCGTGGCGCGTCACGTACATCAATCCCGTGACCGGCCAGCGCGACGAGTTGATCGGCAGGAAAGTCGGCCGCGATATCGTGCAGATCGGCACGCGTGCGAACGGCACGCCGATCCGCTGGAACTTCACCGAGATCACCGACGACTCGTTCCGCTGGACAGGCGTCGCGCTCGCCGATGACGGCATCACGTGGAATCTCCAAGGGGAGTTCGTTGCGCGGCGCCGGCGCGGCTGACGCCGCAGGCGCAAGAGCGCGAACCAGCTAACGCTGTCGCAACTCCGCGCCCTCGTCCTTCGACAGCTTCACGAAGAAGAACAGCGAGCACAGCACCGCCGCGCCGACGACGAAAAACGCCGGCGAGAAGTCGCGCGCGGCGAGATGCACGGCGCTGCCGCCGTGCAGATGCGCCGTCAGCGCGAGCAGCGACGCGCCAAACGCGACGCCCACGCTCACGGAGAGCTGCTGCGCCATGCCGGAGAGCGCCGTCGCGCGGCTCATCTTCGGCTTGGGCATGTCGGAGTAGCCGAGCGTGTTGAGCGTGACCATCGCCAGCGAATTGAAGAGGCCGCCCACCAGCAGCACGCAGAAGATCAGCAGATGCGGCGTGCTCGGCCGGAAAAGGCCATAGCACGCGTAGAAGCAGCCCGTCATGCAGGTCGCGCCGATCAGCACCGTGCGAAAGCCGATGCGACGGATCGCGAGGCCCATCACGCCGCGCACGGCGAGCGAGCCGACGGCCGTCGCGACGCTCAGCGACCCCGACGTGAGCGGCGAGAGACCGAAGCCCAGTTGCAGCATCAACGGCATCAGGAACGGCGACGCGCCGATGCCGATGCGCAGCGGCATCCCACCGAGCACGGCCGTCCGGTATGCCTTGAAGCGCAGCAGCAACGGATCGATGATCGCGTCCGAGTGGCGGCGGCTATAGAGCCAGTACAGCAACATCGACAGCGCGCCCGTGCCCGTGAACGCGAACGTCACCCATTGCGGCACGAGTCCGCGGCCCGCCGTGTCGAGCCCGCCGACCAGCCCGACGAGCCCCGTCGAAAGCAGAATGAAGCCGGTCAGATCGAAACGCTCGTCGATGTGCTCGTGCGTATCGTCGACGAAGGCCAGCGCGCACAGCACGCCGATCACGCCGAACGGCACATTCAGCAGAAAGATCCAGCGCCATGACGTGATCGTCACGACGAAACCGCCGAGCAGCGGCCCCGCCAGCCGCCCGACGGCACCCGGCACCGTGAACCACACCATCGCGGCGACCATCCGCGCGGGCGGCACGCTGCGCAGCAGGATCAGGCGGCCGACCGGCACCATCATCGCGCCGCCCATGCCCTGCAGCACGCGGAACACGACGAGCTGCGGCAGCGACGCGGCGAGCCCGCACAGCGCGGAGGCGAACGAAAACAGGCCGATCGCCGAGCAGAACACGCGGCGCGCGCCGAAGCGGTCGGCGAGCCAGCCGCTCGCGGGCAGGAACACAGCGAGGCTCAGCAGATAGGAGGTGATCGCGAGATTCAGATGCAGCGCCTCGACGTCGAGCGAGCGCGCGATCGACGGCAACGCGGTCGCCATGATCGACGTGTCGAGGTTTTGCAGGAACAGCGGACAGGCAACGATCAGCGGAATGATGCGGGCGCGGTCGGTCATCCTTTTCTTTTACCGCAAAAGCGCCGGCGATGGCGAATTCCATCGCGTGCCCGTCATTACAGTTTGTTGCGCGCGCTACCGGTTTGCGCCGCATGCGGCTTGCGCATGCGGGCGGACGCTCTTCACCCTCGTCACCTCGCCGCGCTGGTGGCGCTCTCTTCCAGCGCGCGGCGCAACGACAGCGCGATGCCACGCGCCGCGAGCGTCACCTCATCCAGCGACGGAAACGACGGCGCGATACGCAGATGCCGGTCTTCGTCGTCGCGTCCATACGGGTACGCGGCGCCCGCGGGCGTCAACACGAGTCCCGCGTCGGCCGCGAGCGCGACGGTGCGCTTCGCATGGCCCTTCGGCGCGTACAGGCTGATGAAGTAGCCGCCTTCCGGCCGGTTCCGCGACACATCGGGCACATCGGCGAGCAGCGTGTCGAACGCGGCCGCCACCGCGTCGAACTTCGGGCGCAGCAGCGCGCGATGCTTCGCCATCAGATGTTCGAGCCCTTCGCGGTCACGCAGATAGCGCACGTGCCGCAACTGGTTCAGCTTGTCTGGGCCGATTGTGCGAACGCTCGCATGCCGCTGCCACCAGTCGACATTACGCCGCGACGACGCGAGAAACGCAACGCCGCCGCCCGCCAGCGTCACCTTCGACAGCGACGCGAACACCAGCGCGCGATCCGCATGTCCCGCCCGCTCGCAGAGTTCGATGATGTCGGGCGTCGCGTTCCGCGTGTCGGTCAGGTGATGAAAACGATAGGCGTCGTCCCAGAAGAGCCGGAAATCGTTCGCGGCCGTCGGCATCGCGGCGAGACGCTCGATCGTCGCGCGCGACCAGATCGCGCCCGACGGGTTGCTGTAAAGCGGCATGCACCAGATGCCTTTCACCGACGCATCGTGCCTGACGAGCGCTTCGACGGCGTCCATGTCGGGGCCATCGTGCTTCATCGGCACGGCGATCATGCGGATGCCAAGCGCCTCGCAGATCGCGAAGTGCCGGTCGTATCCTGGCACGGGACACAGAAACGCGACGTCCCCCTGCCGGCTCCACGGCGCGTGATCCGGTACACGCGCGGATACATGCGCGGCTACTTGAGCCGACACGCCGTGCAGCATCGCGAACACGAGCGCATCGTGCATCAGTTCGAGGCTCGAGTTGCCCGCCGCGATGACTTGCGCCGCGTCGATATCCAGCAGCTGCGCGCCGAACTCGCGCGCTTCCGGCAGGCCCAGCACGTGACCGTAGTTGCGGCAATCGATCCCATCGCGCGACATGAAGCCCGCCGTCCCCGCTTCGTCGATCAGCGTTCGCGACAGGTCCAGCTGCTCGGGCGAAGGCTTGCCGCGCGACATGTCGAGCCGCATGTTCAGGCGCTTGAATTCGTCGTAGGTGGCGGGCGTCGTCATGGTGTCGATGGGGTGTCGTGTGAAAGGTCTCGGGCGAAACCAGTATGCGCGCCGCGCCTGACTTCAGGCAAACGCGTTATATTGAACAAATCGATCAATATTTCTGATGTCCGCAACAAGGGACTGCAACGGATAGCGGCAGGTAAAAGCGAATGAAAGCCCTCGACCTCGACGTGCTCGCGATGTTCGTCGCCATCGCCGATACGGGCAGCTTCGTGCGCGGCGCGACGCTCGTGCATCGCTCGCAATCGGCGCTGAGCATGCAGATACGTTCGCTCGAAGCGGCGCTCGGCAAGCCGCTCTTCATACGCGGACCGCGCAGCGTGACGCTGACGCAGGACGGCCAGACACTTCTCGCCTACGCCCGGCGCATGCTCGCGCTGCGCGACGAGGCGTGGGCGTCCGTCGTGCATCCCGATGTGAAAGGCCGCGTCGCGATCGGCGTGCCGGACGACTACGCGTCGTCGCTGCTGCCCTCCGTATTGCGCAATTTTTCGGCGACGTATCCGAAGGTCGAAATCCAGGTGGTCGGCCTGCCCAGCAATGCGCTGGCCCCGCTCCTGAAGGACAACAAGATCGACCTCGCTTGCGTGACGCGCGTCAAGGGTCTCGCGGGCGAGTTCATCCGGCTCGAACCGATGGTCTGGGCGGGCACGTCCGCCGCGGGACGCGAAGTGTGGAAGGAACGCCCACTTCCCATCGCGGTGTTCGGCACAGGCAGCGTCGCGCGCGCGAATGCGCTGCACGCGCTGGAGCGCGCGAAGATCGCCTATCGCACGTCGTATGAGAGCCCGAGCCTGATGGGCCTCTTCAGCATGGTCGACGCCGGGCTCGCCGTCGCGCCGCTCGCGCGTTGCGCAGTGCCCGAGCGCTTCGTCACGCTCGGCCGGCAGCATGGCCTGCCGAAGCTGCCGGAACTCGAAATCATTCTGGCGCGCAGCGCGCGTTCGAATCGTCCGCCTTGCGACTATCTCGCGGAACAGATCCTGAGCGAACTGCGCGCCTGAAGGCACGCGTCAGGCGCGAGACGGCCGCTCTCCTCCGGATGCGCGCGCCCCCTGGTTGGCAAGCCCCACGAACGAAGCAACGTATTCCTCGCAGTGGTCGAGATAGGCCTTCACGAGGCTCGACGGATGGCGATGCGACGGATACACGAGACTGATGTACTGCAACGGCATCACGTGGTCGGGGAATAGCACGCGCAGCGTGCCATCGCGGATCGCGTCCGCCGCGAGAAACGGCGGCAGCTCCGTGACGACCTCGCCACGCAACGCGCGAATGCGCAAATGAAGGTAGTCGTTCGTGGCGAGCCTCACGCTGCCGCGCAGCGCCTGGTCGCCGAGGCGCCAACTGCTTTCGTCGTTAGGCTGGTTCGACCAGACCGCGCACGGACACGAATGCAGCGCGCCTCGGGCGAATCGATATCGAGGCGCTCGGCGAGCGACGGACTTGCCACCAGCACATGCCGGTAGCTGACGAGCCGCCGCGCCACCATGCTGTCGTCGACGACCCGGCCAACCCGCAGCGCAACGTCGATACCCTCGTGCCGCAGATCGACACTGCGCTCGCTGGTGTACACGCACACCTTGATCGCCGGATAGCGCTCCTGAAAATCGCCGAGCATTTCCCACCACGGCTCGAACGAAGGCGGCAACGAAAGCCTGAGCACGCCTTCGTAATGAGCCTGCCCGGACCTCAGCACGTCCTCGGCCTTGAGCAGCGCGTCGATGCCGAAGTCGGTCGTTTCGTAGAACTGCATGCCGGCGCGCGTCAAGGTCACGCCCCGTGTGCCGCGCTCGATCAGTTGCACGCGCAGATCGCGCTCGAGCCGCCGGATGCGCCGGCTCAACGTAGGCAACGGTACGTTAAGGCGTGCTGCCGCAGCAGAAAGAGTCCCCGTCTGCACTGCCGTAACGAACATACGAGTCGCGTTTAGATCCATAAGAAACCTTTTCCAAAAATGAGAATACTGTTTTCAACTACATCTATTTCTTAGTTATCCTATGAGACATATTATTTTTAAGGAAAAATCATATATACCGCGACTCGCGACATGGCAAAAACGCCGCTTTGGACAGCTAACTCGTTATCGCAATGGAGGCATCCGATGGACAAGCGAGAACAAGCAGAACACGACAGTGAGTCGCAGGCCTTGACGCGGAGGACTTTTCCCTTCGCGAGGTTGATTGGGCGAGTACAAAACGGCATGCGGCGGAGCGCCAACATCGTTGAGTCGCGCCTCCGACGCCATGGTGTGCGGGCCGTTCGTGGCTTGCCTCCTGGCTACGCCTGGCTGCATCCCCGACCGATTAGCAAAGAGTCTAAGTCGAGAAAATTCGATGCGGCACCCTCCGTTTGGAGGGGGATAAATTATTCCCATGCACGATCAATACGTTTTGTTTTCAGCAATGAAATGCCGGCTATCCGGTAGTTACATAAGCGATATCAAACATGATGGATGCATTAAATAATCGAGAACGCGAACGTAATGACATTACGCGCAACGGCACTTGAATCGTGCCGCTCGCGCGTGAGAACGCGTTTCCATTGAACGCCCTTTCAACTTAAAGAGCCGCACTCATGATCCGCATCCTCATTGCACACGATCACGCGCTGATACGCGAAGGCATCGGCCACATTCTGCTGCGCGTGACGGACTTCGAAGTCGCCGGCGAAGCAGCCGACGCGGCCGGCACGATCGCACTCGTGCGCTCGACGCAAGCGCACATCCTGATACTCGACGCGTCGATAGCGAGCCACACCGGCGTCGAGTTGATCCGCGAAATCAGGGAGATCAATCAGGGCATCCAGGTACTCGTGCTGACGATGAACGGCGACGAGCAGCACGCGATGCGCGCACTCAAGGCAGGCGCATCGGGTTATCTCACCAGCGAAAGCACAAGCGGCGAGCTGATCGGCGCGCTGACGACGATCGCCGGCGGCGGCATCCACATGAGCGCCGCGATGGCCGGTCAGATCGAGCGCGATCCGCCCGAGTCGCTTGAAGCGCTGCCGCATCAGCGGTTGAGCAAGCGCGAATTCGACGTGTTCCGGCGCATCACCGCAGGAGAAAGAATCGGCGAGATCGCGACGCAACTGTGCGTGAGCACGAAGACCGTCAGCACTTACAAGGCCCGCATCCTCGAGAAGATGCGGATGCCGCACGGCACGGCGCTCGTCCGCTACGCGATGCGCCACAGGCTGTTCGACGAGAGCGAGGAACCCTGAGCGCGCCACGCTCGCCGCAACACCAGAGTCGCCCGTCCGCGCCGCTCTTCTGCAATGACGCGATGGCGGGACAACACCACCGCGCGTGCGCATGGCGCGCATGCGCGTTCCCTCGAAGGAGACCATCATGCTGCTTGCCGACGCGCAGACGACCACGCCCTTCCCATTCAGCCTGGCACCGGACCTCGCGCGCAGATTGCACGCGGGCGCGGCACCGCATCAGGCGCCGCGCGGCTCGCAATGGGCAATCAACGCGCTGTGCGATCCCGCCGATCTCAGCACCGACGAACTCACGCAGGTGGACTCGCTCGTTTGCGAAGTGCGCACCGTGCAGCGCGGCGGCAACCTCTATCGCGCGAACGATCCGTTTCACAGCGTCTACGTGCTGCGCAGCGGCTCGTTCAAGACCGTCGTCATGCATCGAGAGGGACGCGAGCAGGTGACGGGATTCCAGATCTCCGGGGAAATGCTCGGGCTGGACGGCATCGCCGGCGGCCAGCATCGTTGCGGCGCGGTCGCGCTCGAACGCAGCACCGTCTGCGTGATTCCGTTCGAGCCGCTCGAGAACCTGTGCCGTGAAATCAAGCCGATGCAGCGGCATCTGCACAGAATGATGAGCTGGGAAATCGTGCGCGAAACGAACATGATCCTGCTGCTCGGCACGATGCGCGCCGAGCAGCGCGTCGCCGCATTTCTGCTGAGTCTCGCGGAGCGCTACGGCACGCTCGGCTACTCGGCGACCGAGTTCAACATGCGCATGACGCGCAACGAGATCGGCAGCTATCTCGGCATCACGCTGGAGACGGCCAGCCGGATGTTCTCGAAGCTGCAACAGGAGCGGCTCGTGCATGCGCGCGGCAAGCAGATCCGCATCATCGACAGCGCCGCGCTCGCGCGGCTCTGACGCATCATGCGCTACAGGCTCGTGCGCGACGTGGTCAGTCGTCTTCGCCTAGCTGTGCGAGCAGCGCGTGCAAGCGCTCTGTATGACGCAGCAGCATATGGCGGTGCTTGTCGATCTGTTCGAGACGGCCGGCGAGATCGGCATCGATCTGCTCGTCGAGATCGGCGGCAGCCATTACGTCTTCGACTTTCGCGCGCACCGATGCCAGCTCGACGGGCGGATGCGTCAGGTAGCGTTCGAAGCGCCGCACTTCCTGCACGGCGAGATCGCGCACCTTGCGAAAGTGTGCCTGACGCCGATGCTGTTCGGCTTCGTGCGTGTCGTCTTCGGGACGGCGTTGCGGCTGCTGACCGAAGATCGGCTCCGGCGGACGCAGCACCGACTTCTTGCGCACCGGATGCGCGGTGCCGCGAAAGCGAGCAAGCGGCGTTTCGTTGTCGATTGCATCGCGCACGTTGTCGGGCACGTCGTGCGATTCGTGCGGCGTATCCATCCAGCCGGGCGGCAGCCCCGTCACCGCTTCGACGCCGCGCACGAACTCTTCGCTGAAGTCGCGCTGGCCGGCGAGCATCAGCTTCAGGTACGACGGGGAGAACGTCATCATCCGCGCAAGACGCGTCGATGCGCCGACCTCACGCGTCAGCAAGGCCAGATTCGTTCGCCGGACGGGAAGCAGGTATTCGTCGGAATATTCCATCGCTGGGTCTTCCTTCGTCAGTCTCGCTGCGAGCGCACGCGGCGCAGCAGGCCGCGCCGATGCGCGATGCTTCGCCGGACGGCCTCGCGGCGCAAGGCACGTGCCCAGACGCTGTGTTCGACAAAGATAGTCGTATCGCCATGCGGCGCGCAACCGGATTCGCCCGCACGCTGCGGCACAAAGACAACAGTGGCGCGCAGACCGGACGCGCGCAACTCACCCGGGAATTGACCGCGGAAAGCAAGCAGCGTTCCGCGCGATGGAGACGCCGCCACACGGATTTCGCCGCGTGGCGGGCAAGAAGGCGTGATCAGGCGGCCACGACGCGCTCGAGCGCCGTCTTGACGAGCGTTTCAAGCAGCGGTTCGATCTTCGCGGCAAGCGCTTCGTCGTACGCGTACGGCATCTGCTCCTGCATGTACGTGATCTGCGACAGTTCGAGCTGGATCGCATGCACGTTCTGCGCGGGCTGTCCGTAGTGCCGCGTGATATAGCCGCCCTTGAAGCGGCCGTTTGCAACGGCCGTATAGCCGCCATGCCCGATGACGATATTCGCCAGCGTTTCGGCGAGCCCTTCCACCGCGCTCGCGCCGTTCGACGTGCCGAAGTTGAAATCGGGCAGCCGTCCGTCGAAGAAGCGCGGCACCTGCGAGCGGATCGAGTGCGCTTCCCACAGCAGCACGTTGCCGTGCTGCGCCTTCAACGCGGCAAGCTCGCCCTGCAAGGCCTCGTGATACGGCTTCCAGTACGCATCGCGACGGCGGGCGACTTCGGCGTCGTCGGGCAGATGGCCGTTGCGATAGAGCGGCTCCTTGTCGAAGGTATCGACGGGCAAGAGGCCTGTCGTGTCCTGCCCCGGATAGAGGTTCGCGCCATCGGGCGGACGGTTCAGGTCGATCACGTAGCGTGCGTAAGTGGGCGCGAGAATCGACGCGCCCATGCGCTTCGCAAACGCGTACAGGCGGTCGAGATGCCAGTCGCAATCGTCGGTGCGCGCGGCGACGGGCGTCATCGTCGCGGCGATGTCGTCGGGAATGCGCGTGCCCAGATGCGGGATCGAGATCAGCATCGGCAGGCTTCCCCGATGCAGCGAGAAGACAGGCAAGGTGTGCGTCGCGGTCATGTCGTCAGTGCTTCTCAAAGTTGATTCGGACCGGCCAGAGTGCCGGCGGTTGGCTTCACTTCAGCAGTTCGGAAAGCGCCGCGCGGTATTGCGCATACGCGCGCTCTTCGTCGCGATGCTTGCGATCGTCGACGACTTTCGCGCCGCCCGCATACACATCGCGGATAGGCGTCTCTCCATGCTCGCAGAATACGACACCCGACAGCCACGCGTCGCTCGCATGCTCCGCGATGCCCGAATGGTTCGCATCGAGCACGATGAAATCGGCGCGCGCGCCGGCACGCAATGCGCCGACCGCGCGGCCCGTCGCGAGCGCGCCGCCTTCCAGCGACGCAGCGAACAGGCGGTCCGCGACGCGCGGCATGTCCGCCGACGCGAGCACGTTGCGCTGCCGTCTGGACAAGCGCTGGCCGTATTCGAGCAGCCGCAGTTCCGCGCGCCAGTCGACGCCGATATGGCTGTCGCTGCCGATCCCGATGCGTCCGTTCTGATCGAGATAATCGTGCGCCGGAAAAATGCCGTCGCCGAGATTCGCTTCCGTCGTCAGGCACAGGCCAGCGACGGCTCCGCTCTTCGCGAGCGCCCTGGTTTCATCGGCGTCGATGTGCGTCGCGTGCACGAGGCACCAGCGCGCGTCCACGTCGAAGCGGTCGAGCAGCCATTGCACGGGCCGCGCGCCTTCCGTTTCGACGCATGCGTCCACTTCCGCCGTCTGCTCGGCGATATGGATGTGCACGGGCGCGCCCGGCGACATTGCGTCGAGGCCGTCGAGCAGCGCGCGCAGCGTATCGTTCGACACGGCGCGCAGCGAATGCGGCGCGACGCCGTAACGCAGCGAGCCATGCTCGGGACGCACGCTGCGCAGCGTGTCGAGCAACGCAAGCAGGCTCTCCGGCGTGTTGATGAAGCGGCGCTGATCGTCGCGCGGCGGCTGCGCGCCGAAGCCCGCGTACTGATAGAGCACGGGCAGCATCGTGATGCCGATGCCGCTCGCGCCAGCCGCATCGACGACGCGTTGCGCGAGTTCCGCCGCGTTCGCATAGCGGCTGCCGTCCTGCATGTGATGTACGTAATGGAACTCGCAGACGGACGTGTAGCCCGCCTTCAGCATTTCGATGTAGAGCCATTGCGCAATCGACGCGAGCCCTTCCGGCGTGATGCGCGCGGCAAAGCGATACATCAGGTCGCGCCAGCTCCAGAAGTTGTCGGTGGCGCCTTGGCCCGCGGCCCGGTATTCGGTGAGGCCCGCCATCGCGCGCTGAAACGCGTGCGAATGAAGATTCGGCATGCCGGGCAAGACGGGGCCGCTCGCGCGCGCGACGCCCGAGGGCGCTTGCGCGTCGGGCGTGACGGAAAGCAGCGCGCCGTGCGCGTCCCATTGCATCAGCACATTGCGGCGCCAGCCTTCGGGCAGGAACGCGTGATCGGCGAAAAGCGATTGAGTGGCTTGAGTCATGTCGTGTTGTGCTGTCGTTGCGTTGGCTTGCTTTGATCGCGTGCTCGTGCGTGCGCGTGTTTCTCTGTGCGCGTTTCCGTGCCTGTACGCGCGCTCGTGCGTGCGCGTGTTTCTCTGTGCGTGCTTCCGTGCCTGTACGCGTGCTCGTGCGTGCGCGTGTTTCTCTGTGCGCGTTTCCGTGCCTGTACGCGTGCTCCCGCGCGCGGATCAGCCGCGCCGCGTATAAACCGTCTCGCCGCCGCACACGACGCGCTCGCACAGCGGGCGCCCGATCCAGTACGCAAGCTCGGCAAGCGATTGCACCGACCACACCGCGAAGTCGGCGGCACGCCCGGCCGCGAGCGCGCCATGCGTATCCGCCTTGCCGAGCGCCTGCGCCGCATGGCGCGTCACGCCTTGCAGCACTTCCGGGACGGTCATCCGGAAGAGCGTCGTCGCCATGTTCATCATCAGCAGCAGCGAGGTCGCGGGCGATGTGCCCGGATTGCTGTCGGTCGAAATCGCGATCGGCACTTCGTAACGGCGCAGCAGGTCGAGCGGCGGCAACTGCGTTTCGCGGATGAAGTAGAACGCGCCCGGCAGCAGCACGGCGACGGTGCCCGCTTCCTTCATCGCGGCGACGCCCGCTTCGTCGAGAAACTCGAGGTGATCCGCCGACAACGCGCGATGACGCGCGGCAAGCGCCGTGCCGCCGCTGTTCGACAGCTGCTCCGCGTGCATCTTGACGGGCAGTCCGCGCCGCGCCGCGGCGTTGAACACGCGCTCGCTCTGTTCGAGAGAAAAGCCGATGCGCTCGCAGAACACGTCGACAGCATCGACGAGCCCTTCGTCGGCGAGCGCGGGCAGCATGCGTTCGCACACTTCATCGATGTAGTCGTCCGCGCGGCCCGCGAATTCCGGCGGCAACGCGTGCGCGCCGAGAAACGTCGTGTAGACGGTCACGGGATAGCGCTCGCCCAGTTGCCGCGCGACACGCAGCATCTTGCGCTCGCTTTGCAGATCGAGCCCGTAGCCGGATTTGATTTCGATGGCCGTCACGCCTTCGGCGAGCATCGGTTCGAGCCGCGCCGCCGATTGATGGAAGAGCGACGCCTCGTCGGCGGCACGCGTCGCGCGCACCGTCGATACGATGCCGCCGCCCTGCTTCGCGATTTCTTCGTAGCTCACGCCCGCGAGACGCTGCGCGAATTCGTCGGCGCGCTGGCCGCCGTACACGAGATGCGTATGGCAATCGACGAGCCCCGGCGTCACCCACGCGCCGCCCAGGTCTTCGCGCGGCCACGCCGCATACTGCGCGGGCAGTTCGCGCGCCGCGCCGAGCCACGCGATACGGCCGTTCTCGGCGGCGATCGCGGCATCGTCGATCGTTTCGTTGGGATTGCCCTGCGCGCAGAGCTTGAGATGGTTCCAGACGGTTGGCTTCATTGCGGATATCGTTGAAGGCAGTCTGTTGAGGGCAGGCCCGATGCGTTCAAAACAGGTTCAGGCTGGCGCGTTGTCCGTAGACTTGTCCGTAGACTTGTCCGTATAACGAATGCTGACGACGAGCAACGCGCCCTTCCCTTCGACCTCGCATCGCAATGCGCGTGCGTTGTCGATGCGCAAGGTGTCGTCGGGCGTGAGCGTGGCTACATTCATATCGCCGCCGAGCGCGACATCGAGCGAACCTTGCGCGCAAAACAGCAGCACGACGTCGGCATCGAGTTGCGCGCGCGCTTCGTCACGCCAGATCGCGACGTCGCCCGTTGCCGCGCCACGCCGCACCATCAGGTTGAAGTCGCGCGTCGGGCCGTCGACGAGACGCGCGTCGATAGCCGTCTCGCCTTTGAAGCGCGCAACGTCGAGCGGCTCGCGCAGCGCATGCGCCACTCGTGGCGCTTCGTGTGCTTCGTGTGCTTCGTGTGCTTCGTGTGCTTCGTGTGCTTCGTGTGCTTCGTGTGCTTCGTGTGCTTCGTGCGCTTCGTGCGCTTCGTTCGCTTCGTTCGCTTCGTCGAGCAGCATGCCCGAGCCCGACAGCAGCACGAGCGTCCGGTCGATACCCGCGAAGCGCGAGAACGGACCGGCCGCGCCGACATCGGCGACGCTCACGCGCCACACGAACGCATCGAGCGCTGCGCCCGCGGGATGAGCCGCGACTTCGCGCGTGACTCCGCCGCCGTTCTTCCACGGCGACGCCACGAGATCCGCGCCGCGGATCAGCGACACGCTTGCGGACGATGACGTCGCGCTCACGATCAGCGGCCCAGCATCGGGAGCTTGAGGCCGGCTTCGCGCGCCGTCTTCTGCGCGAGATCGTAGCCGGCGTCCGCGTGACGCATCACGCCCGTCGCGGGATCGTTGAACAGCACGCGGCCAAGGCGCTCATGCGCGGCGTCCGAACCGTCGGCGACGATCACGACGCCCGCGTGCTGACTAAAGCCCATGCCGACGCCGCCGCCATGATGCAGCGACACCCACGACGCGCCGCCCGCGGTGTTCAGCAGCGCGTTGAGCAGCGGCCAGTCGCTGACGGCATCAGAGCCGTCCTTCATCGCTTCCGTTTCGCGATTCGGGCTCGCCACCGATCCCGTATCGAGGTGATCGCGGCCGATCACGATGGGCGCCTTCAGCTCGCCCTTCTTGACCATCTCGTTGAACGCCTGGCCCAGACGATATCGATCCTTCACGCCGACCCAGCAGATACGCGCCGGCAAGCCCTGGAACGCGATGCGCTCGCGCGCCATGTCGAGCCAGTTGTGCAGGTGCGGATCATCGGGGATCAGTTCCTTGACCTTCGCGTCCGTCTTGTAGATGTCCTCGGGATCGCCCGACAGCGCGACCCAGCGGAACGGCCCCTTGCCTTCGCAGAACAACGGACGGATATACGCGGGCACGAAGCCGGGGAAATCGAACGCATTTTGCACGCCCATTTCGAGTGCCATCTGACGGATGTTGTTGCCGTAGTCGAGCGTGGCCGCGCCGCGTTGCTGCAGCGTGAGCATCGCTTGCACCTGCTTGGCCATCGACTGCTTCGCGGGCGTCACGATGCTCTGCGGGTCCGTCTTCTGACGCTCGCGCCAGTCTTCGATCGTCCAGCCTTGCGGCAGGTAGCCGTGAATCGGGTCGTGCGCGCTCGTCTGGTCAGTCACGCAGTCGGGCGTGATGTTGCGCTTCACGAGTTCCGCGAACACATCGGCGGCATTGCCGAGCAGACCGATCGAAACGGGCGTGCCCGCTTGCTTCGCCTCGTCGATCATTGCGAGCGCTTCGTCGAGCGTCTTCGCCTTTTTATCGACGTAGCGCGTCTTCAGGCGGAAGTCGATACGCGTCTCGTCGCATTCGACGGCGATCATCGAAAAGCCCGCCATCGTCGCGGCGAGCGGCTGCGCGCCGCCCATGCCGCCGAGGCCGCCCGTCAGGATCCAGCGGCCCTTCGGATTGCCGTCGAAGTGCTGGTTCGCCACCGAGAAGAACGTCTCATACGTGCCCTGCACGATGCCCTGGCTGCCGATGTAGATCCAGCTGCCCGCCGTCATCTGGCCGTACATCATCAGGCCCTTGCGGTCGAGTTCGTGGAAGTGGTCCCAGGTTGCCCAGTGCGGCACGAGATTCGAGTTCGCGAGCAGCACGCGCGGCGCATCGGCATGCGTGCGGAACACGCCGACGGGCTTGCCCGATTGAATCAGCAGCGTCTCGTTCTCTTCGAGGTCCTTCAGCGATGCGAGGATCTGATCGAAGCAATCCCAGTTGCGCGCCGCGCGGCCGATGCCGCCGTACACGACGAGCGCGTGCGGATGCTCGGCCACTTCCGGGTCCAGATTGTTCTGGATCATCCGGTAAGCGGCTTCCGCGATCCAGGTCTTGCAGGTTTTCTCGCTGCCGCGCGGCGCGCGGATCGTGCGGGTCGGGTCGAGACGCGGGTCGATGTGTTTCGGGTTGTTCATGTTGCCCTCGGAAGCGCTAGTAACAGGGATGACTGAGGTGATGACTGAGCGAATGGATTGAACGGATCGAGCGGAAACGAAATCAGCAGTGTCAGAAGTGGCCGGTGAACCGGTAACGGTTGCCCGGATGCCAGAGATTCGCAATGGACGCGACCACGCTCTGCGACCACGTGCGACGATGCAGCACGAGGCACGGCTCGACGTCGTCCATCGTCAGGAGCCGGCGCGTGTCGGCGTCCGGCGCGGACGCTTCGATGCGGTACTCGACGCGCTGCAGCGGCGCGACACGCACGAGATACTGGTTCGGCGTCGTGTTCGTGAAGTCCTGCAACGCGTATTCGGGCGCGACGGCGGGATTGACCCAGCGTTCTTCGAGCTGCACCGGCTCGTCGTTCTCGAAATGCAGCACGCGCGAATGAAAGATCGGACTGCCCGCGCTCACCTGCATTTCAGCGGCGAGCTCTTCGTCGGCGATCGCGGCGCCCACGTGCAGCACATTCGCGTGATACTGATGGCCACGCGCGACGATCTCATCCGAGATGCTGCGGATCGCCACCAACGTCGATTCGTACTTCGGCCGCGCGACGAACGTGCCCGAGCCCTGAACGCGCGTGAGCACCTGTTCGGCCGTCAGTTCGCGCAGCGCGCGATTGACCGTCATGCGCGCGACGTTGAACTCGCGTGCAAGCTCGTTCTCCGATGGAACCTGGTGCCCTTCGCTCCACTCGCCCGCGTGGATGCGGGCGAGGATGAAGTCCTTGATTCCCTGATAGGCCGGTGCGTTCATGCTGGGCATCTCTCGCTCTGCCGCTGTGCAAGTGGATTAGCGTTGCTCGGAGACGAACGAGAACGGGCTGTGCGCCGCGATCGTGCCGTCCTGCACGAGCTTCGTGATCGCCGCGATATCGGGCGCGAAGTAGTGGTCGAGCTCGTAATGCGCGACGTGCGCGCGCACCGTGTCCATCACCTTTTGCAGCGCGGGGCTCGTCTTGTGCGGCGCGCGCAGATCGACGCCTTGCGCGGCGGCGAGCAGCTCGATCGACAGGATGTTCGCCGTGTTGTCGGCGATGTCGGCGAGCTTGCGCGCGGCGAAAGTCGCCATCGACACGTGGTCCTCCTGGTTCGCCGACGTCGGCAGCGAATCGACGGAAGCCGGGTGAGCCAGCGTCTTGTTCTCCGATGCGAGCGCGGCCGCCGTCACATGCGCGATCATGAAGCCCGAGTTCACGCCGCCATCCTTGACGAGGAACGGCGGCAGACCCGACAGCGTCGCGTCGATCAGCAGCGCGATGCGGCGCTCGGCGAGCGCGCCGATTTCCGATGCGGCGAGCGCGAGGTTGTCGGCGGCGAACGCAACGGGCTCCGCGTGGAAGTTGCCGCCCGACAGCACTTCGCCCGTGTCCGGGAAGATCAGCGGGTTGTCGGACACCGCGTTCGCTTCGACGAGCAGCACTTGCGCGGCCGCGCGCATCTGGTCGAGGCACGCGCCCATCACCTGCGGCTGGCAACGCAGGCTGTACGGGTCCTGCACCTTGCCGCAATCGCGATGCGACAGATTGATCGCCGAGCCGTCGAGCAGCGAGCGATACGACGACGCTGCATCCATTTGGCCCTGGTGACCGCGCAATGCGTGAATGCGTGCGTCGAACGGCTTGACGGAACCAGCCGCCGCATCGACGGACAGCGCGCCCGCCACGAGGCCGACGCGATACAGGTCTTCGATCGCGAACATGTTGTAGAGCGCGAGCGCCGTCGATGCCTGGGTGCCGTTCAGCAGCGCGAGGCCTTCCTTCGCTTGCAGCGTCAGCGGCTTGAGGCCGACGAGACGCAGACCTTCCGTCGCCTGGATGCGCTCACCCTTCACGAACACTTCGCCGACGCCGAGCAGCACGGCCGACATATGCGCGAGCGGCGCGAGGTCGCCCGATGCGCCGACCGAGCCCTTTACGGGAATCACGGGCAGCACGTCGGCGTTGAACAGCTTGATCAGCGCGTCCATCACTTCGCGGCGAATGCCCGAGTGGCCGCGGCCGAGGCTCGACAGCTTGAGCGCCATCAGGAGACGCACGACGGGCAGCGACATCGGCTCGCCTACGCCGACGGCATGCGAGAGCACCAGATTGCGCTGCAGCAGTTCGAGCTGATCGTGCGGGATATGCGTGCTCGCGAGGCGGCCGAAGCCCGTGTTGATGCCGTACGCCGGCTCGCCCTTGGCGGCGATGTCCGCGACGGCTTGAGCGCAGGCGTCGATGGCGGCGAAGCTCGCGGGATCGAGTTGCAATGTCACCTGTTCGCGCGCGATCTGGCGCAGTTGGGGCAGAGTCAGGGAGCCGGGCGTGAGGATCATGATGTGAATTCCTGTCTATACAATTTCGAGAAGTGTAGCGGCGGCAGCTTGTATATACAACTCAAATTTCGCGGATTCGCGTAAGGGCTTTCCATTAGGGCCGGAAAGGCAATCTGGCATGGATCTGGCAGTTTTCACCGCCGTGTGCCGATCGGGCGGTTCGCGCCGCTATAGATGCGCCGCTCCCGTCTGCATCCGATAACTTGTATATACACGTCGGGTTTGCGTGCTGGCAAGCGGACAAAAAACGGCGGCTTCGGCATGGCCGCCACGCGTCCACATTCTTGATTCCAAATCAAGACTGATTTGAGCCTCGCACGCTTTTTGCACACTCCTTGCACCGCCATACTGACGCCGTCCCAAGTCTTTTCTCGCAAGGAGAACGTTTTGAACATCTTCGTGACAGGCGCAAGCGGCTTTATCGGCGGATCGATTGCGGCGGGGCTCGTGCGTGCTGGCCATCGCGTGACGGGCCTGATCCGCAACCCCGAACATGCGGCCGAACTCAAACACCTCGGCATCGAGCCCGTGACGGGCACGCTCGACGACCGCGACCTGCTGATCGCGCACGCGCAAGCCGCCGACGCCGTCATCAACGCGGCGAGCAGCGACCATCGCGGCGCAATCGAAGCGCTGATCGAAGGACTCGCGGGCTCGGGCAAGCCGCTCCTGCACACGAGCGGATCGAGCATCGTCGGCGATGCGTCGGGCGGCGAACGCGGCGATGCGAAAATCTACACGGAAGATGCGCTGCCCGAGCCGACGGCCGACAAGGCGCCGCGCGTCGCGATCGACCGGCTCGTGCTCGATGCGGCGCAGCGCGGCATCCGTTCATCGGTGCTGTGCAATACGCTCATTTATGGACACGGCGCCGTCAAAGGCAGCGCGAGCGTGCAGTTGCCGCGTCTCGTGCGTCAGGCGCAAGAGAGCGGCGTCGTGCGGCATGTCGGCAGCGGCGGCAACATCTGGTCGAACGTATTCATCGACGACGTCGTCGAGCTGTATCGTCTCGCGCTGGAGAAGAGCCCGGCGGGCACGTTCTATTTCGTCGAAAGCGGCGAAGCGTCGTTCCGCGACATGAGCGCCGCCATCGCGAAAGCACTGCATCTCGGTCCCGCGCAAGACTGGCCGCTCGATCAGGCGATCGACGAATGGGGCTATGAAATGGCGTCGTATGGGCTCGGCTCGAATAGCCGCGTGCGCGGCACCCGCTCGCGCGAGCTGCTCGGCTGGCAACCGACGCGCACGTCGGTGATCGACTGGATCGAAAACGACATGATGAAAAACGCGTAGAAGAACGAGTAAATGGACGCGTAGAAACGCGCGCGAAACGTTGTCCAGCGCACACGCTGTAAGTCCGGCTGTTGCTTATCCGTAAGCTCGCATCGCTAGAATCCGTTCGATCAGGATCACGACGATTTTGATCTATCGGCACGAGCCCGGATCATTCAATGCTGCTTGCACTCAATTTCGACTGGCTGACGAATCTGCTCGCGATTCTCTTCGTGATCGCGTGCCTGTACGACTCGCGTTACGACGAATACGGCACGCTCACGCTCGCGTCAGGCGCGATGGGCCTCGTCGTGATGGCCATCGAACTCTTTCTCAAGCCCGCGTTCGAAATGTCGCTGTAAACGCGGGCCCGATCCGGCTGTGCTGGCTATTCGCGAGCGTTCACTTGTGCGCCGCCGAATGGCAGCACGCATCCGCCTCTTTCCCTTCCGTCAGCGATGTGCCCGTCACGCCGTCTTCATAGCTGTCGTGACGGCGCATCCAGCCCATCATCTTGTTGTCGTCTTCGTCGCGGCCCTTGGGCACGTAGTCGAGCAGCGTATACGTGCCGATCAGCGGCTCGCCGCCGCGCGCATACGACGCGAACGTGCGGAAGATTTCGCCCTTGTCGTTCCGGTAGAACACGCTCATGCCGGGCAGTTCGTCGCACGCGTAATCCTGCGTGTCGAAGTTGTAGACGACCTTGCCTTCGGCTTCCTGCTCCGGCGTGAACGACACGTTGAAGTCGTAATTGAAGTCGCTGCCGAACGACGATACCCACGGGAATCGCCAGCCCATGCGTTTCCTGTATGCGTCGATTTTCCCGAGCGGCGCACGCGACACGGCCACATACGTCACGTCGCGATGCGCGAGATGCACGAGCGCGCCGTCGATATGATCGGACAGGAACGAACAGCCGGGACAGCCTTGCTCCCAGTCGGGTCCGAGCATGAAGTGATAGACGATCAACTGGCTGCGCCCCGCGAAAAGATCCGCGAACGTCTTCTTGCCATCGGGCGTATCGAACGTATAGGTCTTGTCGACTTTCATCCATGGCAGCGCCTGGCGTCTTTTCGCAAGCGCGTCGCGTGCGCGCGTGAACGCCTTTTCTTCGTCGAGATGCGCGCGTTGCGCAGCAAGCCATTCTTCGCGTGAAACGATCTTGTGCTGTTCCATCAGTTCCTCCGGTTGCACGGCCCGTTCGCCCTGCTTTCGCTCCATGCAGGCGAGCGCGGCCTTCACGAGAAATAGTGTTCGAGTCCATCCAGTGCTTCCGACCACCCGCCCCGATGCGCGTCGCGCGCGGCTTCATCGAAGAACTGTTCGTGCTTCAGCGTGAGCCACGTGCCGTCGCCGTCAGGCTTCAGCGTGAATGTGACGATGGACTCACGTTCCGGCGTCGAACGAAACGCCCACGTATAGACGAGCTTTTCGTTCATCGCGACTTCGCGAAAGACGCCGCTCACGTCATGCTCTTCGCCGTCGGGCGCGCGCATGATCATGTGAAAGCGGCCGCCCGCCTTCAGCTCCATCTCGGCGTGAACGACGTTGCAGCCGCCCGGATGTAGCCACTTCACGATTTGCTGCGGGTCCGTCCACGCGCTGAAGACTTTCTCCGGGGACGCGCTGATGTGTCGCTGGAGCGTAAGACTGGGGCGGTCGGGCATGACTGTTCCTCCACGTAGGCGGCCAGTTGATCGAGCGCTTCGGACCAGAACCGCTGATAGCGGCGCAGCCATTCCATCGCTTCCTCCATCGGCGCCGCTGACAGACGACACGCGACCGTGCGACCCGTCTTCGTCCGCGTGACGAGGCCCGCGTCCGACAGCACGTCGAGGTGCTTCATCACGGCGGGCAGCGACATCGCGAACGGCTCGGCGAGTGCGGAGACGGACAGATCCGCGCTGTCGGACAGACGCGATAGCATCGCGCGGCGCGTGGGGTCGGCCAGCGCCGCGAATGTGCGATCGAGCGTATCGTCTTGAAACTTAACCATGAGGTTAAGTGTAGGCGCCTGACGCGTGGTGTCAAGGCCGGGTTTCGTCTGCGACAGCTTCTGTGTGATTTGCTTTGCGCGCCGCAGACGAACGGGCGACACAGAGGAAAGAATCAGATCGCCCAGCCGCCGAGATAGAACACAGCCAGCACAACAGCGATCGCGACCGTCCCCACATTCAGCTTGCGCCATTCGCCGCTGACCACGCGGCCGATCACGAGCGTGCAGAAGCCCAGCATGATGCCCGTGACGATATTGGCCGTCAGCACGATGAACACGGCGCACACGAGGCCTGACATCGAATCGACCATATCGTCCATGTGCAGCTTGCTCACGCTGGAGAGCATCAGCAAGCCGACGTACATCAGCGCGGGCGCCGTCGCATACGAAGGCACGAGCGCGGCGAGCGGCGAGAAGAACATCACGACGAGGAACAGCAAGCCGACCACGGCAGCCGCCAGTCCCGTCTTCGCGCCCGCGGCCACGCCGACTGTCGACTCGATATAAGCGGCAGCCGGCGCGCCGCCCATCAGGCCGGAGAAGATCGAGCTGAGCGAGTCGGCCGTCAGCGCGCGGCCGCCATTGATGATGCGGCCGTTCTCGTCGAGCTGGCCCGCCTGCCCTGCGACGGCACGTATCGTCCCCGTCGCGTCGAACACGGCCGTCATCACGAGCGCGAGCACGCTGGGCAGCACGGCGAGCGACAACGCGCCCTTGATGTCCATCGCGCCAATCAGCGAAGCATGCCCCGGCGTGCTCAGCGACGGCAATGCGAACACGCCATGAAACGCGACGGCGGGGTCGATCAGCAGCGCGAGCGCCGAGATTGCGACGATCACGATCAGGATCGAGCCCGGCACGCGACGGCGCACGAGACCGAAGATCGCCGCGAGGCCGCCCACCGACATCAGCACCGGCAGCGACGTGATATGGCCCAGCGACACAGGCAGCCCCGGCCCCGGATTCTTCACGACGAGGCCGACATCATTGGCTGCGATCAGCAGCAGAAAGAGCCCGATGCCGATGCCCGTGCCATGTGCGACGCCCGCAGGCAGATTGCGCAGAATCCACGAGCGCACGCCCGTCACCGAAATCGCGGTGAAAACGAGGCCCATCAGGAACACGGCGCCGAGCGCGACGTTCGGATGCAAGCCCTTGCCGAGCACGAGGCCGAACGCGGTGAATGCCGTCAGCGAGATCGCGCAGCCGATCGCGATCGGCAGGCGCGCCCAGAGGCCCATCAGCAGAGAACCAAAGGCTGTGGTCAGACACACGGCGACGAACACGGCACTCGTGTCGAAGCCCGCCTTGCCGAACATGCCCGGCACGACGAACACGGAATAGACCATCGCGAGAAACGTCGTGATGCCTGCGATGATCTCCTGACGTCCCGTGCTGCCGCGCGCGGTGATGTCGAAAAAGCGATCGATGAACGTCTGCCCGCCGCGGGTGCCTTCGAATACCTCGCTCGCGGCGGCTTCCGCGATGCTCTGGGCCTGGGGTTCCATCATGATGAGTGCCTCCTTTATCAGCATGCTGAAACGGCGGCCTCTTCATCGGCTGCGCCGTCATCAGGTTCGTCTCGTTGAGTAGTCGGTATGTGTTGCGCTTTCCGGCCCTCGGCGCGCAGGCGGACACCGTCCGTCATGCCACGTATCGTCACGTGTCGCGCCGTTGTTCTTTTTATGCTGAGGCCAAGGTTAGGCGAATCACCTTATAAGTCCCATCGCGATAAAAAGATGCCGGGCATGTCGCGATCCTTATATCGTTTGAATCACGGCAACGCGCGCTCGCTATCCGAGCGTTAACACCTACGCCTTTCGCGCGGCCCGACAGGCGCGCAAGCGCTGCTGTAAGCGCTTTGAAGCCGAGATTGAATGCAGCCCACGCGCTCGCGCGGCCACTGCATTTACGGCGCCGTTTGCGAAGCGGCGCCATCCGTGCCGCTGCCCGCAAACGCAGACGAAACAAGGGCCGCGCGGCGTCACGGGTTAAACTCTCGGCAAACCACGCCTTTAATGCATTGTCGGCGAGGCTTTCGATGCCCGCATCAGTCTCTGGATCGATTCTTTGCGACAGCACCTGCATCGGCCTGCCGCCCTGGCCACGGAGTCCCACTTGATGAATGGCGGTTTCCTACGTCCAGCCTTCCGTCTATTGTTTCTGGCCGTTTTTGCGGCCTCGTTCGCGATACTGTCGGGGTGCAGCCTGTTCGGGCCGACCGAACAGCCGCCCGCGCCCATCAGCGAAGCGACGGTGACGCTGCTGAACGTCCCCGCGCCCGTCGCCGCATCCGAGCCTGAGCCCGAGCCCGTCGAAACCGTCGAGCCGAAGGAACCGAAGAAGCCGCGCCCCCCCGTCGTGCGTCCGCGCAAGCCGGAACCGCCGCCGCCCGTCGTCACGCCGGCGCCCCCTCCGCCGCCCCCGCCGCCCGCTCCCGCGCCGATCATCACGACGCGCGTGATCGAGCGCAGCACGACGCACGGCCTGCTCGACAGCGAAGTGCAGAAGAGCGACGGCAAGGTGTTTGGACGCGCCGTCGACATGACGGCGGACGCGAGCGGCACGCCGCGCCTGATGATCGTGAACCTGCAGGGCTTTCTCGGCGTCGGCGACCGCAAGGTCGGATTTCCGTGGACGGCGTTCCGCTTCACGCCGAACGCGAAGGGCGCGCCGATCACGATCACCGTGCCGCCCAATCAGCTGTCGGCGGCCAGCCAGCCGAAGCCGTCGGCCGCGCTCGCGACGCCGCTCGCCGCCGTGACGGCCCCGCCCGCCGTGCCGCCCGGCCAGCTGGAGCTGATGGACGCGGATGTCGAGCGCCCGAACGGCGGCAAGGTCGGCCGCGTGATCGACGTGCTGATCGACGCGAACGCGCAGCCGCAGGCCATCGTGCTCGACGTGAGCGGCATCATCAGCCCCGATCGCCGGATGATCGCCGCGAACTGGTCGGCGCTGCGCTTCGTCACGAAGGACAAGACGCTGCGCCCGTTGATGGACCTCAATGACGCGCAGATCAAGGCGTCGCCATCCTACGAAACGGACAAGCCGATTCACGCCGTATCACCCGCACCACCTCCAGCCGCCCCGCCTGCCGCGGCGGCTGGCCCTTCGTCGTCCGCCGCGGCGGCATCAACCGCCCGCAATTCACGATGACGAGCCGTCTCATGGTCACCGCACGCAGTCTCCGCGCCCTCGACTGGCTCAACTTCTTCGTCGCCAACGTGCAGACGGGATTCGGGCCGTTCATTGCTTCGTACCTCGCGTCGCACAAGTGGACGCAGGGCGAGATCGGTCTCGCCCTCTCCATCGGCACAATCAGCGCGATGGTGTGTCAGGTGCCGGGCGGCGCCGTCGTCGACGCCCTGCACAACAAGAAGGGCGCCGCCGCCTGGGCGATCATCGCGATCATCCTGAGCGCCGTGCTGCTCGCAGCGAGTCCGACCATGCTGCCTGTGATGGCCGCCGAGGTCTTTCACGGCTTCGCGAGCTGCATGCTCGTGCCGGCGATGGCGGCCATCTCGTTCGCGCTCGTCGGACGTCACGATCTCGGCGACCGGCTTGGACGCAATGCGCGCTGGGCGTCGATCGGCAGCGCCATCGCGGCGGGCCTGATGGGCCTGTTCGGCGAGTACTTCTCGGCGCGCGCCGTGTTCTGGCTGACGGCTGCGCTCGCGGCGCCCGCTCTCCTCGCGCTGTCGATGATCACGATGCCGTCGCACCACACGCCGGCGCACGTGCCCGCGAAGAACGATCAAGACGAGCACGAGGAAAAAGAGTCGCTGCTCGATCTGATGCGCGACAAGCGCATGCTGGTGTTCGCGGCGTGCGTCGTGCTGTTCCACCTGTCGAATGCGGCAATGCTGAACCTCGCAGCGGGCGAAGTGACGACGGGCATGGGCGAAAACGTTCAACTCGTGATCGCCGCCTGCATCATCGTGCCGCAAGCGATCGTCGCGATGCTGTCGCCGTGGGTCGGACGCACGGCGGAACGCTGGGGACGCCGCCCTATCCTGCTGCTCGGCTTCTCCGCATTGCCGTTGCGCGCGTTGCTGTTCGCGGGCGTGAGCAGCCCGTATCTGCTCGTGCCCGTGCAGATGCTCGACGGCGTGAGCGCCGCCGTGTTCGGCGTGATGCTGCCGCTGATCGCCGCCGACGTCGCAGGCGGCAAGGGCCGCTACAACCTCACGATCGGCCTGTTCGGTCTAGCGGCGGGGATTGGCGCGACGTTCTCGACGGCGCTCGCGGGTTTCATCGCCGACCGCTTCGGCAGCGCAATCAGCTTCTTCGGACTCGCGGGCGCGGGCGCGCTTGCGGTGCTGCTCGTGTGGGCCGCGATGCCCGAGACGCGCGACGCGAACGACGATCTGCAGACGAAGGGCGCCTCTTCCGACGAAGGGCAGTTCAAGCGGGCGGAGTAGCGTCGCGGCAAAATCGAAGCAACGTCGATGCGCGGCCTCGGCCGCGCATCGGCGCGAAGTCTCAACGCGAGCCGGCAGATTTCACACGCGACGCCGCTTCCTCGCGGCCGCGACGGACGGCATCGGAATCGGCACACTGCCCCTCATACCCTCGTCGATCAGGAAGTCGCGGAACAGGCTCGCGACGCGCGGCAAGCGCTTATCCGATACATGCATCACATACCAGTCGCGCTCGATCGGGTTGCCGGGCAGCGGCAGCAGCGCGAGCAGCCCCGCCTGAAATTCCAGCGTGCACGCATGCAGCGACAGAAACGAAATGCCGAGGCCCGCTTCCACCAGTTGCTTGATCGCTTCGTTGCTCGACAGCTCCGAGCCGATGTGAATCTTGTGCCCTGCCTGCCGGAACAGATTCTCGACGGTCGAACGTGTGCCCGAGCCGCGCTCGCGCACGAACAGGTTCGCCGATTCCAGATCGCCGAGCGTCAGGCGCTTCTTCTTCATCAACGGATGTGACGGCGACGCGACGAACGCCATCGGGTGCTTCGCGAAGGCCGTGGCGACCGTGCGCAACTCGCGCGGCGGACTGCCCATCACGGCGAGATCGATTTCATGCGTCGCGAGCATGCGAATGATGTCCGCGCGGTTGCCAACCTTGAACTGCACCTTCACCTGCGGACGCGCCTCGGTAAAACGCACGAGAAACGGCGGGATCAGATACTCGGCCGTCGTGATCGCGCCGATGCGCAACGTGCCGCCCTGCTCGCCGTGCAACGCGGCGAGATCGTCGGCGGCGCCGTTCCACAAGTCGAGGATTTCGAGCGCATAGCGCGCGAGGATTTCTCCCGCCGCCGTCAGTTGCACGCCGCGGCCCACGCGCTGCAACAGCGGCGCGCCCGCTGCATCTTCGAGCAAGCGGATTTGCAGCGATACGGCGGGCTGCGTCAGGCGCAACTCTTCCGCCGCGCCCGACACGCTGCCGAGCTTCGCCACCGTATGAAGCGCCTTCAATTGACGAAACGTCGCCGCTTTTAACATAAGTAAAAACCTATATGTTTCGTACAAACATTAAATTGTGCTGCTGATTTCCCCGATTCTATACTCGACCTCAATGATGAAGTTGCCGCATGAATCGAATTCAAAACGTTCAGGAGAGTACACGCCATGGCCTCGACCGATCGACACACAGCAAGCAGAACGCACTACGCGCCGCACCGTATCGTCATCGTTGGCGGAGGCGTCGGCGGACTGGGACTCGCGACACGGCTCGGCGAATCGCTCGGCAAGAGCGGACAGGCGCAGGTCGTTCTCGTCGACCGCTCGCCGACGCACTTCTGGAAGCCGTTGCTGCACGAAGCCGCATCGGGGCAGATCGATCCCGCCACGCATCAGCTGCAATATGCGGTGCAGGCGCGGCGTCATGGCTTCGAGTTCGAACAGGGCTCGCTGCAATCGCTCGATCGCGCACAGCGCCGCATCACGATCGGCACGACGCGCGATGCGGACGGCCGCGAAGTGCTGCCCGCACGCGACGTCGCATTCGATACGCTCGTGCTCGCGATGGGCAGCGTGACCAACTATTTCGGCGTGCAAGGCGCAGCCGAACATGCGCTGCCGCTGGAGTGCGTCACGCACGCGGAATCGTTTCGCCGCAAGCTGCTCGATGCGTGCACGCGGGCAAATCACTTGCGGCGCGTGAGCGGCGCGCAGCACGTGCAGCCCGTGTCGATCAACATCATCGGCGCGGGCGCGACGGGCGTCGAGCTCGCGGCCGCGCTGCGCGACAGCAGCCGTCTGATGCATCGCTATAGCCTCTTCGCACTCGATCCGGAGCGCGACTTTTGCATCAGGCTGATCGAAGGCACCGATCGCGTATTGCCCGCGTTGTCGCAACGCATTTCTGCGCGGGCGCAGCGGATTCTCGGCGGGCTCGGTGTGGATGTGCTCACGAATACGCGCGTCACCGAAGTGAGCGAAGAGTCCGTGCGCACGCACGACGGCCAGCAACTCGCCAGCGACATCGCGATCTGGACGGCAGGCATCGCAGGTCCGCCCGTGTTGCGCACGCTCGACGGCATTGCCGTGAATCGCAACGCACAGGTGCTCGTGAATCGCACGCTGCAAACGACGTCGGATGCGAACGTGTTCGCGCTCGGCGATTGCGCGGCCTGTCCGTCAGATGCGGACGGCTTTCTCGCGCCGCGTGCGCAGGTCGCGCATCAGCAGGCGATGTTTCTGGCTCGCGCGTTGAAGTACCGTGTCGGCGGCGAAACGCTGCCGGAGTTCACGTATCGCGATGCGGGCACGCTGGTCGGCTTCGGCGATGTCGGCACGATCGGCAGCCTGAGCGGGTTGCGCGAGCGGCCTGTGTTCGTCGACGGCTGGTTCGCCACCGTCGTCTACCGGCTGATCTATCGCCGGCACGTGATGACGCTCACCGGCTTCGCGCGCATGACGCTCGATACGGCGAGCCATTGGCTGCGCCGCCGCGTGCACCCTGTGATCCGGCTGCATTGATTCTCGCCAGGAAGAAGGAATGCAAGCGGTCAGTCGAGAAACTCGGCGGACCGCTTGCGCAGCGCCGCGCCAAAATCGTCGAGCCAGCCGATCGACAGCCGCCAGCTTTGCCAGTACAAGTCGACGTCGAGATGCTTGCCCGGCGCCATGTCGATCAGCTCGCCGCTTTCCAGTTGCGCGGCGATCATCCGCTCCGGGCACATGCCCCAGCCCAGCCCCGTCGAGCATGCGCGCAGAAAGCCGGAGACGTGCGGTATCCAGTGCGTCGGCGCATCGAGTTCGGCGCGCGTGATCTTGCGCACGAAGCGCTTTTGCAACTGATCCTTCGGATTGAAATCGACGCACGGCGCGCGACGCAGCGTATCGCGCGCGACACCTTCGCTGAAATAGCGCTCGAAATACGCAGGCGTGCAGACGGCGAGATAGCGCATCCTGCCGAGCCGCGTCGAACGGCAACCCTGCACGGGCTCGGATTGCGTCGTCACGGCCCCTTGCACGCTGCCGTCGCGGATGCGCTGTGCGGTATGGTCCTGATCGTCGATCACCAGATCGAGCAGCATGCCGCGCTCGGCGCAGAAGTCCGCAATCGCATCGATAAACCACGTGCCCACGCTGTCGTCGTTCACGGCGACGCGCAACGTCGGCCACGGCTCGAGCATCGCGCCTGGAAGATCGGGCACGCGGCCCGTGAGTTCGGCTTCGAGCAGTTGCACGCGCTCCGTATGCCGGCACAGCAGCGCGCCCGAAGTGGTCGCCGTGCACGGCTGCCCGCGCTTGACGAGCACGCTGCCGACACGCTCCTCCAATAGCTTCACGCGTTGCGAGACGGCCGAAGGCGTCACGTTGAGCGCCGTCGCCGCGCGATCGAACGAGCCGTGACGCACGACGGCCGCGAGCGCATCCAGCAGTGCATAGTCGAGCATTAGCGTTCCTTAATCGGCATTATGGAAATTAGCTTCTCTTATTCTAGCGGTCGCGGCACACTGACGCCACGCGACTTACTCACCTTATCAAAACATCATGAACTGGCTGGCTTTTTCACATGGCGCCGCTCTTTGCGCGTCACTCATCGTCACTATCGGCGCGCAAAACGCTTTCGTGCTGCGTCAAGGCATCATGCGCTCGCATATCGGCAAGATCGTGTTGCTGTGCACGCTGTCGGACTTTCTGCTGATCGGCGCGGGCGTCGGCGGCGCATCGGTGCTCGTCGAGCGTTATCCGACTTTCATCCACGCGCTGCTGTACGTGGGGCTCGCCTATCTCGCTTGGTTCGGCATCAGCGCGCTGATGCGCGCGCTGCGCCCCGGGCATGCCGTGCTCGACACCGATTCGAAAGGCGACACCGCGCCGCCCGTTCAGCGCACGTGGTCCATCGTGCTGATGACGCTCGCGTTCACGTGGCTCAATCCACACGTCTATCTGGATACGTTTCTGCTGATCGGCACGGCGGGCGCCCGCGAAGCGCAAGGCACGCGCGCCGCGTTCGCCATCGGCGCGATGTTCGTCAGCGCGGTCTGGTTCGTTGCATTGGGCTATGGGGCGCGGGCTCTCGCGCCGCTCTTCAGGCGCGCGACTGCCTGGCGCGTGCTGGATGGCGCGATCGGCAGCATGGTGTTGCTGCTGGCCGTCACGCAGTTGCGCTAAGGCCGCTGACGTGTGCCGGATCGCGTCGACTGACGCGCCGGCTCGTCAACGTTTGAATGTCACCTTCGTGGGCCGCGCGATGTCTTCAAGGGCTGCGCTGCCCACGCCCACTGTCTGCAACGCGCCGTCGGTTACATAGGGCTCGAGGCCCAGCGCGGCGATCTTCAGCGCGATCTCGCGGCGGCGTGCGTCGTCATCCGGCGGACAATAGTCGATTGAAATGACGGGCAGCCTGTAACGCTCGCATATCATGCGCGCC
Organism: Paraburkholderia phymatum; assembly: GCF_038900715.1. Lineage (GTDB taxonomy): Bacteria > Pseudomonadota > Gammaproteobacteria > Burkholderiales > Burkholderiaceae > Paraburkholderia > Paraburkholderia phymatum_A. Next base: position 50,169 of record NZ_JAYMRZ010000009.1, on the reverse strand, counting down.
TGGTCGAGCAGCCATTCTCGGTCGTTGCCGGGCACTTCGTCATAGCGCTGGTTCGCTTGATCCCAGCGGCCGAACAGCGATTCACACGCAACGGCCGCGACCTGATCGTGGACGCGCGGCAGAATCTCGAAGCCGCGATTCAGGATCAGCTGAGCCTGTGGATAGCGCGCCTTCAATGCGCGCAAAACCGCGATCAACCCTGCCTGCTGCCGCGCCCGCTCCGCATCCGTCTTCGCGACGAGCTGATACGAGTCGAGCGTGTCGAGGAAAAAGCCGCGATAGCCACGCTCCCACAGCGGCCCGATGGTCTCGCGGACAACGAACTCGGGCCAGCCTGCCGCCGTCTGATCGACGACCGTCGACGCCCATGCTTCGTTGCGGCCTGCAAACCACGTCGGCGGCATTTTCGCGTAGTACGCGCGCTGCTTCGTCACCTCGCCGACGCTCACATACGCATACCAGTTCGGACAGTGCGCTGTGTGCGCGAGCGGATCGAATCCGCTATCGGGTTCGAGCACGACGGTATCGAACGGCTCGAACTGCTCGGCCTGCACGCTCGCGCCGTAAAAGAACGCGACCGACCCGATGCCCGTCGCCGAAACCCGCTTGCACGCGGTGATCGCGGGCCGCAGCCATGCAACCGACAGCAGCAGTATCGCCATCACCACGCAGGCGATGACGATCCACGAAACTCCGATCTGAGCGAGAAAATGGGCTGTCATGAGTCGCCAATTGCATAGGGGCCACCAGGCTTCCTATGATGGCATGATGGGCACGGGTGTTGCTCGATGCCGTGACGGCGGCGCCTGTGGCTGCCGACGCGGTTCCCGAGTATCGGTCGATGCTGCATCGACCTGTCCAGCAATCCAACGATGGAGACTGCCATGCTTCGATACGCTGCCATCTTTTTCGTCATTGCCATTATCGCGGCCGTCTTCGGATTTGGCGGCATCGCCGCCGGCGCCGCCGAGATCGCGAAGGTGCTGTTCTTTATTTTTATCGTGATCTTCCTCGTGACACTGCTGATGGGCGTGATCAGACGCTGAGCGCGCGTGCCTTTGTTCCGGCAAACGGCTAATCGTGGTGCTTGCAATTTGTGCGCAGCACGTTTGCCGCTTTTGCCGCGCTTTGCAATAGTTGCCGGCAGCCGTTTGCGGCTGCCTTTCGTGTTGCGTGGGTGTTTCGTGGCTCGCGTTGCCGGTCGTGAGCATCCGCAATGCGCCAGGAGGCGCTAACGCGGATGCCAGCGAGAGCACCCAGGCGACGCATCGCAAACAGGCAAACGCTCAAGTCCCCGTGCGAGACTCCAGCGCGTTCAACGCTTCGTGAAGCCTCTGCGCGCGGCTCTTCTGCGCAGGAATGCGCGCGGCCGCATTGACGTCGTCCACGCGCTTGCGCCAGTACGAAAGCGGAATGGGCTCCGCACCGGAAATGCGCACCAGGACATGCTCGAGATGCTCGAGATCCGACTCAAGCTGATGATGGTTCATGCCTTTCCCCGATCGCACCGTCCGCGCGGATCACCTCGTCATGCTGTCGCGGCTGTGTCGAATTGATATGTGCTGAAGCGGGCTCACGCGCTCAAGCCATCGCGGCCCTCGAATCGACTATGAATGGGCAATATGACAACTTGACCAACACGTCGGCAAGTCCACTTTTGCCCACCGTTGTGTATACGAGGAATCCTCACAGCTTTCACGCGCTCGTCAAACTGCCGCTTTTCGCGCAAGCCGCGCGTGCATGGCATCCGCTGCCGCATTCCGGCGCTAGCGGCGCTCTTTCGATGAACGCTCGCTGAGGCCGATATCCAGTTCTTCGCAAAGAAAGGTCTGCAATGCATCGACGGCGGCGCTCTGCGCGCCCGCCATGTTCCGCGTGAACAGGCCGAGTTCAGCTGCGGGCGGTTCGGGCAAGCCGTCCGCGGCGCCGAGCACGCGCATCGATTCGTAGCGGATATTCCCCTCCAGCAGCACCGATACGCCCAGCCCTGCTTCGACAGCCGACTGCACGGCGGGCAGGCTCGTGCTCGTGCAGACGACGCGCCACGCGATGCCCGCGCGCCGCAAGATCGTCATCACGTGTTGCTGCCACAGGCATGTGCCGCCGAACGCGACGAGCGGCAGCGGCGCATCGCGCCCTGCCACATAGCCGCGCGCGCCGACCCAATAGAGCGGCTGCGTCCACGCGACGAGCGGCGTCGCATCGACCATCGCCGGATCGCCGACGAGCACGTCGAGCGCACCGTCGGCAAGACGCTGCGACAGCGCCGCGCTCGCATCGACGACGATCTCCAGCGCGACCTGCGGATGCGCCGCCGAAAAACGCCGCAGCGCGCGAGGCAAGCGGCCCACCGCGACGTCTTCGAGCATGCCGAGACGCACGGTGCCCGCCACATCGCCCGCATCGAGCGCGCGGCGGGCATCTTCACCCGCGCCGAGAATCGCGTGTGCGTAGGGCAGCAGCCGATGGCCCGCCTCCGTCAGGCGCACGCCGCGCGGCGTGCGCTCCAGCAGACGCTGGCCGATGTCGTCCTCCAGACGGCGCAACTGCATGCTGACGGCCGCCTGGGTTCGCGAGAGCCGCGCAGCCGCGGCACTGACGCCGCCCGTCTCCGCGACCGTCACGAAGGCTCTGAGAAGACTGCTGTCGAAGTCGCGCACTATTAGCGTCCGTGATGGCGGCATAAGAAATATCAGCTTATCTTAACGCTCGTTTCGCCGATATGATGGGATCTGTCGTGCTTCCGCCCTTCCATGCCCGCTACGCGCCCATTGAAAAGAACCCATGAAAGACTCGACGCTCGCCGATCCCGCCGCATTCGACGCGTTGCCTTCGCCTCGAGCGACGGCCGAACCCGCGCCAGCCGCGCCTGAGACGGCAGCGCCTACGCCTGCCGCGCCGAAGCGGCATGTCGGCGTGGCCGCGCTGCTCGGCTTGCTGTCGATGTCGTGCGTGCAGTTCGGCGCCGCGCTGTCCGCGCCGACGATGGACGCATTCGGCGCATTCAGCACGACCTGGCTGCGGCTCGCGTGGGCGGCGGCGATTCTCGCGCTCGTCGTGCGTCCCCGGCTGCGCCGCTACTCGCGCGCGCACTGGGTCGCGGCGGGCGTGCTCGGCGTCGCGATGGCGGGCATGACGTTGTGCTTCTTCTCGGCGATCGAGCGCATTCCGCTCGGCCTCGCCGTCGCGATCGACTTTCTCGGCCCGCTCACCGTCGCGACGCTCGGCGTGCGGCGTCTGCGCGCACTGTTGTGGCCGCTGCTCGCCGTCGCGGGCGTGCTGCTGCTCGCGCATGACCGCGCGGGCTGGATCGGCGACCCGATCGGCATGCTGCTCGCGGCGGGCGCGGCGTGCGGCTGGGGCAGCTACATCGTGTTGATGAAGAAGACGGGCGCGCTCTTCGAGGGGCTCGAAGGACTGTCGGTGTCGCTGATCGCGGCGGCGCTCGTCGCGACGCCGTTCGGGCTTGTCGAGCACGGCCTGCACATCGCATCGATGCAACTGGCCGCGACGGCGGGGCTCGCGCTGCTCGTGCCGCTTCTGCCCTACGCGCTGGAGATGATCGCGCTGCGGCACATGCCCGCGTCGTCGTTCGGCATTCTGATGAGCATCGAACCGGCGATCGGCGCGCTCGCGGGCTTTGTGGTGCTGCATCAGCCGATGACGGCGCTGCAACTCGCGGGCACGCTGTTCGTCGTGAGTGCGAGCGTCGGCGTGATCGTCACGTCGAGATAACGCGGTGCGCTGACGCTTCGCATCGACGGTCTACAATCGACGGATCACATCCGACCATCGAGGACAGCATCATGACCGAAGACGAGCGCGCAATCCGCCAGCTGATCGACACATGGCTCGCCGCCAGCAAGGCAGGCGACACGGCAACCGTGCTGAGCCTGATGACGGACGACGCCGTGTTCATGGTCGCGGGCCAGAAGCCTTTCGGCAAGGCCGCGTTCATGGCGGCATCCGAAGGACAGAAGAACATCGACATCGACGGCAAGAGCGACATTCTCGAACTTCAGGTGCTCGGCGACTGGGCGTTCTTGCGCACGCATCTTGAAGTCACGGTCACGCCGAAGGACGGCTCGCCGCCGATGCGCCGCGTCGGCAACACGCTGACGATCCTGCGCAAGGAAACCGACGGCCGCTGGCTGCTCGCGCGCGACGCCAATCTGCTCGTGCCGCAGCAGTGACATAGACGACCGCTACGCGAATCGCGGCAACGGCGGCTCACTTCTCCCAGGGCGCGCGCCGATCCGCGTCGAGCCTGCCATAGCGTCCGAGCGCTTGCCGCACGGTATCGCGCGAAACAACGCCGTCGTCGGCGAGCGACTTCAGCGCCGCGATCGCAATCGACACACGATCCACCTCGAAGAACGCGCGCAAGGCCGCGCGCGTGTCGCTGCGCCCGAAGCCGTCGGTGCCGAGCGTCACGTAGCGGCGCGGCACATACGCGCGAATCAGCTCGGGCACGGCGCGCACGTAATCGGTCGCCGCGATGACGGGGCCGCGCGATGCGGCGAGCGCCGACGTGACATAAGGCATCTTGTTGTCGTCGGCATCGAACAGGCGCTCCGCACGCTCCGATGCGACGCCGTCGCGATGCAGTTCAGTGAAGCTCGTCACGCTCCATACGGCTGCGTCGATCTGCCAGTCGTCCTTCAGCATGCGCGCCGCCGCCTGCACCTCGCCGAGTATCGCGCCTGAGCCGAGCAATTGAACCTGCGCGGTGTCGAGCGCTGCCGCATCGAGCGGATACATGCCCTTCAGCACGCCGTCGCGCACCGTATCAATGGGCGTCGCTGGCAATGAGGGCTGCGCGTAGTTTTCGTTCGTGACCGTGAGGTAATAGAACACGTCGCGCTGACGCTCGATCATCTCGCGCATGCCTTCGTCGACGATCATCGCGATCTCGTATGCGAACGCAGGATCGTATGCGCGACAGTTCGGCACCGTCGATGCCGCCAGATGGCTCGTGCCGTCCTGGTGCTGCAAGCCTTCGCCGCCGAGCGTCGTCCGGCCCGCCGTCGCACCGATCAGAAAGCCGCGCGCGCGCTGGTCGGCGGCGGCCCAGATCAGGTCGCCGATGCGCTGGAAGCCGAACATCGAGTAGTAGATGTAGAACGGCAGCATCGGGAGATCGTGGACGCTGTACGACGTCGCCGCCGCGATCCACGACGATATCGCGCCCGCTTCCGAAATGCCCTCTTCGAGTATCTGGCCGCGCGTGTCTTCGCGGTAGTACAGCATCGAGCCCATGTCTTCGGGCTCGTACAGCTGACCGAGCGGCGAATAGATGCCGACCTGGCGAAACAGGTTCGCCATGCCGAACGTGCGCGCCTCGTCCGCAACGACGGGCACGGTGCGCGGCCCGAGCGACGCGTCCTTCAAGAGACTGCCGAGCATGCGCACGATCGCCATCGTCGTCGACATGTCCTTGCCGTTCGCGTCCAGCGCGAATTGCCCCCAGGACGGCATCGCAGGCACGGTCGGCGTCTGCGATGCGGCTCTCCGCCTTCTGGGCAGATAGCCTCCCAAGGCAGCCCGGCGCGCATGCAGGTACTGCATTTCCGGGCTGTTTTGCGTTGGCTTGTAGAACCTGAGCTGCTCGACGTCGTCATCGGAGAGCGGCAAACGGAAGCGATCGCGAAACGCCTTCAGCTGCTCGACGTCGAGCTTCTTCTGCTGATGCGTCGTCATGCGCCCCTGGCCGATCGAGCCCATGCCGAAGCCCTTCATCGTCTTCGCGAGAATCACGGTCGGCTGGCCGCCGTGCTTCGATGCGCGGTCATACGCTGCATGCAGCTTGCGCACGTCGTGGCCGCCGCGCCGCAGACGGTCGATGTCGTCGTTGCTCAGATGCGCGGCGAGCGAGGCAAGCTCCGGGTTCTGGCCGAAGAAGCGCTCTCGGTTGTAGGCGCCGTCGTTGGCCGAGAAGGTCTGGAACTGTCCGTCGACGGTATGCGCGAACGCGCGCAGCAACGCGCCCGTGCGATCGCGCGCGAAGAGGGCATCCCAGTCCGAGCCCCACAGCACCTTGATCACGTTCCAGCCCGCGCCCGTGAATTGCGCTTCGAGCTCGTCGATGATGCGGCCGTTGCTGCGGACGGGACCATCGAGCCGCTGCAGATTGCAGTTGATCACGAACACGAGATTGTCGAGCCGTTCGCGCGCCGCCAGCGACAGCGCACCGATCGATTCGGGCTCGTCCATCTCGCCGTCGCCGAAAAAGCCCCACACCTTGCGGCCTTCCGTCTTCAGCAGGCCGCGATTCTGCAGATAGCGCATGAAGCGCGCCTGGTAGATCGCGTTGATGGGCCCGATGCCCATCGAGCCCGTCGGGAACTGCCAGAAGTCCGGCATCAACCACGGATGCGGATACGAACACAGCCCCGGCCCGGCGATCTCGCGCCGGTAGTGCTCAAGATGCGTCTCGCTCAAGAAGCCTTCGAGAAACGCGCGCGCATACACGCCCGGCGACGAATGCGGCTGGAAGTAGACGAGATCGCCGCCGCGCGCATCGTCCGGGCCGCGAAAGAAATGATTGAAGCCGACTTCGAACAGATCGGCCGCCGATGCATAGCTCGCGATATGGCCGCCCAGCTCGCCGTACGCGCGATTGGCGCGCACGACCATCGCGAGCGCGTTCCAGCGCAATGCGGCGGCCAGCCGTTCTTCCGTGTCGAGATCGCCGGGATAGGGAGGCTGCCGATCGACGGGAATCGTGTTCGCGTATGGCGTGACGCTCACGCGCGCCGACGCCACGCCGTTCGACAGCGCATGCGCGGCGAGCCGGTCGAACAGATACTGCGCGCGCTCGATGCCGACATGCTGGACGACGCCATCCAGCGCGGCGAGCCATTCGGCCGTTTCCTGCGGGTCGCTGTCGACGCGAGCTTGAGTGAGGGCTTGAACGGGTTGAGCACCGCTCGATAAATCGGTCATGGCGCGACTCCGGCAGAAGAGAGGCGTGAAAGGCGTGAAAAGACGTGAAAAGCAGCGGAATGTCGAATCAGCTTACCCATGCAGCGACAAAATGTGCGTCTCTTTTGCTTGCTCTCGCGCTTTCAGATAGTGTATTTATTCCTGAAATTCGGCCTCACATGGAATGTTTACACTATGACATCCGAAGCCAGATCCACCACCGCGCGGCGGCTCGACCGTATCGACATCGCGATTCTCCGGCAGCTGCAGCAGAATGCGCGCATCACGAACGCGGAACTGGCGCGTGCCGTGAACCTGTCGCCGACGCCCTGCTTCAACCGCGTGCGCGCGCTCGAAAAGCTGGGGCTGTTTCGTCAGCAGGTCACGCTGCTCGATGCCGAGGCGCTCGGGCTGCGCATCAACGTGTTCATTCAGGTGAGCCTCGAAAAACAGGTCGAAGACGCGCTGCGCCGCTTCGAACAGGAAGTCGGCGAGCGGCCCGAGGTGATGGAGTGCTATCTGATGACGGGCGACGCCGACTATCTGCTGCGCGTCGTCGTGCCCGACATGCAGAGCCTCGAACGCTTCATCGTGCAGTGGCTCACGAAGATTCCCGGCGTGTCGAACATCCGATCGAGCTTCGCGCTCAAGCAGGTGCGCTACAAGACGGCGTTGCCGCTGCCTGTCGCGGGCCTCACGCTCGCCGCCGATGACGACGTGCCGCGCGAATGGGCTTAAAGAAGGCTTAGGTCCGCTCGCGCGCCGCTTGCCCGCGCGGACTCAGCGCTGCTGCGGCGGCGAAACGCGCTCGCGCAGTTCGCGGCGGATCACTTTGCCCGTCGCCGTCATCGGCAGCGCTTCGACGAAATGAATCGCGCGCGGATACTCATGCGCAGCGAGGTGCGTCTTCACGTGCTCCTGCAAGGTCCGCACGAGCAGATCGCCGGGTTCGTAGCCGGGATTCAGCACGACGAAGGCGGTGACGATTTCGGTGCGCTGCACGTCGGGCGCGCCGACCACGGCCGCCATCCGCACGGCGGGATGACGCAGCAGGCAGTCTTCGATCGGCGCGGGGCCGATCCGGTAGCCGGCGCTCGTGATCACGTCGTCGTCGCGGCCGACGAAGCGGATGAAACCGTCCGCGTCCATCAGGCCCATGTCGCCCGTCAGCAGCCAGTCGCCGCGAAACTTGTCGCGCGTGGCCGGCTCGTTGCGCCAGTAGCCGAGAAACATCACTGGGTCTGGCGCGCGAATCGCAATGTTGCCGGGCTCGCCGCGCGGGACGGTCTGCCCCGCGTCGTCGACGATCGCGACGCGATGCCCGGGGACCACCTTGCCGATCGAGCCGGGACGCGGCTCGAACAGCGTCGCGCACGACGACACCACGACGTTGCACTCCGTCTGCCCATAGAACTCGTTGATCGTCACGCCGAGTGCGCGCCGCCCCCAGTCGATCAGCTCCGCGCCGAGCGACTCGCCGCCGCTCGCGACGGCACGCAGCGAGAGCGTCCATCGCTCCGGACGCTCGACGGCGCGCATCATCTTCAGTGCGGTGGGCGGCAGGAACGTGTGCGTGACGGCATGACGCTGCATCAGGTCGAAGGCCGCTTCGCCGTCGAACTTCTCGAAGCGCCGCGCGAGCACGGCCACGCCGTGATGCCATGCCGGAAGCAGCACATCGAAGAGACCGCCGATCCACGCCCAGTCGGCGGGCGTCCACATCAGCCGCGCATCGGCGGGGAAAAACGCTTGCGGCATCTCGACGCCGGGCAGATGGCCGAGCAGCACGCGGTGCGCATGCAGCGCGCCCTTCGGCTTGCCCGTCGTGCCGGACGTGTAGATGATGACGGCGGGATCGTCCGCGGACGTCGTCTCCGCGTTGAAGACGGGCGGCGCATCGTTGAGCACGGTCCAGAACGATTCGACCTGCGATGCGGGATCGGCATGGTCGGCATCGACGCAGAAGATCGTGCGCAGCTCGGGCAATGCCGCGCGCACCGAGGCGATTTTCTGCGCGCCGCTCAGGTCCGTGACGAGCGCGAGCGCGCCGCTATCCGACAAGCGGTATTGAAGCGCATCGGGCCCGAACAGCGCGAAGAGCGGCACGGCGATCGCGCCGCATTTGTAGACGGCAAGGTGCGCGATGGCCGTCTCGACCGATTGCGCGAGAAAAATGCCGACACGGTCTCCCTTCTTCACGCCACTTTGCCGCAGCGCATTCGCGAAGCGATCCGACAGCGACTTCAGTTCGTCGAACGTGTAGCGCGTCGTGTGCCCTTCGCGCGTCTCGCAGATCAGCGCGAGACGGCCGCTGCCGTCAGCCCACTTGTCGCACGCGTCGACGCCGATGTTGTATTGCTGTGGAATGCGCCATTCGAATGCGGCGATGAGACCGTCGTATGTGTCAGCGGCGGGAAGCATCAGTGTCTCCTGAATGTTGCTTATACGTGCGGTACGTGCGGCAATGCGCTCGATGTCATGCTACTCCGCGTGCGACGCGAATGGCCCGCACAACGCGTCGGCTCATGGATCTCGATGTCGAACATTGAATCGCGCACAGGTTGCGTATTGCGAGCTCGCAGGGAACGCGCGTCTTTATTTGAGTTTATCTCATCTTTCGCGTCAAGCAACGGATAGAACAATCGGCCTTTTTCTGCGAATCATTTCGAAGTTGTCGAGCGATGATGACAATCATGGAGCGCGAGTTCCTGAGCTTTGCTCAATTCTTGTTTCGCGCTCTATAAAGCGCAATCTGCCTGCCGCGCCCGGCATCGGAAGCACGATGCAATAACATGGATGCGATGCGTGGTTCGCACAGGCGCCCCGAGTCAGACCAGGATTTTTTTCGATTGCTTGTTATGGGCATCGGCCGCCACAATGCGCCAACCAGGGGAGGACTATGAAGAAGTGCATTCTGCTCGCGGGGATTGGCGTGCTCGCGGCATGCACCGCGGTATCGAGCGTGGACAAGAAGCAGAATGGCTATCTCTCGGTCACGAGTCGCGGACGCACCAGCCTGGCATCGTGGAACAGCATCCGCAACGCAGGGCTCAAGCACGCGAAGGCCTATTGCCGCGACCAGAACATGCAGATGCACACCGTCGAAATCCATACGAACGGCGTGCGCAGCGCGGGCAATCAGAGTGTCGAAGTTGTGTTCGAGTGCTTCTGACGAAGCGATGAACGGCGATCAGGCCGTATTCGATTGATCCGCGACGGTATCGCCGAAATGACTCGCGACGAACGCGCGCATCGCGGCGATCAATGGCGTGGCGCCCGTCTGTTCGATCGTGCCCGTGCCTGCGGGGACCGAGCCCGTCCATGTCGCCTGCTCGCCCGCCGCGGCCGGCACGAGATGAATCCTGGCCCGCTCGATAATCGGGCCGCACTGGGCCCAATCCGTCGACGGCGCGAAAGCGGCTTCGAGCGCCCCTTCCGGGTCGCCGTCGCAAGCCGGTTCTTCGATCCAGCAAAAGCCATCGTCGACGCGCGGCTTCGGCAGATTGTCCGCTCGCGCGACCCAGTAATCGAGCAACGCGCCTTCCAGATCCGAAACTCTCATCTTTGCTCCTCGTGGAGATCGTGTGTGGCGAACCAGCATCGATTGTGCATCAAGTTCGTGTTGGGATTTGTGACGCTGCGAATTGCGGGGCGGCCCTACCGCCGCTGAGGGACGCTCGCGATGCAATGGGCACGGCAAGCATTCTCCCAATCAGTCGCCTAGAATGTAAGTTCGGCCACGACATGATGGAGGGCACGCCGTGAATGAAACGTTGATGGCGTACTTGCTAGGGCCCGTCGTAATGGCAATCGTCGGCGTTGTACTGTGGATCGTCGCGCATTACCACGGCAAGCCCGGCCACGGACGGGGAACCCGTTGGCTCGATACGCACTACGTCGATCTGATGCACCACAGGCACTGATGACCCGGGCACAAGCGCTGTTTTGTGTGCGGCGGGTTCCTTGGCGGGCAGAAACGAAAAACGGGCCGAATGGCCCGTATTCATTTGGTGTCCTGGCGGAGAGAGGGGGATTCGAACCCCCGATAGGCTATTAACCTATACACGCTTTCCAGGCGTGCGACTTAAACCACTCATCCATCTCTCCGGCGGGGACGCGCATTATAGCAAACTCTCGCGCCATTGCCACCTCGGCCGGACGGCCAGCGTCACGGGTGCCGTATGTAGTCCACCAGCGCCCTCGTGTAAGCGTCCGGCTTCGCGTCGACGAGGCTCACCAGCACCGTCACCAGAAACCCCGCCGGCACGCCGAATACGCCCGAGCTGATCGGCTCGATGCCGAACCAGCGCGTGCCGACGAAGCCCGTCAACTGCGTGAAGAACGGATACGTCGACACGATGTAGTAAATGCACACCCCCAGCCCCGCGAGCATCCCCGCGACGGCGCCCAGCCGCGTCGTGCGCTTCCAGAACACGCCGAGCACCAGCACCGGAAAGAGACTCGACGCCGCCAGCGAAAACGCCGCACCGACCAGAAACAGGATGTTCCCCGTATTCAGCGACGCCACATACGACGCGAACAGCGCCACGCCCAGCAGCAGGATCTTCGAGATCGTCACGCGCCGCTGGCTCGATGCGTCGGGATCGACCATGTGGTAATAGACATCGTGCGACAGCGCATTGGCGATCGTCAGCAGCAGGCCATCGGCTGTCGACAGCGCCGCCGCCAGTGCGCCCGCCGCGATCAGCCCCGACATCACATACGGCAGCCCCGCTATCTCCGGCGCGGCCAGCACGACCATGTCCGGCTGCATCTGGACCTCGCTCCAGCGCACGATGCCGTCGCCGTTCACATCGGCGATGCTGATCAGGTACGGCTCGATCCGCCGCCACTGCATCACCCACTGCGGCAGCTCGGAAAACCGATGGCCGACGAGATTCGACAGGATCTCGTACTTGATCAGCACCGCGAGCACGGGCACCGTCAGATAGAACAGCGCGACGAAGAAGAGCGTCCAGCCGACCGAGCGCCGCGCCGACGCCACCGAGGTCGTCGTGTTATAGCGCGTCAGAATGTGCGGCAGGCTCGCCGTCCCCAGCGACAGGCACAGCAGCAGCGAAAGAAAATTGCGCAGATGCAGCCGCCGCTCGGCTTCGTTCGCGGCGGGAAACGGCTCGTGCATCTGCACGGGCGCCGCCGCGCGCTGGATCATCTCGTCGCGCTGCTGCGCCCACACGATCTGCGCCGTCGCGGCGTCGCGAGGAAAGCGCGCGATCCGGCGTTCGAGATCGGCGATCTCGCGCAACGGTCCGTTGTGCCGCCGCAAGTCGGCGAGTTGATCGGTCAGACGGCCTTTCTCGTCGATATACGACTGCGGCAGGCCGTCGATCTGCGCCTGCATCAGCGCGGCGCGCATCCGGTAATCGTCGCGCACCGACTGCTCAGAAGGCGCATCGCGCACCGCGCGCTCCATCGTCTCGATGCGCTCCATCAGGCGTCCATAGCCGAATTGCGGCACCCAGCCGAGGCCATCCTTGTGCGCGATCATCGACACGGGAATCAGGAACGCCGCGATCAGGATGATGTACTGCGCGACCTGCGTCCACGTGACTGCGCGCATGCCGCCGAGGAACGAACACACCAGAATGCCCGCGAGCCCGCAGAAGATGCCGATCGCAAAGTCGACGCCGATGAAGCGCGTCGCGATCAGCCCCACGCCCTGAATTTGCGCGACCAGATAGACGAACGAACAGAGAATCGCCGACAGCGCCGCAAGCCCTCGCACCGCGTTGCTCGAAAAGCGCGTGCCGAGAAAATCGGGAATCGTGTAGCGCGCGAGCTTGCGCACGTACGGCGCGAGCAGAAACGCAACGAGGCAGTAGCCGCCCGTCCAGCCCATCGTGTACGCAAGTCCGTCGTAGCCGGTCGCGTAGAGCGACCCGGCAAGCCCGATGAACGACGCCGCCGACAGCCAGTCCGCCGCCGTCGCCATGCCGTTGAACGCGGACGGCACGCGCCGCCCGGCCACGTAGTACTCGACGAGATCGGAGGTGCGCGACAGCAGGCCGATCACCGCATACACGGCGATCGGCACGAACAGGAACACATAGCCGATCCACATGCCCGGCCCGTTCGCGGCCTCGATGCGCCACAACAGGTAGATGAACGCAAAAAAGCCCAGCGTATAGAGCGAATACGAACGGATCAGCCGATGCGCGAGCTTCATCGGTCGGCCGTGCGCTCGGCGATGTCGTCCTGCGCGCTGGCTTCGAGCGCGCGTTGCAATGCGGCGTCGGCGCGCTGCATCAGCACGATGTAGATCACGATCAGCATCAGGTACACGAGGATCGCGCCCTGCGCGCCCATGTAGAACGGCAGGCTGAAACCCGCGAAACGCACGGACGCGAGCCCTCTCGCGATCAGCGGCACGATGAACGACACGAAGAAGCCGACCAGCATCAACGCGACGATCAGCACGAGGTTGAAGCGCCAGTAGCGCGCGTGCGCGCGCGCCATCGCCTCCGTCACGGGCGGCGGCTCGGGCAAGGGATTGATGTTGTGACGCGATGTGTGGTGTGGCGCGGCCATGCGCCTATGTATCAAAAACGTGTTGCATCGGCAATCGGGGTTGTCCGTGCAACGACTTGCGTCACCGGTCGAAGCGCGCCGCGCGGCGCATGAAAAAACGGCGCATCGTCATCGGATGCGCCGTTTGGATTTGCAAATGCCTCAGGCTTTCAAGCCTTCAAACGTTCATGCACTTTCATCGATCAGCGCGATTCACCCAGCTGATCGAGAATCGCCGGGTTCTCGAGCGTCGACACGTCCTGCGTGATCTCTTCGCCCTTTGCGAGCGAGCGCAACAGACGCCGCATGATCTTGCCCGAGCGCGTCTTCGGCAGGTTGTCGCCGAAACGGATGTCCTTCGGCTTCGCGATCGGACCGATTTCCTTGCCGACCCAGTTGCGCAGTTCCGCAGCGATCTTCGCGGCCTCTTCGCCTTCCGGGCGCGCGCGCTTCAACACGACGAACGCGCACACGGCCTCGCCCGTCGTCTCGTCCGGACGGCCGACCACGGCGGCTTCCGCCACCAGCGGATTCGCGACCAGCGCCGACTCGATCTCCATCGTGCCGAGGCGGTGGCCCGACACGTTCAGCACGTCGTCGATGCGGCCCATGATCGTGAAGTAGCCCGTCTCCTTGTCACGCACCGAGCCGTCGCCGGCGAGGTACAGCTTGCCGCCGAGCTCTTCGGGGAAGTAGCTCTTCTTGAAGCGCTCAGGGTCGCCCCAGATCGTGCGGATCATCGCGGGCCACGGACGCTTGACGACGAGAATGCCGCCCTGCCCGTTCGGCACGTCCTGGCCCGTTTCATCGACGATCGCGGCCATGATGCCCGGCAGCGGCAGCGTGCACGAACCCGGCACGAGCGGCGTCGCGCCCGGCAGCGGCGAGATCATGTGGCCGCCCGTTTCCGTCTGCCACCACGTATCGACGATCGGGCAGCGCGAGCCGCCGACGTTCTCGTAGTACCATACCCATGCTTCCGGATTGATCGGCTCGCCGACCGTGCCGATGATGCGCAGCGACGACAGGTCGTAGCTCTTCGGATGTACCTTCGCATCGGCTTCCGCAGCCTTGATCAGCGAGCGGATCGCCGTCGGCGCGGTGTAAAACACGGAGACTTTGTGCTTCTGGATCATGTCCCAGAAGCGGCCCGCGTTCGGATACGTCGGCACGCCTTCGAACACCACCTGCGTGCCGCCGAGCGCGAGCGGACCATACGTGATGTAGCTGTGGCCCGTGACCCAGCCGATGTCGGCCGTGCACCAGAAGACATCCGTCGGCTTCCAGTCGAAGGTCCATTTCATTGTCTGCGCGGCCCACAGCAGATAGCCGCCCGTGCTGTGCTGCACGCCCTTGGGCTTGCCCGTCGAGCCCGACGTATAGAGGATGAAGAGCGGATGCTCGGCGCCGACCCATTCGGGCGCGCATTGATCCGATTCGTTCGCCGTGATCTCGTGCATCCACAGATCGCGCTTGTCGTCCCAGCCGACCTTTCCGCCCGTGCGCTTGTAGACGATTACGCTCTTGACGGCCTCGCAGCCGCCCATCGTGAGCGCTTCGTCCGCGATGTTCTTGAGCGGCAGCGCCTTGCCGCCGCGCATCTGTTCGTCGGACGTGACGAGCGCGACCGCGCCCACGTCGACGAGACGTTCGTTCAGCGACTTCGACGAGAACCCGCCGAACACGACCGAGTGCGTCGCGCCGATACGCGCGCAGGCCTGCATCGCGACGATGCCCTCGATCGACATCGGCATATAGATGACGACGCGATCGCCCTTTTTGATGCCGCGTTTCTTCAGCGCATTCGCGAAGCGCGACACACGCTGCAGCATGTCGTTGTACGTGACGTGGGTGACGGTGCCGTCGTCGGCTTCGAAGATGATGGCGACGCGATCGCCGTTGCCCGCTTCGACATGCCGGTCGATGCTGTTGTATGACGCGTTCAGTTCGCCGTCTTCAAACCATTTGTAGAAAGGTGCATCCGATTCGTCGAGCACCTTCGAGAAGGGCTTTTTCCAGCTGAGCGTTTCGCGCGCCAGCCTGCCCCAGAAGCCTTCGTAATCGCGCTCCGCTTCGGCGGCGAGCGCCCGGTATGCGTCCATGCCGGACACTGCTGCCTGTGCCGTCATTTCGGCGGAAGGCGGAAACACGCGGCGTTCCTGAAGAACCGATTCAATCGCAGACATCGACTACCCCTTGGTGAAGATGAAACATCAATCCTGTGCCGGCGCGCTCGCGATGCATGCCCGTCCAGCGGGCGCAAGGCGTCGCTCCGTGTCGTCATAGTGGCGCCGCGCGTGACATCGGCCGCGGCGTGTCTCCCACCCTCGTGCCCATCCGCAACGGCGGGCACACTGCGAATCACAACGCATGCCAGGTGCGGCGTCGCAACATCGCGCGGGCCGCCTGCCCGTTCAACAGCTTCGATCGCTTCCCACGATAAGCGTTGCAACTTACCGCGTACTTACGCGCGGACCGGCTGCACGTCAGGCAAAACACCAGGCGCCATGACCGCCGACGCGTCGCGATGCAGGCACACCGCAAATCTCGCAAGCATCGAGCCTACCTGCCGCTCGGGTGTCTTGCACACGTCCTAGTGCATTTGCTGCTTGCTTTGCCGTTGTTATGCGCCCTTTTACAATGCTAACTGAACTAGCCACATGGATTCCAGCTTGAACCGCTATTCACTGTTTCTCATCGCTGCGATGCTGCTCGTCGGCAGCAACGTCGGCATTGGCAAGTCGATTGTCGCGTTCGTTCCCGTTCCTCTCTTCGCGTTGCTGCGTTTCGTGATCGCGATGGCCGTGCTGTGGCCGTTGCTGCGCGTCAGCAAGCTGCGCCGCGTGAAAAAGGGCGAGTGGGTCAATCTGTTCCTGCAGGCCCTGTTCGGCACATTCGGGTTTACGCTGTTGATGCTCAACGGCGTGCATCGGACGAGCGCCGTCGCGGCGGGCGTCATCACGAGCACGATACCCGCCGTCGTCGCGCTGTTCTCGTGGATCTTCCTGAAAGAGAAACCCGATGGGCGGGCGCTGGCCTCGATTGCACTCGCGATCGCCGGCGTGGTCGTCGTCAATCTCGCGCACGCCGACAATGCCGCGGGCACCGCGAGCACAAGCTCGTTCGCCGGCAATCTGATGGTGCTGGGCGCCGTCTGCTGCGAATCGCTGTATGTGATCCTGTCACGCCGACTCACGCAGACGCTCGCGCCGATCGACATCTGCGCGTACACCCACCTGTTCGGCTTGTTGCTGATGCTGCCGCTCGGCGTGTCGGCGCTGTTCGCATTCGACTATGCGAGCACGCCCGTCAGCATCTGGGCGCTCGTGCTGTGGTACGGGCTGTCGGCGAGCATCTTCTCGTTCTGGCTCTGGATGAAGGGCATCCGCCACGTGCCGGGCAGCCTTGCGGGCGTGTTCAGCGCGGTGCTGCCCGTCGCGGCCGCCGTCTACGGCATCGTGTTCCTCGACGAACGGCCGACGCTCGCGCACGGCGTCGCGCTCGCGTGCGTGATCGCGGGCATCGCGCTCGCAAGCCTCAAGGTCAGGCGCGTGCCGCCCGTCGCGTCGTAGTGGAGGCTCATGCTTCGGCGTCGCGACTCGGCCTCACGCTTGGCCTCACGCATCGGCCTCACGCATCGGCCTCACGCATCGGCCTCGTGCATCGGCCTCACGCATCGCCTCGTGCGCGGGTGTGCCGGGCCTCGCGCGGCTCCGCGCCAGCTCTCGTGCTTGCTTCTGCCCGCTTGCCCCGCTTGCCCCACTTGCCCCGCTTGCCCCGCTTACCCCGCTTGCACCCGCTCCTGCCCGCTTCGACACGGCCGTCACGCATCACGCTGTACAATAACGCGCCCAGCGCGCTGCGCCGGCCGGTTTCATCGCCGGCTGCCTGAACGTCGGTTGTTCGCTTTCCGCGTGATCCGCCGTCGTCGATGCGAGCGCGCCCGTGCCCCAGTCATCCCGCAGTGATCCCGCAGTTATCCGATACTACGAAGCGCCAACACTACGCCGACCGACGCCCCATGACCGCCCTGCGCCCCGTTCCTTCCAGCCAGCATCGACGCATGCGCCCGTTGCCCTCCGTGATCTTCATGAGCCGCTGGCTGCAGGTGCCGCTCTATCTGGGCCTGATCGTCGCGCAAGGCGTGTACGTCGTGTTGTTCCTGAAGGAAGTGTGGCACCTCGTCAGCGCGTCGATGACGCTCGACGAAACCAGCATCATGCTCGTCGTGCTCGGCCTGATCGACGTGGTGATGATCTCGAACCTGCTGATCATGGTGATCGTCGGCGGGTATGAAACGTTCGTGTCGAGACTCGGCGTCGAGGGCCATCCCGACGAGCCCGAATGGCTCGACCATGTGAATGCGGGCGTGCTGAAGGTGAAGCTGTCGATGGCGCTCATCAGCATCTCGTCGATCCATCTGCTGAAAACTTTCATCGACCCGGACCAGCACACGATGCACGCGGTGATGTGGCAGGTGATCATCCACATCGCGTTTCTCGTGTCCGCGCTGGCGATGGCCTACGTCGATCGCCTCACGACGCACACGCACCCCGAGCATTTCCACGAGCCCGCAGCGGCGCGCACGTTGAAGCAGAAGATTTCCCACTCCCCTGAAAGCGCATGACCGACCACGCAGCCGCGCAGTCGCGATAACGAGCGCCACCCCACTGAGCCTAGCCATGACCGTCATCAAACAGGAAGACCTGATCCAGAGTATTGCGGATTCGCTGCAGTACATCAGCTACTACCATCCGCTCGATTACATCCAGGCACTCGGCCGCGCGTACGAGCTCGAAGAGAGCCCCGCCGCGAAGGACGCCATCGCGCAGATTCTCACGAACAGCCGCATGTGCGCCGAAGGCAAGCGCCCGATCTGCCAGGACACGGGCATCGTCACGGTGTTCGTGAAGGTCGGCATGGACGTGCGTTGGGACGGCGCGACGATGAGCGTCACCGACATGATCAACGAAGGCGTGCGCCGCGGCTACACGCACCCGGACAACGTGCTGCGCGCGTCGATCGTGAGCCCGCCCGAAGGCGGCCGCAAGAACACGAAGGACAACACGCCGGCCGTGATCCACTACGAGATCGTGCCGGGCGACAAGGTCGATGTGCAGGTCGCGGCCAAGGGCGGCGGCTCGGAGAACAAGTCGAAGTTCGCAATGCTGAACCCGTCGGACTCGATCGTCGACTGGATCCTGAAGACCGTGCCGACGATGGGCGCGGGCTGGTGCCCGCCGGGCATGCTCGGCATCGGCATCGGCGGCACGGCCGAGAAGGCGATGGTCATGGCGAAGGAATCGCTGATGGACCCGATCGACATTCAGGACGTCATTGCGCGCGGCCCGAAGGACTGGATCGAAGAGCTGCGGGTCGAACTGCACGAGAAGGTCAACGCGCTCGGTATCGGCGCGCAGGGCCTGGGCGGCCTGTCGACGGTGCTCGACGTGAAGATCATGGCAGCGCCGACGCACGCGGCATCGAAGCCGATCGCGATCATCCCGAACTGCGCGGCCACGCGCCATGCGCACTTCACGCTCGACGGCTCGGGCGTCGCGAAGCTCACGCCGCCGCCGCTCGACGCATGGCCGAAGGTCACGTGGGCGCCCAACACGGAAACGAGCAAGCGCATCGACCTGAACACGCTGACGCCTGAAGAAGTCGCGTCGTGGAAGCCGGGCCAGACGCTGCTGCTGTCGGGCAAGATGCTGACGGGCCGCGACGCCGCGCACAAGCGCATCGCCGACATGCTCGCGAAGGGCGAGAAGCTGCCCGTCGACTTCACGAACCGCGTGATCTACTACGTCGGCCCCGTCGATCCCGTGCGCGACGAAGCAGTCGGCCCCGCAGGCCCGACCACGGCAACGCGCATGGACAAGTTCACCGAGACGATGCTCGCGCAAACCGGCTTGATCTCGATGATCGGCAAGGCCGAGCGCGGCCCCGTCGCGATCGACGCGATCAAGAAGCACAAGGCCGCATATCTGATGGCCGTGGGCGGCGCGGCGTATCTGGTGTCGAAGGCGATCCGCAGCGCGAAGGTGCTCGCGTTCGAAGACCTCGGCATGGAAGCCATCTATGAGTTCGACGTGCAGGACATGCCCGTGACGGTGGCCGTCGATTCGAGCGGTACGTCGGTTCATCAGACGGGCCCGAAGGAATGGCAGGCGAAGATCGGCAAGATCCCCGTCGCGACGGTCTGAGTCTGTTTGTGTCTGTTTGTTTTACGGAAGCCGGGGCGTTATAGTCCCGGCTTTTTATTTGCTCGCGCGGAACGCAACACTATTGCGTGAGCAATTCTCATCAACCGCATCCGTCCTTGGCTTTTCGGGTTCAGCCGTTTATTGTTCTTGGAAAACTAGGCTCCAGCGAGGGGAAAATCATGCAAGGCGATAAAAAGGTCATCGAATATCTGAACGCCCAGTTGAAGAACGAACTGACCGCGATCAACCAGTACTTCCTGCACGCGCGGATGTACAAGCACTGGGGTCTCGACAAGCTTGGCAAGCATGAATACGACGAATCGATCGGCGAGATGAAACACGCCGACATGCTGATCGAGCGCATTTTCATGTTCGACGGCCTGCCGAATCTGCAGGATCTGCACAAGCTGCTGATCGGCGAAGAGACGAAGGAAATCCTCGAATGCGATCTGAAGCTCGAGCAGATCTCGCAGGGCACGTGCAAGGAGGCGATCGCCTATTGCGAGTCGGTGCGCGATTTCGTGTCGCGTGAAATCTTCACGACGATTCTCGACGACACCGAAGAGCACATCGACTGGCTCGAAACGCAACTCGACCTGATCGACAAAGTCGGTATCCAGAATTACCAGCAGTCCGCGATGGGTTCGCCCGAAGAATAAGATCGCGTGCAAGACGGCGGCATTGCCAGTCCTGCGACTCCTGCTACACTTCTGCGGTCCTATCCGCGCAACGTCTTTCGAACGCGCTGCGCGGATTTTCTTATATGGCTTCCATTGAATCCATGACCGCCTCGCCCCCCGCCTCCGCTGCGCTCTCTTCGCTGCCTGCGATTGCTCCGCTCGATCCGCGCGCGCCCGTCGGCATTTTCGACTCGGGCCTGGGCGGCCTGTCGGTGTTGCGCGCGGTGCGCGCGCAACTGCCGGGCGAAGCGATCATCTATGTCGCCGATTCGCTCTACGCCCCGTATGGCGAGCGCGACGACGACTTCATCGCGGACCGCACGCTGGCGATCGGCGAATGGCTCGTCGCGCAAGGGGCGAAAGCGCTGGTGGTCGCGTGCAACACGGCGACGGCGCAGTCGATCGCACTGGTGCGCGAAAAGCTGCCCATTCAACTGATCGGCGTCGAGCCGGGCGTGAAGCCCGCAGCGCTGCAATCGCGCTCGCGAGTGGCGGGCGTGCTCGCGACGCAGGTGACGCTGCGCAGCGCGCGCTTTCAGGCGCTGCTCGAACGCCACGCCGCCGACTGCCGTTTTCTGTGCCAGCCGGGCCACGGGCTCGTGCAGGCCGTCGAGCGCTGCGATATCGGTTCGCCGGAACTGCGCGCGCTGCTCGAAAGCTACCTCCAGCCGATGCTCGAGGCCGGCGCCGATACGCTCGTGCTCGGCTGCACGCACTATCCGTTTCTCGACGCCGCGATTCGCGATATCGCCGGCGACCGGCTTGCGCTGATCGACACGAGCATTGCGATTGCCCGCCAGCTGGAGCGCGTGCTCGGCCAGCAGGGTCTACGTTCGCCCGAGCGCAATGCCGCGCCCCAGCCCCGCTTCTGCTCGACCAGCGACGGCGCGCATCTCAGGCAGCTTGCGGCGACACTGCTGCAAATCGACGCGCCCGTCGAGCGCGTGCACATTCCGTCGCGTCGTACAGCCACCACGGATTCGCACGCCGCCTGATTCCTCGTTAGCTGGCCCGCGCGCGATATTTTCGCTTTTGATGTGCCGCGCCGGCTGCATTGCGCCACCGTTTCACGAAAGAAACGCGCCCACCGACCGCTCGCTGTGGCAAAAGACCACGCGGCTGGCCCTCCACTCGCGGCATCCCGGCGGCGCCCGCCACATAAAGGCCGCGAGAACGAAACCCTTCCAGTAGGCTGGTTTTGTTACAAAAATTTGCGACGGACGCTTGCCAAAGCACCCAAACATAATGATAATAATTCGCATTAACGTTAGCTATCGCGAGCCGTCATGATTGTCTGCGTGTGCAAGTCTGTATCCGACCGGAAGATCCGCGCGTCGATCGCCGAGGGCATCGACACCTTCGACGAGCTGCAATTCGAGCTGGGCGTCGCGATGTGCTGCGGCAAGTGCGAACAATCCGTACGGGATGTAATGGCCGAAAGCGGCGTCTGCGCGAGCCGTTGCGGCGTCGAGCACCACACGCAAGCCGTGCCGCTGACGTTCTACGAACGCAAGGCCGCCTGACACTGCGTCCGTCAGCCTTGACGCATCTTCATGTTGCGCGCTGAAAAGCGCGCTAGCATCGCACGCGCTTCAGTTTTCTTTCCGCCGTCAGCAAGCCAGTCCGAGACCAGCCAGCGACGCCATTCTTCGAGGAGCTCGAAATGGAATTGCTGATCGGTTTCGTGACCACCCTGTGCATTTCACTGCTGATATTCCGAAAATGACGCCGTGCTGCATCGACGGCGCGCCGCCACGCTAACATGCAGGCCACGCCTACTCTCCCAACCGGCTTCGCGCCAGACGCTTCCGCCCGAATCAATCCGCGTATCGTCACGGTGACGGGCATCGTCATCGGACTTCATGTCGTTGCGCTCGCTGTCGCGTTCACGATGCGCGAAGCGCCGCCGTTCCAACCGATCGAATCGCGCACGATCACGGCCGAGTTGATCAGCCCGGCGCCCGTCGCCGCGCCGGCCGCGATCCAGTCGATCCCGACGCCGCCTCCGCCGAAGCCCACGCCCGTGCAGAAGGTCAGGCCGAAAGTGCAGCCGCACCCGACGCCGAAGCCCGCACCCGACCCATTGCCCGTTGCGCAGGCGCCGTCGCAGCATGAAATCGCCGCGCCCGCCGAGCCCGCGCCACCACCTTCGCCCACGCCGGCCGCTCCCGCACCCGCGACGCAAGCTGCCCCCGCCGCGCCTGCCGTCGGCAAGCCGACGATGGCGCTGTCCGCGCCGAAGAACGTGTCCCACCTCGATTGCAGCATCGTCCAGCCCGACTATCCCGCCCTTTCGCGCCGACGCGGCGAGACAGGGACGGCAATGATCCACTTCGTCGTCGGGCTGACGGGCAAGATCGAGAACATCGAGTTGAAAAAGAGCAGCGGCTACGATCGCCTCGACCAGGCCGCCCTCGACGCGATGCACTCCAGTTCGTGCAAGCCGTATCTGGAGAACGGCGAGCCCGTCCGCGCCGCGTACACCCAGCCTTTCGCCTTCAGCCTTAGCAACTGATCCGCCGGAACGGATTTCAAAGAAGAAAAGGAATTGCCATGCAGAACTACGGTATCGCCCACGTCTGGGCACAAGGGGATTTCGTCACGCGCGGCATCGCGCTGGCACTGCTGATCATGTCGGTGCTGTCCTGGAGCGTGATCGTCATCAAGAGCTGGAACGTCATGCGTCTCAAGCGTCTGACGAAAAACGCCGAGCAGGCGTTCTGGCATTCGGACGACTTCAACGACGGCATGAAGAAGCTCGGCAGCGATAAGTCGTCGCCGGCTGAAAACCCGTTCCTCGCGCTCGCGCTGTCGGGCCAGGAAGCCGCCGACCATCATCATCAGACGCAGCCGCATCTGCACGACCGCATGGACGTGTCGGACTGGGTCACGCGATGCCTGAAGGACACGATGGACGATAGCATCGCGCGGATGCAGAGCGGCCTCGCGATTCTTGCGTCGATCGGCAGCACGGCGCCGTTCGTCGGCCTGTTCGGCACGGTGTGGGGCATCTATCACGCGCTCCTGACCATCGGCGCGACGGGCCAGTCGTCGATCGATCAGGTCGCGGGCCCCGTCGGCGAGGCGCTCATCATGACGGCCTTTGGCCTCTTCGTCGCGATTCCCGCCGTGCTCGGCTACAACGCGCTCACGCGCGCCAACAAGGCGATCGTCAGCAAGCTGAGCCGCTTCGCTCATGGCCTCCACGCGTTCTTCGTGACGGGCGCGCGCCTGTCGTCGACGAAGCGCGGAGACGGTCTTCGGCTCGCGTCCCGCGCCAACTAACCAGGAGGCATGGCGATGGCAATGAGCCCTTTTGCCGGCGACGATGACGACGGCCTCATGAACGAAATCAACATGACGCCGCTCGTCGATGTCATGTTGGTTCTCCTGATCGTCTTCATGGTGACGATCCCGGTGATCCGCCACGCGGTGAAGATCGACCTGCCGCACGCGAGCAGCCAGAAGGAAGACACGAAGCCCGCGCAGGTGACGGTGTCGATCGACGCCGACGGCAACGTGCTGTGGGACGACCAGAAAATCGCCGACGACGCGCTGCCGGCGAAAATCGCCGCAGCTGCGCAGCAGAGTCCGCAACCGGAGCTGCATCTGAGCGCGGACCGCAAGGTTGCGTATGAGAAGGTGGCGGACGTGATGTCGGCGGCCCAGGCGGGCGGCCTGACGAAGATCGGCTTCGTCACGCAGCCGAAAGCGCACTGAGCGCGCCGCCCGCGTTCGTCGTTCTACGAAGAAAAGCCCTGTTTTTCAGGGCTTAAATGTAAAAGGCCTTCATCGTCGGATGAAGGCCTTTTTTCGTGCGCACTCGGCGCCTTCGGGCGGCGGGATCATTTGCCATCGCTTCTGCTCTGGATCTGATCACCGCATGCGGCAGCCGTGGTTGACACGGACAGCGCGGTCAGCCCTATCAGGCTCACTATCAAAGCGGCCGTCAGTTTTCGCATAGGACACTCCTTAGCGAAGGGATTTCAATATAAGCCCGTGGGCGCGTGCGTACAAGTCTGCGGCCATTGAAAGTATCCATCGCCGTTCGCGCTTAAATGGCAAAAACGATATTTGCCGTGTGGCGTGCGCTACGTTCGCGTTCGCCCGCTCGCGTGGAGACGGCGCGAGCGATCCGATGCGATGTCGATGCGTCAGATCGCTTCCGCCTTCAGACGCGCCGGCTTCGCTGCGCGCTCGGGGCATTCCTGCTGGATATGCTTGCCCGTGTCCGGATCGAGCATCTCGACCAGATAATCGACGAAAGTCCGCACAGCCGGCACCATCCCCTGACGCGACAGAAACACCGCGTACAGCTGCGGCGACGGCAGCGTCCAGCCCGGCATCACGGGCGACAGGCGCCCGCTGCGCAACGCGGCGCCATACATCATCTCCGGCAGCGCCGCGATGCCGACGCCCGCGAGCGCCGCTTCCGTGATCATCATCAGATCGGCTGTCACGAGGCGCGGTTCGTGCTCGTGCGCGTGACGCGTGCCGTCCGGCGCGATCAGATTGAACACGTGGCGGCCGTCGCCCGTCGGCGTGTCGAGCGTCTCGAAACGGTTCAGATCGGCGGGCGCGAGCGGCGGCGCATTCTGGCTCAGCAGACTCGGCGCGCCGACCAGCATCTGTTGCGTGCGCCACAGCGGCCGCACGACGATATTCGCGCTCTCCGGCGGCTCGGAGCGCACGCGCAATGCAACGTCGATCGAATCTTCGAACAGGTCGACGACGCGGTTCGTCACGCGCATCACGACGCGCACTTCGGGATAGCGATGCATGAATTCCGGCAGGATCTGCGACAGGATGGTCTGCGACATCGTCACGGGCACGCTGACGCGCACCGTGCCGCGCGGCGACGAGCGCAGTTGCTGCACGACGTTGACGGCCGCCTGCGCCTCCGAGAGCATCGCCTGACAGTGCTCGTAGAAGAGTTGCCCGGCTTCCGTCAGCGCAAGCTTGCGCGTCGAGCGCTGCAAAAGACGCACACCCAGCGACGCCTCCAGTTCCGTCAGGCGCCGCGACAGACGCGACTTCGAAATGCCGAGCACGCGTTCGGCGGCGGAAAAACCGCCATGTTCGACGACCTGCGAAAAGTACATCAGGTCATTCAGGTTATGCGAATCGATCTTCATGTCATCGTTTCACTGGCAGAACAATCCATTGCGACGGGCGGCCTGTTTTGGTCAAAATCGGTCCATATAATAGCTGCATGTTTCAGAAATAACGCTATTCCCCATTTTTCGAGGTGACTTTGATGAGCGCGACCCGCACGATCGAACGCACGTACCCTTCTGTTCGCACGGTTGAAGGCGGCGGCTTCGTCGTCCACCGCCCGTTTCCGACACGCATGCTGATGGACTTCGATCCGTTTCTGCTGCTCGACGAGATGGGCCCCGTCGACTATGCGCCCGGCGAGGCGAAGGGCGCGCCCGATCACCCGCATCGCGGCTTCGAAACGGTGACCTACGTGCTCGAAGGCCAGTTCGGCCACAAGGACTCGGCGGGCCACTCGGGCACGCTGCGAGCGGGCGACGTCCAATGGATGACAGCCGGTTCCGGCGTCGTGCACAGCGAAATGCCGGACCCGTCGTTCGTTGCGACGGGCGGCCGCGTGCACGGGCTGCAACTGTGGGTGAACCTGCCGAAGCGCGACAAGATGATCGCGCCGCGTTATCAGGAGATGCCGTCGGCGGGCATTCCCGTCGCGACATCCGGCGACGGCAAGGTGCGCGTGAAGGTGATCGCCGGCGAGGCGCTCGGCGTGAAGGCCGCGATCGAGACGCGCACGCCGATTCTGTACCAGCATTTCACGCTGCAGCCGGGCGCGCGCATCGTGCAACCCGTGCCGCGCGACTATCGCGTGTTCACTTATGGGCTTGCGGGCACAGGCTTCTACAGCGACGAGCAGCTCGAAATCGGACCGCAGCAGATGATCGTGTTCGACAACGACGGCGACACGGTGACGATGGCCGCCGGCGCCGAGCCGCTCGACGTGCTGCTGTTCGGCGGCGTGCCGCTGAACGAACCCGTCGTGCGCTATGGCCCGTTCGTGATGAATACGGAGGAGGAAATCCGTCAGGCCGTGATCGACTATCAGGCGGGTCGCATGGGACAGATCACGCATTGAGCGCCTTATCAGCGCATTATCAGCGCCGTCTCGCCCTGAGGTTTCAGCTTTTCGCGCGGCCCGCCCTATCCGCGAATCGCAGCAAATTCGTTCACAATAGCAACCTGAGAAAAGCAACCTGGCCGCGCGCCGCGTAATGCGCCGCGCGGCAGTACCTTTCCCGCACAAGGACACAAGGAGCGCGCATGGCAGACACGAAGGTCACGGCACACATCGGCTCGGCGAATTATCAGGTGATGTTCGACGACGGCGCGCATACGTGGATCGCCGACGAACCCGAGTCGCTCGGCGGCGGCGATCGCGGCCCCACGCCGAACTCGCTGCTGCTGTCGAGCCTCGGCGCGTGCACGTCGATTACGCTGAAGATGTATGCGCAGCGCAAAGGCTGGCCGCTCGAAGAAGTGCGCGTGACGCTGTCGATGCAGAAGGAAGGCGACGGCACGGCCATCGACCGCCAGATCGTGCTGACGGGCGATCTGTCCGACGAGCAGCAGGAACGGCTTCTGCAGATCGCCAATTCGTGTCCCGTGCACAAGATCCTGAGCAATCCGATTTCGATCCGTACGGGCCTGGCTGTTGCTTGATGCTATAAACCTTGGGCTTTAGAAGGAAGCTGCCGTCTTGAACTTCGAACATCTGATCCAGATCAACGATCCGCTGAATCCGCTCGTCGAATCGCTGACGCGCGAGCAACTGTGGGAAGGGCTCGTGCTGCGCGCCGAGCAACCGCAGCTGTTCGTCATCGGCCTCGACAGCTGCTCGATTCTGTCGCGCACCGACAGCACGATGGAGCGCGAACTGCACTACGGCCAGGCGACCGTGCGCGATCACGTAACGCTCACGCCGAAGGACAGCGTGCGTTACGACATCCTCGCGACGGCCGAATACGTCGGCGGTTCGCTGACGATGACGATCGAGCAGCCTGACGAGTTGCAGCTCTTTTTGCGCTTCGAGTACAAAACGAGCCTGCCGTCCGCCGACGACAACGGCGATCCCGACGCGCGTCAGACAGAAGAGATCGTGAAATCGGCGTATCGCGAGTCGGACATCGACACTGTCCGGCTGATCCGCCAGTACGTCAGCGCGCGCAATACGCCTGACCAGCTGCATTAAATCCTGCGCGCCGCCGGACACTCCGCGCGGCGCAATCCCCTGCCTATCGAAACGCCCCACCGATTGATTTCGCAGTCTTGTGAATAGGAATGGTTATCATTTAGAATCAATCCAACAAATCGACGAACCAATGGCAAGCATGACGAACACGACGCGCTCTTCCACGCTCAGCCTGCGCCGCCCCGCGGCCGCGGCACTGACGACCGGCCGCCCGACGAAGTCCGTCACGACGGCGTCCGCCGAACGCAGAACCGGCAACGACAGCGGCAGCGGCAGTAACGCCACACAGCCCGCCGGGCCGACTGAGCGCGTAGTGACCAGCGACGCGCTGCTTCAGGGCCGCAGCCACGTAAGCATCGTGCACAACGGCGAGACGTATCAGCTGCGCGCGACGCGCCTGGGCAAGCTGATCCTGACCAAGTAACGATTGCAGCAGAACCGGGTATTGTGGGGACCACCTCTCCGAGAGGTGTTGGGCACTAGCCAGCCACGACGGCTTGCACGCGAGATCTAGACCCCTTCGTGCAGACACCAAGCCAGCCGTCTCAGCCAGCCAGGCCGCTTTTTTGGGTTCTCACCGCGGATAGCACCGCAAAGCGCGCGACGAATCGCGCGACGCTCAAACGATATGAAGCCGTGTGGATGAGCACATCCGCACGGCTTTTGTCTTTGAAGGCGTGTCGCGCGGAATCGCGGACCTCAGCCGACGACAGAAAAACGGTGTCAGCCGATCTCCAGCGCGGCGATTCCCGCGCGCGCGACAGCCGCATCCTGCTCGGATTTCACACCGGATACACCGATCGAGCCGACCGTCTCGCCGTCTACGACGATGGGCACGCCACCCTCGACCATCGCCGTGATCGGCGCGCTCAGAAAGGCCGTACGGCCCTGCTTGATCACGTCTTCGTAGACCTTGGTTTCGCGGCGTCCGAGTACGGCCGTGCGCCCCTTCGCGGTCGCCATGTCGACTGTGCCCGGCGCGGCGCCGTCCATCCGGTGCAGATGGAGCAGATGACCGCCGTCGTCAAGGATGGCGATTGTCACGATCCAGTGATTGGCTACCGCGTGCGCTTCGGCGGCGGCCGCCATTTTCTTGACGTCTTCGTCGGTCAGTATGGGTTTGGTTCTCACAGGCTGCCTCGCTGGAAAACGCGGTGGAAAACGCGGCGCGCCTTCAGTGCGTCCAGCCCCAGAACATCAGCCACCACGCACTATCGACGACCGCCAATGCCGCCATGAACCATACCATCGCGAGCCCGCGCTGCAAAATGCGCGCGGTATAGCGGCGCGTCACGAGCCACGCGAGCCACGCGCTCCATGCGTTCGCGATCATAAGAATCCCAATGCGCACGTCCGAGGCCCAGTCGATGGGCACATGCTCGGCCTTCAGCAGCGACAGCGTCGTCGCCGAGAGCCCGAGGAACACGCCCGTGCCCGCGATCGGAATCAGCGCCTGCGCGAGGTGATGCAGGCGCGTCGTGTCGAAGCGGCCCAGCGTGCGCGCCGCGCCCGCCAGCAGCGCCAGCAGCGCCGTGCCGTAGAACGCGCCCGTCGCGAGGATGTAGCCGATGATCATCCCGCCGTCGAGCCACGAGAAGACGTCGTTCTGCTCCGGATAGTGCGTGAACACGAACCACGGCGCATTCGTGTCGAGCGGCCACATGATGTCGTGATCGATGAACCACGTGGCGAGCGTCTGCTTCACGTCGATGAACCACGGCGAGCCCGTCCAGTGGAACGCGCCGATCGCGATGCCGAGCAGGCCATACAGGATCAGCGCCGTGTCCCAGGCGCTCGCCTGCTTGTCGCCGAGATCGACCACTTCGGACGACGGCTTGCGCCACGTCAGCGCAATCGCGTCGCGGTGCCCGCTGCAACGGCCGCACATATGGCACGACGACGCGCCCTTCATGTTGCGCAACGGCACGAGCGGCGCGCAGTTGATGGGAATGACCCGATGACCGTGCTCGCCCTGCTTGTACGAGCGGCGCCACGCGTCTTCATCGACTTTGTAGTGAAACGGCGCGAGGCGCGCCAGAAGCGAAAAGACCCCGTTCACGGGGCACAGGTATTTGCACCAGACGCGCTTCTCACGGCCATAGAGCAATCCGATGACCATCGCGCCCAACGTGGAACCGCCGAGCACCAGCAACACCGCTTTCGGATATTGATAGACGCTGACCATCTGGCCGTAGATCGTCGTCAGACCGAATGCGACGAATGGCCAGCCGCCCCAGCGCATCCAGTGCGGAATGGCCCAGCCTCGTCCGTATTTGCTCGCGAATTCCGACAGCGCGCCTTCGGGGCACAGCACACCGCACCAGACGCGTCCGAGCATCACCATCGACAGCAGCACGAACGGCCACCAGATGCCCCAGAAAACGAACTGCGCGGCGAGCGTCAGGTTGTTCCACAGATGCGCGGTGTCGCCCGGCAGTTCAGTGAACGCGGGCACGAGAATCAGAAACGCGTAGACGCCGACGACCACCCACTGAATGCCGCGGATGACAGCGCCGTGGCGCTGCATCCAGTGGCCGACTTCCACAAGCCGGCTGCGGCGATTCGCAACGACACTGCTCATGCCGCGCGCCCCGCGGGTTGCCGCGCCGGGCCACGCTTCGCGCGGCGCAGCAGCAACCAGACGACGGCCCAGTACAGCGCGTAGGTGATCAGGTTCATCAACGCCGGATGAGCGCGATAGCCGGTGAGCGTCGCGACGAGCGAGCCGAACGTGCTGGAGTCGTCGAGAATCATCGACGTGTTCCACAGCCGGTCGACAATGGTCGGCAGGATTTCCTTGTCGATCAGCTTGTCGACGCCCGTCTGGAACAGACCCGCGCCGAGGAACAGCAGCATGATTTCCGTGATGCGGAAAAAGAGCCGCCACGAAAAGATCTTGCCGCCCAGTTGCAGCACGTAGAACGTGATGAACGCAAGGCCGAGGCCGACGACAACGGCGATCACCTGGCTCGCGTCCACATGACCCGACTGGCCGAAGCCGAGACCGTACAGGAAGATCACCGTCTCGCTGCCCTCACGCGCGATCGCGAGCGCGACGAGCACCGCGACACCCCACCAGTTCGCGTCCTGCGTGCTCTTCTTGAGCGACTGTTCCATGTCCCGTTTGAGCGTGCGTCCGTGCGACTTCATCCACAGCACCATCTGCACGATCAGCACGCAAGCGATCAGCACCATCGCGGTCTGGAAATAGTCCTGCGCATCGCCTGACAGCACCTCGGTGAATCCGACCAGCGCCGCGCCCAGGCCGATCGCGGCCAGCACGCCGGCCCCCACGCCCGCCCACAGGTACGGCAGACCATGACGCGCCTGCTCGTCGCCATTCTTCAGCCACGCGTACAGAATCCCGACGACGAGCAGCGCCTCGACGCTCTCCCGCCAAACGATGAACACTACCTGACCCATCGAAACCTCCAACTGCCTCAGTGGACGCCGCGCGCCCGTGTTACGGCTCGTGCTGCCGCGACGACGTCACTTGGCGACGATCACGCCCTGCGCCTGTTGATGGAAATCGTCAAAAAACTTGTACGTACCGGGATCGAGCGGAGCGATCACGACGACGGATTCGGCGCCCGGCGCCAGAACCTTCTCTTTGCGCAGCTCGACGCTCTCGAATTCCGCCGCGCCCTTACCCGTATTCTTCACTTCGATTCTGATGCGCTTGCCGGCGGGCACTTCGATACGCGCCGGATTCAGCTTGCCGTCCGTCATTTCCAGCTTGAACGTCACGGCTTCGTCCGCGTGCGCCAGCCCGATGAACGATGCCGCCAAGGCTAGAACGGCGATCTTCTTGTTGACTCTCATGCACCCTTCCTAGAAATACGGCGCGCTCTCACACGCCGCTCACTTCATTGGGGATCGCGATGCGATCGACGGCGATCAGTAACCGCCCTTCTTGCCGATGCCCGCGAACGCGAAATCGTACTCGAGCGTGAACGGCTTGAACCACGCACCAACGCCCGTTTCCTTGTCGACGTGACGGCCGAACGCCATATGGCCCGTCTGCATCGGCGGCTCGACGATCAGCTTCAGGTGATACTTGCCCGGGCCGGCGAGCTTGACGTTGTCGCCGTAGTGCGGACCGTCGTCGGCAACCATCGGCATCAGATCGCCCTTCTGGTCGTAGCTCGAACCCGGCTTGGTCAGCTCGTAGCGCACTTGCAGATAAGGCATCCAGTCGCCTTCGGCGAAACCAGTCGGATTCTTCTTGACTGCATGGATGTCGGCCTCGAGGTGGATGTCGGAATCCGATGCCTTACGCATCATGCCTTCGGGATCCATCGTGATCGGCTGCAGATACACGGCGCCGATTTCCATGCCGCCCTGGATCTGCTGCTTGCCGATCGGATATTCAGCGGCCGACGCCGACATCGCGGCAACGGCAGCGAGGACAGCAACCCCGCCGCTCAGAATTGACGAAACGCGCATTGAAACTCCTTTGTTTTTTTAGACTGAAGCAAGGAAAAACCGAAAACGAAAACGCGCGTCGCAGAGATTTCGCATGCGCATTTCTTCACGTCTTTCGCCAATTGTTCGATGCCGTCAGCGCAAGTGCGAAAACAGTAACGAACGGTAATGCGAACTATTCTCAATACGTGATTCAGTTTATCACTCTTCAAGTGGAAGAACAAATGCGAATGCGTGGAAAGCCTTGCTGCAACAGGGTCTTACGGGAAGCTTAAGCAGCGTTTTCAGAAGGATGCCGTCGTTGCGATCCAGCGAACGGGTGGGCGCGGCGGCAAAGCGCCGCACCGGATCATCTGTGCGTCTTGAGGAACGCTGCGAAAGCCTAATCCGTGCCCGTCAGATGATCGCCGACGTTCGCACCGAACACCCGCTCGCACAACAGGGCAATCTCATCGCGCACCCGAGCCGCCTTTTCGAATTCGAGATTCTTCGCGTGCTCCATCATCTGCTTCTCAAGCCGCTTGAGCTCCTTCGCGATCTGTTTCTCGGACATGTCTTCGAACTTCGCACGGACTTGCTGCTCCTTCAGTTCGGCGCGCGCCTCGTCGACGTTGTAGACGCCATCGATGATGTCCTTGATCCGCTTCACGACGCCGCGCGGCACGATGCCCATCTTCTCGTTGAACGCGATCTGCTTCGCGCGCCGCCGCTCGGTTTCGTCGATCGCACGCTTCATCGAATCCGTGATCCGGTCCGCATAGAGAATGGCCTTGCCGTTCACGTTGCGCGCGGCGCGGCCGATCGTCTGGATCAGCGAACGCTCGGCGCGCAGGAAGCCTTCCTTGTCCGCGTCGAGAATCGCGACCAGCGAAACTTCCGGAATATCCAGTCCTTCGCGCAGCAGATTGATCCCGACCAGCACGTCGAACGTGCCCAGCCGCAAGTCGCGAATGATCTCGACGCGCTCGACGGTATCGATATCGCTGTGCAGGTAGCGCACCTTCACGCCGTGATCGGCGAGAAACTCCGTCAGCTGCTCGGCCATGCGCTTGGTCAGCACGGTGACGAGCACGCGGTCGCCGGCGGCCACGCGCTCGTTGATCTCGGCCAGCACGTCGTCGACCTGCGTGCGCGCCGGCCGCACGTTGATTTCAGGATCGACGAGACCCGTCGGACGCACAACCTGCTCGGCCACCTGCCCCGCCGTCTTTTTCTCATAGTCGGCGGGCGTCGCCGAGACGTATACGACCTGGCGCATCTTTCGCTCGAACTCGTTGAACTTGAGCGGCCGGTTGTCGAGCGCGGACGGCAGCCGGAAACCATAGTCGACGAGATTTTCCTTGCGCGCGCGGTCGCCGTTGTACATGCCGTTCAACTGGCCGATCAGCACGTGCGATTCGTCGAGGAACATGATCGCGTCGGTCGGCAAATAGTCGACGAGCGTCGGCGGCGGCTCGCCGGGCGCGGCGCCCGAGAAATGCCGCGAGTAGTTCTCGATGCCCTTGCAGAAGCCCAGCTCCTGCAGCATTTCCAGATCGAAGCGCGTGCGCTGTTCGAGCCGTTGCGCTTCGACGAGCTTGCCGTCGTTGTAGAAGAACTCGAGCCGGTCACGCAGTTCGGACTTGATCGTCTCAACGGCACGCATCACGGTCTCACGCGGCGTCACATAGTGCGACGACGGATACACGGTGAAGCGCAGAATCTTCTGACGCACGCGGCCCGTGAGCGGATCGAACAACTGAAGCGTGTCGATTTCGTCGTCGAACAATTCGACGCGCACCGCCATTTCCGCATGCTCCGCCGGAAAAATATCGATCGTGTCGCCGCGCACGCGGAACGAACCGCGCTGAAAATCGGCCTCGTTGCGGTTGTACTGCATCGCAATGAGACGCGCGATGATGTCGCGCTGTCCGATCTTGTCGCCGGTGCGCAGCGTCAGAATCATCTGATGATATTCCGACGGATTACCGATACCGTAGATCGCCGACACCGTCGCGACGATCACGACATCGCGCCGCTCCATCAGACTCTTCGTCGCCGACAGACGCATCTGCTCGATGTGCTCGTTGACCGATGAGTCCTTTTCGATGAAAAGGTCGCGCTGCGGCACATATGCTTCCGGCTGGTAGTAGTCGTAGTACGAGACGAAATACTCGACGGCATTGCGCGGAAAAAACTCGCGAAACTCCGCGTACAGCTGCGCTGCGAGCGTCTTGTTGGGCGCGAAGACGATTGCCGGCCGGCCCAGACGCGCGATTGTGTTCGCCATCGTGTACGTTTTGCCGGAGCCCGTCACGCCGAGCAGCGTCTGGAACGACAGACCGTCCTCGACGCCTTCGACGAGCGTGTCGATCGCCGTCGGCTGGTCGCCGGCAGGCGGATACGGCTGATAGAGCCTGAACGGCGAGTCCTTGAACGTGACGAATTTGGATTCGTCGAGAGCGTCGTTGACTTCACTCAGATGATGTTCGGACATGGAAGCGGCACCTCGGCCCCGGAGCAAACGACTATTCTAGCGTTTTGCGAACGGTCGAGCCGACGCCCCGCCTCGCGTCTGGAACCGCGCCGGACCACCCACGCCGTTGCACCGAAAATAGCGTGCGCACAGCCAGAAAACATCGCCAGATCGCTGTTTTCATTGCAAATTAATCCATCTGCCAACGCGACCAGCGCAAAAAACCCCGGCGAGATTCGTTACAATGGCACGTTCGCGCCCGCGCGGCTGTCGTCGAATGCTTGATCGGGACCCGAGCATGGCTCCCGTCGCATAGTCCGAACCTGGCCGCCCGCGCCGCATGCGGTTCCTAGCAGCATCCGAAGTCGTCCCTCTTTTCACTACTGCCGAATCATCATGTCTCTGTTCTCCGCCGTCGAACTTGCTCCCCGCGACCCGATTCTGGGCCTGAACGAAGCCTTCAATGCCGACACGCGCACCACCAAGGTCAATCTGGGTGTCGGCGTGTACACCAACGAAGAAGGCAAGATTCCTCTGCTGCGCGCCGTCCGCGAAGCGGAAAAGGCGCGCATCGAAGCTGCGTTGCCGCGCGGCTATCTGCCGATCGAAGGTATCGCCGTCTATGACGCAGCGGTGCAGAAGCTGCTGCTCGGCAACGACTCGCCGCTGATCGCCGCCGGCCGCGTCGTGACGGCGCAGGCGCTGGGCGGCACGGGCGCGCTGAAGATCGGCGCGGATTTCCTGAAGCGTCTCAATCCGGCGGCGAAGGTCGCGATCAGCGATCCGAGCTGGGAAAACCACCGCGCGCTGTTCGAAAGCGCAGGCTTCGCGGTCGTGTCGTACCCGTACTACGACGCGAAGACGCATGGCGTGAATTTCGAAGGCATGCTGTCGGCGCTCAATAGCTACGCGCCGGGCACCGTCGTCGTGCTGCACGCGTGCTGCCACAACCCGACGGGCGTCGATCTCTCCGTCGACCAGTGGCGCCAGGTCGTCGAAGTCGTGAAGGCACGCGAACTGGTGCCGTTCCTCGACATCGCCTATCAGGGCTTCGGCGACGGCATCGACGCCGACGCGGCTGCCGTGCGCCTCTTCGCGCAATCGGAGCTGAACGTGTTCGTGTCGTCGTCGTTCTCGAAGTCGTTCTCGCTGTACGGCGAGCGGGTCGGCGCACTGTCGATCATCACGGGCGGTAAGGAAGAGGCAGCGCGCGTGCTGTCGCAACTCAAGCGCGTGATCCGCACGAACTATTCGAACCCGCCGACGCATGGCGGCGCCATCGTCGCAGCGGTGCTCGCTTCGCCGGAACTGCGCGCAACGTGGGAAGCGGAACTGGGCGAAATGCGCGACCGCATCCGCGCGATGCGCAATGGTCTTGTCGAGCGTCTGAAGGCGGCGGGCGTCGACCGCGATTTCAGCTTCGTCAACGCGCAACGCGGCATGTTCTCGTACTCGGGTTTGACGGCGCCGCAAGTCGACCGTCTGCGCGAAGAGTTTGGCATCTACGCCGTCAGCACGGGCCGTATCTGCGTGGCCGCGCTGAACACGCGCAATCTGGACGTTGTGGCCAACGCAGTTGCTGCCGTCCTGAACTAAGTCGTGACGGGAGACGGCGTATGACGCCGTCTCTTCTCTCATGGCAGTTAATGCTGCCAGTCAAAAGGCGCTCCCGTGAGCGCCTTTTTCATGTCGTGCCCACTCGTCCACTTGCCCTCACGCCGACTCGCGGTCACATGCCGACGCGACGGCAACGGTGCGTTCAATGCCACACGTCATCACCACGCGCCGAACCAATGCGCTCAACGTGAATCGCGATGAATGTCGTGCGTGACGAAACTCGCGTCGTTGTCCGGCATGTCGAGCCAACCCGGTTGCGCAAGCGAGTTGCGGATATCGTCCAGACCGCTTTCCCAATGCTGATGCATCGTCGACAAGCCGAACTGGTAGTCCTTGTAGTGCCCTTCGTACTCCTTGTCCCGGTAGATCAGGTGAATGATGTTGTAGCGCTTCGAGCAGGCAAGTTGCTCCGCGAGCTTGCACCACGGATCGTTGCGATGCTCGGGCGACACGCGCTCGAGCACTTCGCGCAGTACATGCCGAAAGCGCTGCGAATGCTGCATCGTGTCGGTGACGAAGCGCGTCCGGCTCGAATACTGGATGTCTTTGACACGCCCCTGCACGTCGGTGATGTTGTCGGGCACGGGGCCAATCGCGCTCCACAGATCGACCTGAAAGGCGAGCGTATCGCGGCGCGGGCTTGCCTGCGCCACCTCGGCAAGCGGCGTATTCGACATCAGTCCGCCGTCCCAGTAGTACTCGCCGTCGATCTCCACGGCCCCGAAGCCCGGCGGCAACGCGCCTGATGCCATGAAATGCTCGGGCGTCAACGTCGTATGCGTGTTGTCGAAGTACGCGAAGTTGCCCGTATGCACGTTCACCGCGCCGACCGACACGCGCATCTCTTTCGAATTGATCCGGTCGAAGTCGCATAGCCGCTCGAGCGTCGCCTTGAGCGGCGTCGTGTCGTAGTAGCTCGCGTTTTGAGGCGGAACCGACACGGCAGGCAACGGCGGCGGAAAGCGCGGCGTGAAGAAACCCTTCTGCCCGTCGACGAGCGCGCCTACTGCCTGCATCGCCGTGAACATCTTGCGCACGGAGTCGTTCGAGTTGAAGAGCGCGTGCTCGATGGACGGCGGCACGGGCGGACCGTAGGCCGGCTGGCAGATCGTCTCCCAGAACTCGTGCAGCCTTTCGACGCGATGCCTGGGCGCATTGCCCGCGATGATCGCCGTGTTCAGCGCGCCGATCGAAATGCCCGCGAGCCAGTTCGGCAAAATGCCCGCCTCGTCGAGCCCCTGATAGACGCCTGCCTGATATGCACCGAGCGCGCCGCCGCCCTGCAGCACCAGCGCGACCGTTTCGTACTGTGGCAGCTCGATGTGATGACTGGCGCGAACGCCGGGCGACGCGCCCATCCGTTCGCCCTCCTCTGCACCGGCGCCGCCGGCGCGCTCCCGCTTCACGCTGCGTTGTGATTCGCGTTGCGCCATCATCACCCTCCGTTCTTATTGCATGTACCAGCCGTGGCTCACGATGAACGATTGGCCTGTGAGCGCAGCCGTCGGGAATGCCGACAGGAACAGCACCGTCTGCGCGACATCTTCAACGGTCGTGAATACGCCGTCCACCGTGCTGCCCAGCATCACGCGCTTGACCACTTCTTCCTCGCTGATGCCCAGCTCCTTGGCCTGCTCGGGGATCTGCTTGTCGACGAGCGGCGTGCGCACGAAGCCCGGACATACGACATGGGAACGCACGTTGTGCTTCGCGCCTTCCTTCGCGAGCACGCGAGCGAGACCGAGCAGCGCATGCTTGGCGGCCACGTACGCCGACTTCAGCGGCGACGCTTCGTGCGAGTGCACCGAGCCCATGTAGATCACGATGCCGCCGCGATCGTCCTTGTACATGTGCTTGAGTGCGGCCTTCGTCGTGAGGAACGCGCCGTCGACGTGAATCGCCTGCATCTTCTTCCAGTCGGAGAACGAGTAGTTCTCGATCGGGTTGACGATCTGAATGCCGGCATTCGAGATCAGGATATCCACTGAGCCCAGTTCGGCCGCGACCTTGTCGATGCCCTGATTGACGGCGTCTTCGCTCGTCACGTCCATTGCGATGCCGAGCGCCTTGCCGCCGGCTTTCGTGATTTCTTCGGCAACGGCGTTTGCGCCGTCCTGGTTCAGGTCAGCGATCGCGACGGCCGCGCCTGCCGCCGACAGCGTCAACGCGATCTGCTTGCCGATGCCGCTCGCCGCGCCCGTGACGACGGCGACCTTGCCTTTCAGACTCTCATTCGATGACGACATCCAGAACCTCCATGCGGTTGATTGAGCAATGAGAACATGGCGCGCAGATAGCGTGAAGCTGGCCGAACGGCATATGCCGTTCGGCCGATTGTTGCGCTGCGGCCGACTTCGCTATTGTGCATGAACCGAAGCGAATGAAACACCAAAGGCACGTCTCGCGGAATCGGATTAATGTGTGATGTTCCGGCGACGACACTTACAAGGAGATCTGGATGAACTACCGACGTCTCGGCCGTTCCGGCCTTCAGGTCAGCGAGCTGTCCATCGGCTCATGGGTGACTTACGGCAATCAGGTGGACCGGCGCGCCGCGCGGGAATCGCTGGCGGCTGCGCGCGACGCGGGCGTCAATTTCTTCGACAACGCCGAAGTCTATGCGGGTGGTCGATCCGAAGAAATCATGGGCGAGGCGCTGAAGGAACTGAACTGGCCGCGCGTGAGCTATATCGTCTCCACGAAATTTTTCTGGGGGCTCAACGAAGCGCCCAATCAGTATCACACGCTCAATCGCAAGTACCTGCTCAACGCAATCGACGGCTCGCTGAAGCGTCTGCAACTCGATTATGTCGACCTCGTGTTCTGTCATCGTCCTGACCCGCACACGCCCATCGAAGAGACGGTATGGACGATGAGCGACATGATCGCGCGCGGCAAGGCGCTGTACTGGGGCACGTCGGAATGGAGCGCCGACGAGATCCGCGCGGCCTATGAAATCGCCGAGCGGCATCATCTGCACAAGCCCGTGATGGAGCAGCCGCAATACAACCTGTTCCACCGCAAGCGCGTCGAAGACGAATATCGACGGCTCTACGAGGACGTCGGCCTCGGTCTCACGACGTGGAGCCCGCTTGCTTCGGGACTGCTCACGGGCAAGTACCGCAACGGCGTGCCAGCCGGCAGCCGCGCGGAACTGCAAGGCTACGACTGGCTGCGCAAGGAAGTCACCGACGCGGGCAGGAACAACATCGTCGGCCAGCTCGGCGAACTCGCGGATGAACTTGGCTGCACCGTGGGGCAGCTTGCGCTTGCATGGGTCCTGACGAATCCGAACGTCAGCACGGTCATCACGGGCGCGTCGCGCGTCGAGCAGGTCGAGGAAAACATGAAGGCGCAGGATGTCGCCGAGCAGATCACGTCGGAGATCAAGTTCAACATTGAAGCGATTGTCGGCGACGCTTACGACTAGGCTTTCGAAAGGACGGGGATCGGACATGGGTCAAGCGCGGATCGGGCACCCGCCGATCCGATCATGCGTCCGGCCGGCACGGCGCACCGCCTGCGCCGGCCGCGCTGGCCGCTCGCGCACCTCGTTCGCTTGCCTCGTTCGCTTGCCTCGTTCGCGTACGTTGTTCACGTACCTCGTTCGCGTACCTCATTCACGTACAATACGCGGCCGCATAACCCGCCTCTTCTAGCGCTTTTCATCGCCATGCTCAGTTACCGCCACGCTTTTCATGCAGGCAATCACGCCGACGTCCTGAAACACGCAGTCGTCGTGCAACTGCTGCGCTATCTCGGACAGAAGGACAAGGCGTACTGGTATATCGACACGCACGCTGGCGCGGGCGTGTATTCGCTGAAAGAAGGGTACGCGACCAAGACCGCGGAGTTCGAAACGGGTATCGCGAAGCTGTGGAATCGCAAGGACTTGCCGCCTGTGATTGCGGAGTATGTCGATGAAGTGTCCGCGCTGAATGCCGACGGCGAGTTGCGTTTCTATCCAGGCTCGCCCTATCTCGCGTGGCGGCTGATGCGCGAGCAGGACCGCATGCGCCTGTTCGAATTGCATAGCACCGAAATCGACGTGCTGCGCCATAACTTCCGCGATGCCGGCCGGCGCGCGATGCTGTTCGCGGGCGACGGCTTCGATGGCATCAAGACGCTGCTGCCGCCCGCGCCACGCCGCGCGCTCGTGCTCGTCGATCCGTCCTATGAAGACAAACGCGACTACGCGCGCACGCTGACGTGTGTCGAAGAAAGTCTGAAGCGCTTTGCGACGGGAACGTATGCGGTCTGGTATCCGCAAGTCGCGCGTCCGGAGTCGCAGCGTTTCCCCGAGCAGCTGAAACGGCTGCAGGACAAGAACTGGCTGCATGTGTCGCTGACGGTCAGCAGCCCGCCCAGCGATGGCTTTGGACTCTTCGGCAGCGGCATGTTCATTCTGAATCCGCCCTACACGCTGCCGAAGATGATGAAGGAAACGCTGCCGTGGCTCGTCGAGACGCTCGGTCAAGACAAGGCCGCGCAGTTCAAGATCGAACATCGCGGCGACTGAGCCGCGTCAGGCCGATCGCCGATCGCGGACTCAGCCTTAAGCGATAAAACAAGCGCGTGCATTAGAGAAGGAGGAGCCAGCACACAAGGCACTGCTCGCTCGCAACGCCCGAACTACTTGGCTTGCTCGTCCGCCTTGCGCGCGAAATCGTTCGTATAAGTCGCCTTCAGGTCGATCTTCGACGCGTCGAGCCGTGTATCGAATGACGAAAGCGCGCGCAAGGCCGTCGGCGGCCCGTCTGCGGGCATCAGGCCATCCGGCGAATAGGCTTCGCGGACGTTGTGAAAGGCATCGATATACAACGCCTTGTCGTTGAGCAGATAAGCGGGGGGCACCATCTTCACGATGTCGGCGTCGCTGGCCGTCTGAAGCCAGCGGTCCGCGCGCACGATCGCGTTGGCCAGAGCCTGAGTCGTCTTCGGATATTTCTGGATGAAGCTATCTGGTGCGTAGAGCGTCGCCGCGGGCATCGTTCCGCCGAATACTTCCTGCGTGCCCTTCACAGTGCGCGTATCGACCAGCACCTTGATGTTGCCCGAACGCTGCAGCTTGGTCATCATCGGATCGACGTTCGATAGCGCATCGACCTGTCCGTTGCTCACGGCGGAAATCACCGTCGCGCCGCTGCCGACACCGATCACCGAGATATCGCTGCGCTGCACTCCTGCCTTGCGCAGTGCGACTGTCAGAACGAGGTCAGTCGACGAGCCCGGCGCGCTCACGCCGACCTTCGCGCCTTTGAAATCGGCCAGAGTTTTCAGCGTGCCGGCCTTCTCTTTCGTCACCGCCACGACGATCTGAGGCGCGCGGCCCATCAGCACGAACGCGCGATAGTGCTGGCTTTTCGCCTGCATGAAGATCGTGTGTTCGTAGGCACCCGCGCCGACATCCGCGCTGCCGCCGACCACGGCTTCCAGCGCCTTCGAGCCGCCCGCGAAATCCTCGAGCGTCACGTCGAGGCCTTCGTCCTTGAAAAAGCCCAGTTGCTGCGCAGTCAACACGGGAAGGTAGTAGAGGCCGGGCAAGCCTCCGACGGCCATCGTGAGCTTCGGCTTCTCGGGCGTCTCTTTCGCGATGGCGGGATACGTCGCGAGCGCGAGCAGCGCTGCACATGCGCCCATCGCGCGCCGGAACCAGAGGTTAGACATTCGTCGTCTCCTGTCTTTTTCGAGTTGTCCGTCTCGCTGCGTTGGACGCGCTGAACGTGTGCGCGCGTGTGCCGCGAGCGATGATTGCGCAACGATTGTCGTCGGATGATCCGGCGCGCGCCATGCGCCGAAACCCGAATGATGGGTGATCAATCCGCGCACAAGTGAGGAATACTTGCGCGAGGCAAGCCAGCCGGTCTATTGCGAGCGAGGCGCGGGCCGCGGATGCGGCTGTGGCGGCGGATACGGCGCCGGCGCGCCACCCGGCACCTGGATATACGGCGCGACCACATACGGTGGTGTCGAGCCGTTGTTGTACGGCAATTCTTCGGGCGCCGCGATCGGCTCGGCTTCGACGATGCGTCTCGTCGAAAGCGGTCCCGTCTGCAATATCGTGCCGCTCTGGCCGTCGCTGATGCCGCTCTGCGTATCGAGAATCAGCGGCTGACGGCTCGCCGGCGAAGCGGCGAACACCGCCGATGCCGCCCCCAGCAGCACGACGGTCGCTGCGGATCGCAGCAGAAACATCGATTGGTTGGAAAACATGAGCGCCCCGGTTGATTGTAGGAATGCCGGTTATCGCAAAAACATCCTACATTACCGCGACGACGGCGTTCCGGCTAGTCGTCGAAGCCGCCGCGCACGATCTGCTGGCGCCAGATATGACAAAGCCCCGCATGGCGGGGCTTTCGTATCGCTTTGGGCTCGCGGCGAACAGCGTGCCGCTTGGCCGGGGCGATCGGCTTACAGCGAGTAGCCGTTGGTTTCGAGCGAGCGAATACGCTGCTCGAGCTGAACGATATCCGACGACGCTGCGAGGTAAGCCTCACGGCGGCTACGTTCGGCAGTTTCAAACCAGTTGCTCAGCTTTTCGACCAGAAACGCAATCATGATGAACTCCAAGGATCAATGAAGAATCCCCGGTGGGTTGGACATCAGGGATTTCCCGTAAGAGGGTTAACCCGAATTATAGCGATCTGGTGCAACCTTGCCAGTGAATTGCCCGAATGATGTGCATTCCGTTTTGGAATGGTGCATCTTAATCCCGTAGGCAAACCGTTGATTTTCGACAGATTTTTAAGATTAGTCGCAAAATCGCCCGGAACAGGCACTATAAACGCACCAATTCAGTGCAATCCGTGCGATTGCGCACAACGTCGCGTCGCTGTTTTTCAATGACTGTGACAATCGGGCGCGCCGTCTACCGGATCAGCGGCGGCAAGGCCTTCGATGATCGGGCAATCCGGCCGGTCATCGCCATGGCAATGCTCCGCGAGATGCGCCAGGGTATCGCGCATCTCGGTCAGTTCGGCGATGCGGTGATTGAGTTCGGCGACGTGCTCCAGCGCGATCGATTTCACTTCCGCGCTCGTGCGCGTCCGGTCGTGCCACAGCGCGAGCAGCCTGCGAATGTCCTCGACGGGAAAGCCCAGCCGCCGCGCCTGGCGGATAAAGCGCAGCGAATGCACCTCCTGCGCGCCGTAAACCCGATATCCCGCCGACGTGCGTTCCTTTGCCGCGAGCAACCCGACGCTCTCGTAGTAGCGGATCATTTTCGCCGTCACGCCCGACGCGCGCGCCGCTTGACCGATATTCATCGCCCGTTCCCCACTCTGCTTGCACGATATGTTGCACGATTCTTGACCTTCCCACGATGGGAAGGTCAATCATCTAGTTGCCGGTCGACAGGCATAATTCAAGGTTGCAGAACTGACAAGCCAAAGGAAAAAGCATGAGCATCGAATTCAAGGTAGAAGGCATGAGCTGCCAGCATTGCGTCGCGGCCGTTACGCGTGCCATACAGGAACACGACGCGCACGCGCAGGTTCACGTCGATCTGCCTGCGGGCAAGGTCGCCGTCCAGTCGGGCGCATCTGTCGACACGCTCAAGGCCGCCATCGACGAAGCCGGCTACACGGTCGTCGCCGTCGACGGCCATTGAGCCAGGGAACGCAGATGTTCAAGGTTGCCGTTATCGGCGCATCGGGTCTGCTGGGGCGGGCCGTCGTCGGCGAGCTCGCCCGGCAGCGTGACTGGCAACTCGTGCAGACCGCGTTCAGCCATCCGGGCCCGCAAAGCGTGAGGCTCGACATCCGCGATGTGGATGCCGTCACGCAGTTCGTCGAGCGCGAGCAACCCGATGCCATCGTGATCGCAGCGGCCGAGCGCCGACCGGATGTCTGCGAGCACGATCCGGCGCTCGCGCGCGCGTTGAACGTCGACGCCGTGCGCGCGATTGCGTCGGCTGCGCGGCGGCGCGGCGCGTGGGTGCTGTCCATTTCCACCGACTACGTGTTCGACGGCACGCAGCCGCCCTATCGCGACGACGCGACGCCATCGCCGATCAACGCGTATGGCCGCAGCAAGCTGGAGGGCGAGCGGGCGCTCGGCGAATCGACTGACCTGGGCTGCGTGCTGCGCTTGCCGCTGCTGTTCGGGCCGATCGTCGGCTGGCAGGAGTCGGCGGTGACGAGTCTCGTGCCCGCGATTGCCGCGTCGGCAAGCGCGGCGCCCGACGCCAAGGCCGCCGTGATGGACGCGTGGGCGATCCGCTATCCGACCTATACGCCGGATGTGGCCGTCGTCGTGCGGCAATTGCTGGAGCGGCACGCGCACGGCGAGGC
This sequence comes from Paraburkholderia phymatum, assembly GCF_038900715.1. Lineage (GTDB taxonomy): Bacteria > Pseudomonadota > Gammaproteobacteria > Burkholderiales > Burkholderiaceae > Paraburkholderia > Paraburkholderia phymatum_A. The sequence goes on along the minus strand of NZ_JAYMRZ010000009.1, from coordinate 5,800 downwards.
GGTGTGCGGCACGGCGCAGTGGTCTGGCGACGAGCCGATGACGAAGTACGACATCGCGCAACGCCTCGCAGACGCGCTGCAAATCGACGCGCAACTCACGCCGCAGCACACGCCAGCGGACTCGACGCCACGTCCGCACAACTGCCATCTGGACTCGTCGCGGCTCGAAGCGCTCGGCATCGGTCGGCGCACACCATTCGATACGGCGATCCGCCAGGTGCTCGCCCAGTTTCCGTGGCGCGGTTAGCGCGATCAGTGGAAATCGCGGCTCGTCGATTGCAGCCCGCCCAACAGATGCGACATATCGACGAGCCGTTGCGCCACGAGGTGCCGCACTTCGCCCTCGCATTGCCACGTGCCGTAGACGGCGAGCAGCGATGCGCCCAGCGCTTCCCGCCTCTGCTTCTCCAGCAGGCTCGGCCACACGATCACATTGACGTTGCCCGTCTCGTCCTCGAGTGTCACGAACAGCACGCCTTTCGCCGTGCCGGGCCGCTGCCGCACGGTGACGATCCCGCATCCGCGCGCAAGGCGCCCATTGCGATAGCTGCGCAACGTCGACGCGGGCATCAAACGCTGCTCCAGCAACACGGGCCGCAGCAGTTCCAGCGGATGACGGCCGAGCGTCAGCCCCACTGACCGGTAATCCGCGACGATGTCCTGCGCCTCCGACGGCGCGCCCAGTTCGGGCGTGTCGTCCTGAACGGCGGCGGCGGACAGCATGTCCTTGTCGGGCACGACAGCGACCGAATGCCACAACGCCTCGCGTCGGTTGCCCGCCAGCGACGACAGCGCATTCGCATCGGCGAGCACATGCAGGTCGTGCCGGTTGAGTTGCGCCCGGCGCGCGAGATCGTGGACGCTCCTGAACGGGCGCACCGCGCGCGCGTTTTCGATGCGCTCCGCCGCGCCGTCCTTCATGCCGCGCAACAGCGACAGCCCGAGGCGCACAGCGGGACGCGCGCTGCCCGCCACCGTTTCAAGCGACGAGTCCCAGCCGCTGACGGTCACGTCGGCGGGCAAGACGATCACGCCATGCCGCCGCGCGTCCTGCACGAGTTGCGACGGCGAATAGAAGCCCATCGGCTGGCTGTTGAGCATCGCGGCGAGAAACGCCTCGGGCTCGTGGCATTTCAGCCAGCTGCTCGTATAGACCAGCAGCGCAAAGCTCGCCGCGTGGCTCTCCGGAAAGCCGTATTCGCCGAAGCCCTTGATCTGTTCGAAGATGCTCTCGGCGAAACTCTGCGGGTAGCCACGCTCCTGCATGCCGTTGACGATGCGGTCGTAATATTTGATGAGGTCGCCCTTGCGTTTCCACGCGGCCATCGCGCGGCGCAACTGATCGGCTTCGCCCGGCGTGAAACCTGCCGCGATAATCGCGACCTGCATCACCTGCTCCTGGAAGATCGGCACGCCGAGCGTGCGCTCGAGCGCGACCTTCAGCTTGTCGTTCGGATAACTGACGGGTTCGAGCCTTTGCCGCCGCCGCAGGTACGGATGCACCGCTCCGCCCTGGATCGGCCCCGGCCGCACGATCGCGACTTCGATCACGAGATCGTAGAACGTTTCCGGCTTCAGACGCGGCAGCATGCTCATCTGCGCGCGCGATTCGATCTGAAACACGCCGATCGTATCGGCGCGCGAGATCATGTCGTAGGTCTCTTTGTTTTCCGGCGGAATGTCCTGCATCTCGAAGCGCTCGCCGCGCCGCTCCGACACAAGATCCAGCGTGCGCCGGATCGCCGACAGCATGCCGAGCGCGAGCACATCGACCTTCAGCAAGCCAAGCGATTCGAGATCGTCCTTGTCCCACTCGATCACGGAACGATCGGCCATCGCCGCGTTCTCGACGGGCACGAGCCGCGTGAGCTTGCCCCGGCTGATCACGAAGCCGCCCGAATGCTGCGACAGATGGCGCGGAAAATTGAGCAGTTGCGACGCGAGCCGCGCCCACGCCTGAATCAGCGGCTTCTCCGGATCCAGCCCCGACTCTTCGAAGCGCTTGAGCAGATCGTGACTCGTATCGAACCAGTGATGCGACTTCGCGACGGCATCGACGATCTGCGGATCGATGCCGAGCGCCTTGCCCGTCTCGCGCAACGCGCCGCGCGGCCGGTACGTCGACACGGCCGCCGCGATCGCCGCGCGGTCGCGTCCGTACTTGCGATAGATGTACTGGATCACTTCTTCGCGCCGCTGGTGTTCGAAGTCCACGTCGATGTCGGGCGGCTCGCCGCGTTCCTTCGAGATGAACCGCTCGAACAGCATGTTGCCGCGCGCCGGATCGACCTCGGTGACACCAAGGCAATAACACACAGCCGAATTGGCCGCCGATCCGCGTCCCTGACACAGAATGTGCTGGCTGCGCGCGTAACGCACGATGTCGTAGACGGTCAGAAAGTACGGCTCGTAGCCGAGGTCCGCGATCAGTGCGAGTTCGTGCTCGATCTGCTCCTGCACGTTGTGCGGAATGCCCGAAGGAAAACGCCGCTGCGCGCCGAAATACGTCTCCTGACGCAGGTATTGCGTCGGCGTGTAGCCTTCTGACACGAGTTCGTCGGGATATTCGTAGCGCAGTTCGTCGAGCGAAAACGCGCAGCGCGACAGCACGCTGATCGTCTCGCGCAACGTATGCTCGGGATACAGATTCGCAATGCGCAGACGCGAACGCAGATGCTGTTCTGCATTCGGCGCAAGCTCGTAGCCGCACTCGTGCACCGGCCTGCCGACGCGAATCGCCGTCATCGTGTCCTGCAGCGGCTTGCGCGAGCGCACATGCATCACGACGTGACCCAATGCGACGACGGGCACGTTCTGCTTGCCCGCGACATATTCGAGCGCGCCGCGATGAATGTCGTCCATCGCGCGCTGATGCAGCACGAGCCCGACCCATGCGCGGCCGGGAAACGTTTCGTCGAGCCATTCGACCTGCGCTTCGAGCGCCTCTTCGTCCGCGGGAAAATCGGGAACGAGGATCGCGAGGCAATCGGGCATGCCGCGCAGATGTGCATTCTCGCGATCGGGCCGCGACAGATCGTGCGGCGTCAGGCGATATTCGCCCTTCGGCGCGCGCGTGCGCGCGAGCGTGATCAGCTCCGACAGATTGCCGTAGCCCTCGCGATTCTGCGCGAGCAGAATCAGGCCGAACGCGGGCGTGCCATCGGCATTACGCAACCGGAAATACGACCCGATGACGAGCGGCAAGCCCACTTCCTTCGCCGCGACATGCGCGCGCACGACGCCCGCGAGCGAGCATTCGTCGGTGATGGCAAGCCCCGAATAACCCAGCTGAAACGCGCGCCCGGCAAGTTCTTCCGCATGCGACGCGCCATGCAGGAACGTGAAGTTCGAAAAGCAGAACAGCTCGGCGTAGGCCGGCAACGCATTGAATGTGGTGTCCATCGCGCGTCATCCGAACAGGCCGTGCAGGAACCAGCGCGGCTCCTCTTCGGCATCGCGGCTGCTGATGCGCTCGCGATAAACCCAATAGCAACTGCGGTCTTCGCCTTGCATGACGAAGTAATCGCGCGTGACGAATGCGCCGTCGAACCAGCCCGCTTCGATCCGCTCGCCCGGCGACACCATCTTCAGCGGCGAGCCGTAAAACGGCCGGTGCTGACGCATCAGCAGACGCACGGGCGTCGCCAGCATCCATGTCGGACGCGGCAGGCCCTTCGGCAACTGCATCTTTTTTTCCGCGTGGCTCACGGGCACCCAGCGGTTCGCGATCTCCGGCCGGTAGTCGGCCGTCGGCGCGGGACGCAATACGTTTTCGTCTCCGAGACGCGCAACCAGCAGCTCGATCAGCCGCGCGTGATCCGCCGGCGAGCCGCCCGGCTCGGGAAAGAGCTGATCGGTGGCGGGCGCGGCCGTATCGACCTTCGACGCATCGAGCCGCACCGCAATAGCCGGTGCATCCAATGTGAGACGATGCAGCCGCTCCTTCACGAGGCGCAGCAGATGGTCTTCGCGCCAGGCGGCTTCGCCCAGTGCAATGTCGATCGACGTCGGTGCGATGGCTTCGCGGCCGCGCTCGTGCTCGAACGACAACGTGATCGCCATCACCGCCAGTTGCTTCGCGCACAGCCAGCCGCACAGCTGCACGATCAGACGATGCGCGGCGAACACGGCGCCATCCGCATGCTCCAGACGATCGGGCAATTCGAGGCGCGCGCTGAACGTGGGCGGCAGCTCGAGCCAGTCGAACAGTTCCGGCGCGGTGCCGAACGCGCGGTCGAGCGAATCCAGCAGATGCTCGCCACAGCGCCGCTGCAGACCGGCGCGCGGCAGACGGCGCACATCGGCAATCGATTCGCAGCCCAAGCCGCCGAACCAGTCGGCAAACGGACGGATCTCCGGCACGGCGAGCATCGGCAGCGGCGCGAGCACGCGCTCGAGCGACGCGAGTTGCAGCACGCGCCGGTTGCCGTGTTTCGCCAGAAGCCATGCGCCCTGCCCGGTCGGCGCGGCGCTGATGCGCGCCGTCAAGCCGAGCGCGTCGAGAACCGCCTTCGCCTGACGGCATAGCGACAACAACCCGCCGAAAAGCCGCAAGCTCGCGCCGACTTCGACGAGCACCGTCGCTTCGCCGAGCAACGCGACATCGGGCGAAAACTTCATCAGCGCCACGCCGACTTCGCGCTGCGCCGCGTTTTCGCGTGCGATGTCGCGCTCGTACAGGGCCGTTTCCGGTGACAGCGTCAGCACGCCACCGCGCTTCATGCCCAGTCGCACGCCTGCCGCGCGCGCCGCGCTGTCGGCAATCGCGACCTTGTCCTTCTCCAGCACCGCGCTGCCGTGCACGGGCTCAGGCGACCACCTCGGTCGAAAGACTTCGAGCGGCAACTTCGGCAGATGGACGGCGAGAAAGACGCGCATGGCGAGAAAGCAGAACAGGAGTGGGTTGAAGAGGAATCGACAGAGGCTCCGCGCGTGTTGGGCCTCGTCGTTTCACAATGTCGACCATCAGACCGTCGGCCGAGGGGCGTAACGCCAGCCGCAATAGCGCCGGCGATGAGTCCTGAGCCGAGGCGAGCGGCCGGACCATGATGAAGAGCGTCTCCGACGACTGCGCGGCCAGATGGAGACGCCGCAGCGACGACGCCTGCGCATGCTGCGCCCACAGGACCAGCGCGCCGCAACTGCCGGCACGCAGGATCTGTTCGGCGGACCAGAAGGCGTCGGCGCTTTTGGGGGCTTTGATCTGCAGCAGCCTGTCGAGCGAGAGCCCAATGTAATTGAGGCCCAGGCCGTCCGGAATATGCGGCGGCTGAACGAGAGCAACGGGCCGATCGCCCAGTGAGCTCAATGCCGGCCGCAACAGCCGCATCTCGCCGACGCCCGGCACCTGGACCAGCAAATCGACAAGCGCGCCGATGGGCCAGCCACCGCCGGGCAACTCCGTCGATAACGCGGGATAGCCGGTGTCGAGCGTGCGCCGCCCGCCGCGCGCGAGCTGTGAGGCTCGCCATAGCGACGGATGAATCTCTTCGGCACGGGTGGCGGGAGCTGACATCGACGTAGGAAAATACCTGTATATTTATACAGTATCCTACACGGAAAATTGCGAAATGAATCGCGCCCCTTTTTTGGTTTGGGCTTGCTTTTCTTATGAATTAAATGCTGTGGCTGATTGGGTTTTCTGTGCTTTGGAGCCTTTAAAGGCGCTTCAATTGGGCGGCGACAATTATCGTGGCCGGTCGTTGACGTTTGTTTTGGCCGGTGGTGAGGAGTCGCAGGCGGCGTAGCCGCCGGAGACGACGAACCACCGGCGGCGCCGCGTCGGCGGGGCAATAGGATG
>NZ_JAYMRZ010000008.1:0-331963 GCF_038900715.1 Paraburkholderia phymatum | reverse complement strand
ATGTCCGGTTCGATGAGCGGGGTGTGGAAACGGGGCTACGGCGAGGTTACTTGGGCACCGCCAGACGAAAGGGGCGGCAACAGACAAACCGAACCTACCGCTACCGCGCCACATCTCGACTCTACCGTGATTAATCGGGTTTTATTCACTGTTTTATGGCCGCATTCGCGATCGGCATTGGAGTTTTCAAAGGCAGAAATGGGATTGATCCCGCTATTCGAACGTCGACGTCCAGGGCAGCGCACCAACGGCAAAAATGCCCGCATCGGATCACGCGAGACCCTCGCGGCAACCGGCCGCAAGTGCCTGTTTTTCCGCGATCCAGGTCAACCGTTGGGCCGTGCAAACGTTCTACAATGGCGACTTCCCCTGATGTGAGTTTCCATGCGCAAATTTTCCCTTCCCGGCTTGACCAGCACGTTTGCAGCCGGCGCGGCGCTCGTCGCGGCAGCAAGCTTCTTCTCCCCGGCAGTTCATGCGAACAACGTGATCGTGCTCAATTCCGGCGAAGCCACGCTGAGCCTGATCGACGAAGCCACACGTCAGGTCATCGATACCGTGCCGACCGGCAAGGAACCGCATCACCTGATGGCGACGCCGGATAATTCCTCGCTGATCGTCGCGAATTCGGTGTCGAACAATCTGATGTTCGTCGACCCGAAAACGGGCAAGCTGCAGCGCTGGGTCGAAAACATCGAAGATCCGTATCAGATCGGTTTCTCGCCGGATCGCAAATGGCTCGTGACGACGGGCCTGCGCCTCGACCGGCTCGACATTTACCACTACGACGGCCACAACATGACGCTGGCGAACCGTCTGCCGCTCGCCGCGATGCCGAGTCACATCGCGTTCACGAACGACAGCAAGACGGTGTTCATCACGCTGCAGGTGTCGGGCGAACTGGCAGCCGTCGATCTCGCCACTCAGACGGTCAAGTGGAAGATGAAAGTCGGCAAGGTGCCGGCCGGCCTGTGGATGACGCCCGGTGACAAGTACCTGCTCGTCGGCATGACGGGGGCGGACTATGTGGCTGTCGTCGACTGGAGAAACCAGAAGGTCGTGAAGACGATCACGACGGGCAAGGGCGCGCACAACTTCCGCTCGCTCGCCGACGGCAAGCACGTCGCGGTGTCGAACCGGGTAGCGAGCACGATCAGCATCATCGACGAGGACACGCTCACCAACGTCGGCGACATCACGGGCCTGATGCCGGGACCGGACGACATGGAACTTTCCGCGGACAAACGGTATCTGTGGGTGACGTTCCGTTTCGCGAAGCACGTCGGCGTGATCGACCTGAGCACGCGCAAGCTGATCCAGACGATCGCCGTGGGCCGCTCGCCTCACGGCATCTATTTCTTCGATCGCGCGCCCGTCACCGCGCCGAACGGAGCGTAACGCGACACATGACGCGGGCGGCGCGCCTTGCCTGAGCGCCCGCCTGCGAGCCGCGCAGCCACGCGGTAAAGTCACGGTAGGCCGAACGCGACGAAGAGCACCATGTTCCACCTGATCGTTTCCAATCTCGATAGCTTCATCTCGTCGATCCAGACGCTGCTGTACGTCGATGTCGTGCAGCCGTTGCTGTTTCGCTTCGACCTGATGGACTACGACGAAGACACGTACGACAGCCTCTACTGGGTGATCGTCGGCGTGCTGGAAGTGCTCGCGATGTACGCGCTGCTGCGGCCGCTCGAAGCGCTGCGGCCGGTGGAGCAGTGGAGGGACCGCAAAGCGGTGCGGGTCGACGTGCTGTACACGTGGATCGCGAAGCTCGGCATTCTCAACCTGTTTTTCTTTTTCGCGCTGCAGCCGTTTTTCGACTCGGTGCAAGGCTGGCTGCGCCTGCATGGCATCGCGAACATCTCGCTCGACAATCTGTGGCCCGGCGTGACGACGCAGCCGATCGTCACGTTCATCATGTATCTGCTGGTGCTCGATTTCGCCGGCTACTGGTATCACCGGGGGCAGCACGGGATCGGCGTCTGGTGGGAACTTCACGCGGTGCACCACAGCCAGCAGCAGATGTCGCTCTGGGCCGACGACCGCAACCATCTGCTCGACGATCTTTTGCAAGCGTGCTTCTTCGCGGTCATCGCGCTCTTCATCGGCGTGCCGCCGTCGCAGTTCGTCGTGCTGGTCGCCGTCACGAATCTTGCACAGAGCGTGCAGCACGCGAACATTCGCATGTACTTCGGCTGGCTCGGCGAGCGGCTGCTCGTCAGCCCGACGTTCCACCGCCGTCATCACGCGATCGGCTACGGCCACGAAGGCTTGAAGTACGGCTGCAATTTCGGCGTGCTCTTTCCGTGGTGGGACATGATGTTCGGCAGCGCATCGTGGAGCCGCGAGATGGAGCCGACGGGCATCCGCGATCAGCTCAGCGGCCGGCACTACGGCGAAGGCTTCTGGGCGCAACACTGGCTGGCGTTCGTGCGCATCGCGCACCGTATCGGCGGCAAGAAGCAGCGGCGCGCGGCCTGACGCGCGCTGTCGACGCACTTTCTCCATTGCCTTTTTCAGAAGCGCACGCGCGCCCGGTAGTCGTCCGCTTCGCGTGCGTCGCCCGATCCGGCGCAGCGGCGCACGTATCTTGCTGCGCCTTGCTGTCCGCGCCGCAAGTCCTGCATTCGCCGTCCGAACTCGACGTGGTTTATCCTGTCCACGTTTTCTTCTTTTCCCTGCGTTCCGGCTACCGTCACTGACTTCGCATGAATGACCTCTTGCGCTCGTTTGGGCGCGCGCTTTCTTCCGTGCTGCATCCGCGCATGCTCTGGCTGACGTTCATGCCGTTTGCGGCGGCGGCGATCGTGTGGGGCGTGGCCCTCTGGTTTTCCTGGCAGACGCTGATCGGCGCGACGCGCGGCTGGCTCGAAGGCTGGCCGCTCACGACCACGCTCTACCGGTTATTCGACTGGCTCGGCTTTTCGTCGCTGCATGCGGCTGTTGCGCCGTTTATCGTGATCGCGGTTGCGATCCCGCTCATCGTCGTGACGGTGCTGCTGCTGATCGCGACGCTGTCGATGCCCGCCGTGATCCGGCATCTGTCCGCGCGTCAGTTCGCCGGGCTGGAGATGCGGCGCGGCGGCACGTGGTACGGCAGCCTCGTCCATGCCGTCTGGACGACGCTCGTGTGCCTCGTCGTGCTCGTGGTCACGCTGCCCTTGTGGCTGATTCCTCCTTTTTTCGCGCTGATCCCGCCGTTGCTGTGGGGCTGGCTCACGTATCGCGTGATGACGTACGACGCGCTCGCGCTGCACGCGAGCAGCGAGGAGCGGCGCGCGCTGGTGAGCCGGCATCGTTTGCCGCTGCTGCTGATCGGCGTGGCAAGCGGGCTGCTCGGCTCGCTGCCGACGCTCATCTGGGCGTCGTCAGTCTGGCTGATCGTGCTGTTTCCTGTCATGACCGCGGCGACCATCTGGATCTATGCTTTCATCCTGGTATTTACGGCGCTGTGGTTCGGCTTCTACTGCCTTCGCGCGCTGCAGCGGATGCGCGCTGAAGAGCACGGCGCGAACGGTCATCACGGTCGCGATGGCCCACACGATGGTGGTCCTTACGGTGCGCGGGACCCGGCGCGCATTTCCTACTGACACTCGACAAGAGGCTGCAATGGCATTTGGCGTCATCATCATCGGCGATGAAATCCTGTCGGGCAGGCGCGTCGACAAGCATCTGCCTAAAGTTATCCAGCTTCTGAGCGCGCGCGGGCTGTCGCTCTCATGGGCCGACTATATCGGCGACGATCCCGCCCGCATCACGGCGACGCTGCGCCGCTCGTTCGCATCGGGCGATATCGTGTTCTCGACGGGCGGCATCGGCGCGACGCCCGACGATCACACGCGCCAATGCGCGGCCGCCGCGCTCGCCGTGCCGCTCGAACTGCATCCGGACGCGAAGGTGCTGATCCAGGAGCGCATCCGCGAGATGCATCCCGCCAACGCGCCGACACCCGTCGATTTCAATTCGCCCGAGAACCTGCATCGTCTGAACATGGGGACGTTTCCGCGCGGCGCGTCGATCATTCCAAACGGCTACAACAAGATTCCCGGCTTCTCTGTCGGCGATCACCATTTCGTGCCCGGCTTTCCGGTGATGGCGTGGCCGATGATCGAGTGGGTGCTGGATACGAAGTACGCGCATCTGCATCACTCGACGCCGCATGCAGAGAAGTCGCTGCTGGTTTTCGAATTGCCTGAGTCGACGCTGACGCCGTTGATGGAAAAGATCGAGCACGACTTTCCGGGCGTGCGCGTGTTCAGCCTGCCGAGCGTCGGCGATGCGGAGCGCGGCGGCATCTATGCGCGCCGTCACATCGATCTTGGCGTGAAGGGCGAGCCCGAGGCCGTCGCGGCGGCGTTCGTGAAGCTGCGCGAAGGCGTGCATCTGCTCGGCGGCGACATCGTGGAGCCGGAGGTGGCGATGGCACAAGCGCAGCCGCGCGGCTGATCGCGTCGAGGCGATATCGGCGCTGCGAGCGGCGCACGCGTTCTGAGGAACATCATTCGCGTGTCACATCGCGCGCGGACGATTCAAATGGAACCGCAAGCGACGCAAACAAAAGCGGCGCACGGTTAGCACCGTGCGCCGCGTGATTCCGGGAAGCCGTCGGCTTCGCTTCTTCGTATTCGTTTCTCGTATTCGAGTCGTAAGTGTCTTACGCGCCGATCCACGGCAGGCCGCGGAAACACCAGCCCGATACCGTCTTGCGATGCCCCTGGCCATCCTTGTCGCCTTCGAAGCCTTCGAGCAGATCCAGCGCCTTCGCGAAGCCGGCCTGCGTGGCGGCAATCGCGGCGAGCTTCGAGCGGGCGGCGCTGCGGCACAGGAACAGCACGGGCGTATCGGGTGTCGCGACCTGGCGCAGTTGGTCGATGAACTCGACATTCGGCACGCCGCCCGGATAGCGCGTCCACTCGACATGCGCATACTGGCCGTCGCCGACGACGGGGCGGCCGACCCAATCGAGCTCGGCGCGCGTGCGGACGTCGACGAGGCGGGTGCGCGGGTCGAGTTGCAGAAGCTCGAACGCTTCGGCAGGCGTGACGGCGCCCGCATACGGAAGCTGGTTTTCGACGCGGCGCTTTTCAGCCTGGCTGTACAACTGTTCGAGCGTACTCATGACAGCAGATCTCCTCGGAGCCAAAAAATCATTCTAGCAAGCACGCGCACGCCGGGACGCACAATCGGAAGCGACGGTCGACGGCACGCGGCAGTGCTTCATTCTGGTGCAAAATGGGCTTCATGCACCAAAATAGTCTATTAAGCAGGTGCGGGTTTTTATAATGCACGACGATGGTGCAAAACCGCGGTTTCTGGCCGCGCAATTCCCGCAAACGGTGTGCGCTGATTCCCCGCAAAGGCGCGTCGGCGTTGGCGCTGCGACGAGCCGGCACGTGCTCGGCAAAAACATGGCATGGAAGCTGCTTTAATGGTCCCGATCAAACTGGCCCGACGCCAGAAACGGTCAACCCACGAGTGCCGGTATTCGAGGGGTGGACGCGTCGGGGCTGGTCAGCTAGATTGGGCGGCGGTCAACCCGCCGAATTCGTTAATCAGGAGATAGGTTATGAGTAAATCCGTGGCCGACGTCATGCAACTCGTCAAGGACGAGGACGTCAAGTTTGTCGACTTCCGTTTCACCGACACGCGCGGCAAGGAGCAACACGTTTCGGTGCCGGTGTCGGCATTCGACGAAGACAAGTTTGAAAGCGGCCATGCATTTGACGGTTCTTCGATTGCCGGCTGGAAGGGCATCGAAGCATCGGACATGCTGCTCGTGCCGGACGCGAACACCGCCTACATCGACCCGTTCTACGAAGAGTCGACCCTCGTGCTGACCTGCGACGTCGTCGAACCGGCTGACGGCAAGGGCTACGAGCGCGACCCGCGCTCGCTCGCGAAGCGCGCCGAAGCGTACCTGAAGAGCACGGGTCTCGGCGACACGGCCTTCTTCGGTCCGGAACCGGAATTCTTCATTTTCGACTCGGTCCAGTGGAACACGGACCAGTCGGGCTGCTTCGTCAAGATCGGCTCGGAAGAAGCACCGTGGTCGTCAGGCAAGGAATTCGACGGCGGCAACACGGGCCACCGTCCGGGCACGAAGGGCGGCTACTTCCCGGTCGCTCCCGTCGACACGTTCCAGGACATCCGCTCGGAAATGTGCCTGCTGCTCGAGCAGATCGGCATTCCCGTCGAAGTCCACCACCACGAAGTGGCGGGCCAGGGCCAGAACGAAATCGGCACGAAGTTCTCGACGCTGGTTCAGCGCGCTGACTGGACGCAGCAGCTGAAGTACATCGTCCACAACGTCGCGCACACGTACGGCAAGACGGCGACGTTCATGCCGAAGCCCATCGTCGGCGACAACGGTTCGGGTATGCACGTTCACCAGTCGATCTGGAAGGACGGCCAGAACATGTTCGCAGGCAACGGCTATGCCGGCCTGTCGGAATTCGCGCTGTTCTACATCGGCGGCATCATCAAGCACGCTCGCGCGCTGAACGCGATCACGAACCCGGGTACGAACTCATACAAGCGTCTCGTGCCGCACTTCGAAGCGCCTGTGAAGCTGGCTTACTCGGCACGCAACCGTTCGGCATCGATCCGTATTCCGCACGTCGCGAATCCGAAGGGCCGCCGTATCGAAACGCGCTTCCCGGATCCGCTCGCGAACCCGTACCTGTGTTTCTCCGCGCTGATGATGGCGGGTCTGGACGGCGTGCAGAACAAGATCCATCCGGGCGAAGCCGCGGACAAGAACCTGTACGACCTGCCGCCGGAAGAAGACGCAAAGATCCCGACCGTGTGTGCCGGCCTCGACCAGGCGCTGGAAGCACTCGACAAGGATCGCGAATTCCTGACGCGCGGTGGCGTGTTCACGGATGCGATGCTCGACGCTTACCTCGAACTGAAGGAAGGCGAACTGCAACGCGTGCGCATGACCACGCACCCGGTCGAATTCGAACTGTACTACTCGCTGTAAGAGGCGCTGCGCCTTGCCTGCGCGTGCGCGGGCAGGCGTAGCCCCGACGCTGCGATCGGTCATGAAGGGACGGCGGCGCCGTCCCTTTTTTGTTGGATCGAAGCGATGACTGTTGTATTGCAGATCGATGTTGCTGTATTGAACCGCGTGCGCTGAAGCCCGCTTCACCATCGCTGCCGGCGGAAGCCAGCGCTCGAGCGCTTGCTGCCGCCCCATGCAACGCTCTCTACCCGACTGCAAGATGGTACTGAAGAACCTGATCAAGGCCAGAAAAGGGCATTCCGACGCGCTGTCGGACGATGTGCAGCTCGTCGAGTCCGGTTTGCTGCCGGGCTTCGAGGCGCTGCCGACGGTCGTGCTCGTGCTCGACAAGCGAACGCTGCGTGTCGCGTTCGCGAACCCGTCGGCGGAATCGATGCTCGAAATGTCGCGCCGGCAACTGACGCAGATGGCGTGGCCCGAGATCTTCGCGAACGGCGAGGAGCTGACGGCGACCATCGCCGCGATCGCCTCTCATCGTTTTCACGCGACGCATCTCGATGCCGTGCTCGAGCGTCCCGGTCACGAGCCGCTGCATGTGCATGCCGTCGTCGGCTTTCTGGAGAGCGCGCAAGACTACGTGCTGCTCGAGCTCTTCGAGAACGAGCGGCACCTGCGCTCCGATCGCGAAGAGCGCATTCACGATCTGACGGCCGTCAACAAGCAGCTGATCCGCAATCTCGCGCATGAGATCAAGAATCCGCTCGGCGGCATTCGCGGCGCGGCGCAACTGCTCGAATTCGAACTCGGCGAGCGCGAGCGCGACGAGCTGCGCGAGTACACGCAGGTCGTCATCAAGGAATCGGACCGGCTGCAGACGCTCGTCGACCGGCTGCTCGAACCGCATCGTCATCCGCATATCGTCGGCGACGTGAACATTCACGAAGTGTGCGAGCGCGTGCGCGCCGTGATTCTCGCGGAGTTTCCGCGCGGACTCACGGTCGAGCGCGACTACGACGTGAGCGTGCCCGATCTTCGCGGCGACAAGGAGCAACTGATCCAGGCGCTGCTGAACATCGTGCGCAACGCGGCCGAAGCGTTGCGCGAACGCATCTCGCAAGGCGATGCGCGCATCGAGTTGCGCACGCGCGTCGCGCGCAAGGTGACGATCGCGAAACGTCTTTGCAAGCTGGCACTGGACTTGCATATCGTTGACAACGGGCCCGGCATTCCCGAAGAGATCCGCGAGCGCATCTTCTATCCGCTCGTATCGGGGCGCGAAGATGGCAGCGGTCTTGGCCTGACGCTCGCGCAGACATTCGTGCAACAACACGAAGGTATGATCGAAGTGGAGAGCCGTCCGGGTCACACCGAGTTTCAGATCCTGCTGCCGCTCAACTGCTGACACGACACGCAATACAAGACTTCTGACGGACCTATATGAAGCCGATCTGGATAGTAGACGACGACCAATCGATCCGCTGGGTGCTCGAGAAAGCACTCGCGCGCGAGAACTTCGCGACGCGCAGTTTCGCGAACGTCCGCGAAGCCGCGGGCGCGCTGGAACACGATAGCCCGCAGGTGCTCGTCTCCGATATCAGGATGCCGGGCGGCTCCGGGCTCGAACTGTTGCAGACCGTGCGCGACCGCGTGCCGGGACTGCCCGTCATCATCATGACGGCGTTTTCCGATCTCGACAGCGCCGTCGCCGCATTCCAGGGCGGCGCATTCGAATACCTCGCGAAGCCGTTCGATGTCGACAAGGCCGTCGAACTGATTCGCCGCGCCGTCGACGAAAGCGTGCGCGGCGAGCATACGTGGGACGACCGCGTCGCCGAAGCGCCGGAGATGCTCGGCCAGGCGCCCGCGATGCAGGACATGTTCCGCGCGATCGGCCGGCTGTCGCATTCGGCGGCGACCGTGCTCATTACGGGCGAATCAGGCACCGGTAAGGAACTTGTCGCGCGCGCCTTGCACCGACATAGCCCACGCGCGAGCGGTCCGTTCATCGCGCTCAACACGGCGGCGATTCCGAAAGATCTGCTGGAATCCGAACTGTTTGGCCACGAGCGCGGTGCGTTCACGGGCGCGCAGGCGATGCGCCAGGGCCGGTTCGAGCAGGCTGAGAACGGCACGCTGTTTCTCGATGAAATCGGCGACATGCCATTCGATTTGCAGACGCGTCTGTTGCGCGTGCTGTCGGATGGGCAGTTCTATCGCGTCGGCGGACACAACCCGCTGCGCGCGAACGTGCGCGTGATCGCCGCGACACACCAAAATCTCGAATCGCGCGTGCGCCAGGGGCTGTTTCGCGAGGACCTGTATCACCGGCTGAATGTGATCCGCTTGCGTCTTCCCGCTTTGCGCGAGCGCAGCGAAGACATTCCGCTGCTGACGCGCCACTTCCTGCAAAAAAGCGCACGCGATCTCGGCGTCGAGCCGAAGCGCGTGTCGGATGAGGCGCTGGCCTATCTGACGTCGCTGCCGTTTCCGGGCAATGTGCGGCAGCTCGAAAACCTCGCGAACTGGCTGACGGTGATGGCGCCCGCGCAGACGATCGAGGTCAAGGACTTGCCGCCCGATCTCGTGTCGACGCAACAGGCGGGCGCGGAGCTGGTGTCGTCCGGCGGAGCGATGCCGATCGATGCCACTTCGGGCGCGGCCGTAGCAAACGGCGCGGCGCCGCTGCTGGGCACGCCCGCCGTGCAGGGCGGCACGGCGATACCGTCGCCTGTCGCCGCATGGGAGAACGGGCTGCGCACGGAAGTCGCGAAGCTCTTGCGCGAGAATGCCGCCGATGTGATGGACGAGCTGTCGCGCCGTTTCGAGGCGGCTGTGATTCGCGAAGCGCTCGACTTCACACGTGGACGCAAGGTGGAAGCGGCGGAGCGCCTCGGCATCGGACGCAATACGATCACGCGCAAGATCCAGGAGTTGAACCTCGAATCCTGATTGCTGGCGCTTTCATCGCGCTCACGTGATGGAAACCAAAGCGGCTCGACGGCGCGACGCGCCATCGAGCCGCTTTTCTATTCGCGATGCAGCTTGAAGTCCACTTCCTCGGGCCGCCCTTCGAGCGACAGCTGCGCCCGCGCCGCCGGCGCGCGGCTCACCACTTTCCCTCGACTCACGACGGCGAGCCGCGCCGCGCGCAAGCGTATCGCTTCGACGGCATCGCGCGCATCGAGCACGACGAGGTTCGCATCGCACCCCGGCTCGATGCCATAACGCTCCAGCCCAAGGATACGCGCCGCGTTTGCCGTGACGGCATCGAAGCACGCATGTATCGCGTCGACGCCTGTCATCTGCGCGACGTGCAGACCCATATGCGCGACTTCGAGCATGTCGCCGGAACCGAGGCTATACCACGGGTCCATCACGCAATCGTGACCGAACGCGACGTCGATGCCCGCCGCCATCATCTCCGGCACGCGCGTCATGCCGCGCCGCTTCGGGTACGTATCCGAACGTCCTTGCAGCGTGATGTTGATCAGCGGGTTTGCAATGGCCGCGACGCCCGCCTCGCGCATCAGCGGCAACAGCTTGCTGACGTAGTAGTTGTCCATCGAATGCATCGACGTCAAATGCGAGCCCGTCACGCGGCCTTGCATGCCGAGACGATGTGTTTGCGCCACGAGCGTTTCGATATGGCGCGACATCGGATCGTCCGACTCGTCGCAATGCATGTCGACGCGCAAGCCCTTTTCGGCCGCGAACTCGCATAGCAGACGCACCGACTCCGCGCCGTCCGCCATCGTGCGCTCGAAATGCGGAATGCCGCCGACCACGTCGACGCCCATCGCGATCGCGCGCTTGAGGTTGTCGAACGCGCCCGCGCTGCGCAGCAGCCCGTCTTGCGGAAACGCGACCAGTTGCAGATCCATATAAGGCGCAACGCGGCGCTTCACTTCGAGCACCGCTTCGACGGCGAGCAGGCGCTCGTCGCACACATCGACGTGCGTGCGGATGGCCAGCAGCCCGCGCGCGACGGCCCAATCGCAATACTGCAACGCGCGAGCGACGAGCGCTTCCTGCGTGAGATGCGGCTTCAGCTCGCCCCATAGCGCAATGCCTTCGAGCAAGGTGCCCGACGCGTTCACGCGCGGCAAGCCATACGACAGTGTCGCGTCCATATGGAAATGCGCATCGACGAACGGCGGCGTGACGAGCGAACCGTTCGCGTCGATTTCTTCGCGCGCGGTGGCCGCGAGCGTCGGCTCGACGGCGGCGATGCGGCCGCCCTCGATGCCGATATCGACGAAGGTGTTCGATTGCGCCGCGCTGCGCGGCAATACGGCACGACGGATGATGAGGTCCATGGGCGGCTCCTTTGCATGATGTCGATTCTATCGGCGGAACAAATGCGTGTGGCGCTGATCCGCATCGTCCCGACGGCATACGACAAACGACCCTGCTGTACCGGCTGGCGGCACGCGATCCGTACCGCTCGCTCGCGCGCGGCCGTCCTATACTCGGCGACGGGATACAACCAACACGAACGGACACGAAGCGACATGAAGACGATAGGCGTGATCGGCGGGATGAGCTGGGAATCATCGGCCGAGTACTACCGGCTGATGAACCGTCACGCAAAGGCGCGCCTCGGCGGCCATCACAACGCGCGCAGCCTGATGCTGACCGTCGATTTCGCGCCAGTCGAAGCGAATCAGCGCGCGGGCGACTGGCATGCGCTCGGCGCGCAGATGGCCGATGCCGCGCGGCAACTGGAGCGCGGCGGCGCCGATCTCGTGCTGCTCGCGACGAACACGATGCATCGCGTGTACGAAGCGATCGAGGCGGCGATCACCGTGCCTTTCCTGCACATCGCCGACCCGACGGGCGAAGCGCTGCGCGCGGCGGGTGTCGAGCGTGTCGGCTTGCTCGGCACGCGCTATACGATGGAGCAGACGTTCTATGCCGGGCGCCTGCGCGAGCGTTTCGGGCTCGATACGCTGGTCCCCGATGACGAGGGCCGTGCGAACGTGCACCGGATCATCTACGACGAGCTGTGTCATGGCGTGATCGAGCCGCCTTCGCGCGACATCTATCGGAGCGTGATCGAGGACTTGAAAGCGCGCGGCGCGCAGGCCGTCATTCTCGGCTGCACGGAGATCACGCTGCTGATCAAACAGGAAGACTCCGCGCTGCCCGTCTTCGATACGACAGCATTGCATGCGCAAAGGGCCGTCGACTGGGCGATCGATTCCGCGCAGTGAGTCCCTGCAGTGAGTCCCTGATACGCGAGCGTCACCGGCCTCTCGCAGAAGCGGGTTAAAAAAATTCGCTCAAGTGTTTGACGCGTGCCGCAGGTGTCAGTACAATTCGCTTCCTCTGACGCGGGGTGGAGCAGTCTGGCAGCTCGTCGGGCTCATAACCCGAAGGTCACAGGTTCAAATCCTGTCCCCGCAACCAGTTTCATGGCACGTGTCCTGCTCCACACGGCCTCAGCATCCGAAGCCCGCATCGCCGCAAGCGTTGCGGGCTTTTGCTTTTTTACTTGCGCACGTTGCCGCACCGAGCCGCGCAGCGCGATCGCGGTAAGATGCGATCCAGCACCCGAGAGAACGAGAACGAGCGATGAAATTAGCCACGTGGAACGTGAACTCCCTGAAGGTTCGTCAGCAGCATGTGATCGACTGGCTCGAACTCAGTCAGACCGATGTGCTGTGTCTCCAGGAACTGAAGCTGCCCGACGAAAAATTTCCGCGCGCCGAACTCGAAGCAAAAGGTTATCGGAGCTGGTTCGCGGGGCAGAAGACCTATAACGGCGTCGGCATTCTCGTGCGCGATGGCGTGAACGTCGATGAAAGCCACATCGTGCGCAACATTCCCGGCTTCGACGACCCGCAGCAGCGCGTGATCGCCGCGACCATCGATGGCGTGCGCGTGATCTCCGCTTACTTCCCGAACGGCCAGGCGCCCGGCACCGACAAGTTCGCGTACAAGCTGCGCTGGCTCGACGCGCTGCACGACTGGGTCGCGAGCGAACTGGCGCAGTATCCGAAGCTCGCGCTGCTCGGCGACTACAACATCGCGCCCGAAGATCGCGACGTGCATGATCCGAAGGCGTGGGAAGGGCAGAACCTCGTGTCGCCGGAAGAGCGCGCGCAGTTCCAGCGTCTCGTCGAACTCGGCCTCGTCGATTCGTTCCGGCTCTTCGAGCAGCCCGAAAAAACCTTCACGTGGTGGGACTACCGGATGCTCGCATTCCGCCGCAATGCGGGTCTGCGCATCGACCACATTCTGCTGTCGAAGCCGCTCGCGGCGAGCTGCACGCATTGCGACGTCGACAAGACGCCGCGCAAGTGGGATCAGCCTTCGGATCACGCGCCCGTCGTCGCGCTGACCGAATAAGCGCACGCGCGAATAAAAAAAGCTGGTCCGGTCATTCCGAACCCGCTTGTCTTGCAGTAGAACGCGCGAGCGCCCGCGTTAAGGCGCTACGCGCGAACGCGCCTGCTGTGCGCCCGTGTCCGCATCGACATCAATGCGCCGCCCCAGGCACTGCGCCAGGCGCCATGCCGTTGTGACGCAGCAGCGCGTCGATATTCGGCTCGCGGCCGCGGAAAGCCTTGAACGATTCCATCGCGGGGCGGCTGCCGCCCACTTCGAGAATCTCCTTGCGATATCGCGTGCCCGTCGCCGCGTCGAGCACGCTGCCGGTGCCCGACTGCGCAGCTTCTTCGAACGCAGCATACGCATCGGCGGATAGCACTTCAGCCCACTTGTAGCTGTAGTAGCCCGCCGCGTAGCCGCCCGCGAAGATATGGCTGAACGTATTCGGCCAGCGCGAGAACGCGGCCTGCGGAATCACGTGGAAGCGCTCGTTGATTTCGCGCGCGAGATCGTTCGCGCTCTTTGCAGCGGACGTATCGAAGTCGACGTGCAGCTTCATGTCGAACATCGAGAACACGATCTGACGCAGCGTGCCCAGGCCGCTCTGGAAGTTCTTCGCGGCGAGCATCTTGTCGAACAGTTCGCGCGGCAGCGGCTTTGCGGTATCGACGTGCGAAGTCATGTCGCTCAGCACGTCCCACTCCCAGCAGAAGTTCTCCATGAACTGCGACGGCAGCTCGACGGCATCCCATTCGACGCCGTTGATGCCCGACACGCCCAGTTCGTCGACGCGCGTCAGCATGTGATGCAGCCCGTGCCCGAACTCATGGAAGAGGGTGATCACTTCATCGTGCGTGAAGCACGCGGGCTTGCCGCCGACGGGCGCCGAGAAGTTGCACGTCAGATACGCGACGGGCGTTTGCACCGCGCCGTCGACGGGCTTGCGGCGCGAGCGCGCGTCGTCCATCCATGCGCCGCCGCGCTTGCCTTCGCGCGCATACAGGTCGAGATAGAACTGCGCGACAAGGCCGCCGTCCTGATTCTCGACGCGGAAGAAGCGCACGTCCGGATGCCACGTGGCTGCCTCGTCGCGACGGATCTTCACGCCGAAGAGCGTCTCCGTGACCTTGAACAGGCCCTTGAGCACCGTGTCTTCGGGGAAGTATTGCTTCACTTCGTTTTCGGAGAACGAATAGCGCTTCTGACGCAGACGCTCGGCGGCGAACGCGACATCCCACGGCTGCAATTCGCCGAGCGCCAGCTCGCTCGCGGCGAACTCGCGCAACTCCTGCCAGTCGTGCTCGGCGTGCGGACGCGCGCGCGTCGCGAGGTCTTCGAGGAACGTCATCACCTGCTCGGGCGACTCGGCCATCTTCGGCGCGAGCGACACTTCAGCGAAGTTTTTGTAGCCGAGCATATGCGCTTCTTCTTCGCGCAGCTTCAGGCTTTCGGCGATGTTCGCGGTGTTGTCCCAGTCGGCGTTGCCCTTGCCGTATTGCGGCCCGAACTCCGATGCGCGCGTGACGTAGGCGCGGTACATCGTCTCGCGCATCGCGCGGTTTTCCGAGTACTGCATCACCGGGAAGTACGACGGGAAATGCAGCGTGAACTTCCAGCCGCTCTTGCCGTCGCGCTCGGCCGCTTCGCGCGCGGCTGCGATCACGTCTTCCGGCAGCCCGGCCAGTTCTTCCTGGCTTTCGGCGATGTACGCATAGGCATTGGTCGCGTCGAGCACGTGATCCGAAAACGCCTTCGACAGCGCGGCCTGATGTTCCTGCAGTTCCGCGAAACGCGGCTTCTGGTCTTCGGGCAGTTCGGCGCCCGACAGGCGGAAGTCACGCAGCGCGTTGTTCAGGATCTTCTTGCGCTCGCCCGTCAGCGATTCGAAATCGCTGGCGGCGGCGATCGACTTGTACTTCTCGTAGAGCGCGAGATTCTGTCCGACGCTCGACCAGAACTCGGTGACGCGCGGCAGGTTCTCGCCATAGACGGCGCGCAGTTCGGGCGTATCGGCGACGGCGTTCAGATGGCCGATCACGCCCCATGCGCGCGACAGCGGTTCCGTCGCGCGTTCGACGGGCTCGACGACGTCGGCCCACGACGCGGGCGTCGACGGCTCGCTCGCGCGGTCGACGGCGGCGTTCGCATCCGCGAGCAGCACGTCGAGGGCGGGCGTCACGTGTTCGGGGCGGATCTCGCCAAAGCGCGGCAGATCGGAGAAATCGAGGAGCGGATTGTCGGATGTCGATTGGGATGTGGACATGTTGCTTCCTGTCTGACGCGTTGAGTGGAGGCCCGGATGACCGTCAGCCGGGCCCGAAACGGAGCGGCGCACATGGCACGGCCCGCACGCGCGCGAGCCGCCGTCTGGCGTCCTGTGGAGCATATTGGGGCGCCATTCGCCATTTCCAGCCGGGATCGATCGGTTGCAGCACAAATTATCAGAACTGCCACCCGCGCGCAGAAGCTGCGGGCTCACGCATATTTGTACCAGAACGGGAAAGTGGGCAAGCGAACGGTCGCAACAGGGATTTTCGCGCATCGTAGAGTGGTCGGCGCGCGCGTCTCGTGTCTTGCGTATGTTTCGCGTGCGCCTTGCGTATGTCTCGCGCGTATCTGTCGTTCACGCCGGTTCGCGCCGATCGCGCATCCTTCAATTGCCGCTCGCCGTTGCGCGGCGGCCGCTTCGCAGCAGGTAGCATCCCGATGACTCCGCCTTCGAGCACTCTCTCGCGCGCGCTCGCTCGCGACGCCAACAACTTCGATCTCGTGCGACTGGTCGCTGCGTGCGCCGTCGTGTATTGCCATGCCTACGTGGTCCAGAGGACGGACGCGACCGACGGCGTCGCGTCTGCGTTGGGGTTCGACGGCGCGGGCAGTCTCGGCGTATACGCGTTCTTTCTGCTGAGCGGACTGCTGGTCAGCGCGAGCTTCGACAGGCAGCGCTCGGTGCCACGCTTTATCGCGTTGCGTCTTGCGCGTCTGCTGCCGGCGCTGGTCGGCGCGTCGCTGGTGGCGATCTTCATCGTCGGGCCGATCTTCACGACGCTCACGCTGCACGGCTATTTTTCTTCGGGCAGCACGTGGCGCAATCTCGACTATTTCTCGACGCTCGTGATGAAGCGCGGCTGGACGCTGCCGGGCGTGTTCGAGCACAACCGTTTCGCACACGACGTGTGCGCGCCGCTATGGACGTTGCCGCTCGAAGTGCGCTGCTATCTGCTCGTGCTGGTCACGGGCGCGTTCGGTCTGCTGTCGACGCGCAAGGGCAGCCTGATCGCCGTGCTGCTCGCGGCGGCCGCGTTTTCGCTGCGCGTGAACGTCGCGGAACTGCACATAGGCTGGCGCGATTTCGCGGACAAGGCGGGCGGCTATTCTTTTTTCCCCGAGCCGTTCTTCTTTCTCGGCATGCTGCTCTATGGATGGCGCGAGCATGTGAACATCAACGGACTGGCCGCGCTCGGACTGATGCTGGTGTTTCTCGTGTTTCGCGATACGGCGGGTGCGCAAGCGCTGTTCTATCTCGCGTTCGTCTACGGACTGCTGTGGGTGAGCGTGACGCCAGCGTTGCGCCGCTGGGTGCCGCGCCATGATTATTCTTACGCGATCTATCTGTATGGGTTCATGGTGCAGCAGTGCGTCGCGGCCCTCGCGCCGCGCATGCCGCCGCTGCTGTCGATACTGGTCAGCGCGCCGTTCATCGTTGCGTGTGCGGCGCTGTCGTCGCGCTGGATCGAGCGGCCCGCGATGAACGGGTGCCGCGCGCGGCTCGCACGCAGCGCGGCGCGCAAACGCGAGCGCAACGCGACGGCCGAAAACGCGCCGACGACGGCAGCGGATCTGACTGTCCGCTGGCCGCCTTTCTGATGATGCGTTAAAGGGCTGACGCCGCGCGCGCGGATGGCTATGGCGATCCGCGCGATTCGACGAAAGAGGGTGGTTGTCCCGAGGGACCGCTCAGGCCTGGCCTGCCGCGCGCTCGGCGGCTTCGATCGTGTTGACGAGCAGCATCGTGATCGTCATCGGGCCGACGCCGCCCGGCACGGGCGTGATATGGCCGGCCACTTCCTTGACGCTCGCGAAATCGACGTCGCCGCACAGCTTGCCGAGATCGTCGCGATTCATGCCGACGTCGATCACGGTTGCGCCCGGCTTCACCATGTCGGCCGTCAGCGTGTTGCGCAGGCCCGTCGCGACCACGACGATATCGGCATTGCGGGTGTATGCGGCGATATCTCGCGTCTTGCTATGGCAGACCGTCACCGTCGCGTTCGCCTGGAGCAGCAGCAGCGCCATCGGCTTGCCGACGATGTTCGAGCGTCCGATCACGACGGCGTTCGCGCCGCTCAACTCGATGCCGTGGGCTTCGAACATCTTCATCACGCCATACGGCGTGCACGGGCGAAAGAGCGGCTTGCCCGTCATCAGCGCGCCCGCGTTCGCGACGTGAAAGCCGTCGACGTCCTTCTCGGGCGCAATCGCTTCGATCACCTTGTGGCTGTCGATATGCGCGGGCAGCGGCAGTTGCACGAGGATGCCGTGAATCTTCGGATCGCGGTTCAGTCCGTCGATGCGCGCGAGTAGTTCCGCCTCCGACATGCTCGCGGGATAGCGGTCGTAAGACGAGAAGAGTCCGTTGTCCTCGCAGGCTTTTACCTTGTTGCGGACGTAGACCTCGCTGGCGGGGTTGTCGCCGACGAGCACGACGGCAAGACCGGGCTGATGTCCGCGGGCGGTGAGGGCGGCGGCGCGCGTGGCGACGTCGGCGCGCAGGGTCTTGGAAAGGGCGATGCCGTCGATCAGTTTGGCTGTCATGGTCGGTCGAGATACGGTGTTCGGAATGCGGGCGGGGCGGGCAGGCGCGGGGCGTGTGGTCACGTTGCCGCGCATGCAGCGCGTGCTGCGCGCGCGTTCGCGACATGCGCTCTCGCGCGGCCGTCGCGAATCGCACGGATGGCGCTCGGAGGCAGGAACAGGTCGCGTGCCGAAAAGCGCACGGCGCGAAAACCGCGCCGCAGCGAAGTTCGACATTATACCGTCGGGGATGGGATCGGTTGGCTTCGTGGATCAGCGCACTGGCCACCGCCGAGGCAAGCGGCCAGTGCGACGCGCGGTCGTCGCGAAGATTTCAACGCGCGTTCGAAGTACGTTCGAAGTACGTTCAATGCGGGGTCAGGGCTGCGTCGCTGTCCACGACTTATCGGGATTGAACGACGTGATCGCGTTCGCCGCGCGTGACGTCTGCGCGCCGAGATTCTTCTCGTAGACCTGGCCGTTCTGGTTGACGATGAAACTCATCACGCCCGTCTTGCCGTATTCCGCCGGCCACGCGACAAGGCCGAAGCCTTTCGACAGCGCACCATCCTGCACGTAGTTCTGCGCGCCGCCCTCGGCGTTCGCGCCCTGCGACGTCAGGATGCGGTAGTGATAGCCGTTGTACGCTTCGCCCGGCGCGACCTGGTGCGGCATCGTCGCGGCGAGCGGCCCGAGCGGGCTGTCGGGTTCGCCGGGCGCCGTGGGCCAGTAGAGTCCGTCGCGCTGGCCGGGCGAGCTGATGAACTTCTGCGCGTAGTGCTGCGTCTGGCTTCGATAGTCGTTTTGCGCATCGACGTAGGCGAGCGACGTGAGAATCGCCGCGCGCTCGTTGCGGCCGATGCGGCGCGTGAGCATCTCGTCAGTGGCGGCGGGCGTGTCGAACTGCCAGCCGCGCGCGCTCTGCACGATCGGAATCGGCAGCGTCCAGCCGTCCTTGCCGACGGCCAGATGCACGCTCTTGCGGCCGTGGCGCGGCGCCGGATCGTCGACGATCTGATGGCCGTTCGCCCATTGCCCGAGGAACGCATAGATGTCGTCCTCGCCGACGTTGGTCGTCGGGATGTAGCGGCCGTAGTTCTTGCCGAGCACTTTCTCCATCGCCGGATGGTCGTTCGTCGCGAGCGCGTCGGCAAACGCGCTGGCGGCCGCGTCGGGCGTCGGATAGACGGCCTGCGCAGCGGCGGGTTGCGCGGCGGCGATCATCGTCATGGCGACGACGGCCGCGAGCGCATTCGATGCGCGCGCAAACGGCAGGACGGGTGAATCGGATGGAGCCCGTGAAAGGGCCGCGCGCGGCGCGATCCGACGCGCGCAAAGCAGCGCGCGCGGTGGGCGGTGGGTCGAAATGCGGATCATGTGTGCCTCCTGGCGATCATTCGTGATCGTTCGCGACGGGTTGCGATTGCTCGTGACTGTTCGTGATCGTTCGCTCAGCGTCGATGGAACTGGCGTCCGCCGCCGCCTGCGCCGCCGCCAAAGCCGCCACCGCCCCTGGCTCCTCCGCCTCCTCCGCCGCTGAAGCCGCCGCCCGCCTGTCCTGCGCCGCCGGCCCCGAGCCGGCCGCCTCCCGCCTCGCCGCCGCTGAACTGCTGACCGCCTCCGCCCGCGCCGACACGGTTGCTCGCGCCACCGTTGCTCGCGAGCGACTGACGGCTTGCCTGTCCGCGCTGCAAGTCCTGCCGCGAGCCAGCGCCATCGCCGGCGCCGCGCAATGCGTTGTCGCGGTTCAGGTTCTGCGCGCTGTTGCGGATCTCGCCCGCGTTCGCGCCCCCTTGATGGATGTTCTGCACGCGCTGGCTCGCGTTGCCGCTCAGGTTCTGGCCGGTGCGGTTCTGCAGCGTCTGCTGTGCCTGCGCGCGCGATGCGTCGCGTCCGCGATATTGATCGCGCTGAGCGGCCAGATTGTTGTTGATGTTGGCATTGTTGCGATTGATGTTCGCGTTGTTGCGGTTGATATTCGCGTTGCGGTTCCAGTTCGAAGTCGCGGTGTTCGAATTGATCCGGTTGTTGACGTTGACGTTGTTGTAACGATTGACGTTGATGTTGACGTCATGGTTGTTCCAGTTGAATCCGCCCCACAGCGAATTGACGACGGCCACGCCCGCGCCGAACGCAAGCCCCGCCGCGAAGCCCGACGCGATCGCGTAGCCGGGAGGAGGCGGCACGTACACGGGCGGATAGGCGGGATAAGCCCACGCGCCGTAGACGACCGTGGGGTTGTACGTCGGCACGTAGACCACTTCCGGATTGGCCGGCTGGATCTGGATCGTGTTCTGCTCGACGATCACCTTCTGCTGCTCGGTCGTCTTCAGATTGCCCGCCGATTGCGCCTGCTTGCGCAGCCGCTGCACGGAGTCCATCACGTCGTTCGGCTGCGCGAGAAACGCGTTGCCGAGCTGCGTGATCCAGTCGAGCTTCGAGGCCATCGTCGCGAGCACCTGCGGGAACGCGACGAGCGATTGCACGCTCGGGTCCCACGGTTCCGATGCGACGGCTTTGACGGCATCGTCGCCCTTGTACTGCGTGTTCGACTTCGACCACGCGGCGGCCGCTTCGACGTCCTGCGGAAAGGTCGATGCCATCAACACCTGCGCGAGCAGCGCATCGGGGTAGAGGGCGATGGGTGCCGTCAGCGAATCGAGTTGCTGGCTCGAGACTTTCGCGGGTGTCTGCGCGACGGCGTCAACGGGTGCGACGATGCACACGGCGAGCGGCATGCCCGCAAGCGCGGCGCAAAGCAGCCATGTGCGGGGCCGGTAGCGTTCGTATCGATTCACGGTGAGAACCTCCTTGCTGCGTTGTGAGCGCGGCGGGTGTCAGTCGAATCCGACATGCGCCGCGACGCGTGTTGTGGCAATGGAGCGATGAGGTAACGACGGTGTAGATCGACTGATAATGGAAGTGAGGTGCGCGTGCAAGCGCGATGTGAGCCGGCGATGTGAACGATGTATGTCGCGCGCATCGAGCGTTGATAGCGAAAACGGCGACAGAGCGAGGCGATGTATGAAAACGCGGCTCGTCAGGCGATACGTTTTAGTTTGGATCACTAATGAAGAGCGGCGCCGCGCGCAAAACGGCGCACGATAGAGATGCGAACACGCACGAGAGGCGAGGGTAAGAAGGGGAATCGACGAAGGGCGCCGCGAAAGCAGCGCCGCATGATGCCATCAACGACGCTTCGGACGCCCGCGCAACACGCAAGCAAAATGGCGGGCGAGGGCTCCGGGCTGCGGGGCCGCCATCACGTGATGACGCCCGCGCGGCGCGCTGGCGTTACTGCGCCTGCTGCGGCTTGTTAGACAACGCGAGACGCAGCAGGTCGGCCACCGTGTTCACGTTGAGCTTTTCCATGATGTTCGCGCGATGCGCTTCGACCGTCTTGATGCTGATGCCGAGGTCGTCGGCGATCTGCTTGTTCAGGCGGCCCGCGATGATGCGCTCGAGCACCTGATGCTCGCGCGCCGTGAGCTTGCCGAGGCGCTCGGCGGCGGCACGCTGCTGCTGGACGCTGGTGCTTTCGCTGCGCGCCTTGTCGAGCATGCGCTCGACGAGCTTGCGCAGTTCGGCTTCGTCGAACGGCTTTTCGATGAAGTCCATCGCGCCTTTCTTCATCGTCGACACGGCCATCGGCACGTCGCCGTGACCCGTCACGAAGATGATGGGCAGCAGCGTGTTGTCGGCGATCAGGCGCTCCTGCAATTCGAGGCCGCTCATGCCCGACATCCGCACGTCGAGAATCAGGCACGCGATCTGGCCAGGATGCTGATGCGGTTGCCATGCGTCGAGGAACTGCTCCGCGGCGGAGAAGCATTGAACGCGATAGCCGTTCGCCTCCAGCAGCCAGCGCAGTGAATCTCGCACCGCTTCGTCGTCATCGACGACAAACACGGTTTCCTGTGTGGTAACTGGGGTGTTCATAGCTCTCCCGTAACGGTTTGTGGTGTCGGCGCCTCGGACCCGCCGTTGCTCGGGCCGTCAGGCTCTCCAATAGGCAGACTGCAATGGAAAGTGGCGCCCGTGATGTGGCCGTCGGACTCGACGTTGTTCACCACCCACAGGCGTCCGCGATGCGATTCGATGATCGAACGGCAAATGTTCAGCCCCATGCCCATGCCGTCGGACTTGGTGCTGTAAAACGGTTCGAAGAGACGCTCGGCCGTGGCTTCGTCGACGCCCGGACCCTGGTCGACGACGCTGATGCACACGAAGCCGGAGTCGAGCCGCACGACGACGCGAATGACAGGGTCGACGGCATCGGGCCGCGCGTCGTGCATCGCTTCCGCGGCGTTCTTCAGCAGGTTCACGAGCACCTGCTCGATCAGCACCGGATCGACATAGATCACGGGCAGGCGCGAGCGCATGTCCGTCACGATGCGGATGCGGCGCTTGCGCGCTTCGATCTCGGCGAGACCCACGGCGTCGGCGACGATGTCGGCGACGCGGGTGGCCTGTCGTTTCGGTTCGCTGCGTTTCACGAATTCGCGGATGCGCTTGATGATCATGCCGGCCCGAACCGCCTGCTGCGCGGTCTTTTCGAGCACTGGTAACAGGTTGTCGGGAGTTGTCCGACCAGATTTAACCAGCGCCACGGTTCCAGAGCAATAGTTATTGATGGCCGCGAGAGGCTGGTTCAACTCGTGCGCGAGCGACGACGCCATCTCGCCCATCGTCATCAGGCGGCTCGTGAACTGCAGCTTTTCGTCCTGCTGGCGCGCGAGTTCCTGTGCCTGCTTGCGCGTCGTGATGTCGGTTGCGATCTGCATCTGCGCGAGGTGGCCATCGACCCACTGGATGTACTGGCGGCGCACCTCGAACCATTTCTGGATGCCCTGCACGTAGACTTCCTGCGCGTCGGCCGTGCTTTCGGTGAGCGCGGCGGCGGGCAGGCCCGCGAACGCGTCGACCATGTCGATCGAGTCCGACGACGCAGCGGAGCTGTCGAAGCTGCCGCCGCCCGCGAGTTCGAGATGGCCGTCGGGACGGATGCCGAACAGATGCCGGTAGTAGCGGTTCGCGAACAGCAGTTCGGCTTCGTCGGCGGCGAGCACGGAGACGGCGGCATCGAGGCTCTCGAGCACCGTCGTGAAGCGTTCGTGCGCGGCGGCGAGTTCTTCGCGCGCGCGCTTCGGCTCCGTGATGTCCGTCATCGACGACATCCAGCCCGTTTGCCGTCCCGAACTGTCGATCAGCGGCGATACATACAGGCGCGCATGGAACAGCGAGCCGTCCTTGCGACGCACGCGCAGTTCGAACCCGGAAGAGGGCGCCTTGCCGCGCAGCGTCATGTCGAGCTGCCGCTGCATCTCCGGGTACGAATCGCGCGGCCAGTAGGGGAACGGCGCGTTCTTGCCGACGAGATCGCTTTCGTCCCAGCCCGTCATCCGGCAAAACGCGGGATTGACATGCGTGATGCGGCCGTGCATGTCGAGCACGCGCATGCCGATCAGCACCGAGTTTTCCATCGCACGCCTGAAGAACGCTTCGGCGTACAGCGCCTGTTGCGCCTCGAAGCGCTGGCGCGTGTGCTTCCACAGGCTCCACAGACTCCACAGCACGAAGCACGACAGCCCCGCGACCAGCCACACGAGCGTGTTGTTCGTGAAGTTGGTCATCTGCGGATACGCATAGACGCGCACCGACACGCCTTGTCCGGGCGGATCGAGCGGCAGGTCGTAGTACGCGTCGCGCGGCAGGCGCGGGCGCGTCGACGTGGTGGCCAGCTCGCGGTTGTTGATGTCGATGATCGAGATCTTGTACTTCGCCGACAGCTCGGGCGGGATGTCGCGCTTCAGTATCCCTTCGATCGAGAACACGGCGGCGACCGTGCCGAGGAAATCGCGGTCGCGATAGACAGGGGTTTGCAACGTGATATAGCCGTTGCCGACATCGTCGTACATCAGCGGCGAATAAACCTGGCGGCGCGTGTTGCGCGCTTCGGCGAACGCGGCCTTGACGGCTTCGTCCATCTGCTGGTCATTGGGCTTGGCGAGGCGCTGGCCCAGGCCCGGCAGCGCGTTGTTCGGCCAGCGCGGCTGCTGCGCGCTCGTGTACCAGTTCATGTAGAGGATCTCGGGATGCCCCTGCATGATGTCGGCCGTCGACACCTGGAAAGAATGCGGATCGGCGCGACCGGAGACGAGATCGCGCGAGAGCGCCTGTAGCTGCTCCTGCGCGCCCGTCATCGACAGACGGATCTGCTGCTGCGCCCACGCGACATTGCGGTAAAGCGTGTCTTCCTGCTGCTGCTGTTCGCGCCGGTTCAGGCTCCACAAAATCAGGCTCATGACGACCAGGAAAACGAGGATCGACAGGAGCGGCGTCAGCAAATAGGAGTTCGACCACCAGGGTCCGTGGTGCCAGCGAGAGGGCGACGAGTCCGCCGGCGATCCGGCGGAGCGCGCCGAGCGTGCGAAAAGCCGATCGGTCAACATGGCTCGCATTGTAGCGCAGCGGCTGACACGCAATTGCCGCAAAAAAGCGATGAAAGTTGCGCAATCGGGCGCAAACTAGCCGACGTACTCGCTGATGGGCAGTCAAACCAGGGTGCGCCGCAACAATTTTCCGCATTATGAGAAACGCTCTCGTAATCTGAAAATTTCCTTGCGCAGGCGTTGTGGGCCTTATTACAATCGGCCGGAAGCTGCCGCGGTCGAGGTTCGTCCGCGTCGCCTGTTCACAGTGCGTTCCCCATATCCAGGAGACGAGCATGTCCGCTGTACCCGACGAAGTCATGAAGTACGTCGCCAACGCCAAAGACGATGGCGACCCGCAAGAAACCGCCGAATGGCTCGAAGCGCTAGATGGCGTGATTTCTGCTGTCGGTCCCGACCGCGCTCACTACCTCATCGAGAAGCAGATCGAATTTGCCCGCGTGCATGGCGAGCATCTGCCGTTCTCCGCCAACACCCCGTACATCAACACGATCCCCGTCGCGAACCAGGCGAAGATCCCCGGCGACCAGGACATCGAGCACCGCATCCGCTCGTACACGCGCTGGAACGCAATGGCGATGGTGCTGCGCGCCGGCAAGGAAACCAACGTCGGCGGCCATATCGCATCGTTCGCGTCGGCTGCGACGCTGTACGACGTCGGCTTCAACCACTTCTGGCACGCGCCGTCCAACGATCATGGCGGCGACCTCGTGTTCGTCCAGGGCCACTCGTCGCCGGGCGTGTACTCGCGCGCGTTCCTGCTCGGCCGCCTGTCCGACAAGCAGCTTGACAACTTCCGCCAGGAAGTGGGCGGCGAGGGCATCTCGTCGTATCCGCACCCGTGGCTGATGCCCGACTTCTGGCAATTCCCGACGGTGTCGATGGGTCTCGGCCCGATCATGGCGATCTACCAGGCGCGCTTCATGAAGTACCTGCAGGCGCGCGGCATCGCGAAGACGGACGGCCGCAAGGTGTGGGCGTTCCTCGGCGACGGCGAAACGGATGAGCCGGAATCGCTCGGCGCGATCGGCATGGCCGGCCGCGAGCGTCTCGACAACCTCGTGTTCGTGATCAACTGCAACCTGCAGCGCCTCGACGGCCCCGTGCGCGGCAACGGCAAGATCATCCAGGAACTGGAAAGCGAATTCCGCGGCGCGGGCTGGAACGTCATCAAGGTGATCTGGGGCAGCCGCTGGGACGCGCTCTTCGCGCGCGACAAGTCGGGCGCGCTGATGCGCCGGATGATGGAAGTCGTCGACGGCGAATACCAGACGTACAAGTCGGAGTCGGGCGCGTTTGTCCGCGAGCACTTCTTCAATACGCCGGAACTGAAGGCGCTCGTCGCCGACTGGTCCGACGAGGACATCTGGAACCTGAACCGCGGCGGCCACGATCCGCACAAGATTTACGCGGCATTCCACGCGGCGACGCAGAAGAAGGGCCAGCCGACCGTGATCCTCGCGAAGACGATCAAGGGCTACGGCATGGGCGAAGCCGGCCAGGCGATGAATATCACCCACCAGCAGAAGAAGATGCAGGTGGAGGCGCTCAAGCACTTCCGCGACCAGTTCCGTCTGCCCGTCTCGGACGAGGAGATCGCACACGTGCCGTACCTCACGTTCGAGGAAGGCTCGAAGGAACTCGAATACATGCGCGCCCGCCGTCAGGACCTGGGCGGCTATCTGCCGGCGCGCCGCCAGAAGGCGGAATCGCTGCCCGTCCCGGCGCTCGACGCATTCGAGCCGCTGCTGAAGGGCACGGGCGAAGGCCGCGAGATTTCGACGACGATGGCGTTCGTCCGCATCCTCAACATCCTGTTGAAGGACAAGGCGATCGGCAAGCGCGTCGTGCCCATCGTGCCGGACGAGTCGCGTACGTTCGGCATGGAGGGTCTCTTCCGTCAGATCGGCATCTGGAATCAGGACGGCCAGAAGTACGTGCCGGAAGACTCCGATCAGCTGATGTTCTACAAGGAATCGGAAACCGGCCAGATCCTGCAGGAAGGCATCAACGAAGCGGGCGGCATGTCGGACTGGATCGCAGCGGCGACGTCGTACTCGACGCACGGCGAGATCATGATTCCGTTCTACATCTTCTACTCGATGTTCGGCTTCCAGCGCATCGGCGATCTGGCCTGGGCCGCGGGCGACATGCGTTCGCGCGGCTTCCTGCTGGGCGGCACGGCGGGCCGCACGACGCTCAACGGCGAAGGCCTGCAGCACGAAGACGGCCACTCGCTGCTGTGGGCGGCATCGGTGCCGAACTGCATCAGCTATGACCCGACGTTCGGCTACGAACTCGCCGTCATCATGCAGGACGGTCTGCGCCGCATGGTGCATGAGCAGGAAGACGTGTTCTATTACGTCACGGTGATGAACGAGAACTACGAGCACCCGGCGATTCCGCAGGGCGAGAGCGTGGCGAAGGACATCATCAAGGGCATGTACGCATTCCGCAAGGGCGCGGACAACGCGAAGGCGCCGCGCGTGCAGCTGATGGGTGCGGGCACGATCTTCAACGAAGTGATCGCCGCCGCCGACCTGCTGAAGAACGACTGGGGCGTCGAGGCCGACCTGTGGAGCGTGCCGAGCTTCACCGAACTCGCGCGCGAAGGCCACGAAGTGCAGCGTCAGAACCTGCTGAACCCGCTGGCTGAAAAGAAGCTGTCGCACGTCGAGAAGCTGCTGAAGGACGCGAAGGGCCCCGTCGTCGCCTCGACCGACTATGTCCGCGCGCTCGTCGAGCAGATCCGCGCATTCGTGCCGCAACGCTTCGTCGTGCTGGGCACGGACGGCTTCGGCCGTTCGGATACGCGCGAGAAGCTGCGTCACTTCTTCGAAGTCGACCGCTACTGGACCACGGTCGCTGCGCTGAACGCGCTGGCCGATGAGGGTACGATCGAGCGCAAGGTCGTGGCCGACGCGCTGAAGAAGTACAACCTCGATCCGTCCAAACCCAACCCGATGACCGTCTAAGGCATCGCCCCCGCGAGCCCCTGACGCGCACCTCGCCGCCCGAAGCGGGCGGTCGTGGTGCGCGCGGCCCTGGAGACAGAAAACAATGAGCCAAGCGATCGAAGTCAAGGTACCGGACATCGGCGATTACAAGGACATTCCTGTAATCGAGGTGCTGGTGAAGGCGGGTGATACCGTCGAGAAAGAGCAGTCGCTCGTCACGCTGGAATCCGACAAGGCGACGATGGATGTGCCGAGCCCGGCGTCGGGCAAGGTGAAGGAAGTGAAGGTCAAGCTTGGCGATACGGTGTCGGAAGGCACGCTGATCGTGCTGCTCGACGGCGAAGGCGGTGCCGCTGCCGCGAAGCCCGCGCAAGGCAACGGAGCGGCCGCGCCCGCGCCTGCCGCGGCGCCCGCTCCGGCGGCTGCTCCCGCTCCCGCTGCTGCATCGACGGCAGGCGGCGTGCAGGAAATCAAGGTGCCGGATATCGGCGACTACAAGGACGTGCCCGTGATCGAAGTCGCCGTGAAGGTCGGCGATCGCGTCGAGAAGGAGCAGTCGCTCGTCACGCTCGAATCGGACAAGGCGACGATGGATGTGCCGAGCCCGGCCGCCGGCGTCGTCAAGGAAGTGAAGGTCAAGGTCGGCGATGCCGTCTCCGAAGGCACGCTGATCGTACTGCTCGAAGCCGAAGGCGGCGCCGGCGCACCGGCTCCGGCTGCCGCGCCCGCTGCGGCGAAGCGCGAAGAAGCGCCGTCGGACGCGCCCGCCGCGCCGTCGCCGGCACCCGCTCAGCCTTCCGCGCTCGCGCAGGCGCCCGTCATTCCGGCAGGCGAAGGCGGCGCGTATCGCGCGAGCCATGCGTCGCCGTCGGTGCGCAAGTTCGCGCGCGAGCTGGGCGTCGACGTGTCGCGCGTGCAAGGCACGGGTCCGAAGGGACGCATTACGCAGGACGACGTCACCGCGTTCGTCAAGGGCGTGATGACGGGCCAGCGCGCGGCGCCCGCCGCGGCTGCAGCGCCGGCTGGCGCGGGCGGCGGCGAGCTCGGCTTGCTGCCGTGGCCGAAGATCGACTTCACGAAGTTCGGCCCGATCGATCCGAAGCCGCTGTCACGCATCAAGAAGATTTCCGGCGCGAACCTGCATCGCAACTGGGTGATGATTCCGCATGTCACGAACAACGACGAAGCGGACATCACCGACCTCGAAGCGCTGCGCGTGCAACTGAACAAGGAGCACGAAAAGGCAGGCGTGAAGTTCACGATGCTCGCATTCGTGATCAAGGCCGTCGTCGGGGCGCTCAAGAAATTCCCGACGTTCAATGCGAGCCTCGACGGCGACAACCTCGTGTTCAAGCAGTACTACCACGTCGGGTTTGCCGCCGATACGCCGAACGGTCTCGTCGTGCCCGTGATCCGCGATGCGGACAAGAAGGGCCTCGTCGATATCGCGAAGGAAATGGCGGAGCTGTCGAAGCTCGCTCGCGAGGGCAAGCTCAAGCCCGACCAGATGCAAGGCGGCTGCTTCTCGATCTCGTCGCTCGGCGGCATCGGCGGCACGAATTTCACGCCGATCATCAACGCACCCGAAGTCGCGATCCTGGGCCTGTCCCGCAGCGCGATGAAGCCGGTCTGGGACGGCAAGCAGTTCGTGCCGCGTCTGACGCTGCCGTTGTCGCTGTCGTATGACCATCGCGTGATCGACGGTGCGGAAGCCGCGCGCTTCAATGCGTACCTCGGGTCGATTCTTGCCGATTTCCGGCGTGTGATTCTTTGATTGTTGATGTGATGGCCGTCGCCTGAACCTCGCGTCAATGCGTTCGTTCAGGCGCGTTCGTCGAGCCTGCGTTGCCGTCTCGCCTGCTGGCGGACGGCGTCGGGCCTGCGCTTCGTGTCGCGGGTTCGGCGTTTTGGCGGCCTTCTTTCAACACGGTCAATAAGAGAAGGGGACACTATGAGTCTCGTCGAAGTGAAGGTGCCGGACATCGGCGATTTTAAGGACGTCGATGTCATCGAAGTCAATATCAAGCCGGGTGACACGATCGAAAAAGAGCAGTCGCTGCTGACGCTCGAATCGGATAAGGCCTCGATGGAAGTGCCGAGCGATACGGCCGGCACCGTCAAGGAAGTCCGCATCAAGGCCGGCGACAAGGTCTCGCAGGGCACTGTCATCGCCGTCGTCGAAACGTCTGGTGAAGCGAAGGCCAGCAAGGAACCGGAGAAGGGGGCGCCTGCGCCCGCGCCCGCAGCCGCATCGACGGCGGGCGGCGGCGTGCAGGAAATCAAGGTGCCGGATATCGGCGACTACAAGGATGTGCCCGTCATCGAAATCGCCGTGAAGGCCGGCGACCGCGTCGAGAAGGAGCAGTCGCTCATCACGCTCGAATCGGACAAGGCGACGATGGACGTTCCGAGCCCCGCAGCTGGCGTGGTCAAGGAAGTGAAGGTCAAGGTCGGCGATGCCGTGTCCGAAGGCACTGTGATCGTGCTGCTGGAAGGCGCGGGCGCGCCGGCGGCTGCGCCGAAGGCAGCGGCTCCCGCACCGGCTCCCGCTGCTGCGCCCGCGCCGCAAGCGGGCAGCTATTCCGGCTCGGCCGACATCGAGTGCGACATGCTCGTGCTCGGCGCGGGCCCCGGCGGTTACTCGGCCGCGTTCCGCTCGGCCGACCTCGGCATGAAAACGGTGCTCGTCGAACGTTATCCGACGCTCGGCGGCGTGTGCCTGAACGTCGGCTGCATTCCGTCGAAGGCGCTGCTTCACACGGCGCTCGTCATGGACGAAGTGGACGAACTCGCAGCGCACGGCATCTCGTTCGGCAAGCCGCAGATCGATCTCGACAAGCTGCGCGACTTCAAGTCGGGCGTCGTCAAGAAACTGACGGGCGGTCTCGCCGGCATGGCGAAGGCGCGCAAGGTCGAAGTCGTCACGGGCGTCGGCACGTTTGTCGATCCGCATCATATGGAAGTGCAGGGCGAGGGCGGTAAGAAGGTCGTCCGTTTCAAGCAGGCGATCATCGCGGCCGGTTCGCAAGCCGTGAAGCTGCCGTTCATTCCGGAAGATCCGCGCGTCGTCGATTCGACGGGCGCGCTCGAACTGCCCCAGATTCCGAAGCGCATGCTCGTGATCGGCGGCGGGATCATCGGGCTGGAAATGGCGACGGTCTATGCGACGCTCGGCGCGCAGATCGACGTCGTCGAAATGCTCGACGGCCTGATGCTGGGCGCGGACCGCGATCTCGTGAAGGTCTGGGAGAAGTTCAACAGCCAGCGTTTCACGAACGTGATGCTGAAGACCAAGACGACGGCAGCGGAAGCGAAGGCCGACGGCATCTACGTGTCGTTCGAAGGCGAGAAGGCGCCTGCCGAGCCGCAGCGCTACGACCTCGTGCTCGTCGCCGTGGGCCGCAGCCCGAACGGCAAGAAGATCGGCGCGGACAAGGCGGGCGTCGCCGTGACGGATCGCGGCTTCATCGAAGTCGACAAGCAGCAGCGCACCAACGTGCCGCACATCTTCGCGATCGGCGACGTCATCGGCCAGCCGATGCTCGCGCACAAGGCCGTGCACGAAGGCCACGTCGCGGCGGAAGCGGCGCACGGCGAAAAGGCGTACTTCGACGCGCTGCAGATTCCGTCGGTGGCCTACACCGATCCGGAAGTGGCTTGGGCGGGCAAGACGGAAGACCAGTGCAAGGCCGAAGGCATCAAGTACGGTAAGGCGGTGTTCCCGTGGGCCGCGTCGGGCCGCGCGATCGCCAACGGCCGCGACGAAGGCTTCACGAAGCTGATCTTCGACGAAGAGACGCATCGCGTGATTGGCGGCGGCATCGTCGGCCTGAATGCGGGCGACCTGATCAGCGAAGTGTGCCTCGCGATCGAGATGGGTGCCGATGCAACGGATATCGGCAAGACGATCCATCCGCATCCGACGCTCGGCGAATCGATCGGCATGGCCGCCGAACTGTACGAAGGCGTCTGTACGGACCTGCCGCCGCAAAAGAAGAAGTGAGCGGCGGGCGGCGTGAGTTCGTCACGCCGCTATCGCGATCAGCGCATGTGACAACGGCGCGTCCCTCGAAAGAGGGCGCGCCGTTTTTCATGGCATCGCGTTGGCGTCGCAATTGCCGCCGCGCCGTCACGCCTTGTATGAAACGCGCGGCGACGCAGATGGCAAAGCGAACGCACAGCGAGCAGGCAAAAAAATCCCGGCCTGAGCCGGGGAAACGATACGCTGTTTAACGTATCGGAGCGTCTGGCCGCCCGGTCGCCGAAGCGTTGACCGTGCGGCGCCATTCCGTTCCGCCAGTCACTTCGACAGTGTCTCTCGCGGCTGCGCCTCGACGGATGCTGGCGCATCCGTCAGGCGCGGGTGAGGCCCGATCCGTTGAAACCGTTTCGTTGATTCTTAGACAGCAGCCTTCTTGGCCGATGCTGCCGTGCGCGAAGCCTGAGCAGCAGCTTGCGAAGCGGCCTTCGATGCAGCCGTTGCAGCAGCGTTGAAGTTGCTTTCAGCGATTTCGACAGCTTGCTTCGTTGCCTTGTGAACCGTTTCGTACGTCGTGTTAGCAGCCGTGATGGCCGACTTGATCACGGCGACAGCCGTTTCCGAACCAGCCGGTGCGTTCTTCGCGACGTTCTCGACGAGCGCTTGCATCTTCTTGTTCTGCTCTTCGTATTGCGCTTCAGCGACGCGTGCGAATTCAGCTTGCGTAGCCGATGCGATTTCGTACAGGTGACGGCCATACGACAGAACTTTTTCTGCCACCGGCTGCGTCAGGCCCGCTTGCAGCGCGAGCAGTTCTTGCGCGTCCTTCACCGACAGCGCGCGTTGTGCGTTTTCCTGGCCTTCCGCGATCGTCGACTTGACGACTTGCAGATTCAGCTCGACCAGCTTTTCGACGCCTTCAAATGCCTTCGAGGTCAGGCCGAACAGGGTTTCGAGATTTGCCTTCTGCGCTGCGGCGAATTGCTCAGGGGTCAGCAGAGTCATGTTTACGCTCCTGGATTACCGGCCCGTCTATCGCGGACCGAGTTGGGTTAACTGCAGATCGGGTTGAGTTCGCTGGTCCGCAGTGCGTTGTGCGTCGCAGCAACGGTTCCCATTTTAGGACGGCTCTGATGGAAGTCAAGAACTATTTTGTGCAACGCACAACGCATAGAAACTGCTGCTAAAACAGTAGGTTATGTAGCGTTTATGACATTGCGGTGAAGCGTGCGCACACTAGGGTTTGCACTGATGTGGTGCCGCAAAAAACGCGCTCTCCCAAGCCGCGAAAGGCGGCGGCACGCCAGCGGCGCATTTTTGATCGAAAAGGTAAAATTCTCAGGTAAACCGAAAACCGTAGCGGAACGTTAAAACTCCATTCCGGTCGAACGCGCGATGTGTTGTTTCCAGTAGTCGCTTAAAAGTTGGCGGCTTGCGGTGTCTGCGAAACGCGCATTGGGTGCGGACGGCAACGTTCCGGGACGTTTGCGAGTCGGATCGATTCCCTACCGTACGCGACCGTACTTCCCCTGATCAAGTTTCTGTCGAATATGCCGATATGCTGATCGAGTGAGTCCCGTTCAGTGGCAAGGCAGTGGCGACGTGCCGGCGTGTCATTGGTATTTTCGATGACACACCCGTGGCTTATTGTCTTTCTTAACGAAGCCTGACAACTTGGTTTAAGGAAGGTCGATAAGTGCTTAATATTGCTAATTTTTAACTGTTTTACTACACTGGCGAAAACTCTCTCGCCGCTCCAAACAGAACACTAATGAAAACCGACATGTTTTCGTCACTGAAAGTGATGCACGGCGCGGCGCTCAGCACCGCTCTGTCGGTGGCTGCCTCGGTGGTCATCGCAGCGGCTTTTGCCGCACCCGTCGACGCGTTCGCCGCGTCCGCCACCGCTCCCGCCAAATCGGCGAAAGCAGGCAAGAAGGCGTCCAAAAAGGCGGCTGCCGAGAAGGTCTCCAGCCGGTCGTCGAAAGCCGTGAAGGCAGCGGCCGTCGCCAACGACGAAGAATCCCGTCCCGTTTCGAAGAAGCGCCGTGTCGCGTACACGATGAACGGCCGGCATCACACGGCCGTTCGCCGTGTCGCGTTCGAGCCGCGTCAGCCGTCCGTCGGCACGGCGTTCGGGCTGCACGAAACACCCGATGCGCTGATGCTGCGCTCGAGCGTCGCTTACGTGGTTGACCAGAATACGTCGGAGACGCTGTTCGACAAGAACTCGCGCGCCGTCGTGCCCATCGCGTCGATCACGAAGCTGATGACGGCGATGGTCGTGCTCGATTCGAAGGCGCCGATGACCGAGCAGATCGAAGTCACGGACGAAGACCGCGATTACGAGAAGAACACGGGCTCGCGTCTGTCCGTCGGCTCGGTGCTCTCGCGTGAAGACATGCTGCACATCGCGCTGATGGCGTCGGAAAACCGCGCCGCAGCCGCGCTGTCGCGCTATTTCCCGGGCGGCCGTCCCGCTTTCATGGCGGCGATGAACGCGAAGGCGAAGGCGCTCGGCATGACCGACACGCACTTCGAAAACCCGACGGGCCTGACGAGCCAGAACGTGGCCAGCGCGCGCGATCTCGTGAAGATGGTCAACGCCGCGTATCAGTATCCGATGATCCGCAGGTTCTCGACGGATCGCAGCTACGATGTGTACACGGGCAAGCGCACGATCGCGTACAACAGCACGAACGCGCTGGTGCGCAATTCGTCGTGGGACATCGGCTTGCAGAAGACGGGCTTCATCAACGAAGCGGGTGAGTGCCTCGTGATGCAGGCGACGATCCACGACCGTCCGATGATCCTGGTGCTGCTCGATTCGTCGGGCAAGTACTCGCGTTTCGCCGACGCTCAGCGTCTGCGCACCTGGCTCGACAACGGCGGTGAACAGCGCATCACGAGCGCGGACGCCAACGGCGCAGGAACCTGAGCGCAAACCTCCCGACGAGACACAACAAAAAGCCCCGCATCAGCGGGGCTTTTTTAATTGCATCGGTTCTAGCGGCTCGCAGCGGTGCTTGCACGCGCAGTACGCGGCAACACGCAAATCATGCGGAATGCGCCGGCGACGTAGCGGCCTGCTGCTCATGCGGGTGATAGCCAAGCGATTCGGAAATCACGAGCGCCGTCTTGCTCAACTGACCGAGCCAGGAATCCTGCAGGCGGTCTGCGGGCGCGGAAAGCGACAGGCCGGCGACCAGCTTGCCCGTATCGTCGTAGATGCCCGCCGCGATGCAGCGCACGCCCAGTTCCAGTTCCTCGTTGTCGCGTGCGCAGGCTTGCTGGCGCACGTGCAGCAGTTCGCGTTCGA
The DNA here is from genome assembly GCF_038900715.1 of Paraburkholderia phymatum. Classification (GTDB taxonomy): domain Bacteria; phylum Pseudomonadota; class Gammaproteobacteria; order Burkholderiales; family Burkholderiaceae; genus Paraburkholderia; species Paraburkholderia phymatum_A. The sequence continues at coordinate 297,162 of NZ_JAYMRZ010000008.1, read as the reverse complement.
GCTTCGCCAGATCGGTGATGCTGTTCTGCGTATGGCCGGACAGGCCCGTGCGCGTCGCATACGCGCGCACGCGCGTCGATTCGTCCGCGGCGAGGAAGAGCTTGCCGACGGAGGTCAGATGCAGCGGCGCGCGGCCGCCGATCGCGCGCACGACCTGCATGCCCGAGCGTTCGGAGTAGGCGCGTTCGATATAGACGATCTCGTCGCCCTGGCGCACCGACAGGTTCACGGTCTGCCCCGTCATTCGGTGTAGCTCGCGCATCGGCATCAGCGCTGCGTCGCGCACCGACAGGCGCGCTTTCACGAGATTGCCGAGTTCCAGCAGCCGCATGCCGAGGCGGTAAGTGCCGGGGTCCGAGCGGTCCACGAGACGGCACGTCACCATGTCGTTCAGGATCCGATGGGCAGTGGAAGGGTGAAGATCGGTGCGCTGCGCGAGTTCCTTCAGGCTGACGGGATCGCTGTGCGCGGCGAGGGCGTCCAGCAGGCGCATCATGCGCTCGATCACCTGGATCGAGGTTTTGGGGTCCGGGTTCGTGTCGCTCATAAGACTAGACGGTTGACGCGTCAAACAGCGGAAAACCGATTGTATCTCGTATTGTGAAAAAAGCGAACGCCGGTCGACATTGTCGTCGACTGGCGGCGTCGCGCGGCTCACTGCGGGTTCATTGCGCGTAGGGGCCGTCACGCGTTGGTATTGCGCGCCAAACAGCGGATAATCAGGGACGTTTCCCCGGAGGAGCACTCATGCGAGTCGGTTTTTTCGTCACCTGCCTGATCGATCTGATGCGCCCCGAAATCGGCTTTTCCGCGATCAAGCTGATCGAGCGCGCGGGCTTCGAAGTTTACGTGCCGCCGGCGCAAACGTGCTGCGGGCAGCCGGCCTACAACTCCGGCGATCGCGGCCTTGCGCGCGATCTCGCGGAAAAGACGCTGCGCGAGTTCGAGCAGTACGATTATGTGGTCGTGCCGTCGGGGTCTTGCGGCGGGATGATCCGCACGCACTACGGCGATCTCTTCGCGGATGACCCGGAGCTGATGGGCCGCTTCGGGCGTCTGCGTCCGAAGGTCTATGAGCTGACCGATTTTCTCGCCACCGTCGCGAAGATCGAACTGACACCGGGCGACTTCCGCGGGCCCGTCACGTATCACGATTCGTGTTCGGGGCTGCGCGAACTGGGCGTCAAGGAGCAGCCGCGCGCGCTGCTCGCGCAGGCGGGCGTCGCCGTGACGGAGATGAAGAACTGCGAGCACTGCTGCGGCTTCGGCGGCACCTTCGCGCTGAAGTTCGGCGATATCTCGACGGCGATCGTCGACGAGAAATGCGGCAACATCCAGGCAAGCGGCGCGAATACCGTCGTGCTCGGCGATCTCGGCTGCATGCTGAACATCGAAGGGCGCCTGCGCCGCACGGGCGATACGACCACGCGCGTGCTGCATATCGCGCAGGTGCTGGCGGGCGACGCATAAGCCGCGCGTTCTGGCCCGGGCAGTGCAGTCAACGGCAGTCAGCAAGCTGGCAGTCAACACCGATAACCCGATCCCCAAGGCCGTCATGCAAGTCCAAACGATGCAGTTCAAGGCGCGCGCGGGCCAGAAACTCGCCGACCAGCGCCTTCAGCAAAATCTGACCAAGCTGTCGACGAAGTTCGTGTCGGCGCGTGCGTCGGCGATGACCGCGATCGACTTTCCGGCGACGCGCGCCGCGCTCAAGGAGCGTCGCAACCGCGCGCTGGAGAACCTCGACGTCTGGCTCGAAGCGTTCGAGCGCGAGGCCACGCGGCGTGGCGTGACCGTGCTGCTCGCCGAGACGACGCAGGAAGCCGCGAAGCTCGTCGCCGATATCGCGCGCAAGCACGACGTGAAGAAGGTGATCAAGACGAAGTCGATGGTGTCCGAGGAGATGCGCCTGAACGAGGTGCTCGGACAGATGGGCGTACAGTCGATCGAAACCGATCTCGGCGAGTACATCCTCCAGATCAACGACAACGAGCCGCCGAGCCACATCATTGCGCCCGTCGTCCACAAGGACAAGGAAGAGATCGCCGATCTGTTCGCGAAGACGCACCAGCGGCCGCGCCTGACCGAAATCCCCGAGATGACGCGCGAAGCGCGCGAGATGCTGCGTCCGCATTTCATGACGGCCGACATGGGCGTGACGGGCGGCAACTTCGTGATCGCGGAAACAGGCTCGGTCGCGCTCGTGACCAACGAGGGCAACGAGGGCATGTGCACGGTGATGCCGCGCGTGCACGTCGCGGTGACGGGCATCGAGAAAGTGCTGCCGACGCTCGAGGATCTCGCGACGGCCATGCGTCTGCTGCCGCGCTCGGCGACGGGGCAGGACATCTCGAACTATTTCTCCGTGCTGACGGGGCCGCGCGCGGCCGACGATCAGGACGGGCCGGACCATATGTACGTGGTGCTCGTCGACGGCGGGCGCACCGGGCTGATCGGCGGCGACTTTCAGGAGATGCTGCGCTGTATCCGATGCGGCGCGTGCATGAACCACTGCCCGGTGTATCAGAAGGTCGGCGGCCATACGTACGGCTGGGTTTATCCGGGGCCGATGGGCTCTGTGTTGACGCCGAGCTACGTGGGCATCGAGAAGGCGCTCGACCTGCCGCAGGCCGCGACCCTCTGCGGGGAATGCAATAGCGTGTGCCCCGTCGGCATTCCGCTGTCGGATCTGCTGCGCAAGCTACGCGAGCGGCAGATGGAGCGTCATCTGCGGCCGTGGCAGGAGCGGTTCGGGTTGGCCGTCTGGGGTTATCTCGCGATGCGTCCGACCGCATACGGACTTTTCACGAAGCTCGCCGTGCGAATCCTGGAGCGGATGGGCGGCACCGGCAAGTCGATCGCGAAGCTGCCGCTCGGCGCCGGCTGGACGAACACGCGCGAGATGCCCGCGCCCGTCGGACGCACGTTCCGGGAGCTGTATGCGGCGAGCAAGACGCATATCGGATAGGTTGCTGCCTGCTTGTCGACTGCATCGTCGGCGCCGAAGACATCAATAGAAAGAGGCTGCATCGCCTGAGCGATGCAGCCTCTTGTTCTTTGGGCGCATAGGAGCCAGTTGGCCGGTTCGCGCCGCGCGTCAATGCCAACTGCTCTGGCCGCCGGCCCAGGGGTTGTGGTAATTGCCGCCGCGATCTCCGCCGCCCCGGTTGCCGCCTTGCGGTTGCCCCCCGCCTGGCTGAGCCGGCGGCCGGCTGCCGTGCCCGCCACCGCCTGCGTTCATCGGCGGGTTGTTCGCTTGCGGCGGCGGTCCGTGCGGTCCGCCGCCGCCGTTCGGTCCGCGGTGATCGTTCCCGTTCCAGTTTCCGCGATCGTGGTCATGGCCGCGGTCGCCCCAGCCGCCCCAATGACGGTGATCGTAATCGCGTCCGGAATAGCCGCCTCCGCCGAAGCCGAGGAACAGGCTCGATTGCACAGGCGGTTCCGCATAGCCGTATGCGGGCGCCCCGTAAGGGTCGTAGTAGCCGTCGCCGTAGCCATAGGCGGGGGCTCCGCCATACGGATATGCGGCACAGCCACCGAGCGCTGCAGCCGCGCAGACGGCCGCGGCAATGGGTGCGAGAGAAGGAATAAGACGTTTCATTTGAGTGTTAGACAGACTGACGAGAGGCACATTGCCCATACGTTATTTGTAGCGCCAGCTGCGTATTACCTGTGTGTGCTTTTGTAAGGATTTCTTTCGGCTACCGAAAGGCACGGCTGCGGCGGCTGCAAACTGGTCAGTGGTCCGACTGTTCATCTGGGCGCAACGCAGCGTTGTCTTTGGGCGGGTTTTTCCGGATTGCGTCTTCATCTACCATTTCGACTGGGCAAAGTGCGTCTGTGCACCTCGGCCCGCTTTGAGAGAACGACATCATGAAAAAGAAAATATCGGTGTATTGGCCTTGGGCGATCATCGTGCCGCTTGCGGCCGCTGCGTACCTGCATCTGTACAACGACGCGGGTGCGCAATCGTCGCAGTCGCCGCTCGCGGCCGACCGCGTGTCGGCGGAACTGGCGCGCGCCGTGTCTTACGGATACGTCGGCGGCGAAGCGTCGATGCCCGCCTCCACGATGCACCCGGCCGCCCGCATGCCGGCCCAGCCGATGTGATCGGCAAGGCTGGCGCGGCGCCGGCGTGATTTTGCACGGCTTTGTATAATCGCGACACTGTTTCACCTTTTATGACACATGCGGCTGAGCCGCTCAGCCATCGATGAATACGGTCGCCATCTGCTTCGTGTGCCTTGGGAACATCTGCCGTTCCCCGACTGCGGAAGGCGTCATGCGGCGCATGCTGGCCGAGGCGAAGCTGACTGATCGCGTGATCGTCGATTCGGCGGGCACGGGCGACTGGCACATCGGCGAAGCGCCGGACGAGCGCGCGCAGCGCGCGGCCAGAAGTCGCGGTTACGATTTGTCGACATTTCGCGGGCGTCAGATCACCGCCGCCGATTTCGAGCGTTTCGATCTGGTCATCGCGATGGACGACAAAAACGTCGCGGCGCTCAGACAGATCTGTCCGCCCGCGCAGCGGGACAAGATTCGTCTGCTGATGGAGTTTGCGACCGACGCAGGCGCGCCGGTCGCGGATGAAGTGGAAAAAGTTGCGCCAGGTTTCGATACGCGTGAAGTCGTCGATCCGTACTTCGGGGGCGGCGAGGGCTTCGAAATCGTGCTGGACCAATGTGAAACCGCCTGCCGTGGCCTCATTGCGGCACTTCGGCCCCAATTGACCCTGTAACAAAAGTTTTCGTTAAGCGAATGACCCAAATCACATTGGGGATACTTGACTAAATCTGTCATGTATTTATACTTGACCAAACTTGTCGAGAATTGCGGTTCCCACCAGATATGAGACTCACCACGAAAGGCCGTTTCGCCGTCACGGCGATGATCGACCTGGCCCTGCGCCAGGAGCAGGGCCCGGTGACGCTTGCGGGTATCAGCCAGCGCCAACACATCTCCTTGTCCTACCTCGAGCAGCTGTTCGGCAAGCTGCGCCGGCACGAGATCGTCGAATCCGTGCGCGGGCCGGGCGGCGGCTACAACCTCGCGCGTCGCGCTGAGGATGTGACGGTGGCGGACATCATCATCGCCGTCGACGAGCCGCTCGATGCCACGCAATGCGGCGGCAAGGGCTCGTGCGAGGGCACGAAGCATCACGACGGCCATTGCATGACGCACGAGTTGTGGTCGACGCTGAATCAGAAGATGGTCGAATATCTCGACTCCGTTTCCCTGAAAGACCTGGTCGACCAGCAGCGCTCGCGCGAAGGCGCGACGGCCGTGCTGCGCGATCGTCGCACCGAAGCGCCCGCCGTCGAGCCGCGCGTGGTGCCGAAAGGTCCGAATTCCGTTTTCAATATGGCCGGCTGACCGAGCGCGCAATCAGACGCGCACGCCAGAACCGCAAAGCCAAATGCACTGATGTCCCCGGAGCGATTGATGAATAACGACATTCCCCACCTGCCCATTTACATGGACTACAGCGCGACGACGCCTGTCGATCCGCGCGTGGTGGACAAGATGATTCCGTATCTGCGCGAGCAGTTCGGCAATCCGGCGTCGCGTAGCCACGCATACGGCTGGGACGCGGAGCGTGCCGTCGAGGAAGCGCGCGAGAACGTCGCGGCGCTTGTGAACGCCGACCCGCGCGAAATCATCTGGACGTCGGGCGCGACGGAATCGGACAACCTCGCGATCAAGGGCGCTGCGCACTTCTACAAGACGAAGGGCAAGCACGTGATCACGGTGAAGACCGAGCACAAGGCCGTGCTCGACACGTGCCGCGAGCTCGAGCGCGAAGGTTTCGAAGTGACGTATCTGGATGTGAAGGACGACGGCCTGGTCGATCTGGACGCGTTCAAGGCAGTGCTGCGCCCGGATACGATTCTGGTGTCGGTGATGCACGTGAACAACGAGATCGGCGTCATCCAGGACATCGAGACGATCGGCGAGATCTGCCGCGAGAAGGGCATCATTTTCCACGTCGACGCGGCGCAGGCGACGGGCAAGGTCGTAATCGACCTGCAGAAGCTGAAGGTCGACCTGATGTCGTTCTCGGCGCACAAGACGTATGGCCCGAAGGGCATCGGCGCGCTGTACGTGCGTCGCAAGCCGCGCGTGCGCATCGAAGCGCAGATGCACGGCGGCGGCCACGAGCGCGGCATGCGCTCGGGCACGCTGGCGACGCACCAGATCGTTGGCATGGGTGAAGCGTTCCGTATCGCGCGTGAAGAAATGGCGACGGAAAACGAACGCGTCCGCATGCTGCGCGACAAGCTGCTGCGTGGTCTGCAAGAGATCGAAGAAACGTATGTGAACGGCGACATGGAACAGCGTGTGCCGCACAACCTGAACATCAGCTTCAACTTCGTCGAAGGCGAGTCGCTGATCATGGCGGTGAAGGACGTCGCGGTGTCGTCGGGCTCGGCATGCACGTCGGCTTCGCTGGAGCCGTCGTATGTGCTGCGCGCGCTCGGCCGCAACGACGAACTGGCGCACAGCTCGATCCGCTTCACAGTCGGCCGCTTCACGACGGAACAGGACGTCGATTACGTGATCAACCTGCTGAAGAGCAAGATCGCGAAGCTGCGCGATCTGTCGCCGCTGTGGGAAATGCACAAGGACGGCGTCGATCTGTCGACGATCCAGTGGGCCGCGCACTGAGCGCGCCCGAATCAGTCGATCACGAACGCAGGTTGAATCGAATCAAGGAGTGACAACATGGCATATAGCGACAAGGTTCTGGACCACTACGAAAACCCGCGCAACGTCGGCTCGTTCGCGAAAGACGACGATACCGTCGGTACAGGCATGGTCGGCGCGCCGGCTTGCGGCGACGTGATGAAGCTGCAGATCCGCGTCGGCGCGGACGGCGTGATCGAGGACGCGAAGTTCAAGACGTATGGCTGCGGTTCGGCCATCGCGTCGAGTTCGCTCGTCACGGAATGGGTGAAGGGCAAGACGCTCGATCAGGCGCTCACGATCAAGAACACGCAGATCGCCGAAGAACTGGCGCTGCCGCCGGTGAAGATCCACTGCTCGATCCTCGCGGAAGACGCGATCAAGGCAGCGGTTGCCGACTACAAGCAGCGTCATGGCGAAACGGCTGGCGCAGCAGCAGCGAGCGCCGAGCAGGCGTAAGCGCATTGCGCGTCGCTTGAGCGCGGTAGTGGCGAGGCGTGGCGACCGATACTTGAAATCGTCGCCCGCCGGAACGATTTGAGATGCAGGCAGGGTCGCGACACGGGTCGTGAGCAACGACGGCGTGCCGCACATTGAGAAACGCTATGGCAATTACGTTGACCGAAAAGGCAGCACAGCACGTCCAGAAATATCTGACCCGGCGCGGCAAGGGCGTCGGACTGCGGCTCGGTGTGCGCACGACGGGTTGCTCGGGGCTCGCGTACAAGCTCGAGTATGTCGATGAACTCGCGCCCGAAGACCAGGTGTTCGAATGCAATGGCGTGAAGATCGTGGTCGACCCGAAGAGCCTCGCCTATATCGACGGCACCGAGCTCGACTTCGCGCGCGAAGGGCTGAATGAAGGCTTCAGGTTCAACAATCCGAACGTGAAGGACGAATGCGGCTGCGGCGAATCGTTCCGCGTGTAAGCGCGCGAATTACGCGGAAAAGGCGGCCTGTGCCGCCTTTTTTCAATTTCGCCACGAGCATCGGAAGATGCCTGCCTGATCTGCGCCACACGCTTTCGACGGACAAACCAATCTGATGGCCTCGCTGAACGACAGTCACTTCAAACTCTTCGATCTGCCCGAGCAATTCGCGCTCGACGCGTCCGCGCTCGACCACGCGTACCGCACGGTGCAGGCGCAGGTGCATCCCGACCGCTTCGCCGCGGCGGGCGACGCGCAGAAGCGCATTGCGATGCAATGGGCGACGCGCACGAACGAGGCGTATCAGACGCTGCGCGATCCGCTCAGGCGCGCGCGCTATCTGCTGTCGCTGCGTGGCGTCGACGTCGGCGCGGAGAACAACACGGCGATGGAGGCGGCATTCCTGATGCAACAGATGGAATGGCGCGAGAGCATCGAAGACGCGTCGGCCGCGAAGAATGTCGGTGCGCTCGATGCGCTGCTCGCGGAACTGCGCGACGAAGAGAAGGCGCGCTTCGCGAAGCTGTCCGCGTTGCTCGACAGCGGCTCGAACCAGGCAGCAGGCGAAGCGGTGCGGCAACTGATGTTCATCGAGCGCGTGGCGTCGGAGATCGGCACGCAGATCGAACGGCTCGACAGCTAGCGCGACGCGTAGAATTGCGCCGCGCGAATCCAGCCGTCTGACTAGCGCTGCGCGAATGCGCAGCCCGAACGACACGCGAACTTACATGATCAGGACCGGGGCCTAATCGATTTCGATGAACCCCCGACGGACCCCGAAGAAGATTCCAGATGGCTTTACTGCAAATTTCCGAACCCGGCATGGCGCCCGCGCCGCATCAGCGGCGACTCGCTGTCGGCATCGACCTTGGCACCACCAACTCTCTCGTCGCGGCGGTGCGCAGCGGCGTGCCCGACGTTTTGCCCGATGACGAAGGCCACTATCTGCTGCCGTCCGTCGTGCGGTATCTGGAGAAGGGCGGCCGGCGCATCGGACGCGTGGCGAAAGCGGAAGCCGTCACCGATCCGCGCAACACGATCGTCTCCGTCAAACGCTTCATGGGTCGCGGCAAGAGCGAAGTCGAGCACGCCGAAAACGCGCCGTACGATTTCGTCGACGCGCCCGGCATGGTGCAGATCCGTACTGTCGACGGCGTGAAGAGTCCCGTCGAAGTATCGGCGGAAATTCTCGCGACGCTGCGCTATCGCGCGGAAGACACGCTCGGCGATGAACTCGTCGGTGCGGTGATCACGGTGCCTGCCTATTTCGACGAAGCGCAGCGCCAGGCGACCAAGGACGCCGCGCGTCTCGCCGGTCTCAACGTGCTGCGTCTGTTGAACGAGCCGACGGCGGCCGCGATCGCATACGGTCTGGATAACGGCGCCGAAGGGCTTTACGCGGTGTACGACCTCGGCGGCGGCACGTTCGATCTGTCGATCCTGAAGCTGACGAAGGGCGTCTTCGAAGTGCTCGCGGCGGGCGGCGATTCGGCGCTCGGCGGCGACGACTTCGATCACGCGCTGTATCGCCACGTGCTGGAAAAAGCGAATGTCGCGGCGCAGTCGCTGACGCCCGAAGACGTGCGTCAGTTGCTCGATACGGTGCGCGAGGCGAAAGAGGCGCTGTCGTCGGTGCCCAGCACGGCTGTCCAGGTCACGCTCACGAGCGGCGCGAAGATCGACGTCACCGTCGACGAGGCGACGTTCGAGACGATCACGCAGGCGCTCGTGCAGCGCACGCTCGGGCCCACGAAAAAGGCGCTGCGCGATGCGAAAGTGACGCCCGCCGATATCAACGGCATTGTGCTGGTCGGCGGCGCGACGCGCATGCCCGTCATTCGCCGCGCCGTCGAAAACCATTTCGGCCAGCCGCCGCTGACGAATCTCGACCCCGACAAGGTGGTCGCGCTCGGCGCCGCGATTCAGGCCGACCTGCTCGCGGGCAATCGTGGCGCCGACGGTGACGACTGGCTGCTGCTCGACGTGATTCCGCTGTCGCTGGGCGTCGAAACGATGGGCGGGCTCGCGGAGAAAATCATTCCGCGCAACTCGACGATTCCGACCGCGCGCGCGCAGGAATTCACGACCTTCAAGGACGGCCAGACGGCGATGGCGATTCACGTCGTCCAGGGCGAACGGGAACTCGTGTCCGACTGCCGTTCGCTCGCGCGCTTCGAGCTGCGCGGCATTCCGCCGATGGCGGCGGGCGCGGCGCGCATCCGGGTCACTTATCAGGTGGATGCCGACGGACTGCTGTCCGTGTTCGCGCGCGAGCAGCATTCGGGCGTGGAGGCATCGGTGGTCGTGAAGCCGTCGTACGGTCTTGCCGACGACGACGTCGCGCGCATGCTCGAAGACAGCTTCCAGACGGCCGAAGTCGATATGCGCGCCCGCGCGTTGCGCGAGGCGCAAGTCGAAGCGCAGCGTCTGATCGAAGCGACGGAAGCGGCGCTCGCCGCCGATGGCGAACTGCTCGACGCCGACGAGCGCGCGACGCTCATCGGCCTCATCGAGGCGCTGCGAGTGGTCGCGCCGGGCGAGGACGTCGACGTTATCGAAACGGCAACGAAGACGCTCGCCGAGGGCACCGACGAATTCGCCGCGCGTCGGATGGACAAGAGCATCCGGCGGGCGCTCGCGGGCCGCAAGCTGGACGAGATCTGACGCGGCCATTTGACGGCAAGGCGGGGCATCAGGACGCGCCTGGCGCAATGACGGCGATGCAGTGTGAAAACGCGATTCATGCGTCGCCGGAGAATCACGCAGCGCGTGCCAAAAACGGCCGCGCGATCAGTAAAATGGTACGGTGCCTGAAGGGCGGCGTCCGTGCCCCACAGACCAAACGGAATTTGTATGCCTCAAATCGTTGTGCTGCCTCACGTCGAACTGTGTCCGGACGGCGCGGTCATCGACGCCGTGCCGGGCAAGAGCGTCTGCGACAACCTGCTCGATAATGGCATCGAGATCGAGCATGCGTGCGAGAAGTCCTGCGCATGCACGACGTGTCACGTGATCGTGCGTGAGGGCTTCAACGCGCTGGAACCGTCGGAAGAAGACGAGGACGATCTGCTCGACAAGGCATGGGGTCTCGAGCGCGAATCGCGGTTGTCGTGCCAGGCGCTCATGCCCGAGGACGACGATCTCGTCGTCGAGATCCCGCGTTATTCGATCAACCACGCGAAGGAAAATCACTAACAGGAGCATGCAGCCATGAAGTGGACCGATACGCAAGACATCGCGATGGCCTTGACGGACAAGCATCCGGAAATCGACCCGCAACAGGTGCGCTTCACCGACCTTCACCGCTGGGTGATGGCGCTGGACGGCTTCGACGACGATCCGAACCGCTCGAGCGAAAAGATCCTCGAAGCGATTCAGGCGGCATGGATCGAGGACGCGGATTACTGAAAGCGTTCCGACTGTTGCTTGCCGTATCAGGCGCGGCGAAAGAAAAGGCGACTCACGTGTGAGTCGCCTTTTTCGTATGCGGCGCGCGAATGGTGCGAGCGAAGCGGGCGCGAGAATCGGGCGAGCGAATACAGCGCGCCGGATCGTCTCGCCTAGCCGGCGACCAGCGTGCCGTTCTGCACGCGCACGCGCTGGCCTTGCTGGAACGGCGGTGCCTCGTGATAGGTGAAGTAGCGCGTCTTGCCGTTCTCCATGCGCACGCGCACTGAATAACTGGTTGTGCTGCGCAGATGTTTTTCGACCGAATTGCCGGCAAGTCCGCCGCCGAGCGCGCCGAGCAGCGTCATCGCGGTACGGCCGCCGCCGCTGCCGAACTGGTTGCCGACGACACCGCCCGCCACCGCACCGCCGACAGCGCCAATGCCCGTGCCATGCCCTTCCTGACGCACGGCCGAGATCGCCTCAACGGTCCCGCAAGTCGAGCAGTGGGCCGGTTGCGCGGGCTGTTGCGGCGCATATTGCTGCTGCGGTTGCTGCGCGTATTGAGGCTGCTGCGCGTATTGAGGGCTCGTCGGCGCTGGCGCGCGGGGGACCTGCTCGGCCTGTTGCGCCTGCTGGGCTTGTTGCTGTGCGGCTTGTTGCGCAGCCTGCTGTTGCGCGGCTTGCTGCTCAGCCGCCTGCTGCTGAGCGGCGGCTTGTGGCTGTTGCTGCGCGGGCAGACGGGCCGGTTGCGCGGTATCGACGAGCGGTTGCTGCTGCTGCGTGACGGCAGCCGATTGCGTCTGATCGTTGACCGCGCCGTTGCTCGACGCCTTCGGGAACAGGCCCGTTATAGCGGCTGTGGCCGCGAGACTGGCGACGATGACGGCGCCCGCTGCCACCGCAATCAGCGGGTGAAGCCGGCGCGGCGAATTTTGCGGGTTGTTCGGATTGTTCATGGTGATCGGCCTCCGTCTGGACAGAGTTGCCCTTCGCGACTGGGTGAGGCATCAGGGTGTGCGATAAAGCTCAACCCTAAGTGTCGGACACGCCGTTCGCGCCGGGGTTTCAATTTGTAACGACAGGCGCGCGCAATATTTACGCGCACGAAACGCAAGAAGCGCGCCGTGCGGCTAGATTGGCATCGTCCGGGTGTTTCGGCGGGTTTGAAGAATCAGGCGTGCGCTGGCACTGCGCAGCTTTTACCGGTGGTTACAAAAACGACCCGTAACGTGGCAAGAAGTGGAAGGACAGTGAGGCGAAGGAAGCGCGCACGGTCCGAAAAAACGAGCCGTGCGCGAATGCCGCCATGCGGGCAGCAGATGAAGCAACGTCGCGGTCAGTCTTCGCGGCGCAGATGCGGGAACAGAATGACGTCGCGGATGCTCGGGCTGTCGGTGAGCAGCATCACCAGACGGTCGATGCCGATGCCGCAGCCACCCGCGGGCGGCATGCCGTATTCGAGCGCGCGGATATAGTCGGCGTCGTAGTACATCGCTTCCTCGTCGCCGGCGTCCTTCTGGTCGACCTGTTTCTTGAAGCGCGCAGCCTGGTCTTCCGGATCGTTCAGTTCCGAGAAGCCATTGGCGATTTCGCGGCCCGTGACGAACAGCTCGAACCGCTCGGTGATGCCTTCGACGCTATCCGATGCGCGCGCGAGCGGCGACACCTCGATGGGGTAATCGATGATGAACGTCGGCTCCCACAGCTGCGATTCCGCCGTTTCCTCGAAGAGCGCCAGTTGCAGCGAGCCCGTGCCGGCATTGAGGAATTGCGGCTGCGTCGTGTCGACGCCAAACTTCTTCAGTTCAGTGCGCAGGAACGCGCCGTCCGTCAGTTGCGCATCCGTGTACTGCGGCGCGTACTTCTGGATCGCCTGCGTGATCGTCAGCCGATGGAACGGCTTCGACAGGTCCAGCTCGCGGCCCTGATACGCGATCGTCGCGGTGCCGAGCGCATCGACGGCGGCCTGGCGGATCAGCTGCTCGGTGAAGTCCATCAGCCACTTGTAGTCCGTATAAGCGGCGTAGAACTCCATCATCGTGAATTCCGGATTGTGACGCGGCGACACGCCCTCGTTACGGAAATTCCGGTTGATCTCGAACACGCGCTCGAAGCCGCCGACCACCAGCCGCTTCAGATACAGCTCGGGCGCGATGCGCAGGAACATCTGCATGTCGAGCGCGTTGTGATGCGTGACGAACGGCTTCGCCGCCGCGCCGCCCGGAATCGGGTGCAGCATCGGCGTTTCGACTTCCATGAAGTTCGCGTCGGCCATGAACTTGCGGATCGACGACACCGCCTTCGTGCGGGCGACGAACGTCTTGCGCGCTTCCGGCGTGACGATCAGATCGACATAGCGCTGGCGATAGCGCATTTCCTGGTCGGCGAGACCGTGGAACTTGTCGGGCAGCGGACGCAGCGCCTTCGACAGCAGACGCAGTTCCGTGCAGCGCACGGACAGCTCGCCCTTGTTCGTGCGGAACAGCACGCCCTTCGCCGCGACGATGTCGCCCAGGTCCCACTTCTTGAACGCCTCGTATGTCGCCTCGCCGACGTCGGCGGGCGTGATGAAGAACTGGATCTGGCCCGAACCGTCCCGCACCGTCGCGAAGCTCGCCTTGCCCATCACGCGCTTGAGCATCATGCGGCCGGCCAGCGCGACTTGCAGCGCCTGCGCTTCGAGCGCGTCCTTGTCGGTGTCCGCGAATCTGGATTGCAGATCGGCGGCATGGTGGGTCGGACGGAAGTCGTTCGGATAGGCGACGCCTTGCTCGCGCAGCGCGCGCAGCTTTTCGCGGCGCTCGGCGATGATCTGGTTGTCGTCCAACTCGGCGACAGCGTTCAGCGGGGCCGCATTCGGCTGGGTCGGTTCGGTCATGGTGATGATGGTCGGTGTTCGGTGCCTCGCGCGCGCCTTCACGGCGTGGGCGCACAGGCGGTCAAAAATACGGCGCGGCGGAATGCGCCGCGCCCGTTGCGCTCAGATGCCCTGTTTCAGGCTCGCGCTGATGAACGCGTCGAGATCGCCGTCGAGCACGCTCTTCGTGTTGCTGATTTCGACGTTGGTGCGCAGATCCTTGATGCGGCTGTTGTCGAGCACGTACGAACGGATCTGGTGGCCCCAGCCCACGTCCGACTTGCCCGCTTCGAGCTTGTCCTGCTCCGACTGACGCTTGCGCATTTCGGCTTCGTACAGGCGCGACTTCAGCATCGCCATCGCTTCGGCGCGGTTGCGGTGCTGCGAGCGGTCGTTCTGGCACTGCACGACGATGCCCGACGGGATGTGCGTGATACGCACGGCGGAGTCGGTCTTGTTGATGTGCTGACCGCCTGCGCCCGAAGCGCGGTACGTGTCGATGCGCAGATCGGCCGGATTGACTTCGATCTCAAACGACTCGTCGATTTCCGGATACACGAACACCGACGAGAACGACGTGTGACGGCCGCCCGACGAGTCGAACGGCGATTTGCGCACGAGGCGGTGAATGCCTGTTTCGGTGCGCAGGAAGCCGTATGCGTATTCGCCTTCGACCTTGATCGTCGCGCTCTTGATGCCCGCGACGTCGCCTTCCGATTCTTCGAGCACTTCGGCCTTGAAGCCCTTGCGTTCGCAGTAGCGCAGATACTGGCGCAGCAGCATCGACGCCCAGTCGCACGCTTCCGTGCCGCCGGCGCCTGCCTGGATGTCGATGAACGCGTTGTTCGGGTCGGCCGGATTCGAGAACATCCGGCGGAACTCCATGTCTTCGATGCGCGCCGTCAGTTTCGTGGCGTCTTCTGCGCACGCGACGAGCGTGTCCTCGTCGTTTTCCTCGCGCGCCATGTCGAAGAGATCCTTCGTGTCGCGCAGGTCGTTATCGAGCGCGCCCAGCACCTCGACGACGCCTTCGAGCAGCTTCTTTTCCTTGCCGAGCGCCTGCGCGTGCTGCGAGTCGTTCCAGACGTTCGGGTCTTCGAGTTCCTTGTTGACTTCGATCAGCCGCACTGCCTTGGCATCGTAGTCAAAGATACCCCCGTAGCTCGCCTGCGCGCGTGCGCAGGTCGGCCAGAGAGGCTTCGATCGCGTTGAGACGTTCCGCTTCCATGTCGATCCACTAGTAATGAATAAGGGTTTTTTGTCTGCGACGCTGTTTGGTTTTTTTGCCTTTTCGCTGGCATCCGCGATGCGGTTGGCCTTGCTTTGCCCTTCGCCGGCATCCGCGATGCGCCTCGCGGCGCGGGCGTTGCCCCTGTGCGGGGCGGCACCTGCTTTTCTTTGCAGCGGCAAAGAAAAGTAGGCAAAAGAAAGCCGCTCACACCGCCAGCGCTTGACCACTACCCACGGGCTCTCAACGTCCCCACAATTCGCGCGGCAACTTGCTGGTTCGCCTTCGTTGCCAGCGAACTATCAAATGCCTCACCCCCATCACACACCCGCGTTGCGGCCCGCGACATCGAATGTTCCAGCGCCCCCTTGCGGCAAACTGTGTAGGCATTCGCGCCACACAGGAAACCTTCGCTATGCGATGCAGCTGCAGGCGAGAACGTTCCCCCGTACACCACAACAACGCATGTTCACTACCGACATGCGCCGCTGAAACATTCGATGCCCCTAGCCGTGTCACGCGTGTATGAAGCGGGTGAGGCGTTTAGCCGGCACGTTGGCAACTACATAAGCCAGCACACTGGTGTGCGAAGCGTGGGGACGTTGAGAGCCCGTGGGTAATCGTCAAGCGCGGGCGGTGTTAGCCCGCTTTCTTTTGCCTACTTTTCTTTGCGGCGGCAAAGAAAAGTAGGTGCCGCCCCGCACAGGGGCAACGCCTGCGCCGCGAGGCGCATCGCGGATGCCAGCGAAGGGCGAAGCAAACCAGTGCATCGCGGATGCCGGCCGCAGGCTAAAAAAACAGCACCAAACAGCGCCGCAACCAAAAACCAAAATTATAACGGATCAAGGCGCCGGGCGGCCGGGCGCCCCCGGCCTACAACACCGCGTGCTCGACGATCAACTGCACCCGCGATACCCGATTCCACGTATCCGCCGATAGCCGATAGGCGACCGTCGTCCTCGCAGGCAGCGGCTGCGTATGGTTGAACCAGATCGCGCTAAAGCGCTGGCGGCCGCGCATCAGTTGCAGCTTCAGGTGCTTGTCCTTCACCAGCGCCTGCGACATCACATCGAACTCGCCCGAGAAAACGGGCGCCGGAAAGCCCTGTCCCCAGACGGCTGCATCGAGCATCTCGACGAATTGCGGCGTGAAATACGCATCTTCGAGATCGCCGTCCGTCTCGACCGTGCGCGCGAGCACTTCTTCCGTCAGCCATTCGCGGCCGACCTGCTCGAAGGCCGCCGTGAAGCGCGGGACGTCCATTGCCGCGATCGTCAGGCCCGCCGCCATCGCGTGGCCGCCGAACTTGAGGATCAGCCCCGGCTCGCGCTTCGAGACGAGATCGAGCGCGTCGCGCAGATGGAAGCCCGGAATCGAGCGGCCCGAGCCTTTGACGGTCGCGCCACTGTCGTCGGCGGGCGCGAACGTGAACGACGGCCGGTGGAATCTTTCCTTCAGCCGCCCCGCGACGATGCCGATCACGCCCTGGTGCCAGGCCTGATTGAAGAGCGTGATCGTCGTCGAGCCGGCGGGATCGACCGTCGACAGATCGTCGAGCGCCTGCTGCTGCATGCCCGCTTCGATTTCGCGCCGTTCGCGGTTCATCGCGTCGAGCTGCTGCGCGAGTTCCCATGCGCGTCCGACGTCGTCCGTGGTCAGGCATTCGATGCCCAGCGACATGTCCGACAGCCGTCCCGCCGCATTCAGACGCGGCCCGAGCGCGAAACCGAGATCGAAGCCCGACGCGCTGCGCGCATCGCGGCCCGCCGCGCGAAAGAGGGCGGCGATGCCCGGCTGCATGCGTCCGTTGCGGATGCGCTGCAAGCCTTGCGCGACCAGCACGCGATTGTTGCCGTCGAGCTTGACGACGTCCGCGACCGTGCCGAGCGCGACGAGATCGAGTAGTCCGTCGAGGCGCGGCTCCGGGCGCGCGTCGCCGAACGCGCCACGCCGGCGCAGCTCCGCGCGCAGCGCGAGCAGCACATAGAACATCACGCCTACGCCCGCCATGCACTTGCTTGGAAACGTGCAGCCCGGCTGGTTCGGATTGACGATTGCGCGCGCGGGCGGCAGTTCATCGCCGGGCAGGTGGTGATCGGTGACGAGCACGTCGATGCCGAGCGCGTTCGCCGCTTCGACGCCGTCGACGCTCGCGATGCCGTTGTCGACGGTGATCAGCAGATCGGGTTTGCCGCCCGCGCGCTGCGCCGCCAGCGCGACGATTTCCGGCGTGAGGCCGTAGCCGTACTCGAAGCGGTTCGGCACGAGATAGTCGATCTGCGCGCCGAACATCCGCAAGCCGCGCACGGCGACGGCACAGGCCGTCGCGCCGTCGCAATCGTAGTCGGCGACGACGAGCATGCGGCGCTGGCCTTCGAGCGCATCGGCGAGCAGCGTTGCCGCCGTGTCGCAGCCTTTGAGCGACGCGGGCGGCGTGAGGCGCGCGAGGCCGGTTTCGAGTTCATCGGGCAGGCACACGCCGCGCGACGCGTACAGGCGCGCAAGGACGGGATGCAGGCCGTGGCGGATGAGGGCTTCGGCGTCGGCGGGAGAGCAGGCGCGCGTAACGATTCGAGTCATGCGGCAAGACCAGGAAGTGGTGCAGAAAAATACGCAGAAAAACGGTTCATTCGATAAAGAGCGACGCGAAAAGACGCCGCCGCCAGAATTTGCGCAGATCGCCGCGCGTGATGGTGAGCGTCACCGAGCCGGTATCGCCGCACAGCGTGAGACCGAGCTCGCCGAGTTGCCCCGCTTGAAGCGCGTTCAGCGCGGGCGCGAACCAGTCGCGCTCGAGTGTCGCGAACGCGTCGTTCCAGCGGCCCCAGTCCTGCTCGATGAACGGCGCCGAGAACGGATCGAGTTCGATCAGCGTGGCGGCCGCGCTGCCGTTGGCGCCATTTACGCGCCAGGCGTCGAAGGAAGCTGGCGGCGCGTCGATCGCCGCTTTCGCCGCGAGCGCGAGACCGCGCGTCGCCGCCGCATCCGACAGCACGCGCGTAAAGCCGCTCTTGACCGGCTGCGCCGCGCCCTGCGCGTGGAACCAGATCGAGTTGACGGCGGGCAGCCCGCGCGCCTCGCGCGCTTCGTTCACCGGGTGCTCGAACCAGGCCATCTGCACTTCGTTCTGCAGCTTCATCCATGCGCGCGAGCGCTCGCCCGTGTGCGCTTCGTGCGGCAGCCAGATTTCGATGTTGCGGCCGCTCGCGCGCAACGGCGACGCGCCCGCCAGCGTGCCGAACGCCTCGCTCGACAGATACCAGCGCGACGGCTGCGGCGCTTCGATGCGCACGCCCATCTCCTCGATCAGCGGACGCGCGACGCCGAGCAGCGTGCGCGCGTCATCCTCCGTCAGTTCCAGCGACGCGGGATCGATCAGCACCAGATGGTCGTGCGCGATCCGCACGTGCACGGGCTGCACGCAGGCCCACGTCGCGTCGCCCGGGTTGCCGCCATCGGCGAGCAGCATGTACGGCGCGAGCGGCGCCTCGTCGGCGGCGGCCGTTCCTGCGGGCACTGCGCCGAAGCTGCGCGCGACCCAGCGCTCGTGCGGCAGCGTACGCTGGAAGTCCTCGCCGATCACGCGCTCGGCGAGCGTCGCGCGGGCGACCAGTTTGTCGAGAGCCGGAATGTCGAGGGAATGCAGCGCGGTGGACGCATCGGCCGCGGCGGGGAGCGCGAAGGGCAGAAGGAGGTGCAGTCGGTTGGCGTTCATGATGCTGCGCATTGTATGGCAAACTTCGCCCCGTTGATCCGCGATGGCGGGGAACGGAAACGGCGACTTGTGCGTCGATGCGTACGATTCGCGCAATGATTGCGCGACGCGGCGCGCGGCGTTGCAATCGGGCACGACCCGGCACAACCCGGCACCGCGCATGCGTCGCTTCAGGAACCGGCCGCAAGCCGCGTTCTGGAACCATCGGCCGTCATTCGCGCCCAATCGACACGGCTTTCATGCTTGCCGAAGGGAATTCCCCGCGCGGCGCACGAAGGCCGTGCCCATGCAGAACAGCGCAAGCGCGCTGAAAAGGACTCGCTTGAAACTTCCATACGAATGGCAGATTGGCTGGCGCTACACGCGCGCCGGCAAACGCACCACGGGTAACGGCTTCATTTCGTTCATCGCGCTCGTGTCGATGTCGGGCATTGCGCTCGGCGTGGCCGCGCTGATCGTCGTGCTGTCGGTGATGAACGGCTTCCAGAAGGAGGTGCGCGACCGCATGCTGTCGGTGCTCGCGCACGTCGAAATCTTTTCGCCGACGGGTTCGATGCCGGACTGGCAACTGACCGCGAAGGAAGCGAAGCTGAACAAGGAGGTGATCGGCGCGGCGCCCTATGTCGAGGCACAGGCGCTGCTGACGCGCCAGGACGCCGTGAGCGGCGTCGCGCTGCGTGGCGTCGAGCCGTCGCTGGAACCGGAAGTGTCGGACATCGGCAAGGAGATGAAGGCGGGCAGTCTGAACGACCTGAAGCCCGGCGAATTCGGCATCGTGCTCGGCGCGGATCTCGCGGCGAATCTCGGCGTGATGGCGGGCGACAAGATCACGCTCGTCGCGCCCGAAGGCTCGATGACGCCGGCGGGCATGCTGCCGCGCCTGAAGCAGTTCAACGTGGTCGGCATCTTCGAGTCCGGTCACTACGAATACGACAGCACGCTTGCGCTGATCGACATCAAGGACGCGCAGGCGCTGTTCCGTCTGCCCGCGCCGACGGGCGTGCGGCTGCGGCTCAAGGACATGCAGCGCGCGCCGGAAGTCGCGCATCAGCTGGCGCGCACGCTGTCCGGCGATCTCTACATCCGCGACTGGACCCAGCAGAACAAGACGTGGTTCTCGGCGGTGCAGATCGAAAAGCGCATGATGTTCATCATCCTCACGCTGATCATCGCGGTGGCGGCGTTCAACCTCGTCTCGTCGCTGGTGATGACGGTGACGAACAAGCAGGCCGATATCGCGATTCTCCGCACGCTCGGCGCGCAGCCCGGCTCGATCATGAAGATCTTCGTCGTGCAGGGGATGACGATCGGTTTCGTCGGTACGGGCATCGGCGTTGCGCTCGGCTGTCTGATCGCGTGGAGCATTCCGTGGCTCGTGCCGATGATCGAGCACGTGCTCGGCGTGCAATTCCTGCCGCCGTCCGTGTACTTCATCAGCGAACTGCCGTCCGAACTCGTTCCCGGCGATGTCGTCAAGATCGGCGTGATCGCGTTCCTGCTGTCGTGTCTCGCGACGCTGTATCCGAGCTGGCGTGGCGCCAAGGTCCGTCCGGCGGAGGCGTTGCGTTATGAATGATCGTCCCAACAAGAATCTGATGGCTACTGACGAGACGGGTCTGCATCCTTATGTGCTCGAAGCGACGGGCATTTCGAAAGCGTTCGTCCAGGGCGGTCTGAACGTGCCCGTGTTGAACAACACGGAGCTATCGGTGCGACGCGGCGAGAAGCTCGCGATCGTCGGCGCGTCCGGTTCCGGCAAGAGCACGCTGCTGCACGTGCTCGGCGGACTCGACGACCCGAGCGCGGGCCACGTCGAAGTGATGGGCAAGCCGTTCACGAAGCTCTCCGAGCGCGAGCGCAACGATTTGCGCAACCGCGCGCTCGGCTTCGTCTATCAGTTCCATCACCTGCTGCCGGAGTTCAGCGCGCTCGACAACGTCGCGATGCCGTTGCGCATCCGCCGCATGACGACGGAGGACGCGCGTGCGCAGGCACTCGGCATGCTTGAGCGTGTGGGGCTCGCGCATCGGGCGAAGCATCGTCCGGGCGAACTGTCGGGCGGCGAGCGCCAGCGCGTCGCGATTGCGCGCGCGCTGGTGACGATGCCCGCCTGCGTGCTCGCCGACGAGCCGACGGGCAATCTCGACGGCGGCACGGCGGATACGGTGTTCAACCTGATGCTGGAACTGTCGAACACGCTGTCGACCAGCTTCGTGATCGTCACGCACGATCCCGATCTGGCCGCGCGCTGCGACCGGACCATGCGTCTGCGCGACGGCGTGCTGTACGAGGAGCCGACTGTTCCCGTCTGACGCCCGGCGGTTTTCCCTTCGACACTGGCCGACACGATCGGCACGAGGCTGCGCGCATGTGGATCGATACGCACTGTCATCTCGACGCTTCGGAATTCGACGCGGACCGCGACGCCGTCGCGGACGCGGCGCTCGAAGCGGGCGTCAGCCGGATCGTGATTCCAGGCATTGCGCGTGGCAATTTCTCGACGGTGCGCGAACTTGCGCATCGCGTGAAGGGCGGGGCATATGCGCTCGGCATCCATCCGCTCTTTACACCGCACGCGCAGCCGTCCGATCTCGACGCGCTGCGGATGGAAATCGAGGCGAGTCTCGACGATCCGCTGTTCGTCGGGCTGGGTGAAATCGGGCTCGACTACTTCGTGCCCGGACTCGACGACGAAACCCAGCAGTTCTACTACAACGAGCAGCTGAAGCTTGCGCGCGAGTTCGATTTGCCCGTGATCTGCCATGTGCGCAAGTCGCAGGATCAGGTGCTGAAGGGCTTGCGGCGCAACCAGGTGCATCGTGGCATCGCGCATGCGTTCAACGGCAGCTTCCAGCAGGCGCAGGCGTTCATCGATCACGGCATGCATCTCGGTTTCGGCGGCAACGTGACGTTCGAGCGTGCGTTGCAGATTCGCCGGCTCGCGGCGCAATTGCCGCTCGACGCGCTGGTCGTCGAAACCGACGCGCCCGATATCGCGCCCGCATGGCTCTACCGGCAGCGCAACACGCCGGACCAGATTCCGGCGATCGGCGCGATCCTCGCCGAGCAGCGCGGCATCGACAAAAGCGAGCTTGCCATAGGCACAACGGCTAATGCGCACGCCGCATTGCCTCGGCTCGCGCTTTACTCTGCATAATCACTGTTTGGCTCGCGTCGGGCGTTGTCGCCGAAGATAGTTCGGCTTCCTGATGAAAGAGTCGTGCGAGCATCAGGTGTGGAGGTGGCATGCGGGCAGTGTGGTGCGGATTTGCGTTGGGCGTCGTGTGGTTGCAGCAGCAGGCGTCGCTGCCGGAGTGGCTCGGGTTGCTGAGGCTTTGCCTTGTCGCCGTCGTGCTGATTGTTATCGCGTGCACTTGCTTTCGACGCGGCGGCGCGTGGACCATCCGTGCGGGCTGGTGCGCGGTGTTTTGCGCTGCCGGATGCATCGGCTTCGGCTACGCGTCGTGGCGCGCGCAGACGCGCCTCGCGTTCGAGCTGCCGCATGCTTGGGAAGGACGCGACATCCTCGTGAGCGGATCGATCAAAGGCTTGCCGACGCGCAGTGCGGACGGCGCGCGTTTTCTCTTCGCGGTCGAATCGGCGGATGTGCCCGTCGAACGCTTTCCCCGCACACTGCAACTGTCATGGATCGCCGACGACGCGCCGCCTCCCGCGCTCGAGCCCGGCTCGCGCTGGCGCCTGAACGTGCGGCTCAAGCGTCCGCATGGCAATGCGAACTGGGGCGTGCGCGATAGCGAGGCCGCCTTGCTGGCGCGCGACGTTCGGGCGACAGGTTATGTGAGCGCGCCTCTGCAGGCCGTGCGGCTGCGGGGCATGGCGAGCGGCGCGGGTGTCGTGATCGATCGCTGGCGATGGGCGATTCGCGAGCGCATCGCCGCCGTGTTGGGCGATGCGCCGCATTACGGCATCGTCGTTGCGCTTGCGATCGGCGCCCAGGATGCCGTCAGCGCCGCCGATTGGCTCTTGATGCGCCGCACGGGCACGAGCCACCTCGTCGCGATTTCGGGCTTGCATATCGGCTTTGTCGCGGGACTTGCGGGTTGGCTGATGGGTGCGTTATGGCGCCGCTCGTTTTTCATCGGGCGAAGCTGGCCTCTCATAGTGCCCGCGCAGAAAGTGGCCATTGCGAGCGGAGCCGTGTTCGCCGCATTTCACGCGGCGCTCGCGGGCTTCAATGTGCCGGCTCAGCGCTCGCTATGGATGGCGTGCATCGTTGCGCTCGCCTATGTCGGCGGAAGGCGCGCTGCGCCTTCCATGGTGCTCGCGTGGGCGCTCGGACTCGTGCTGCTCGTCGATCCGTGGGCAGCGGTATCGGTGGGATTCTGGCTGTCGTTCTGCGCGGTCGGCGCGATTCTGTTCGCGATCTCCTCACGGACGCGAGTCGTTCGAAACGATTCGCCTGATCCGCAGCAGGACGAAGCGCGCAAGCGTTCGATTGCTTTGCGTTGCGCGGACACGTTGCGCTCGTGGCTTACCGCAACAGTGGAACGGATACGCAGCGGCGCGCGCGTGCAATTCGCGGTGACGGTCGCGCTCGCACCATTGACGGTCGCGTTCTTCTCGCAGATTCCGTTGATCGGCCCCGTCGCGAATGCGTTTGCGATTCCCTGGGTCAGCGCCTTCGTGACGCCGGCTGTGATCGCGGGCGTTGCGTTGCCGGCGCCGCTCGATGCATTCGCGTTTCGCTTCGCGCATCGGTTGCTCGAATGGCTCGCGAGCGCGTTGCAGATGTTGTCGGGGCCCGCGTGGACGATCTGGCAATTGCCGCAGCCGGGCGCGTGGGCGATGGCGTCGGCGGCCGTCGGCGTCGCGTGGTGTCTCGCGCCTTCTGGTTGGCCGTTGCGCTGGGCCGCGCCGCTCGCGTGGCTGCCGCTGCTCGCGCCCGCGTCGTCCGCGCCCGCCGACGGAGCCTTCCGCCTGACGGCACTCGATATCGGCCAGGGCTCGTCGATCGTCGTCGAAACGGCGCGTCACACGCTGCTTTTCGACGCCGGCCCCGGTCCCGAATCGACGCATGCAGGTGAGCGCGTCGTCGTGCCGTATCTGCAGTCGGCGGGCATTTCGACGCTCGATGCGCTGATCGTCAGCCACGCGGACTCCGATCACTCGGGCGGCGCGCCTGCCGTACTCGACGCAATCAAAGTGCGGCAACTGCTTGCCGGTCTCGCGCCGGAGAGTCCGCTATGGATTCAGGCTCGCCAGACGGGGGCGCAAACCGTGCGCTGCGCGGCGGGCCAGAAGTGGCAATGGGACGGCGTCGACTTCGCGATACTGTGGCCCGATCCGGGACCTTTGCAGGGCAAGCCGAACGCGCATTGCTGCGTGCTGCGCGTGAGCGCACCCGGCGCGCTTCATGACGGCGCGCGCGTTCGAACGCCCGGCGCCGCAAGAATGCCGATGACAGCCTTGCTGGCCGCGGACATCGAAGCGCCCGTCGAACGCACGCTGCTCGCGCGCGACCGCGCGGCGTTGCGCGCGCAGATTCTGCTCGTGCCGCATCACGGCAGCAGGACTTCGTCTACCGAGCCGTTCCTCGACTCCGTCGAGCCGTCCATCGCGGTATTTCAGGTAGGCTATCGCAACCGGTTTCATCATCCTCAGCCAGGCGTCTACGAGCGGTATCGCGCGCGACGCATCGAGCTTTCGCGCAGCGACGACGACGGTGCCGCGCGCATCGAGGCGAACGGCGCGACGTTGTCGCTGGAGCGCTATCGGCAGACGCATCGCCGGTACTGGATGGATACGACGACCGACCCATGACAGCGCGATTGAGAACGAACTAGAACGAACTGAAGCGGAGGCGGCAGCGCTTGAAGAACATCATCCATTTCTCGCATGCAAACGGGTTTCCGGCGTCCACGTATAGGACGATCTTCGCGGAACTGGCAGACGACTACGACTTGCGTTTCATCGAGCGGATAGGACACGACGCGCGCTATCCGGTGACGCGCGACTGGCCGCATCTCGTCGAAGAGTTGCTGGATGACATCGAGCGTTCTTATGAGAATCCTGTGTGGCTGGTCGGACATTCTCTGGGCGGTTATCTGTCGTTGATGGCGGCGTTGAAAAAGCCGCAGTGGGTGCGCGGCGTGGTGATGCTCGATTCGCCCGTGATCGCGGGTTGGCAGGCCAGCATGCTGCGCGTGTCGCAGTGGACGGGGCTCGACGAAAGGCTGTCGCCGGCCGCAGCGACACGCACGCGGCGCACGCGCTGGGCGAGCCGCGACGAAGCGTGGCGCCACTTTCACGCGAAGCCCGCGTTCGCGCGGTGGGACGAGCGGGTGCTATCGGACTACATCGAGTTCGGCATTCCGCAGGTGTCCGTGGACGGCACGCGCGAGCTGGCCTTCGACCGGCAGACGGAATACCTGATCTATCGGACACTGCCGCACACCTGCGGAAGCCGCCTCGCGCGGGGCACGCCCGTGCCCTTCGGGTTCGTGGCCGGGACGCGCTCGGTGGAAGTGCGGCAGGCCGGTCTGCAGGCGACGCGGCGGCTGGCTGGCGAGCATTTCGAGTGGATCGAAGGGAGTCATCTCTTCCCGATGGAGCGGCCGCTGGAGACGGCGCGGGCCGTGCAGCGGCTGCTTCGCGAGCTGGACTGAGGGCGGCTGCACGTTGCTGACGGTTGTTGAGAGTGGCTGAAACACCGCGCGGCAAGCTCACGAAAAAGGCAAGAAAAACCATAAAGCGGGTGAAACGCAAAGTCCAAATCCGAATATCGAGAATGAGGCTACGGGTGCGTCAAAAAGCACGTTCGATCGGCGCGAGGGAGCCGCCTCAGACTGGGCTGAAACGGCACGTTCGGGTATAATCCGTTTTTCCCGCGAGCATCCAGCGATGACCAAATATGTTTTCGTCACCGGCGGCGTAGTTTCTTCCCTCGGCAAGGGTATTGCCGCCGCTTCCCTCGCCGCGATCCTCGAATCGCGCGGTCTGAAAGTCACCCTCCTCAAGCTAGATCCCTACATCAACGTCGACCCCGGCACGATGAGCCCGTTTCAGCACGGCGAAGTGTTCGTGACGGAAGACGGCGCTGAGACGGACCTCGACCTCGGCCACTACGAGCGCTTCATCAGCACGAAGATGCGCAAGGCCAATAACTTCACGACGGGCCAGATCTACGAATCGGTGATCCGCAAGGAACGCCGCGGTGACTATCTCGGCAAGACGGTTCAGGTCATCCCCCACATCACGAACGAAATCCAGGCTTTCGTCGAGCGCGGCGCGGCATCAGCGACGTGCGGCGAGCCGGATGTCGCGATCGTCGAAGTGGGCGGCACCGTCGGCGACATCGAATCGCTGCCGTTCCTCGAAGCCGCGCGTCAGATGAGCCTGCGCCTCGGCCGCAACAGCGCATGCTTCGTGCACCTCACACTGGTTCCGTTCATCGCCACCGCGGGCGAACTGAAAACCAAGCCCACGCAGCACAGCGTGCAAAAGCTGCGCGAAATCGGTATCTATCCGAACGTGCTGCTGTGCCGCGCCGACCGCCGCATTCCCGACGACGAGCGCGCGAAGATCTCGATGTTCTCGAACGTGCCGGAAGACGCCGTGATCTCGGTGTGGGACGTCGACAGCATCTACAAGATTCCGCAGATGCTGCACGACCAGGGCCTCGACGAGCTGATCTGCGAAGAGCTGAAGCTGACGGCCAAGCCGGCCGATCTTTCGATCTGGTCGGAAATGGTCGAGAAGCTCGAGCACCCGAAGAGCGAAGTGACGATCGGCATGGTCGGCAAGTATGTCGAACTGACGGAGTCGTACAAGTCGCTGATCGAAGCGCTGCGCCATGCGTCGATCCACACGTCGACGAAGGTCAACATCGAATACATCGACTCGGAAGAGCTGGAAGAAAACGGCGTCGACGGCCTCAGGCATCTGGATGCCGTGCTCGTGCCGGGCGGCTTCGGCCGTCGCGGCACCGAAGGCAAGATCAAGGCGATCCGCTATGCACGCGAAGCGAAGGTGCCGTACCTCGGCATCTGCCTCGGCATGCAACTGGCGGTGATCGAATTCGCGCGCGATGTTGTGAGCCTGAAGGATGCGAACAGCACGGAGTTCGACCCGGCTACGCCGCATCGCGTGGTCGCGCTGATCACCGAGTGGTACGACCGCGAAGGCAAGGTTGAGAAGCGTACGGAAGAATCCGATCTGGGCGGCACGATGCGCCTCGGTTCGCAACGCTGCCCGATCAAGCCCGGCACGATGGCCGAAGAGATCTACGGCAAGGACGTGAACGAGCGTCACCGTCACCGTTATGAAGTCAATAACCGCTACGTGCCTCAGCTCGAAGGCGGCGGCCTTATCATCAGCGCCCGTACCCCGAGCGAAGATCTGCCGGAAATGATGGAACTGCCGCGTTCGATGCACCCGTGGTTCGTCGGCGTCCAGTTCCACCCTGAATTCACGTCGACACCGCGCGACGGTCATCCGCTCTTCAAGGCATTCGTCGAAGCGGCGCGCGCGCATCGCGAAGCGGCCGTCGAGGAGAAAGTATGAAACTGGGTGATTTCGAAATCGGCCTCGACAAGCCGTTTTTCCTGATCGCGGGCACCTGTGTCGTCGAATCCGAACAGATGACGATCGACACGGCCGGCAAGCTGAAGGAAATCTGCGCGAAGCTGAAGATTCCATTCATCTACAAGTCCTCTTACGACAAGGCCAATCGCAGCAGCGGCAAGTCGTTTCGCGGTCTTGGGATGGATGAGGGCTTGCGCATTCTGTCCGAGGTGAAGCGTCAGCTGGGCGTGCCCGTTCTGACCGACGTTCACACGGAAGAAGAAATCGGAGCGGTCGCGTCGGTGGTCGATGTGCTGCAAACGCCCGCGTTCCTGTGCCGTCAGACTGATTTCATCCATGCGTGCGCGCGTTCGGGCAAGCCCGTCAATATCAAGAAGGGCCAGTTTCTCGCGCCGCACGACATGAAGAACGTGATCGACAAGGCGCGCGACGCGGCGCGTGAAGCCGGTCTGTCGGAAGACCGCTTCATGGCGTGCGAGCGCGGCGTGTCGTTCGGCTATAACAACCTCGTGTCGGACATGCGCTCGCTCGCGATCATGCGCGAAACGGGCGCGCCCGTCGTCTTCGACGCGACACACTCGGTGCAGCTGCCGGGCGGACAGGGCACGAGTTCGGGCGGCCAGCGCGAGTTCGTCCCCGTGCTGGCGCGCGCCGCCGTCGCGACGGGCATCGCGGGTCTGTTCATGGAAACCCATCCGAGGCCGGCCGAAGCGAAGTCGGACGGTCCCAATGCCGTGCCGCTGCATCGCATGGCCGACCTGCTCGAGACGCTGATGACGCTCGATCAGGCCGTGAAGCGCACGCCGTTCCTCGAGAGCGATTTCAACTGATGCGCGGACGCGCGAGCTACGCCATCAGCCGGCGTGGCCCGTGCGCACCAACCCGATGGTCGTCGAACGCGTCCGGACGCGAGCAGTCCAAATGAACCGGACGTCTCACCTTAAGAATTCATCGTCATTTCAGAGGAAACCATGAGTGCTATCGTAGATATCATCGGTCGCGAGATTCTCGATTCGCGAGGCAACCCCACCGTCGAATGCGACGTGCTGCTCGAATCGGGCACGATGGGCCGCGCGGCCGTTCCGTCGGGCGCATCGACGGGCTCGCGCGAAGCGATCGAACTGCGCGACGGCGAAGCCGGCCGCTACAGTGGCAAGGGCGTGCTGAAGGCCGTCGAGCACATCAACACTGAAATCTCCGAAGCGATCATGGGTCTCGACGCTTCCGAGCAGGCATTCCTCGACAAGACGCTGCTGGAACTGGACGGCACCGACAACAAGTCGCGTCTGGGCGCGAACGCAATGCTGGCCGTCTCGATGGCCGTCGCGAAGGCCGCCGCTGAAGAAGCTGGCCTGCCGCTGTACCGCTACTTCGGCGGCTCGGGCGCGATGCAGTTGCCCGTGCCGATGATGAACATCGTCAACGGCGGCGCGCACGCGAACAACAGCCTGGACATCCAGGAATTCATGATCGTCCCCGTCAGCCAGCCGACGTTCCGCGAAGCGCTGCGCTGCGGCGCCGAAGTGTTCCACGCGCTGAAGAAGATCCTGTCCGACCGCGGCATGAGCACGGCCGTCGGCGACGAAGGCGGCTTTGCGCCGAACTTCGGCAGCAACGACGAGTGCCTGTCGACCATCCTGCAGGCCATCGAGAAGGCTGGCTACCGCGCCGGTGAAGACGTGCTGCTTGCGCTCGACTGCGCGGCAAGCGAGTTCTACCACGACGGCAAGTACCAGCTGGCGGGCGAAGGGCTGCAACTGTCGTCGGCGGAATTCACGGACTACCTGGCTACGCTCGCCGACAAGTTCCCGATCGTCTCGATCGAAGACGGTATGCACGAAGGCGACTGGGAAGGCTGGAAGCTGCTCACCGACAAGCTCGGCAAGAAGATCCAGCTGGTCGGCGACGACCTGTTCGTGACGAACACGCGCATCCTGAAGGAAGGCATCGAGAAGGGCATCGCGAATTCGATCCTGATCAAGATCAACCAGATCGGCACGCTGACGGAAACCTTCGCGGCAATCGAAATGGCCAAGCGCGCAGGCTACACGGCCGTGATTTCGCACCGCTCGGGCGAAACGGAAGACTCGACGATCGCGGACATCGCAGTCGGCCTGAACGCCGGTCAGATCAAGACGGGCTCGCTGTCGCGCAGCGACCGGATCTCGAAGTACAACCAGCTGCTGCGCATCGAGGAAGATCTCGGCGATATCGCCAGCTACCCGGGCAAGTCGGCGTTCTACAACCTGCGTTGAACGACGCCCGACGGGCTCACTTCGAGACACGTCGACGTGCGAGAGTGACGCTTGCCGTCAACAATTTGTCTCAATAACCGTTAAAACGGTTATGCTTCGCTACTGACTCACCTTTGCCGCCCTGCGTACAGCGCAGGGCGACGCGTATTCCACCCTGCAATTCAATTCATGCGGCTCGTCACCGTCGTTCTGCTCGTCCTGCTGGTGCTGATCCAATATCCGCTGTGGTGGGGCCATGGCGGCTGGCTGCGCGTTCACGAGCTGCAACAGGAGCTCGCTCAGCAGCTCAAAAAGAACGCCGACGAGAAAACGCGCAACGAGCGTATCCAGGGCGAAGTGCAGGATTTGCAGAACGGCTCGGCCGCCGTTGAAGAGCGTGCTCGTTACGAGATGGGCATGGTCAAGGACAGCGAAGTGTTCGTGCAGTTCGTGTCGCCGAACGCGCCGCTGTCCGCTTCGGGCGCCGCGCAATCTAATACGTCGACGCGCGGACAGATCACGGGCGCGCCGTTGCGTGTGGTGCCGAATCCGGAATCGCGCGCGAAGCCGGACCGCAAGCACTCGAAAAAGGATGCGAAGGAGAAGAAGCCAGGTTGATGTCCGGCGCGGTGTGGCGAGAAGACAGTGCAGATGCAACGAAAAAGGCGTGGTTCATCATGAACCACGCCTTTTGTTTTTCATCGTGCGTGCCGATCGAACGAGCCGGGCTGCGCGTGTTCATGCGTGCAGCGATTCAACGGGCGAATTACCAGCCCCAACCCCAACCCGGCGCATATCCATAGCCGATGCCCGTGCCCCAGCCATGCCCCCAGCCGCCGCTGGAGTAGCTGCCGTAGACCGTGACGGGCGGCGTGGCGTAGCGCGACCAGGCCTGTGCGGCGGCATCGGCGGCCATCGCTTCGTTTTGCTCGGCCATCACCTGCTTGTCGATTGCGTCGTAACGCGCGCGTTCTTCGGGCGTGAGCGGATGCGCAGTCGACGCGATGCCCGACTGGTCGGCGGGCAAGCGGCTGTAGATCGGCGACGGACCGGGCGGGTCCATCATGCAGCCCGACAAGGCGGCAGCGCTCGCGACGAGCGCAAGCGCGGACACCCGGGATGGGCGAGCGATGCGTAACAGGGCAAGCGTATTCATTTCGACCTCCATCGATCGGATGCCTAAGCAATTCCGCTATCAGCGCTTGCGCAAATCAGGCAACCGCCAATGTCCGATGATACCGCGCCGCCCGCCGCCGGAAGCGGCTCGCGGCGACGCGGTCTGTTCCGGCTCAATGCCGCTGGTCTGCGGCCGGCGCCACACCCTGTGAGAGCCCGGCGGCGACGAAAAGTTGCGCTACGTCGACGGGGTCGAATTCATACCGCTGATTGCAGAACTCGCAGTGAATTTCGACGTGACCGCGCTCTTCGATCACGCTGTCCACTTCCTCGCGCCCCAGCATCTTCAGCATGCGGCCGACTTTTTCGCGCGAGCACGTGCATTCGAAGCGCGTTCTCGCCGGCTCGAAATGCTGGACGTTCTCCTGCCAGAACAGGCGCCGGAACAGCGTGGTCGGTTCTTCGCTCAGCAGTTCATCCGTCGACAGCGTGCCGCCGAGCGTACAGAGACGATTCCACGTATCGGCGTCGATTTCGCTCGGATGCGGGACGATGCCGCCGTCGCCAGGCAGCTTCTGCAGCAGCATGCCGACCGCGCGCTGGTCGTTCGCCGCGAGCCACAGACGCGTATCGAGCTGCTCCGAGTGGTGCATGTAGTGCTCGAGGACTTCCGCCATCGACTTCAACGGCCCATCCTCGCCCGACAGCGGCACGATGCCCTGATACGGCTGCTGGCCGGGCACCTTGCTCGTCGGGTCGAGCGTGATCACGCAGCGGCCATGGCCGCCCGCGTTGACGAGATCGACGAGCGCGAGATCGTCGGTGATCGTGTGTGCGGCGTCGCCGGCGAACTTCGCGGTCGCGCGCATCGACAGGTCCGAGTTGCATTGCACGACGAGCATCTTCACGGGACCGTCGCCGAAGATCTGCATGATCAGCGTGCCGTCGAATTTCAGATTCGCCGACAGCAGCGCGCACGCGGCCATCATCTCGCCGAGCATGTTCCGCACGGGCGCGGGATAGCTCCTGCGCGTCAGCACTTCCTGCCACGTATTGGCCAGCGAAACGATCTCGCCGCGAACGGGCGCCGCGCTGAACATGAATTTTTGCAACTGATCACTCACAACTTTTCCTCGATCGAACCGCGCGGCGGGAAGGCCGCGCTTGACGCGTCGTGCCGCCGGCCTTAGCCGATGCGGACGAGTTGCGCCTTGAAATAGTCCCTGCGCTCGACGTAATTATCGGCGACGCGCTGCAGGCCTTTGATATCTGCTTCAGTCAATTCTCGGACGACCTTTGCGGGCGCACCGAGAATCAGAGAGTTGTCGGGAAAAACCTTGCCCTCGGTAACGACGGCACCCGCTCCGACCAGACAATTGCGGCCGATGACCGCTCCATTCAAGACCACAGCCTGGATGCCGATCAACGCGCCTTCCTTGACGGTGCAACCGTGCAACATCGCCTGATGGCCGACTGTCACGTTCGCTTCGAGCGTCAGCGGAAAGCCTGGATCGGCGTGCAGCACGGCGCCTTCCTGAATGTTGGTGCCCGTGCCGACGGTGATCGGCTCGTTGTCGCCGCGGATCGAAGCGCCGAACCAGACGCTGGCGTTTTCTTCGACCGTCACTTTGCCGATGATGGTTGCCGTGTCCGCGACGAACACGCTCTCGTGAATGGTCGGGGCGGCGTCGCCCAGCTTGTAGATTGCCACAGTGTCTCCTCGGTGGTCGGACGCCTTGCCGCCGCTCATCGGCGGCCGGCGCGGCACGTTGCGCGGGATGGCGGCATCCCGCGCTGCATGGTCGGATCGCGTATTGTAAACGGTTGTGCAATAAGCCCGCCTCCAGCCCGTGTGCTCCGGGCCTTTGGCAGCATCGCGGGTTTCCCTTTCACGTATCGCCCAGTAACGCATCATGCATTCTCCCGAGTCCCCTCGTTCTGATGCCCCGATTTGTGCCCGCACCGAAGCGCTGGCCGTGCTGGGCGAGCGCGTGCCCGCGACGAAGGCCGCAGCGGCTCAGGCTCTCTATGCGCGCGTGCAGGACGGTACGGCATCGGTGTCGCCGGGACGGGTGCTGGATGAGCCTGCCGGGCTGCCTGGGCGCCCCGTGCGTCCCGAACTCGTCGAGCCGCGCAGGCTCGGCCGGCGCAGCATGCAGTCGCCGGAAGGGCGCGCGGTGTTGCTGCATGCGCTCGCGCATATCGAGTTCAACGCGATCAATCTGGCGCTCGACGCCGTGTGGCGCTTCAGTGGCATGCCGGAAGCGTTCTACATCGACTGGATGAAGGTCGCATCGGAGGAAGCGCATCACTTTTCGCTGCTGTCCGCGAGGCTTGCGGAGTTCGGCCACGCGTACGGCGACTTTCCGGCGCACGACGGCCTGTGGGACATGTGCGAGCGCACGCGCGGCGATGTGCTCGCCCGCATGGCGCTCGTGCCGCGCACGCTGGAGGCGCGCGGGCTCGATGCGTCGCCGCCGATCCGCGCGCGGCTGCTACAGGCCGGCGATCATGCGTCGGCGGCAATTCTGGACGTGATCCTGCGCGACGAAATCGGCCATGTGCTGATCGGCAACCGCTGGTTCCGACATCTTTGCGACGAGGCGGGCGTCGATGCGCATCGGACCTATCTGCATCTGTCCGATGCATATCGGGCGCCGAAGCTGCGCGGGCCTTTCAATTTCGAAGCGCGGCGCAGCGCGGGCTTTGAAGAGGAGGAGCTGGCGGCGCTGGCCGGCCTCGACGTGCAGCAGCGCGCCGACGACTGAGCGACTGAGGCGGACTTCCACTCGCTCATGCGCGGCGGCATAGCTATCTCGATATAATCGAACGATCATTCTTTTCAAGCCGTGCCATGGACCGTCCTTTGAATCCCTCCGTTTCCGAATTCGTCACAGTGCGCGGCGTGCGCCTGCACGTGCGCCGCTGGGGCAATCCCGACGCGCCGACGCTCTTCATGCTGCATGGCTGGATGGATGTCGCCGCATCGTTTCAGTTCGTCGTCGATGCGCTTGCCGGCGACTGGCAGGTGATCGCGCCCGACGCGCGCGGTTTCGGGCTGTCTGACTGGCCTGTCGCGGAGAAGGGCGGCGGCCATTACTGGTTTCAGGAGTATCTGGCCGACGTCGACGCGCTGCTCGATCACTACGCGCCGACGGGTGAAGTGAACCTCGTCGGGCACAGCATGGGCGCGAACGTCGTCTGTCTGTATGCGGGCGTGCGGCCGGAGCGGGTGCGGCGCGTGGTCGATCTGGAAGGGTTCGGGCTCGCGCCGTCGAAGCCGTCGCAACTGCCGCGCCGTCTCGCGTCGTGGCTTGACGAATTGCGCGAGCCGCCGTCGCTGCGCCCGTACGCGACGCTCGACGATGTCGCCGCGCGTCTCATCAAGACCAACGCGCGGCTGGAACCGCGGCGCGCGCGCTTTCTCGCGCAGCACTGGTCGAAGCCGGATGGCAAGGGCGGCTACGTGCTGCTCGCCGATCCCGCGCACAAGATCCGTGGGCCGATGCTGTACCGGCTCGACGAAGTGATGGCCGTCTGGGCGAACGTGAGCGCCAAGGTGCTGCACGTCGAAGCGACGGCATCGCCGACGCTCGCGATGCTGGCGGGCAACATTCCGCTCGATGAATTCAAGGCGCGTTTCAGCGCGTTTGCCGACTGGCGCGAAGCGTTCATCGACGAAGCGGGCCACATGGTGCATCACGACCAGCCCGAGCAGGTCGCCGCGCTGATCGAAGGCTTCTGCGCATAGCGCGTGTCGCGGATCGGGCCGCTGATTCCTCTGCGTTTGCTTACTGCGTTGCAGTAGAATGAGATGTTCAGCTTATCCAGACGACGATGAACGCCGACTTGCATTGCCATTCCACTGTGTCCGACGGCGCGTTTGCGCCCGCCGAAGTTGCGCGCCGCGCGCATGCGGGCGGCGTGACGCTGTGGGCGCTGACCGATCACGACGAAGTGGGCGGCCAGGCGGAGGCGCGGGAGGCGGCCGAGGCGCTCGGCATGCGGTATCTGGACGGCGTCGAGATTTCAGTCACCTGGGCGTCGCGCACGATTCACATCGTGGGCCTGCATGTCGACCCCGCCTGCAAGGAATTGCTCGACGGGCTCTATCGCACGCGCAATGGCCGCGCGGCGCGCGCCGAAGCGATCGGCGAGCAACTGGCCACGCTCGGCATTCCCGATGCGTATGAAGGGGCGCTGAAATACGTGTCGAATCCCGACATGATCTCGCGCACGCATTTCGCGCGCTTCATGGTCGAGCAGGGCTACGCGAAGGATACGCAGGACGTGTTCTCGCGTTTTCTCGGCGAAGGCAAGCCGGGGTATGTGGCGCATCGCTGGTCGAAGCTCGCCGACGCCATCAAGTGGATCAAGGCTGCGGGCGGCGAAGCGGTGATCGCGCATCCGGGCCGCTACGCGTACACGCCGACCGAATTCGACGCGTTGTACGGCGAGTTCATCGATCTGGGCGGCAAGGCGATCGAAGTCGTCACGGGCAGCCACACGCCCGATCAATACCGCGAATACGCGGACGTCGCGCGTCGCTTTGGCTTCGAAGCGTCGCGCGGGTCCGATTTCCATGCGGCGGGTGAAGGCCGCGTCGAACTGGGCAGCCTGCCGCCGCTGCCCTCCGATCTGAAGCCAGTCTGGGAACGTTGGCTGTAAGCTCTGAGTTCTCGTGGCGCGCGGGCACGCGCGCTGCGTGGATACGCTGTCGCTGTTCCCCGACCTCCTGACCGACATCATGTCCCAATACTTTCGGCTTCATCCGGACAATCCGCAGCCGCGTCTGATCAAGCAGGCGGCCCAGATCATCGAAGGCGGCGGCGTGGTCGCGCTGCCGACCGATTCGAGCTACGCGCTCGCGTGCCAGCTCGACAACAAGAACGCCGTCGACCGCGTGCGACGCATCCGCGGCATCGACGAGCGGCAGCTGCTGTCGTTGCTCGTGCGCGATCTGTCCGAGCTGGCGAACTTTGCGCTCGTCGACAACCGCCAATACCGTCTGATCAAATCGGTGACGCCCGGCCCCTATGTGTTCGTGCTGCAGGCGACCAAGGAAGTGCCGCGCCGCCTGTCGCATCCGTCGCGCAAGACGATCGGCCTGCGCGTGCCGGATCACGCGATCACGCTTGCGATACTCGAAGAGCTCGGCCAGCCGCTGCTCGGCTCGACGCTGATCATGCCCGGCGACACGCAGCCGCTGAACGATCCGGAGGAAATCCGCGAAAGGCTCGAAAAGCAGCTCGATCTGGTGATCGACGGCGGCGCGTGTCCGTGCGAGCCGTCGACGGTGATCGACCTGACGGGCGAGGAGCCCGTGCTGGTGAGAGCGGGGCGCGGCTCGCTCGCGCCGTTCGGTCTCGAAGAGACGGCCTGATCGCGACATGAGCGAAAGCCGACAGGGCCGCAAGGCGGCGTTGTTACAATAGAGCAATATGGATTCCTCCCTGATACAGACCATCGTCGTCTACGCGCTGCCGGTGATCTTCGCGATCACGCTGCATGAGGCCGCTCACGGCTACGTCGCGCGCATGCTCGGCGACAACACCGCTTACGTGCTCGGACGCGTGTCGTTCAACCCGATGCGGCACATCGACCCGCTCGGCACGATCTTCATTCCGCTGCTGCTTTATTTCGCCACGAGCGGCGCGTTCATGTTCGGCTACGCGAAGCCCGTGCCCGTCGCGTTCGGCAATCTGCGCAATCCGCGCTGGGGCTCGCTGTGGGTCGCGCTCGCGGGCCCAATGTGCAACTTCATTCAGGCGCTCGTGTGGGGCGTGTTCGGCGTGTCGCTTGCCCTCATGCACGTCGACGAGCCGTTCTTCACGCGCATGGCGGCCGCGGGCGTCGGCGTGAATCTCGTGCTCGGCGTGCTCAATCTCTTTCCGCTGCCGCCGCTCGACGGCGGACGCGTGCTGACGGCGCTGCTGCCCGTGCGTCCGGCAATGATGCTGGCGCGCCTCGAGCCGTATGGCTTTTTCATCGTGATGGCGCTCGTGATGACGGGCACGTTGACGCGCTTCTGGCTGCGTCCGCTCGTGAATATTGGCTACGAAGCCGTCACGGCTATCCTGACTCCTCTCGTTTCGCTTTTCTAATCCAAAACCATGTACCCCGACCGTATCTTCTCCGGCATGCGGCCCACCGGCTCGCTGCACCTCGGCCACTATCACGGCGTGCTGAAAAACTGGGTGCGTCTGCAGTCCGAGTATCCGTGCTTTTTCTGCGTGGTCGACTGGCATGCGCTGACGACCCACTACGAAACGCCCGACGTGATCGAAAAGAACGTGTGGGAAGTGCTGATCGACTGGCTCGCGTCGGGCATCGACCCGGCGCAGGCAACGCTGTTCATCCAGAGCCGCGTGCCCGAGCATGCGGAGCTGTCGCTGCTGCTCGGCATGAGCGCGCCGCTCGGCTGGCTCGAACGCGTGCCGACTTACAAGGAGCAGATCGAGAAGCTGAAGGACAAGGATCTGTCGACCTATGGCTTCCTCGGCTACCCCGTGCTGATGGCGGCCGACATTCTGCTGTACCGCGCATCGCTCGTGCCCGTCGGCGAAGACCAGGTGCCGCACGTCGAAATGACGCGCGAACTGGCGCGCCGCTTCAACCATCTGTACGGCCGTGAGCCGGGCTTCGAAGAGAAGGCGATGGAAGCGGCGAAGAAGCTCGGCGGCAAGCGCTCGAAGCTGTATCACGAGCTGCGCAACGCGTATCAGCAGGAAGGTGACGACGAAGCGCTCGAACAGGCGCGCGCGATGTTGCAGGAGTCGCAGAGCCTGTCGATGAGCGATCGGGAGCGTCTGTTCGGCTATCTCGAAGGCTCGCGCAAGATCATCCTCGTCGAGCCGCAGGTGCTGCTGACGGAAGCGTCGCGGATGCCCGGCCTCGACGGTCAGAAGATGTCGAAGTCGTATGGCAACACGATCGGTTTGCGCGAGGACGCGGAGACGATCACGAAGAAAGTCCGCACGATGCCGACCGACCCGGCGCGTGTGCGCCGCACCGATCCGGGCGATCCCGACAAGTGCCCGGTGTGGCAGCTGCATCAGGTCTACACCGACAAGGACACGCACGACTGGGTGCAGAAGGGCTGCCGCTCGGCGGGCATCGGCTGCCTGGAATGCAAGCAGCCGGTGATCGAGGGCATCCTGCGCGAGCAGCAGCCGATGCTCGAACGCGCGCAGAAGTACATGGACGATCCGTCCCTGCTGCGCGCGATCGTCGCCGACGGTTGCGACAAGGCGCGCCGCTTCGCATCGGAGACGATGCGCGACGTGCGCGAGGCAATGGGCCTCGCGTACACCTGATGTCAGGCGCGGGCGTACGATGAGCGGCGAGCTTCCCGGCGTGGATTGCGCGAGCCATGGGGCCATCGGGGAGCCGTCGCGCTGGGTGAAGCGCTGGGCGCATCTGGTGGAGCGTGGCGGCGCGGTGCTCGACGTTGCGTCGGGCGCGGGGCGCCACGCGCGGTTTTTCGCGTCGCGCGGCCATCCCGTGACGGCCATCGACCGCGATGCGGCCACGCTGGCGTCGATGGACGGCGTTTGCGGCATGACGACGCTCGCAGCCGACATCGAAAGCGACACATGGCCGCTTGCCGCCGACGTGCGCTTCGCGGCTGTCGTCGTGACCAACTATCTGCATCGTCCGCTCTTTCCCCAATTGCTGGACGCGCTGGCGCCCTCCGGCGTGCTGATCTACGAAACCTTCGCGCGGGGCAACGAAACCGTCGGCAAGCCGTCGAACCCTGCGTTTCTGCTTGCGCCAGGCGAGCTGCTCGACACGGTGCGCGGAAAGTTACGTGTCGTTGCATTTCAGGACGGTTTCCTCGCGGAACCGCGCCCCGCCTACATCCAGCGGATCTGCGCGATTCGCGAGCCGGACGGATCGGTCAAAACGGATAATACGGGTCTTCCCCCGCGTTACGATTTGGCCGGTTAATCCGCTACAATCGCAGTTTATTGAACAAATTCATGGCGTTTCATGGCTAACGGCACTCAGCAAGACGGCGTCGCGATTCGCGGCAGCATTCCCGCCATCATCACCCCGATGCTCGAAGACGGCAGTCTCGATCTGCCGGCCTTCCGCAAACTGATCGACTGGCATATCGAAGAGGGCACGAACGGGCTCGTCGTGGTCGGCACGAGCGGCGAATCGGCGACGCTGTCGGTCGAAGAGCACGTGCTGATGGTCAAGACGGCCGTCGAACAGGCAGCGGGCCGCATTCCCGTGATCGCGGGCGCGGGCGCCAATTCGACGACGGAAGCGATCGAGCTGACCGAGCAGTCGAAGAAAGTGGGTGCCGATGCGACGCTGCAGGTCGTGCCGTACTACAACAAGCCGACGCAGGAAGGCATCTACCGCCATTTCGCGAAGATCGCCGAAACCGTCGACCTGCCCGTGATTCTGTACAACGTGCCGGGCCGCACGGTCGCGGACATGTCGAACGAAACGATCCTGCGCCTCGCGAATGTGCCGGGCATCGTCGGCGTGAAGGAAGCGACGGGCAACATCGACCGCGCCGCGCACCTGATCAAGTCGGCGCCGGCGCACTTCGGCATCTACAGCGGCGACGATCCGACGGCGATCGCGCTGATGCTGCTGGGCGGCCACGGCAACATCTCGGTGACGGCGAACGTCGCGCCGCGTCTGATGAGCGAGCTGTGCAAGGCCGCGATCGCGGCCGATGCGAAGACGGCGCGTGAGATCCATCTGAAACTTCTCTCGCTGCACAAGAACCTCTTCATCGAATCGAACCCGATTCCGGCGAAGTGGGCCTTGCAGCAACTGGGCCGCGTCAAGGGCGGCATTCGTCTGCCCCTCACGCCGCTCGACGCGCGCTACCACGACGTAGTCCGCGCCGCGCTGCGCGAGGCGGGGCTGCTCGGCTGAGCGCCTGAGGTTCAGGCGCCTCCCGGCATTTTTTCAACTGACGTCGATATCGCCCCCGGTCCCGCACCGAACCAGGCAGCGCGTTTAGCTTCACGAAGGACCCCATGAAACGTTCCGCACTTTCCCTCCACGCAACGCGCCTGGCGGCGTTGACGCTTGCGGCTGGCACGATTGTGTCGCTTTCTGGCTGCGAGTCGCTGAACGACGTGCTCGCGTCGGACCGCGTGAACTACAAGGACACGGCAAGCGCGCCGCCGCTCGCCGTGCCGAGCGATCTGACGGCTGCGCAGATCGACCAGCGCTACGTGGCGCCGCCCGTGGG
The DNA here is from genome assembly GCF_038900715.1 of Paraburkholderia phymatum. Classification (GTDB taxonomy): domain Bacteria; phylum Pseudomonadota; class Gammaproteobacteria; order Burkholderiales; family Burkholderiaceae; genus Paraburkholderia; species Paraburkholderia phymatum_A. Next base: position 257,239 of record NZ_JAYMRZ010000008.1, on the reverse strand, counting down.
CACGGCGCTCGGCGGCGCGCCGCAGCGGGCGAAGACGCAGGCGGGCAACCTGACGGAAGGCGTGCCGAGCGCGCAGGACCCGCTCGGGATGCACGTCGAGCGTGACGGCGACCGCCGCTGGCTGGTCGTCGACGGCCGGTCGCCGGAACAGCTGTGGCCGCAACTGAAGGAATTCTGGGCGGAGAACGGCTTCTCGCTGAAGACCGACGCGCCGACGACGGGCATCATGGCCACCGACTGGGCCGAGAACCGCGCGAACATTCCTGACGACTGGTTCCGCCGCACGGTCGGCAAGGTGATCGATTTCGCGTACTCGTCGGGTACGCGCGACAGCTTCCGCACGCTCGTCTCGCGCGATGCGACGGGCGCAACCGACATTTCGATCACGCACGCCGCGATGGAAGAGGTGCTGACGGGGCAGGACAAGACGTCGTCGCGTTGGGTCGAGCGTCCGCGCGATCCCGCGCTGGAAGCCGAGTTCCTCGCCAAGCTGATGCAAAAGTTCGGCCTCAGCGACGCGCAATCGAAGCAACTGCTGACCGACGCGCGTCCGTCGACGGCGCGGGCGCAGCTCGACAGCAGTGCGGGCGGCGCGACGCTGGATCTGCCGGAATCGTTCGACCGCGCATGGCTGCGCGTCGGCCTCGCGCTGGATCGCACGAACTTCACCGTCGACAACCGCGATCGCGAAAAAGGCATCTACTACGTGCGTTACGCGGATTCGATGCAGGAACTCAAGCGCGACGGCATTTTCGGCAAGCTGTTCTACAGCGACAAGAGCACGAAGAAAGATGCCCACGAGTTTCTCGTGAACGTGCGCTCGAAGAGCGACACGTTGACGCAGGTTGCCGTCGTCGATGCAAACGGCCAGGTGGATACCTCGTCCGACGCGCAGCGCATCGTGTCGCTGCTGCACGCGCAACTGAACTAAGGCGGGTCGTGCGATTCGCCAGTCTGGGAAGCGGCAGTGAAGGCAATGCATTGCTGGTCGAGGCCCAAAACGGAGCGACCACCACGCGGGTTCTGCTGGACTGCGGCTTCTCGGCGAAGGAAATAGCCCGGCGGCTGGAGCGGCTGGGCGCGGGCGTCGATCAACTCGACGCCATTCTCATCACCCACGAACACAGCGACCACATCGGCGGCGCACTGACGCTCGCCCGCAAGCTGTCGATTCCGCTCTACATGAGTTGGGGCACCGCGCGCGCCGTCGGCGCGGACGACGCCGATGTCGATCTGCACGTGATGTGGAGCGACGAAGGCGTCGCGATCGGCGATCTGAGTGTGTTGCCGTACACCGTTCCGCACGATGCGCGCGAGCCGTTGCAATACGTGTTTTCGGATGGGGCGTCGCGCCTGGGCGTGCTGACGGACGTCGGTACGTCGACGCCGCATATCAGCGCCGTGCTGAGCGGCTGCGACGCGCTCGTGCTCGAATGCAATCACGATGTGCAGATGCTGGCGGCTTCGCGTTACCCGCCGTCGCTGAAGGCGCGGATCGGCGGCAATCATGGGCATCTGAACAATGACGCGGCGGCGGAAATACTGGCGTCGCTGGATCGCTCGAAGCTGCGGCATCTGGTCGCCGCGCACCTGAGTCAGCAGAACAATCTGCCGGAACTGGCACAAGCGGCGATGGCGGCCGTGCTCGGCGCGGCCGCGACGGAAGTGGTGGTCGCCACGCAAAGCGAAGGGTTCGGCTGGCTGAGTCTCTGAAAGTCCTGGTCGCTGCTATAGCGCGCGCAGTCTTGTAAGTGGAAATCGGAAGTGCAAACAGCAAAACGCCCGTGACGACTGCTCGTCACGGGCGTTTCGTTTTGGCTCAAGCGTGGAGGCGATCAGTTACGGTTGCCGCCGAAGATGCCGAGGATCGACAGCAGGTTCACGAACACGTTGTACAGGTCGAGGTAGATCGCCAGCGTGGCCGTGATGTAGTTCGTCTCGCCGCCGTTCACGACACGCTGCACGTCGAACAGCATGTACGCCGAGAAGATCACGATCGCGAGCACCGATACCGTCAGCATCAACGCGGGCAGTTGCAGAAACAGGTTCGCGACCATCGCCAGCAGCAGCACGATCACGCCGACGAACAGCCACTTGCCGAGGCCCGAGAAGTCGCGCTTGCTGACCGTGGCGACCGTCGCCATTGCGGCGAAGATCACACCAGTGCCACCGAACGCGAGCATGATCAGCGACGGCCCGTTCGAAAAGCCGAGAATGAAGCTGAGCAGCCGCGACAGCATCAGGCCCATGAAGAACGTGAAGCCGAGCAGCACGAATACGCCGGCGGCGCTGTCTTTCGTCTTCTGGATCGCGAACATGAAGCCGAAGGCGATCGCGAAGAACGCAAGCATGCTCATGGCCGGGCTGGTCGCGGCGAACAGCGAGAAGCCGGTCGCGACGCCCACCCACGCGCCGATTACCGTCGGCACCATCGACAGCGCGAGCAGCCAATAGGTGTTGCGCAGTACGCGGTTGCGGGTTTCGGCCGTGGTGACGGAACCGCCCCGGCCGAAGTTATAGGGATATTCGTTCATGGTCTCTCCTTGCGTCGGACGCAGTGTTGCCTGGTGGCTTGCAACGGTTTTCGTACGCTGCCGGCAGGCGGGTTGCCGCCGGCACGCGAATCCACACCCCTAAGATTAACGCCAGCACGAGGAGTTTCAACGCTGGGGAATTCACCCGCTATTACGTTTTGTTACCCGTCGGCCCGCATCTTCGGTGCTGAAACTTCGAGCCTTACAGAGGCGTAAGGGTTCAATCGCAATCATACACGGGAACATGCTACAATAGCGGATTCATTTAAATCTGTAACCTCTTAATTTTCTGGAGTTTTTATGGCGATCGAACGCACCCTGTCGATTATCAAGCCGGACGCAGTGGCCAAGAACGTGATCGGCCAGATCTACAGCCGTTTCGAAAACGCTGGCCTGAAGGTCGTGGCATCGCGCATGGTTGCGCTGTCGCGCGCCGACGCCGAGAAGTTCTACGCTGTGCACGCAGAGCGTCCGTTCTTCAAGGATCTGGTCGAATTCATGATCTCCGGCCCGGTGCAGGTTCAGGTTCTGGAAGGCGAAAACGCTATCCTGAAGAACCGTGATCTGATGGGTGCGACGGATCCGAAGAAAGCCGACAAGGGCACGATCCGTGCTGACTTCGCCGACAGCATCGACGCGAACGCAGTCCACGGTTCGGACGCAGCAGAAACGGCTCGCGTCGAAATCGCGTTCTTCTTCCCGGAAGTCAACGTCTACTCGCGCTAAGCAGATAGTCTCCAGTAGGACAGCAGTAACAGCAGCAGGAGCGGGCGCGAACGGTATCCGCGTTCATGCAGCTTGTTGCATGAACGCAGTCTCGCACTGAATGGCAGGATTCGATATGACGAGCAGTCCAACCGTCAACCTTCTCGATCTGGACGCCGCGGGCCTTGTCGCGTATTGCGACAGCCTCGGCGAGAAGCCGTTTCGCGCCAAGCAATTGCAGCGCTGGATTCACCAGTACAACGCTGCCGACTTCGACGGGATGACCGATCTCGCGAAGTCGCTGCGCGAAAAGCTGAAGGGCCGTGCATCGATCACGATGCCCGGCATCGTCAGCGACCATATTTCCGCCGACGGCACACGCAAGTGGCTCGTCGACGTCGGCAACGGCAATGCTGTCGAAACCGTCTTCATCCCGGAAGAAACGCGGGGCACGCTGTGCGTGTCGTCGCAGGCGGGATGCGCGGTCAACTGCCGGTTCTGTTCGACCGGCAAGCAAGGGTTCTCACGCAATCTCACCACGGGCGAAATCATCGGCCAGCTTCGGATGGCCGAATTTGCGCTGCGTGCGTCGCTCGGCGAGGCCGGCGGCCGCGCGACGGGCGGTGAGGGCAAGGGCGAGCGCGTCGTCACGAATGTCGTGATGATGGGCATGGGCGAGCCGCTGCTCAATTACGACGCCGTCGTGCCGGCGATGCGCCTGATGCTCGACGACAACGCGTACGGCCTGTCGCGCCGGCGCGTCACGTTGTCCACGTCGGGCGTGGTGCCGATGATGGACCGGCTCGGCGCCGATCTGCCCGTGGCGCTCGCCGTCTCGCTGCACGCGCCGAATGACCCGTTGCGCGACATGCTCGTGCCGCTCAACAAGAAACATCCGCTGCGCGAACTGATGGCCGCGTGCCAGCGGTATCTGAAAGTCGCGCCGCGCGACTTCATCACATTCGAGTACTGCATGCTCGACGGGGTGAACGACAGCGAGGCGCACGCACGCGAGTTGCTGGCCGTCACGCGTGACGTGCCGTGCAAGTTCAACCTGATTCCGTTCAATCCGTTCCCGGAATCGGGTCTGTTGCGCTCGAAGAACGAGCAGATCAAACGGTTCGCGCAGGTGTTGATCGACGCAGGGGTCGTCACGACGGTGCGCAAGACTCGCGGCGATGACATCGACGCCGCCTGCGGTCAGCTGGCCGGCGCGGTCAAGGACCGCACGCGCCTTGCAGAGCGCACGGGGAAGGCGAAAGTCATCGAAGTCCGCGCGGTGTAAGGCTCGTGACAGGAAAATGAGCCGGGATGTCAGCCAGTCCGCATATCGGGATCGGCCTCGTCGCGCGAAGTGAAAAGAAAGTTTGCAAAAGCGATCGGAAGCGGCACGCACAGCCGCGCATTTTGTTATAAACGGTCTGCGAAACCGGACGAAGCCATGTGCCGCCGGTTCGCACGAGTGAAAAAAGAATCGACGCGAAAGGATTTGGGATGAGTGAGCCGCAGCACCCGCAACCGCACGACGAGGATACGCATTCGGGTCGCCCGCTGTCGGCGGCCGCACCGGCAGCAGCGCAGCCGGCCGTGCCGGGCGGGTTTGATTCGCTGGCTGCCGTCGGGGCTCGGCTTGCGCAGTTGCGCGAATCGAAGGGCATGTCGGTGGAGGACGTGTCGGCGCGTCTGAAGGTTGCGCCGGGCAAACTGCGGGGACTCGAAGCCGGCGATCTCAGCCAGTTTCCGGATACCACGTTCGCGCTCGGCGTCGTGCGGAGCTACGCGAAGATCGTCGGCGCCGATCCGGCCCCGATGACCCAGGCGCTGCGCCGCGAAAAAGGCGTGCCGGAGCCTGCGCTGACGATGCCGGCTTCCGCTGGCACGGATTTGCCGCGCGGGAAGGTATCGCTGTCGCTGGGCGGTAGCGCGCCGCGCCGCCGTTCGTGGATCTGGGGCGTGGCGCTCGCCATCGTCGTGCTGATCGCGCTTGCCATGTGGCATACGAACAATGGCGATTCGACGGCGTGGCTCGCGCGGCTGAAAGGAATCGCGGGCGTCCCTGCTGCGACGACTGACAAGGCGTCGGCGGTCGTGGGCGAGTCCTCCAGCGGCGCAGCCGCGACGGGCGAGATGGCGGCATCGCAGGCGCAGACAGATACGCAGGCGGCCGCAGCCGACGGCGCTTCGGCCACGCCGATGCCCGCACCGCTGCCGATGGCAGGCGCCGCACCGGCTTCGACGGCTGCATCGGCCTCGGTCGCATCGGCCGGGTCGGCATCCACGCCGGCCGCCGCTGCCGTGCCGAAAGCGGCGAGCGCCGCGCCGGCAGTCGCAGTTGCCACGTCGGGTTCGGCTGCGAGCGAGCCGTCCGCCGCGCCGGCGGGTTCGTCGACGATCGCGCTGAATGTCAAGCAGGACAGCTGGTTTAGCGTGCGTCAGAAGGACGGCAAGGAAATGTTCTCGGGCCTCGTGCATGCGGGCGAGACGAAAGAGGTAAGCGGGTTGCCGCCGCTCAAGGTGACGGTCGGCAACAAGGCGGGTCTGGAGTCGATCACGCTGGACGGCCAGCCGGTCGACCCGGCCAAATATGCGTCGGCGAAGGGCAATGTGGCACGCTTCGCGTTGCCCTGACGCAGTTCAATCGTGTGCGTCGCGGCTTTTGAGGCTGCGACGCTTTGTCAATTCACGCGTCGTATTCAGCGACCGGCCGGGACGCTTTCCGGGCCACGAGCGGGCGGCGTAAGCGGGTTTATCGATGCACTCCGATCAAGTGAAATCCAGCAGCCAGATTGTTTCGAATGTGCCGGTGTCGGGCGGTCACGCACCGCGTCGCCGCTCGCATGCCGTCGACGTCCGTTGGGGCGGCCAGCTCGTGACGATCGGCGGCGACGCGCCCGTGCGCGTGCAGTCGATGACGAATACGGATACGGCTGACGCGATCGGCACCGCGATTCAGGTGAAGGAGCTGGCGCAGGCGGGTTCGGAGCTCGTGCGTATCACCGTGAACACGCCGGAAGCGGCGGCGGCCGTGCCTGCGATTCGCGAGCAGCTCGACCGCATGGGCGTGACGGTGCCGCTCGTCGGCGATTTTCACTACAACGGCCATCTGCTGCTGCGCGACTATCCGGGCTGCGCGGAATCGCTGTCGAAGTACCGGATCAATCCGGGCAACGTCGGCCAGGGCGCGAAGCGCGACACGCAGTTCGCGCAGATGATCGAAGCGGCCGCGAAGTACGACAAGCCGGTGCGCATCGGCGTGAACTGGGGCAGCCTGGATCAGGACCTGCTCGCGAAGATGATGGACGAGAACGCCACGCGCGCCGAGCCCTGGGAAGCGCAAAGCGTGATGTACGAAGCGCTGATCCAGTCGGCGATCGGCTCGGCGGAACGTGCCGTCGAACTCGGCCTCGGCCGCGACAACATCATCCTGTCGTGCAAGGTGAGCGGCGTGCAGGACCTGATCGCCGTGTACCAGGAACTCGCGCGCCGTTGCGATTTCGCGCTGCACCTGGGCCTGACGGAAGCAGGCATGGGCTCGAAGGGCATCGTCGCGTCGACGGCGGCGCTGTCGGTGCTGCTGCAACAGGGCATCGGCGACACGATCCGCATTTCGCTGACGCCGGAGCCGGGCGCGTCGCGTACGGGCGAAGTGATCGTCGGCCAGGAAATCCTGCAGACGATGGGCCTGCGCTCGTTCACGCCGATGGTCATCGCGTGCCCGGGCTGCGGCCGCACGACGAGCACGCTGTTCCAGGAGCTGGCGTCACAGATCCAGACGTATCTGCGCACGCAGATGCCCGTGTGGCGCGGCACATATCCGGGTGTCGAGAAGATGCACGTCGCCGTGATGGGTTGCATCGTCAACGGTCCGGGCGAATCGAAGCACGCAAACATCGGCATCAGCCTGCCGGGCTCGGGTGAGAATCCGGCCGCGCCTGTCTTTATCGACGGCGTGAAGGTCAAGACGCTGCGCGGCGAAAACATCGCGCAAGAATTCCAGCAGATCGTGAGCGATTACGTCGAGCGCAGTTATGGTCCCAATGCGGTCCGCGCCGAAGCGGCGAACTGATTCGCTCCACCCAATTCGTCAACCGAAGACAGATGACTGAACAGAAGAAACGGCTTGAAAAGTTGTCCGGCGTGAAGGGCATGAACGACATCCTTCCGCAGGACGCCGGCTTGTGGGAATTTTTCGAAACGACCGTCAAGTCGATGCTGCGTTCGTACGGATACCAGAATATCCGCACGCCGATCGTCGAGCATACGCAGCTCTTCACGCGCGGCATCGGCGAAGTGACCGACATCGTCGAGAAGGAGATGTACAGCTTCACTGATGCGCTGAACGGCGAGAACCTGACGATGCGTCCGGAGAACACGGCCGCCGTCGTGCGCGCGTCGATCGAGCACAACATGCTGTACGACGGCCCGAAGCGCCTGTGGTACATCGGGCCGATGTTCCGCCACGAGCGTCCGCAGCGCGGCCGTTATCGCCAGTTCCATCAGGTGGGCGTCGAGGCGCTCGGCTTCGCCGGTCCCGATGCGGACGCGGAAATCATCCTGATGTGCCAGCGTCTGTGGGACGACCTCGGCCTGACGGGCATCAAGCTCGAAATCAACTCGCTGGGTCTCGCCGAAGAGCGCGCGAAGCATCGCGTGGAGCTGATCGCGTATCTCGAGAAGCACGTCGATGTGCTCGACGACGACGCACAGCGCCGTCTGTACACGAACCCGCTGCGCGTGCTGGACACGAAGAATCCGGCCATGCAGGAAGTCGTGCAAAACGCGCCGAAGCTGATCGATTTTCTCGGTGACGAATCGCGCGCGCACTTCGAAGGACTGCAGCGCCTTCTCAAGGCGAACAACATTCCGTTCACGATCAACCCGCGTCTGGTGCGCGGTCTCGATTACTACAATCTGACCGTGTTCGAATGGGTCACGGACAAGCTCGGCGCGCAGGGCACGGTCGCGGCGGGCGGCCGTTACGATCCACTGATCGAACAGCTGGGCGGCAAGCCGACGGCCGCGTGCGGCTGGGCGATGGGGATCGAGCGCATTCTCGAGCTGCTGAAGGAAGAAGACCTGGTGCCGGAAGCGGAAGGCTGCGACGTGTACGTCGCACACCAGGGCGAGGCGGCTCGCGAGCAGGCGTTCATCGTCGCCGAGCGTTTGCGCGACACGGGGCTCGACGTGATTCTGCATTGCAGTCCTGACGGTCAGGCAGCGAGCTTCAAGTCGCAGATGAAGCGTGCCGACGCGAGCGGCGCCGCGTTCGCGGTGATCCTCGGCGAAGACGAGATCGCGAACGGCACGGCAGGCGTCAAGGCGCTGCGCGACACGGCGCAAAGCGGCGCGAAGAGCGAGCAGCAAACGGTGCCGCTAGAAAACTTGACCGAACATCTAATCAATGCGATGGTTGCGTCCACCGAAGACGGCGACGACTGATCGCGGCGTCGCGCATCGTCGTTAAACGGGCCGCACACGCTGCGGCCCTATTCAGACAAGGCACCAGGAAAGAGGAAATCGCGTCGCGATGAGTTACCACGACGAACAAGAATCAATTGAGAGCCTGAAGGCATGGTGGGCGCAGTGGGGTAACGCGACCACGTGGATCGTGCTGGTGGCGCTCGTGGCCGCAGCGGGCTGGAACGGCTGGAACTACTGGCAGCGTCATCAGGCAGCGGAAGCGGCCGTGCTGTACGACCAGGTCCAGCAAGCGGCAGCGGGCACCGACAAGGCGATCATTACGCGCGTCGCCACTGACATGGAAGACAAGTTCGGCGGCACCGCGTATGCGCAGATGACGGCGCTCACGGCCGCGAAGGCGCTCTACGCAGCGGGCGACGAGCCGGGCGCGAAGGCGCAACTCCAATGGGCCGTCGACCACGCGAAGGACGACGAATTCAAGCAGATCGCGAAGCTGCGTCTTGCGTCGCTGCTGCTCGACGAGAAGGCTTATGACGCCGGTCTTGCGTTGCTCAACGAGCCGCAATCGGCTGCATTCAAGGGCGTGGTCGCCGACCGCCGCGGCGACTTGCTCGCCGCCGAAGGCAAACGCGACGACGCGCGCGCCGCGTACAAGCTCGCGCTCGACTCGCTGTCGAAGAATGATGCGTCCGCCCGTCAGCTGATCCAGTTCAAGCTCGACGCGCTGGGCGGCTGAGCGTTGCAGGCTGTTGCAGCGCTTGCCGTTTCCTTTTGATCAATAGAACCTACATGCTTCGCTCACCGATGAATCTGCTGAAACGTTACGCCGTGCCCGTTGCCTGTGCGATGACCGTGCTCGCTCTGACGGCCTGCTCATCGTCGAAAGACGAGCGCCGCGTGCCCACGCCGCTCACCGAGTTCAAGCCCGTGCTCGATGTCCAGCAGACGTGGACGGCTAGCGTCGGCAAGGCCGGGCGCTATATGTTCTCGCCCGTTGCCGTCGGCGATGCCGTGTATGCGGCTGGCGCGAACGGCTCCGTCGCGAAGATCGACGCGAAGACGGGCAAGGACGTCTGGCGCACGAAGCTCGACGGCGACCTGTCGGCGGGTGTCGGCACGGACGGTACGCTCACGGCTGTCGGCGGCCTGAAGGGCGAAGTGTTCGTGCTCGACCAGAACGGCAAGCTGTCGTGGAAGGGCACCGCGCCGGGCGAAATCCTGTCGCCGCCGCTCGTCGGCAACGGCCTCGTGGTCGTGCGCACCGTCGACGGCCAGATCACCGCGTTCAATGCGCAAACGGGCGAGCAGAAGTGGAACTATCGCAATCGCGCGGTGCCGCTCAATCTGCGCGTGTCGTCGGGCATGACGTTCGCGGGCGACGCGGCCGTGCTGGCCGGTTTCCCGGGCGGCCAGTTCGCGGCGATCAACCTGCAGACGGGCGATGCTTACTGGACGACGCCCGTGTCGTATCCGAAGGGCGTGACGGAAGTCGAGCGCATCAACGACGTAACGGGCCCGCCGACGCTGGTCGGCGCCGAAACCTGCGCGGTGACGTTCCAGGGGCAACTCGGCTGCTTCGACGCGAACTCGGGCCGCGCGCTGTGGGAAAAGGCGTTCTCGAGCACGAGCGGCCTCGCACAGGATGACCGCGTCGTGGTGGCGGGCGATGACTGGGCGATCGTCTCGGCGTTCGACGCCACGACGGGCCAGCAGTTGTGGCGCAACGACCAGTTGAAGAGCCGCGACGTCAGCGTGCCGCTGCTGCTCGGTCATGCCGCCGTGGTGGGCGATTACAAGGGTTTCGTGCACTTCCTGTCGCGTGACGACGGCACGTTCGTCGCCCGCGCGAAGACGGATGGCAGCGCGATCACGGCCGCGCCCGTTCTGGCCGGCGATACGCTGGTCGTGCAGACGCATGACGGCGACCTGTACGGTTTCCGTCCGCGTTAAAGGCTGTTGGGCTGTGCGGCGCGTCTGATTTCCCGCGCGCCGTGCGGTGACATGCGGGCCGGCTTTGCCGGCCGCATGCATTTTGTTGGCGCCGATGGGTCGTCGATGGCACCCGATGATTCGGCGCGTGGTTGCTGCCTGAGCCCTGTCGGACGGGACCAGGCGGACCGTCTGCAAAGCCGTCAAAAATTCGAGATCGTCAGTCGGGCTGCGCGGGCGATCGTTCAATGCGCGGTGTGCTGCTGTCGTTGGTGAACGATTGCGACGAGGCGGCAGCGCAATCGCTGCGTTGTGCATTCGATGCAATGCGTTCCGAGCCTTGTGCTCAACGCTCGACGCAGCCACCCAGGCAGCCAACCTGAAATCCGTTCGTATGCGCAGGCTCCGCGTGTCCGAAACGGGTCAAATTCGTGATAATTTTCGTCAAACGCAGCCGTGCAACGGCCGCATGGCGTTGCCAGTGCGGAAGGTCGGGTTTTCGACGCCGCGCTTCACTGTGAACAACATCTGATGAAACCCGTTATTGCCCTCGTCGGGCGCCCCAATGTGGGGAAATCCACGCTGTTCAACCGGCTCACGCGTTCGCGCGATGCGCTCGTCGCCGATTTGCCGGGCCTCACGCGCGATCGTCACTATGGCGAAGGGCGCCTCGGCGACCGGCCGTATCTCGTCGTCGATACGGGCGGCTTCGAGCCCGTCGCGAAGGACGGCATCCTGCACGAAATGGCGCGCCAGACGCGCCAGGCTGTCGAAGAGTCGGACATCGTCGTCTTCATCGTCGACGGCCGCAACGGTCTCGCTCCGCAGGACAAGTCGATCGCCGACTATCTGCGCAAGACGGGCCGGCCGATTTTCCTCGTCGTCAACAAGGCCGAGGGGATGCGCTATTCGGCCGTGGCCGCTGACTTCTACGAGCTCGGCCTCGGCGATCCGCGCGCGATTTCCGCTGCGCACGGCGACGGCGTCGCGGAGATGATCAACGAGGCGCTCGACGCTGCGTACGCCGGCCAGCCGGAAGAGAGCGACGAAGAGAAGCAGGCGCACGGCATCAAGATCGCGATCGTCGGGCGGCCGAACGTCGGCAAATCGACGCTCGTGAACACGCTGATCGGCGAAGACCGCGTGATCGCGTTCGACATGCCCGGCACGACGCGCGATTCGATCTACGTCGACTTCGAGCGGCAAGGCAAAAAATACACGCTGATCGACACGGCCGGCCTGCGCAAGCGCGGCAAGGTGTTCGAGGCGATCGAAAAGTTCTCGGTCGTGAAGACGCTGCAATCGATCTCCGACGCCAACGTGGTGATCCTGCTGCTCGACGCGCGCCAGGACATTTCGGAACAGGACGCGCATATCGCGGGCTTCGTCGTCGAGCAGGGGCGGGCGCTCGTGGTCGGCGTGAACAAGTGGGACGGGCTCGATCCGCATGTGCGCGAGCGCACGAAAAACGATCTTCAGCGCAAGCTAAAATTCCTCGAGTTCGCGAAGTTCCATTTCATTTCCGCCGCCGAAAAGACGGGAATCGGCCCGCTGATGCGCTCCGTCGACGATGCGTACAAGGCCGCGATGTCCAAGCTGCCGACGCCGAAGCTCACACGTGCGCTGATCGAAGCCGTCGAGTTCCAGCAGCCGCGCCGCCGTGGTCCCGTGCGTCCGAAACTGCGCTACGCGCACCAGGGGGGACAGAATCCGCCGATCATCGTGATTCACGGCAACGCGCTCGATGCCGTCACCGACACGTATAAGCGCTACCTCGAAAACCGCTTCCGGGAAACTTTTGCGCTGACGGGCACTCCATTGCGGATAGAGTTCCGGTCGTCGACGAACCCCTACGCGGACAAGGGCTGAACGCGCTGGCGAGCGGGCCCGAAACCCGCATGTAGACTGGCTCCTGGCCGAATGGCCAGGCGAAGCGCTGGTCAATAAAAATCGGCTATAGTGTAGCGATTGACGGCGGATTTCTTTTTCTTCGCCGGCAATTAAGTCAACCTGCAAAAAAATACGGAGTTTGCTATGAGCAACAAAGGGCAATTGTTACAAGACCCGTTTTTGAACGCACTGCGTAAAGAGCACGTGCCGGTCTCGATCTATCTCGTCAACGGCATCAAGCTTCAAGGGAACATTGAATCGTTCGACCAGTACGTCGTGTTGCTCCGGAATACGGTGACCCAGATGGTGTACAAGCACGCGATCTCGACCGTCGTGCCTGCCCGTCCGGTAAATTTCCACCCTGATTCCGAATCGTCCTAACCTCTCGTCGCGGCCGGTCGAGCGTCGTCGGCTGGCGACACTGACCGGCCGCTTCATTTTGACATCCACCAATTTGATCAACGCAGCGCTTGTCGGCATCGACTTCGGCAAAATCGATTTCGAAGCCAGTCTCGAAGAACTCAGCCTGCTCGCGCAAAGTGCGGGCGCCCATCCTGCCGTCACCCTCACCGGACGCCGTTCGAGCCCCGATGCCGCCATGTTCGTCGGCAGCGGCAAGGCTGAGGAATTGCGCATCGCGTGCGAGGCGAACGACATCGACATCGTCATCTTCAATCACGCGCTCGCGCCGGCGCAGCAACGTAATCTGGAGCGCGCGCTTAACAGACGTGTCGTCGACCGCACGAGCCTCATTCTCGACATCTTCGCGCAGCGCGCACGCAGCCACGAAGGCAAGCTGCAGGTCGAGCTCGCGCAGCTGCAATATCTCGCGACGCGGCTGATCCGCGCGTGGACTCACCTGGAACGGCAAAAGGGCGGTATCGGCCTGCGCGGCCCCGGTGAAACGCAGCTTGAAACCGACCGCCGGCTGATCGGCGAGCGCATCAAGATGCTCAAGGGGCGGCTCGAAAAGCTGCGCCGCCAGCACGGCACGCAGCGCCGCGCGCGCGCCCGCAACCAGACGATGTCGGTGTCGCTCGTCGGCTATACGAACGCGGGCAAGTCCACGCTGTTCAATGCGCTGACGAAAGCGCAGGCGTATGCCGCCGACCAGCTGTTCGCGACGCTCGATACGACCTCGCGTCGCGTCTATCTCGGCGAAGAAGTGGGGCAGATCGTCGTATCGGACACCGTAGGATTTATCCGCGAGCTGCCTCACCAACTGGTGGCCGCATTTCGTGCAACGCTCGAAGAAACCATTCACGCCGATCTGCTGCTGCACGTTGTGGATGCATCGAGTGCGGTACGGCTCGACCAGATCGATCAGGTCAATGACGTCTTGCGGGAGATCGGCGCGGACACGATCCGGCAGGTGCTCGTGTTCAACAAAATCGACGCGGTGCCAGAACTGGCGGCCCGAGGCGACGCGGTCGAGCGGGACGAGTATGGTAATATTTCGCGCGTCTTTTTGAGCGCGCGCACGGGGCAAGGGCTGGACACACTGCGCGCTGCCATCGCCGAAATCGCAACAGCCGAACATCTTTCGGAATCTGACGGTCTACTGTCGGAGGGAGACCCGAGAGCCGCGGCATTTCAACAAGATCAGCGCGATGATGCGGGCGAAGACCACCGCGAAGACCGCAAGATCCCAGACACGGGCATCGACCCGTTCCAATTGCATTGACCCGCTGTCTACTCTGGTGAACGAACACAGGTGAACGATTACAACGAGCGGAGTATCTGGCTGCGTCTGCGCGCCATCATGTCGCTGAACGACCCGCGGTGGGGCCGGGGCGATAGCAATGGCGACCGCCAGCGTCTGAACGATTCGAAGCGTCCGCCCAACGGCAAGGAAAACGAAGGCCCGCCCGATCTCGACGAAATGTGGCGCGACTTCAACCGGCGCCTGTCACGCATGTTCGGCCGCAAGGGCGGAGGCGGCGACCGTCGTCCCGACAACGGGCGCGGCGCGCGCATCGGCGTCGGCATCATCATCGGCGTGTTGATCGCGATCTACCTCGGCAGCGGCGTATTCGTCGTGCAAGACGGCCAGGAGGCCGTGGTGCTGCGCTTCGGCCAGTTGCGCGGCACGGCTGCGCAGGGCGTTCATTGGCGCCTGCCGTATCCGTTCGAATCACATGAAGTCGTCAACGTCGGCCAGGTGCGTTCCGTCGAAATCGGCCGCAACAACGTCGTGCGTCTCGCGAACGTGAAGGACGCGTCGATGCTCACGCACGACACCGATATCGTCGACGTGCGCTTTGCCGTTCAGTACCAGATCCGCAAGCCGACCGACTATCTGTTCCGCAGCGCCGACCCCGACCTCAGCGTGATGCAGGCGGCGCAGGCGGCCGTGCGCCGGATCGTCGGTTCGCGCAGCACAAACGACATCCTCTATCAGGACCGCGAAGCCATCCGCGCTCAACTGACGGAAGCGATCCAGCATTCCCTGGATGAATATCACACGGGTCTCGCCGTCACGGGCGTGACGATCCAGAGCGTGCAGGCACCCGACCAGGTCCAGCCTGCATTCGACGACGCCACGAAGGCGCGTCAAGACCGCGCGCGGGCGAAACGCGACGCGCAGGCCTACGCGAGCGATCTGCTGCCGCGTGCGCAGGCGGAAGCCGCGCGCATGATCGACGACGCAAAGACCTACAGCGACCGCGTGGTCGCGCAGGCGGAAGGCGACGCCGAGCGCTTCAAGGAAGTGTACGCACAATACTCGAAGGCGCCCGCCGTGATCCGCGAGCGCATGTACCTCGAAACCATGCAGCAGATCTATTCGAATACGACGAAGGTGTTCGTCGACAGCAAGTCGGGCAGCAACGTGCTCTATCTGCCGCTCGACAAGCTGGTCGAACAGACGCGTCAGCGCTCGGCCGAAGCGGCTGCGGCTGGCTCGGCACCGGGCGCCCAGGCCGCGCCGTCCACGCCCAATGCACAGAGCGCGCCGAACCTGTCCAACACGCAGCCGGCCACCCAGGGTGGCAACCCGCCGACCATCGTCGCTCCGCCCGCCGCGCCCGTGAGCAGCGCAAGCCAGGCCGCCGCCGCGAGCGACGCATTCCGTTCGCGCGATTCGCTCCGCAGCCGCGGACGCGAAGACGATCTGCAATAAGGAGCGCGAACATGAACAAGATCGTTGCGCTCGTCGTAGCCATTGTGATCGTGCTGTTCGCGGCATCGTCGATGGTGTTCGTCGTCGATCAGCGGCATATGGCCGTCGTCTCCGCGCACGGCGATGCCGCGCCGACGCTTGCCGGTCCCGGCTTGCACGTGAAGCTGCCGCCGCCGTTGCAGACGGTGACGTCGGTGGATACGCGCATCCAGTCGCTCGATTCACCCGACGAGGACCACTACGCGACGTCCGACAAGACGGAAGTGCTCGTGAATCCCATCGTGAAGTTCCGTGTGTCCGATCCCGTGAAGCTGATCGCGGAAACGAAGGGCGATGTGCAGAGCCTGCCCGATCGTCTCGCGCTGCTCACGCGCGGCGCGCTCGGCGACGCGTTCGCGAAGTACTCGCTGCCCGACGCGCTCGCGAAGCAGGATGCGATCGCAACCGAGGCGCGCGACGGCATGCAGAAGGGCGCGGCGTCGCTGGGCGTCGATGTCGTCGACGTGCAGCTCACGCGCATCGATTTCCCCGCAGCGATGGCCGACACGGTCTACAAGCGCATGATCGCCGCGCGGGAAGAGGTGGCCAGCCAGGAGCGCGCGCAAGGCGCGGCGGAAGCGGATCAGATCAAGGCGGATGCGGGCCATCAGCAGCAGGCGATCCTCGCCGATGCGTATAAGCAGGCGCAGTCGATCAAGGGCGACGGCGACGGCAAGGCCGCATCGATCGCCGCCGACGCGTTTGGCCGCGACCCGCAGTTCTATCAGTTCTACCAAAGCATGCAGGCCTACAAGAACAGCTTCAAGCCGGGTGACGTGATGGTCGTCGACTCGAGCAGCGAGTTCTACCGCTTCATGCGCAGCCCGGACGGCGCAGCAGCGGCTGCTCAACCGACTTCCGGCGCGTCGACGGGCGCGCACAACAAACACTGATTACGGGAGCGCCGCGGCAAACGCATCGCGGCGGCCGCATCGCATGGACATAGCCGGCTCGTTTTTGCTCGCGATCGCACTGATGCTGATCATCGAGGGGATGTTCCCGTTCGTATTTCCGAGCGCCTGGCGCGACACGTTTCGTAAAATAGCGGAGCGCCCGCCGCACCATATCCGGATCGGCGGACTGATCGTCATGGTGCTCGGGCTGTTGCTGCTGATGGTCGCGACCTGACGAAGGGCCCATGCGGCTTCGAGCGGCGCTCATGAGGCGCGCTTCGTACACGGGCTTCATGCATTGAGTTTGCGGCATCACGCGCCGGTGCAGGTTTCGATCGCGAGCCGAACGCTGCGGCGCCTCCGGGCAGCATCGATCGGCCAGTAGTTCGCCGCCGCTGGCCGAACGCAACACGCAACGCCGGCACGAATGCATCGTGTCCACCTGCACCGCGCGTCATTCATTTTTCCAACGGCGTTTGCCATGACGCCGGATTCACCGTCGTAGGACTGTATCGATGTCGACCTGGTTACTTCCCGAGAACATTGCCGACGTGCTGCCGTCGGAGGCACGCAAGATCGAAGAACTGCGCCGCCGGCTGCTCGACCGTTTTCGCGCATACGGCTACGAGATGGTCATGCCGCCGCTGCTCGAATACCTGGAGTCGCTGCTGACGGGCGGCGGCAGCGATCTGAACCTGCGCACCTTCAAGCTCGTCGATCAACTGTCCGGCCGCACGTTGGGCTTGCGCGCCGACATCACGCCGCAGGTCGCGCGCATCGATGCGCACCTGCTGAACCGTCAGGGCGTGACGCGGCTGTGCTATGCGGGCAACGTGCTGCACACGCGTCCGCGCGGACTGCACGCGACGCGCGAGCAGATCCAGATCGGCGCTGAAATTTACGGCCATGCGGGCCTCGAAGCTGATCTGGAAATCCAGCAACTGATGCTCGATGCGCTGCATCTGGCGGGCCTCGGCAGGGTGCGTCTCGATTTGTGCCACGCGGCCGTGCTCGCTGCGCTGATCGACAACGAGCCGGCTGCCGCGTCGCTCGGCGAAGCGCTGTTCGAAGCGCTCGCGGGCAAGGACGTGCCGCTGCTGAACGAATTGACGGCGCATCTCACGTCCGTCACGCGCGACGCGCTGCGCGCGCTGCCCACGCTCTACGGCGACGCATCGGTGCTCGAGGAGGCACGCGCGCGACTGCCGAACGCGCCGGAAATCTCGCGCGCGCTCGACGATCTCGCGTTCCTCGCGCAGCAGGTCGGCGGCGCGGAAGTGATGATCGATCTCGCCGATCTCCGTGGCTATGCGTATCACAGTGGCGTGATGTTCTCGGCGTATGTCGACGGCGTGCCGAACGCCGTCGCGCGCGGCGGCCGTTACGACAAGGTCGGTCAGGCATATGGCCGCGCCCGCGCGGCAACGGGCTTTTCGCTGGACCTGCGCGAAGTCGCGCGCATTTCGCCGATCGAGGCGCGCAGCAGCGCGATTCTCGCGCCGTGGCAGCACGACGACACGTTGCGCACGAGCGTCGCCGCGCTGCGCGATGCGGGCGAGGTCGTGATCCAGGCGCTTCCGGGCCACGATCATGCGCTCGACGAATTCGCGTGCGATCGCGTGCTGGTCGAGCGCGACGGCCAGTGGGTCGTCGAAGCGAAGCCTTGAGCGTGGTGATCGAGTGCTGTCCTCAGTGTCGTGTCCAGTATGGTGCGCAGTGTCGTGCTCAGTGTCGTGATTACGTACTGCGTCATATGAAACGTGACGCCGCAACCATCGGGATGCGTGCCGCCGCGAGCCACGCGTGAGAGTGCCAAAGCGCGTCGCCGCATCCCATGCCTTTGAGCCGAAACGGAAAAATCCCGCGATCAGTCGGTGAAAAAATCGGGAACCGTCGTCGAACATAGGTAAAATACGTTTTTAACCAGCTTAAGAATCAACATGTCTGCCAGCGCAGTGAATGTGAACCCTGGGCGCAATGTCGTCGTCGTGGGTACCCAGTGGGGTGATGAGGGCAAGGGCAAGATCGTTGACTGGCTGACGGACCACGCGCAAGGCGTCGTTCGTTTCCAGGGCGGTCACAACGCCGGACATACGCTCATCATCGGCGGCAAGAAAACCATCTTGCGTCTGATTCCGTCGGGCATCATGCGCCCGGGCGTCGCCTGCTACATCGGCAATGGCGTCGTGTTGTCGCCGGAGGCGCTCTTCAAGGAAATCGAAGAGCTGGAATCCGCCGGCATCGACGTCCAGAAGCGTCTCTTCATTTCCGAAGCCACCACGCTGATCCTCCCGTATCACGTCGCCATCGATCAGGCCCGCGAAGCACGCAGCGGCGCCGGCAAGATCGGCACGACGGGTCGCGGCATCGGCCCGGCGTATGAGGACAAGGTCGCGCGCCGCGGTCTGCGCGTGCAGGACCTGTTCGAGCCGAAGGCATTTGCGGAACGTCTGCGCGCGAATCTCGACTTCCACAATTTCGTGCTCACGCAATACCTCGGCGCGCCTGCTGTCGATTATCAGCAGACGCTCGACATGATGCTCGGCTACGCCGACCGTCTGAGGCCGATGGTCACGGACGTCTCCCGCCGTCTGTACGACGAGAACCACACCGGCCACAACCTGCTGTTCGAAGGCGCGCAAGGCACGCTGCTCGATATCGACCACGGCACGTATCCGTTCGTCACGTCGAGCAACTGCGTCGCGGGCGCGGCCACGTCGGGCGCGGGCATCGGTCCGCAGAAGCTGAACTACATCCTCGGCATCACGAAGGCGTACTGCACGCGCGTCGGTTCGGGCCCGTTCCCGAGCGAGCTGTACGACGCGGACAACGCAAGCCGTCAGGAAGAAGTCGGCCTGACGCTCGCGAAGGTCGGCAAGGAATTCGGCTCGGTCACGGGCCGTCCGCGCCGCACGGGCTGGCTCGACGCCGCCGCGCTGCGCCGCTCGATCCAGATCAACGGCGTGTCGGGCTTGTGCATCACGAAGCTGGACGTGCTCGATGGCCTCGATGAAGTGAAGCTGTGCGTCGGCTACACGGTCGACGGAAAGAATGCCGACATCCTGCCGCGCGGCGCGTACGAAGTGTCGCGCTGCGAGCCCGTCTACGAGACGTTCGGCGGCTGGAAGGAAAGCACCGTCGGTATCAAGGAATGGGACAAGCTGCCCGCAAATGCCCAGGCTTATCTGGCGCGCGTGCAGGAAGTGGCGGGCGTGCCGATCGACATGGTGTCGACGGGCCCGGACCGCGACGAAACCATTCTTCTCCGTCACCCGTTCAAGGCTTGATACATGACGCAGGGTGTACCGATGATTGCGATGAAAGACCCACGCAACGATGACCGCAATCTGTGGGTCGGCTGGGACGAATACCACCGGCTGATCGAAATGCTCGCGCTGAACGTGCACGAATCAGGCTGGAAGTTCGACAAGATCCTGTGCCTCGCGCGCGGCGGCCTGCGTGTCGGCGACCAGCTGTCGCGCATCTACGATCTGCCGCTGGCCATTCTCGCGACCAGTTCGTATCGCGAAGCGGCGGGCACGGAGCAGGGCGAGCTCGATATCGCGCAATACATCACGATGACGCGCGGCGAACTGTCGGGCAACGTGCTGCTCGTCGACGATCTGGTCGACTCGGGCGTGACGCTCGCGCGCGTGCAGCAGCATCTGAAGGAACGTTATCCCGCCATTACGTCGGTGCGTTCGGCCGTGCTGTGGTGGAAGGCATGCTCGAAGGTGAAGCCGGACTATCACGTTCAGTATCTCGCGACCAACCCGTGGATCCATCAGCCGTTCGAGGAGTGGGACACGGTGCGTCCGCACAATCTCGGCGCGTGGATCAAGCGCGGCCAGGAGCGTTCGGCGGACGCAGGCTAGTCGGCCTTGTCAATGCCGTCGCGCATCGTTGCGGCGATCGGCAGCGAATCGAGCGGAGCCCTTCGGGGCTCCGTTTTTTTCGTCTGAAACCTCGCGAACGCGAGCGGGAAAGAATTTAACAATCACGCGATTGACATTCGCGAATGACCGGCCGGAGCGGGTGCGCGATGCTACACTGCTGTCACGAAGCGTTGCTACGTGGCGTTTGCACAACGGGTCGAATGGTGGGCTTTAATGCCCATATTCTTTAGAATAGCGTTCGTTTTTGCCGCTCAGGAACGGATTCTTTTCGCGTTTATGACAAACAATCATCACGCCCCGAAGCAGCCGTTGCCATCGCTTGCAGTCGCTGCGATCGGCGTGGTTTTCGGGGACATCGGCACTAGCCCACTGTACTCGCTGAAAGAAGCCTTCAGCCCCTCTCACGGCATTCCCCTTACCGACGGTTCCATTCTCGGCGTCATTTCGCTGCTCTTCTGGGCGATCGTCGTGGTCGTGAGCATCAAGTACGTGATGTTCGTGATGCGCGCCGACAACAACGGCGAGGGCGGCGTGCTCGCGCTGATGGCGCTGTCGCTGCGCTCGTTCGACGCGAAGAGCAAGGCGGCCGGCCTGCTGATGATGCTCGGTATCTTCGGCGCGTGCATGTTCTACGGCGATGCCGTGATCACGCCGGCCATTTCGGTGATGTCGGCCGTCGAAGGTCTCGAGATCGCCGCGCCCAAGCTCACGCACCTGGTGCTGCCGCTCACGATGGTGATCCTGATGCTGCTGTTCTGGATCCAGCGTCATGGCACGGCGATGGTCGGCCGCCTGTTCGGCCCCATCATGGTGATCTGGTTTCTCACGCTGGCCGTGCTCGGGTTGTCGCATATCGTGCAGTCGCCCGAGGTCATCAAGGCGCTCAATCCGTATTACGCGGTTTCGTTCATGGCGGCGCACGTGCTGCAGGCGTACGTGGTGCTCGGCTCGGTCGTGCTGGTGCTGACGGGCGCCGAAGCGCTGTACGCCGATATGGGCCACTTCGGCGCGAAGCCGATTCGCTGCGCGTGGTACGCGCTCGTGATGCCGTCGCTGGTGCTGAACTACTTCGGCCAGGGCGCGCTCCTGATGCACGATCCGAAGGCCATCGAAAACCCGTTCTTTCTGCTCGCGCCGGAGTGGGCGCTGCTGCCGCTCGTCGTTCTGTCGACGGTCGCGACCGTGATCGCGTCGCAAGCGGTGATATCGGGCGCGTATTCGCTGACGAGCCAGGCGATCCAGCTCGGCTACGTGCCGCGCATGAAGATCCTGCATACGTCGGAGCTTGCGATCGGCCAGATCTATGTGCCCGTCGTCAACTGGATGCTGCTCTTCATCATTCTGTGCATCGTCATCGCGTTCAAGAGTTCGGATAACCTGGCCGCCGCGTACGGTATCGCCGTGACGGCGACGATGGTGATCACGACGGTTCTCGCGAGCGTCGTGATGGTGAAGGTATGGAACTGGAACAAGGGCATCGTGGCGCTGATCATCGCGGCGCTGATGACCGTCGATCTGGGCTTCTTCGGCGCGAACCTGCTCAAGGTCGCGGAGGGCGGTTGGCTGCCGCTTTGCATCGGCGCGCTGCTGTTCTTCCTGCTGATGACGTGGTTCAAGGGCCGCATGATCGTGAAGGAGCGCACGGCCGCCGACGGCATTCCGCTGATGCCGTTCGTGCAGGGTCTGCTTGCGCATCCGCCGCATCGCGTGTCGGGTACGGCGATCTATCTGACGGGCAGCGCAACGCTCGTTCCCGTGAGCCTGCTGCATAACCTCAAGCACAACAAGGTGCTGCACGAGCGCACGATCTTCCTGACGTTCATCACGCGCGATATTCCCTATGTCGACGACAACGACCGGCTGACCGTCAAGGACGTGAGCGGCGGACTGTTCCTCGTGAAGGCCGCGTATGGCTTCAACGAAACGCCCGATGTGAAGGCAGTGCTGGAGCAGATCAGCGTGACGCACGACATGTCGTTCGAACTGATGGACACGTCGTTCTTCCTCGCGCGCGAAACGGTGGTGCCGACGCAGTTGCCGGGCATGTCGGTGTGGCGCGAGCGCGTGTTCGCATGGATGCATCAGAACGCCGCGAAGCCGACGGATTTCTTTAGCATTCCCGCTAATCGCGTCGTGGAACTGGGGACGAAGATCGAGATTTGACCGAGAGAGCGCGCCCCGCGACAGTCGGGGTGCCTCGATCGGCAAAGACAAAAGGCCCACGCATTTTCATGCGTGGGCCTTTTGCTTTTCTTGTTCCGTGCGGTAGCTTCGATACGATCGGCAGCAGCGAGAGAGCTACGATGCCGCCGACCGTCGAACGAGCGCTTCGAAACTGCGCGGTTAACGCTTCAGCTTCGCAAACGCCGCCGCCATAGCGTTGACCGGCTCGGGATCGCGCGAGCGCTGTTGCGGACGTCCGCCGCCGCCCGAACGGCCGCCCATGCCGCCGCGCTCCTGCTGGGCACCCGTGCGCGGGGTCGAAGCGGGCGAGAAGTCGTCGTCGAGACGCATCGTCAGCGAAATGCGCTGGCGCTTCACATCGACTTCGAGCACCTTCACCTTGACGATTTGCCCCGCCTTCACGACTTCGTGCGGGTCCTTGATGAACTTCGTCGACATCGCCGACACGTGCACGAGACCGTCCTGATGCACGCCGACATCGATGAACGCGCCGAACGCGGCCACGTTGGTCACGACGCCTTCGAGCACCATGCCGGGCGACAGGTCCGAAATCTTCTCGACGCCTTCGCGGAACGTCGCCGTCTTGAACTCGGGGCGCGGATCGCGGCCGGGCTTTTCGAGCTCGGAGAGAATGTCGCGCACGGTCGGCAGACCGAAGCGATCGTCGACGAACTCGGTGGGCGTCAGCTTGCCGAGCGCGTCGCGATTGCCGAGCACTTCGCCGATGCTCTTGCTGATCTTCGCGAGCATCCGCTCGACGACGGGATACGCTTCCGGGTGTACCGACGAGCGGTCGAGCGGATTCTCGCCGCCGTTGATGCGCAGAAAGCCCGCAGCCTGCTCGAAGGTCTTGTCGCCGAGACGCGGCACCTTGCGCAGATGATCGCGCGTCGGGAAGGGGCCATTCGCGTCGCGGTAATCGACGATGTTGCGCGCGAGCGTCGCGTTCAGGCCGGACACGCGCGCGAGCAGCGCGACGGATGCCGTGTTCGCATCCACGCCCACCGCGTTCACGCAGTCCTCGACGACGGCATCGAGCGAGCGCGCGAGCTCGCGCTGGTTCACGTCGTGCTGATACTGGCCGACACCGATCGCCTTCGGCTCGATCTTCACGAGTTCGGCGAGCGGGTCCTGCAGACGGCGCGCGATCGACACGGCGCCGCGCAGCGACACGTCGAGTTCCGGGAACTCCTTCGCCGCCAGTTCCGACGCCGAGTAGACGGAAGCGCCCGCTTCCGACACAACGATCTTCTGCAGCTTCAACTCAGGATGGCGCGAGATCAGTTCGCTTGCGAGCTTGTCCGTCTCGCGCGATGCCGTGCCGTTGCCGATGCTGATCAGCTCCGCCTGCGTCTGCGCGGCGATGCGCGCGAGCTTCGCGAGCGAGCCGTCCCAGTCGCGGCGCGGCTCGTGCGGGTAGATCGTATCGGTGGCGAGCAGCTTGCCCGTGCGATCGACGACGGCCACCTTCACGCCCGTTCGCAGACCCGGATCGAGGCCGATCACGGCCTTCGGACCCGCCGGCGCGGCAAGCAGCAGATCCTTCAGATTGCGCGCGAACACGCGGATCGCTTCGCTTTCGGCTTCCTCGCGCAGATTCGTCAGCAGTTCGTTTTCGATGTGCGGCTGCACCTTCACGCGCCAGCACCAGCGGCACACGTCCGAGAGCCACTTGTCGGCGGGACGGCCCTGATTCGCAATGCCGAAGTGGCGCGCGATCATCGCTTCGCCCGGGTGCGGCACCTGCGCGTCGAGTTCTTCGCCCAAGCCGAGCTTGATCATCAGGACGCCTGCATTGCGGCCGCGGAAAAGCGCGAGCGCGCGGTGCGACGGCACGGTGCGGATCGTTTCCGAATAGTCGTAGTAGTCGCGGAATTTCTCGCCTTCCTCGCTTTCCTTGCCTTCGACCACCGTCGACACCAGCACGCCCTGATTGAACAGATAGTCGCGCAGCTTGCCGAGCACGTCGGCCGTTTCGCCGAACTGCTCCGAGAGGATGTCGCGTGCGCCGTCGAGCGCAGCCTTGACATCGGCGACGCCTTTCTCGGCATCGACGTATTGCGCGGCTTCCGTCTGCGGATCGAGCAGCGGGTTCGCGAGCAGCGCGTCGGCGAGCGGCTGCAGGCCGGCCTCGCGGGCGATCTGCGCGCGCGTGCGGCGCTTCGGCTTGTACGGCAGATAGAGGTCTTCGAGCACCTGCTTGCTGTCGGCGCCTTCGATCGCGGTGCGCAGTTCGTCCGTCAGCTTGCCCTGTTCGTCGATGCTCGCGATGATCGCGGCGCGGCGGTCTTCGAGTTCGCGCAGATACAGCAGGCGTTCTTCGAGCGTGCGCAGTTGCGTGTCGTCGAGATTGCCGGTGACTTCCTTCCGGTATCGGGCGATGAACGGAACGGTCGCTCCTTCATCGAGTAGTCCCACGGCTGCCGCGACCTGGCGCGGCTGGACGGTCAGTTCTTCGGCAATGCGCTGTACGATCTTGAGTGCTACGGTGTCCGTCATAGGGTCTTGATGTTCCTGCCGGATTCGACTGGTCGCCCACCTGCGCGCAGGCAAGGCGGCCGGATTGCTGAAAGGTCGCTAAAGCTCGTGAAAGCTTGCTGGAGCGGGGCATTTTGCCATAAATGGCCGAGCGCTCAAGCGCGGGGTGATAGAATTTCAGGCATGTTCCGTTGCCCATCTACGACGTTGCCGACCTTCCGCATTTCGCCCGGATCTCCACGCCGATCTCCGCTCGCATCGCCCGTCTTCGGGCCGCAGATTGCTCCGATTGCCTTCGGGTTTGCCGCTATCGCCCGTCGCGCCGCGGTTGCGGCGTCGCTTGCATTTGCCGCCGCTGCGCCGGCGTTCGCGCAGCAGACTTCCGCGGCGGCACCGATGCTCGTTGCCGCATCGGATGCGGGTGCAGCTGCCGCATCGCCCGGTGGTGCGTCGGGCGTGCCGGCGAAGGGTATGGATGCAGGCTCGCAAGCTCCCGCGGCGAACGACTTCGATGCGCGGCAAAAAGCGCTTGATGGCCGCACGACAGCGAACAACTACCGTTACGCCGTTGCGCAGCACAACTGCTATAGCAAGTTTTTCGTCAATCACTGCCTGAACTCGGCGCGTGACGACATGCGCGTCGTGGCTGCCGATATCCGCAAGGAACAGCTCGCGCTCGACGACGAAAAACGTGTCGACCACGCGCGTCAACGCGACGAGCAGGCGGCGATCAAGCGCGCGCAAAACGAAGCCGACGCGCCAGCGCGTGCCGCGCAGGACGCGCGCAACGCGCAGGCTTACGAAGAGAAGCAGCGCCAGCATCAGTTGAGCCAGGCGCAGCGCGAAGCGGAAGCGCCGCAGCGCGCGGCGAACGAGAAGGCTTATCAGCAGAAGCAGCAACAGCACGCGATCGATCAGGCGCAGCGGGGCATCTCGCCGTCGCAGGCGGCGGCGAACCAGAAGGCCTATGACGCGAAGCAGGCCGACTTCCAGCGAAAGCTCGACGAGGCGCATCAGCAGGCCGCGCAGAAGGCGCAGGAGCGCGCCGAGAAGCAGCAGCGCTTCGAGCAGAAGCAGAGCGAAGCCGTGCAGCACAAGGCCGACGTCGAGGCGCGCCAGAAGCAGGCCGCCGAGAAGGCCAAACAGAAGCAGGAAGAGCAGGCGAAGCAGCAACAGCAACTCGACCAGCAACAGAAGCAGCAACCGCAGCAGTAACCGCGGCAGCAACCGCAGCAGTAAGCAGCGAGCATCATCAGCCGTAACGCGTTTCAGGCCGGACAGCAACCTCGAGCGGAGCGACTGCACGACGCGGCCTTCGCCATTTCGAAAGAGGAGGCGAGCATGCGCGACCATCATCGCGTCATCAACTCGGACACACTGCGCGACCGCATTCTGCAACTCGAATCGGAGCACAGCGGACTTGATCGGTTGATCGACAGGATGTCCGAGGAACCCGGCATCGACGACCTCGAGATACAGCGCCTGAAAAAGCGCAAACTCAAGGTCAAGGACACCATCATCTTGCTGCAATTGCAGCTTGAACCGGAAGCGCGCAGCTGATACAGCGGCCAGGCAGGCGCCGGCCGCGTTCAGTTCGTAGCGCGTCCGATTTTGCAGGAAACGCTTGCCTTGAATTCACCGCTTCAATCTTCTTCGCGCGCGGCGCCCGCCGACGACGCGCCCGCACGCGACGAGCGCGCCGCGAAACCCGCAGCGGGCGGCGGCGCGCTGGTCGCATCGCTGAGTCACAAGCGCTCGTCCGAACTCGCCGATATCTTCGCCGCCGACGGGCTGCTCGCCCGCCAGATCGACGGCTACCGGCCGCGCGCGTCGCAGATCGAGATGTCACGCGCCGTTGCGGCGGCGATGGAAGCGTCGGGCCGCGCGATGCCCGAGCCGGCGATGTTCGAGGCGCAGAAGCGTCCGGCGCGGCGGCTGCAGCAGTCGGCGTCCGCATCGGCGGCAGCGCCGGACGACGCGGCGCCGGCGGACGCCAACGCGGACGGCGGCGAGAACACGCTGATCGTCGAGGCCGGAACGGGCACGGGCAAGACCTACGCGTACCTCGTGCCCGCGATGCTGTGGGGCGGCAAGGTCATCGTCTCGACGGGCACGAAGCACCTGCAGGACCAGCTCTATCAGCGCGATATTCCGACCGTGCGCGATGCGCTCGCGGTGCCCGTCACCGTCGCGATGCTGAAGGGCCGCGCGAACTATCTGTGCCACTACTATCTGCAACGGACGGCGGACAATGGACGTCTGCCGTCGCGGCAGGAAACGTCGTATCTGCAGGACATCATCCGCTTCGCGAAGATCACGCGCACGGGCGACAAGGCCGAACTAGCGAGCGTGCCGGAGACGGCGGCCGTGTGGTCGATGGTGACGTCGACGCGCGACAACTGCCTCGGCCAGGAATGTCCGCATTACAAGGACTGCTTTGTGATGCAGGCGCGCCGCGAGGCGCAGCAGGCCGATATCGTCGTCGTCAATCACCATCTGTTTTTCGCCGACATCATGTTGCGCGATACGGGCATGGCCGAGCTGCTGCCGACGGCGAACACGGTCATCTTCGACGAAGCGCATCAGCTGCCCGAAACCGCGACGCTCTTTTTCGGTGAAACGCTCTCGACGACGCAGTTCCTCGAACTCGCGCGCGACTCGGTCGCCGAAGGTCTCGGCCATGCGCGCGACGCCGTCGACTGGGTGAAGCTCGGCGCGGCGCTCGAACGCTCGGCGCGAGATGTGCGGCTCGCGTTCAAGGAAGATTCGGTGCGTCTGTCGATCGGACAACTGCCCGACGATCATCCGCTGTTCCCCGCGCTCGAAGCCGTCGAAACCGAACTCGATGCGCTCGCCAGTGCGCTGGCGGGGCAATCGGAGCGTGCGGAGTCGCTGGGGGCGCTGCTGCGTCGCGCGCGTGAGTTGCAGGACGTGCTGGCGGGCTGGACGACGCCGCCGACCGCGACCGAGCGCGATGCGGCGTCTGGTTCATCGTCGCAGGCGAGCGATGCGAATGATCCGAATGAGAAGGTTCGCTGGATCGAAGTCTTCTCGCATACCGTGCAACTGCATGAGACGCCGCTGTCGGTCGCGCCGATCTTCGCAAAACAGCGTGCGGGCGTGCCGCGCGCGTGGGTCTTCACGTCGGCGACGCTTTCCGTGCGCGGCGACTTCACGCACTATGCGGCGCAGATGGGCTTGAACGCGCGTCGCTCGATGACGCTGCCCAGTCCGTTCGACTATGGCACGCAGGGCCTGCTGTACGTGCCGCGCAACCTGCCGCAACCGTCGTCGCCGATGTTCACCGACGCCGTGTTCGACGCCGCGTTGCCGGCGATCGAAGCGTCGGGTGGCGGCGTGTTCATGTTGTGCACGACGCTGCGTGCAGTCGATCGCATTGCGTCGAAGCTGCGCGACGTCATCGAATCGCGTGGCTGGAACATGCCGCTGCTCGTGCAGGGCGATGCGAGCCGCACGGAACTGCTCGAGCGTTTCCGCTCGTACGGCAATGCGATTCTCGTGGGCAGCCAGAGCTTTTGGGAAGGCGTCGACGTGCGCGGCGATGCGCTGTCGCTTGTGATCATCGACAAGCTGCCGTTCGCGCCGCCCGACGACCCCGTGTTGTCCGCGCGGCTCGATGCATTGACGAAGAAAGGCTTGAGCCCGTTTGCCGTTCATCAGCTGCCGCAGGCGGTCATTACGCTCAAGCAGGGCGCCGGGCGTCTGATTCGCTCGGAGACCGATCGTGGCGTGCTGATGATCTGCGATACGCGTCTCGTCGACAAACCGTATGGGCGCCGTATATGGCAAAGCCTGCCGCCCTTCAAGCGGACGCGGGAGCTCGACGTGGTGCGGGAATTCTTCGACGAGAACGCGCAGGCTCAGTGAAGCGCGAGACGCGCGTTGCATCGATACACGTTGTTGCCGATGCAACGGGTGCGTAATTGCGATGAAGGCAATTCGACGCGTCGCCGTTTGAATTCACTTCAATTCAAATACAAGTCGAAAAGCATCGAATACATGCGAGCGGGATAATCTCGATATAAAAGAGCGCGCATAAAACAAAACGCCACGGACTGAAATCCGTGGCGTTTTGTTTTTTCGCCCGGGAAGCCGTGTGGACTTCCCGTTGCAGTTTTCGCCCAGAGGACGAACCCTGTGCTACAGCTTACTGGCTTGCGCCCGAAGCCGGAGCAGCTGCCGATGCAGCACCTTCCGAAGCGGCAGCGCCTGCGTCCGAAGCAGCGGCAGCCGGTGCCGAAGCGGGGGCTTCGCTCGCAGCAGCAGCGCCCGAAGCGGCAGCGCCCGTATCCGAAGCAGCAGCAGCCGGTGCCGATGCGGCAGCAGCGTCGCTAGCCGGGGCAGCTGCCTGGTCGCTGCTCTTGTTGCATGCAGCCAGTGCCACAGCTGCCAACAGGGATGCTACGAGGAGGGATTTCTTCATGATCACGTCCTTTTATGGTTAAAGGTAAGCAACAGCGCAAAATAATACCGGTAATGTGCTCCAACACCGACCTGGGCCGCTGGTGGAGACCGCACTTCATGAGCGTGAATCTTCCCTACGGCTTGGGCGGAAATTATATGCACTTTCGTATCGACCGTCGACAAATCCAGGGCCAATACGTTGTCTTTCTCAGACAATTTTTCGCTATACGGTATAACAGCGGAGCGAATCTTATCGCAGTTCACCCATCTGTATCCAGCCCGCACGATACCACTCGTGAAGTAGTGCTGTCACCGACGATTGCGGGGAGAGTGTTACAAAGCGTTTCGCACTCAGAGAGCGGTTGTCGGCGAGTTCAATCACCCATTTTTTAACGCCTGCAAGCCTGCTTTCTTCTCCATTTAGATAATAAGAGCGGTTGTCGTAAAGCAGCACAGTTTTGCGGTCGAGCCGCACGCCTTCCTTCATTGCGCGGCTGACGAAACGCGCTTCATCGAGCGGACGTTCGGGCGGATCGAACACGACGCTCGGCTTCGGCTCGCTGAGATAAGTGCCGAGGAACGACGACACATCCTTATCGCTCCAGTCGACGTTAGCAAGGATCGCGCCCACGCGGTTGACCAGCGCGGGAGGCAGTTCCGCCGGGCGTTCGACAGCGGGTTGCTGCGGATCG
Organism: Paraburkholderia phymatum; assembly: GCF_038900715.1. Taxonomy (GTDB): domain Bacteria; phylum Pseudomonadota; class Gammaproteobacteria; order Burkholderiales; family Burkholderiaceae; genus Paraburkholderia; species Paraburkholderia phymatum_A. Next base: position 227,032 of record NZ_JAYMRZ010000008.1, on the reverse strand, counting down.
CGATAGAGCGCGGAACCATTCGGCGATGCATGTGCCTCACCGCGTTCGGCGAGGTAGTAGAGGAACTGGGCAGCCAGTTCGCTCGTGGAGGGCGCGCGAAAACCGATCGAGCAGGTCATGCATTCGCCTTGCGCGACACCGTCATGCGCAATATGCGGAGGCAGGTAAAGCATGTCGCCTGGCTCCAGCACCCATTCCTCTTCGGGCTCGAAGTGTTGCAGGACTTTCAGCGGCAGGCCTGGCTGCAACGACAGATCGCGCTGCGCGCCGATGCGCCAGCGTCGCTTGCCATGAACCTGCAACAGAAAGACGTCGTAGGAATCGAAGTGAGGACCGACGCCGCCACCGTCCGTCGCGTACGAAATCATCAGATCGTCGAGGCGCGCATCGGGCACGAAGCGAAAGCGGTCAAGTAAGGCGCGTGCGCGGTCGTTATGCAGATCGACGCCTTGCACGAGAAGTGTCCACGCACGTTGTTTGACGGCGGGCAACTCGTCTGCAGCAAACGGGCCATGCTCGAGCTGCCATCGGTTGCGAAAATGCGTGATGAGGCGCGATTCGACGTCGTCCTGATCGGCGAGTTCGAACAGTTCGTCACGTGCCAGCGGCGCGACGATGTCGGGGATCGCCTGGCGGATCAGAAGGGGCTTTTTCTGCCAGTAACGTCGCATGAATTGCGACGGCGTCAGGTTGCCTAACAGAGGTGTGGGCTGGTCCGGCGCGGGTGCCGACGAAGCGGAAACGGAAGTAGGGGAAGTACGCGCTGAAGCTTTGGCAGCGGGGTAGTCAGGGGGCCGCACGGGCATCGTATAATGTGAGTCGTAATCTGGAGAATCGAATGAAAATCGTAAAGAACACCGTCGTATCGGTCGCGTACAAGCTGTCGGATGCGCAAGGCAATCTGATCGAGGAAAGCGACGAGCCGATGGTTTATCTGCACGGCGGCTATGATGGCACGTTCCCCAAGATCGAGGAAGAGCTCGACGGCCATGAGCCTGGCTTCGAAACCCAGATCCAGTTGGAGCCGGTGGACGCGTTCGGCGAGTACGATCCGGAGCTCGTGAAGATCGAGCCGCGCAGCCGTTTTCCCGAGCCGCTCGAAGTCGGCATGCAGTTCGAAGGCACGCCTGAAGAAGGCGATGAGGATCTCGACTCGCTGATCTACACGGTGACGGACGTCGCCGAGGACAAGGTCGTGCTCGATGGCAATCACCCCCTCGCGGGCATGGCGCTGCGTTTCAAGCTGACGGTGAAGGACGTGCGCGAAGCGACGGAAGACGAAATCCAGCATGAGCATGCGCACGGCGCGAGCGGCCTCGAAATCGTCGATGAAGACGATGACGAAGACGATGCCGACGACGCTGAACCGTCACGGCCGACGCTGCACTGAACTCGCAGGGTTGGCGCCCGGATAGACGCCGGAAGGTTGGGCAGTTCCCGAAGCGGGCGCGTAAGCGCCCGTTGTCGCATCTGGCGGGCCGTATCGATACGTGGTGCCGTTGCTCGTGTTGCCGTCGTCGTTGCCGTTGCCCATATCGGACGACGGCGCGCGCGGCGGCTCCGGCAGAATCGGCGGCAATTCGGACGCGGGCGCGGAACCCGGCACGGCGGGCATCGAAGGCGTCATCGGCGGTGCCGTGTATTCGTTATGCGACGGCAATGCCGGCGCCGCAGGCAGCGGCAGACTTCTCGGCACATTCTGTACGCTTACGCGAAACGGCGGCCGCTTCGCAAGATCGGCATCGATCTGTATCCACTGGTTCTGAGGATTGCGCGGAGCGAATGCGATGCGCGTCAGATTCGTGACCAGGTCGCCCTTATCGTTGCGCAGCGGTTGATCGATCATGAAGCCCGCGCGCATTCGATCGTCATCCTGATGAATTACGACGACGGGACCATGAAAGGTCTCGGCCAGCTTCACGAGGCTGCGCTTGAATTCGAGAAAGCCGTCGCGCTTCGCCTTGCGGCCGAAGCGCAGCCACGCGAAGCGCTCGGGGCGCTCGTAGCGTTCGGGATCGAAGTCGCCCTGGAGCAGCACGACGATCGCCCGGGCGTTGTGCCGCTTCGCATATTCGGCGGCGTGGTCGAGCCAGAACGCGTTCGCGATCACGCGGTCTTCGAACTCGCCGTTGCGCCCGCCCGCATACAGGAAATGATTGTTCGGGCCCGGCACGTTCACGCCGACGAATACGGTCTCGCCGAGCTGCCAGCGCACGTTCTCTCGATACGTGCGAAAGCGCAACACCTCGCTTTCGCGCACGAGCGGAATCGGGTTCTGCCCCATCGACGACGTATCCGCGAAGAGCGTCTGCCGCAGCAGATCGAGCCGTTCGACGGGATCGTAGCCGCCCGCTTCCTCCGTGCCGCAATCGGCCCAGTCGTGCTGTCCGGGAATGAAAACGAGCGCGGGTTTCGACATTTCGAGCAGCGTCTGGCGCGTTGCGAACAGCGAGTCGCGGCACGCTTCCTTGCTGCTTTTCAGATTGCCGTCGTAGACGATGAACGAAATGCCCGGCTCGCGTCCGATCGCATCGAGGAGCCGTTGCGTTTGCGCTTCGTCGGCGGGACTTTGCAGCGTGCTGCCGACGACGGCAAACGAGTAGCGCGGCTCCGATTCCTTCGCGAACGACGCGCGGCCGGGCAAGGCCAGCGACAAGCCAATCGCGAGCGCGACCACCAGCGCGGCGCCTCGCGAGCGGCGATGGTCCGCCGACGCGTGGCCTGCGTACGCGTCAGTGCTGCGCATCCGGCGACTTGGCCAGTTCATGCAGCTCGTACAGCAGGTCGAGCGCTTCGCGCGGACGCAGATCGTTCGGATCGATCTCGCGCAGCCGCTCGACGAGCGCCTGCATCGCGGGGTCAGGCGCGGGCGCGGCGGGTTTGTCGTCGGCGTCTTCGAGCATCGTCACGGGCGCCGCGAACAGATCGAGTTGCGGCGCGGGCTGCGCGGCCGACTGCTGTTCGAGATACGCGAGATGCTTGCGCGCCGCGCGAATCACGGCGTTCGGCACGCCCGCCAGTTGCGCGACCTGCAGACCATAGCTCTGGTTCGCGGGGCCTTCGTTGACCGCGTGCAGAAACACGATGCCATGCCCATGCTCGACGGCAGACAGATGCACATTTGCCGCATGCGGAAACTCGGCGGGCAGTTGCGTCAGCTCGAAGTAGTGCGTCGCGAAGAGCGTGTGACAGCCGTTGTGCGCGAGCAGATGGCGCGCGATTGCCCACGCAAGCGCAAGGCCGTCGAACGTCGACGTGCCGCGGCCGATTTCGTCCATCAGCACGAGGCTTTGCGGCGTCGCGTCGTTCAGGATCGCGGCGGCTTCCGTCATTTCGACCATGAACGTCGAGCGGCCGCCCGCCAGATCGTCGGCGGCGCCAATGCGCGTAAAAATGCGATCGATAGGACCAAACGACGCGCGGCGCGCGGGCACGTAGCTCCCGACGTACGCCATCAGCGCGATCAACGCGGTCTGACGCATGAAGGTCGATTTACCGCCCATGTTCGGGCCGGTGATCAGCAGCAACTTGCGTTCGGGGCTGAGTGTGCAGTCGTTTGCGATGAACTGCTCGACTTGCGCCTCGACGACGGGATGCCGTCCCTGTTCGATTTCGATGCCGGCCGTCGGCGTGAAGCCTGGCGCGACCCAGTCGAGCGCGCGGGCCCGTTCCGCGAACGCGGCGAGCACGTCGAGTTCGGCGAGCGCCGAAGCAACGCGCTGGCAATCCGCGATGAACGGCAGCAGCGCCTGCAACAGCGCGTCGTACAGCGCCTTCTCGCGCGACAGCGCGTGTTCCTGCGCCGACAGCGCCTTGTCCTCGAAGGTTTTCAGCTCGGGCGTGATGTAGCGCTCCGCGTTCTTCAGCGTCTGACGTCGGCGATAGTCGTCGGGGACCTTGTCGGTCTGGCCGCGTGTCACTTCGATGTAGAAGCCGTGCACCTTGTTGTACTCGACGCGCAGATTGCCGATGCCTGTCCGCGCGCGCTCGCGCGTTTCGAGGTCGATCAGGAATTGTCCGCAGTTCTCCGAAATATCTCGCAGTTCATCGAGTTCGGCGTCGTAGCCTCGCGCGATCACACCGCCGTCGCGCACCATCGCGGCGGGCTCCTGCGCGACCGCTTGTTTGAGCAGATCGACGCACTCGGCCGGCGGCTCCAGCGACGCGTCGATACGCGCGAGCGAATCGGCGGTCTGCGTGACGGCGGCCAGTTGCGCGCGCAGTTCGGGCAACGCGATGAACGTGTCGCGCAGGCTCGACAGATCGCGCGGACGCGCCGACAGCAGCGCGAGCCGGCCCGTGATCCGTTCGATATCCGAGATCTGCCGCAATGCGCTGCGCAGTGAGTCGAGACTGGCTTGGGGCGGCGCGTCGAGCAACGCGCCGATGGCCTGCTGGCGCGCCTGCGCAAACGCGGCATCGCGCGGCGGATGGTGCAGCCAGTGACGCAGCAGACGGCTGCCCATCGTCGTGCAGCACGTGTCGAGCAGCGAGCAGAGCGTGGGCGAATCCGTGCCGCGCAGCGTTTCCGTCAATTCCAGATTGCGGCGCGTGGACGGATCGAGCCCGATGTACTCCGATTCGTATTCGACCTTGAGACTGCGCACATGGCGCAGTTGCTGGCCTTGCGTCGCCGCCGCGTACAGCAGCACCGCGCCCGCCGCGCCGCACGCGCACGACAGCGAATGCGCGCCGAAACCGTCGAGGCTCGCGACTTCCATTTGATCGCACAACCGCTGCGTGCCCGACGCGACATCGAAATGCCATGCCGGGACGCGCGTCATCGCGCCAAAGCCGGAAGGCAGTGTCCACGCATTCGACTCGGCGGGCGAGGGCGTGTCGGCGACGAGAATTTCAGCGGGACGGATGCGCTCCAGCGCGGCGGCGACCTGATCGGGCGCGACTTCGGCAAGACGCAGTGCGCCACTCGCCAGATTCAGCCAGGCGAGGCCGACGGCCGACACCACGCCACGCCGGTTGTGCGCTGCGCACACGGCGAGCAGATACGTGTCGCTCTTGTCGGAGAGCAGCGCGGCGTCTGTCAGCGTGCCGGGCGTGACCACACGCACGACCTTGCGCTCGACCGGTCCCTTCGACGTCGCCGGATCGCCGATCTGTTCGCAGATCGCGACCGATTCGCCGAGCTTCACCAGTTTTGCCAGATACTGTTCGACGGCATGATGCGGCACGCCCGCCATCTTGATCGGATTGCCGCCCGACGCGCCGCGCTGCGTGAGCGTCAGATCGAGCAGGCGCGCAGCCTTTTCGGCGTCGTCGAAGAACAGCTCATAGAAATCGCCCATCCGATAGAACACGAGCGTGCCCGGATGCTCCCCTTTAATGCGCAGGTACTGCTGCATCATGGGGGTGTGTTGCGCGAAGTCGTTTGCGGCTGCGGTTTGAGTGCCCATCCTCGTGTCTTTCTTGCGTGACTGTTCAGGGCGTGAGTTTAACCCGTCGAAGCGTTGCGCGAACCTGGCCGGATGGCCAGGTTGCCGTCGCGATCGTCACGCGGCTATGCTGCGCTCAGTGTTCGTTCATTCTTCGATCAGCGCGTGCATGTCCACCTTGTGCGCATTCGCGGCGCTGCGGCGTTTGGCGAGCCACATCATGCCCGTGATGAAGATTCCGAACACGGCGATGATCCACTGCACGGGCATCGTCGCCGTCAGCAGGATCGCGTAGGCGCCGAGCATCAGCAGCACGGCGAGGTTCTGGTTGAAGTTCTGCACGGCGATCGAGTGGCCCGCCGTCAGCAGCGTCGCGCCGCGATGCTGAAGAATCGCGTTCATCGGCACGATGAAGAAGCCGGAGAGCGCGCCGAGCAGGATCATCAACGGGTACGCGAGGATGATGTAGGCGGGCGCGAAGAGGGTGCCGATGCGCAGTCCCGCACCGGGCGGAAAGAGGTTTTTGCTGTAGAACGCCATCGCGACGGCGACGGCGCCCATCAGCAGCCCGACGGGCAGCACCTTCAGCGAACTGCGCAACGGAATCCATGCGGCGGCGGCCGCTGCGCCGATCGCGATGCCGAAGCCGGCCACGCCCTGCATCACGGCCGCCTTCGACAGCGACAGCCCGAGATTTGCGTCCGCCCACTTGAGCACGAGCAGCTGCAGCGTGACGGCGCCGCCCCACATCAGCGTCGTGACCCACAGCGCGATCTGCGCGAGCCGGTCGGACCAGAGCACGTTGAAGCAGCGGATGAATTCGCCGAGGAGCTGGCCGGGCTCGACGAGCCGGTTCGGGTAGCGCGCGCCCGTGTCCGGAATACCGACGTTCAGCGCCGCCGCAATCGCATACGTGATCATCACGGCGAGCATCGCGAGGTCGGCGGCCGTGTGAATCAGCGGCAGTTGCGCGTGCTGGACGAAGTGCGACGCGTACGTGCTGATCAGCGCGCCGCCCAACATCGTGCCGGCGATCGTCGACAGCACGGTCGCCGATTCGAGCCAGGCGTTCGCGGCGACGAGCCGTTCGGCGGGCAGCAACTCGGTCAGAATGCCGTACTTCGCGGGCGAATACGCGGCCGCACCGAAGCCGACCACGCCGTACGCGATCATCGGATGCACGCCCGCGATCATCATCAGACAGCCGGCCGCCTTTAGCGCGTTCGAAATGAACATCACGTGGCGCTTTTGCAGCGCATCGGCGAATGCGCCGACAAACGGCGCGAGCAGCACGTAGGAAATCGTGAAGAAAATCTGAAGCAGCGGCGTGACCCATGCGGGCGAGCGGATCACCGCAAGCAGCGCGATGGCCGCGATCAGGAGCGCGTTATCGGCGAGCGACGACACGAATTGCGCCGCGATGATCATGTAGAAGCCTTTCTTCATGGTCCCGATTGGAACACAGCGACCGCGTTCGTGCGCGGCGAGCCTATCCGGCAGCCTAGCTGGCAGCGCATCTGGCAGCGCATCTGGCAGTCCGTGGCGCCGCTCAGCAAAAGCGGCGCTCCATACGAAAAAAGCGGCCGAAGCCGCTTGTCGGATGCGTGCAGCGTCTTAGGCTGCCTGTTCCTTCGTGCGGGTGTAGCGCGAAAGGATCGGAATCATCTGCGCGTATATCTTCGGGTTGCCCGCGACGATCTCATGCTTGTGCAGGAAATCCGAATCGCCCGTGTAGTTGCCGACGAGGCCGCCCGCTTCTGTGATCAGCAGGCTGCCCGCCGCCATGTCCCACGCGCTGATGCCTTGCTCGAAGAAGCCGTCGAGGCGGCCCGCCGCGACGTTCGCCAGATCGAGCGCGGCCGCGCCCGGACGGCGCAGGCCCGCGCAGGCGTTGGTCATTTCGGCGAAGAGGCGCGTGTACGGTTCCAGCGTGTCCTTTTCGCGGAACGGGAAGCCCGTGCCGATCAGTCCGTCGGCGAGGCGGTCGCGGCGGCCGACGCGGATGCGCCGGTCGTTCAGATACGCGCCGCGGCCGCGCGACGCCGTGAAGAGATCGTTGCGCGTCGGGTCGTAGACGACGGCTTGCGTAACGATGCCCTTGTGCGCGAGCGCGATCGACACGCAGTAGTACTGGAAGCCGTGGATGAAGTTCGTGGTGCCGTCGAGGGGATCGATGATCCACTGGAATTCGGACTCGTTGCCCGATTCGCCGGATTCTTCGGCGAGGATCGAATGATCGGGGTAGGCAGTGGTCAGCGTTTCGATGATGGCCGCTTCTGACGCCTTGTCGACCTCCGTGACGAAATCGTTGTGCTGCTTCTTGCTGACCTGCACCAGGTCGAGATCGAGCGACGCGCGGTTGATGATCTGCCCGGCGCGGCGAGCGGCCTTGACAGCGATATTGAGCATGGGATGCATGAGTCTGATCCTTGTGCCGGACGCGCGTGGCGGCTGTCCGGTGTTGAGCTGAAAATAAGCTGTAAATCACGCGAAACGCGCGCCTGGCAAGACTGGGTCGAGACCTGGACACACATTCCGTCGACGGAGACGAATTGAAGAAGAGCGATGCGCGGTGACGTGAGCGCCTTGCGAAGGGCGAGACGGCACGGCGCGAATGTCGGGATTTTACCTGAGTTTTATCTGGCTTTTATCTCGACCCTGTTGATCTCGGGCGCAATGGCGCCGGCCTTGACCCGCGGTGGAAGGCGAAGGACGGGGCGTCGTCAAAAGTGCGACAAGCGCAGCATTAGCCAAACGGCAGATGGAAACGCGGCACGGCTTGGCGCTACCATTACTGCTTCCTTGCCATCCAATTTCTTATCGTGGTTCAAACGCCTTCGTCATCTCAGTCCAGCGCCGCTTCCGACAATGCGAACAGCATCGGCGGCGGCTTTACGTCGACACGCTTCGTGCTCGTCGAGCCAAGTCATCCCGGCAACGTCGGCGCAGCGGCGCGCGCGCTGAAGACGATGGGATTTTCGCGCCTCGTGCTCGTGTCGCCGCGCTCGCCCGACGTGAAAAACAATCCGGACGCGATCGCGATGGCGAGTGGCGCGGACGACGTGCTTGCGTCCGCACATGTCGTGCCGACGCTGGCCGATGCGCTCTCGGGCGCGCAATGGTCGCTCGCGCTGACCGCGCGCGCCCGCGAGTACGGGCCGCCGCAGCTCGCGCCCCGCGCCGCCGCGACGCAGGCCCGAGAGCATGCCGTGCATGGCGACATCGCGCTCGTGTTCGGCAACGAGCGCACGGGGCTGTCGAACGAAGACGTCGAGCGATGCAGCGCGCTCGCGCATATCCCCGCCAACCCCGCATATAGCTCGCTGAATCTCGCGCAGGCCGTCCAGGTGCTGTCGTATGAGCTGCGCATCGCATATCTGGTCGAAGGCGAGGGCACGGAGCCGGCGTCCGGCAGCGCGGGTACGTTTGCTCCCAGCGACGAGATCGAGCGCATGTACGTGCACCTGGAAAACGCGTTGATTGCCCTCGACTTTCTCGATCCCGGCAATCCGAAGAAGCTGATGTCGCGCTTGCGGCGGCTCTTCGCGCGCTCGGGTCTCGAACGCGAAGAGGTCAATATCGTGCGGGGTATCGCGAAGCACATTCTGCTGAAGGCGAAGGGGCGTGACGGCGAGCAAGGGTGACTGCTGGTCCGCATGCGTTGCGTCTCGATACTAATCTTTGGCGTCAGCGTTTTGCGCCAGCTTTCGCGTCCGTTGGCGTGATGTGCGGAAGCTGTTGTGCGGGCGGCGGGCGGTCGCAGCAGCAAGGCGGGCGGTGAAAGCCCGACGGAAGGGCTTGAGCGGCCGATGTACCGACACTTTCGCTTCCCGTCCGGCGCGCAAAAACTCCAAGCCTTATCGATCGCGTGGACTTCCGGCAGCTTTCGCGCATTCGCCCTACAATCACCCGAAAACGTCATAAGCAAAGCGCTCCGTCTGTAATAGATCCGAATCGATGCAAATGGATGTAGACGGCGGCGCTCAATCCCTACGACAGTCCACTGCCATGTTCACGAGACTCCGAGAAGACATTGCCACGATCCGCGAGCGCGATCCCGCCGCGCGCAGCGCCTGGGAAGTTCTCACATGCTATCCGGGCTTGCACGCGCTGATGTTCCATCGCTTCGCGCATGCGTGCTGGCGCGCGAAACGCCGCTGGCTCGCGCGCTTCGTATCGCAGTTCGGCCGCTTCATGACGGGCATCGAGATCCACCCGGGCGCGACGGTCGGGCGGCGCGTGTTCATCGATCACGGCATGGGCGTCGTAATCGGCGAGACGGCTGAAATTGGCGATGACTGCACGATCTACCAGGGCGTCACGCTCGGGGGTACGTCGCTCACGCGCGGCGCGAAGCGTCATCCGACGCTCGAGCGCGGCGTGATCGTCGGCGCGGGCGCGAAGGTGCTGGGCGGCTTCACGATCGGCGCGGACGCGAAGATCGGCTCGAACGCCGTCGTCGTGAAGCCCGTGCCGGCGGGCGGCACGGCAGTGGGCAATCCGGCGCGCGTGATCGTGCCGGCCACGGCGGCGACGGCTGTCCGTTCACCGGCCGCCGACGCGAAGGGCGCGGATGCCAGGACGGCTCCCGCGCGCGCGGCTTTCTGTGCATACGGCATCACGCCGAACGCAGACGATCCCGTGTCGCTCGCGATTCATGGGCTGATCGACCATGCGGCGACGCAAACGCAGCGCATCGATGAAATCGTCGCCGCGCTTGAACGCCTTGGCGCGAGTCTCGAAGCGCTCCAGGGCGCCGATGCGGCGCTGGTGGATTTGCGCCGCCTGTCGGCGGTGATCCAGGGGAAGGTCGAGGAAGCGGCTCGCTGATCCAGCGCGCGTTGCAAGCGGGACTCACGCAAAGGCACGCCGACGCATGCGCCCCCGTCGGTTCCGCACGGAACGCGGCGTTGGCCTGAATGACGGACATGCTCGATCGGCCGCGAACCGCTTCGACGCATGTCGCGCCGAACTGCATGAGCGGCCGCTACTTGTCGAGCCGCAGCGCCTTGATCCCTTCGGAATCGATACGCACGTAACCTCCACGACGCTCGCCGTGATCGAGGTCCCAATCGGGCAGCACCCAGCGCATGCCGCCTTTTTCGTGATGCAGCGCGGGCCGGTGCGTGTGGCCATGAATGATCGTCGCCGTCTTCGTCTTCTTGAAGAGCGCAGCGATGCCCTCCGACGTCACGTCGTAGCGCGGCGATACGGGGCGCACGCGTCCCGACTCGCTCGTGCGGCGCATCTTTTCGGCCAGCGCCTTGCGCCAGCGGTATGGCCACACCAGAAACAGCCACTGCGCGAAATGATTGCGCGCGAAGCCGCGAAAGTGCTGATAGCGGCGGTCCGCGGTGCATTGCGCATCGCCGTGCGTCAGCGCTATCTTCGTGCCGAATGCCGTGATGACGAACGGATCGGGCAGCCAGATCGCGCCCGCCGCTTTCATGAAGCGCTTGCCCAGCAGGAAGTCGCGGTTGCCGTGCATGATGTAGAGCGCGATGCCGCGTTCCGACAGCGTATGCATCAGCTTCGCCATGCGGGCGGGGAAGGGCTCGGCGAGCATGTCGTCGCCGATCCAGTATTCGAACAGATCGCCGAGGATGAAAACGGAATCCGCGTGCTCGGCCGTCACGTTGATGAAATGCTCGAACGCGGCAACCGTGTGCGGGATCGCCTCGCTCAGGTGCAAGTCCGAGATGAAAAAAAACGGGCGCGCCGCGTGCGGGCGTTTGCCCTCGCCAGGCACGCCCGCAGCGACACTCCGCAGCGGCGTTTCTTGCAGCATGTGAAGTGTGCTTCTCTCAGTTGCTCAGCCCTTCGATGAGAAGTTGCTGACCGTTTGAGTAATCGTCTTACTCGACCACGACGGCCTTTTCGATGATCACGTCGTCGACGGGCACGTCCTGGTGAAAGCCCTTCGAACCCGTTTTCACCTTGCGGATCGCATCGACGACGTCGAGACCTTCGACGACCTTGCCGAACACCGCATAGCCCCATCCTTGCGGCGTCGGCGACGAGTGGTTCAGGAAGTCGTTGTCGTTGACGTTGATGAAGAACTGGGCCGTCGCTGAGTGCGGGTCGTTCGTGCGAGCCATCGCGATCGAACCCTTCACGTTCTTCAGGCCATTGTTCGCTTCATTCGCGATCGGCGCGTTGGTCGGCTTTTGCTGCATGCCGGGTTCGAAGCCGCCGCCCTGGATCATGAAGCCGTCGATCACGCGGTGGAACACCGTGTTGTCGTAGTGACCGGCCTTCACGTAGGCGAGGAAGTTCTCCACCGATTTCGGCGCCTTCCCGGCGTCCAGTTCCAGCTTGATGACGCCGTGGTTCGTGTGCAGTTCAACCATGATGTTTTCCTTTAGGTCTAAGTGAGTGGGGAGCGCGGCGCATGGCCATTTGAGCGGCCAGCAGCCCGCGCCCGTGGCATGGTTAATTCCGGTGTTACGCGAGCATGCGATGCGTGATCCGACCCATGCATGCGGCTTGCGCGTCACCCTGTTTGCAAATGCGTCGTCCGCTAGCGGGCGCCTTTTCGTGACGACGGGCGGCTCCCGTTTCCGCCCGGCCGTCATACTGCCTGTCAACGAGACGTGCCGGCAGCGACCTGCCGGCAGTCACGTACCAACCGTCATTTACCGACAATTGTCGCCGACTGGATCACGATCTGCTTTTGCGGCACATCGCCCATCGGGCCGCGCGAGGTCGTTGGCATCGCTTCGATCTTCTTCACGACATCCATCCCCGATGTCACCTTGCCGAACACCGCGTAGCCGTTGCCGTCCGGATTCGGATAGTCGAGGCCCGCGTTGTCGACCGTGTTGATGAAGAACTGCGCCGTCGCCGAATTCGGGTCGCTCGTGCGCGCCATCGCGATCGCGCCCGTCATGTTCTTCAGCCCATTGCGGCTTTCGAGCGGGATCGGCGCGCGCGTCGGCTTTTCCGCGAAGCTCGTCGTATAGCCGCCGCCCTGGATCATGAAGCCGGGAATCACACGATGAAAGATCGTCCCGTTATATTGACCGGATTTCACATAGTCGAGGAAATTGGCGACTGTCTTCGGCGCTTTCTCAGGATACAACTCCACGCGGATATCGCCTTCCGACGTCTTCAAGAGAACGGACGGATGCGCGGCCTGTGTGCCGTTCTGCGCAAAAGCCGGTGCGTTTGCGATCAGGGCGGCGCTGCCGAGCGCCAACATCAACCATTTCATGTAATTCCTCGGGGTGAACTCAAATGAGAAAAACGGCGGCGAGCGCGCAGCCCGAAGGCATGCGCGCAAGCGCGCTCACTGCGATGGTGCAATGTACGGTGGAGTCGCCAGTGAACCGTTCGGGCCGCCGAACTGGAAGCCCGGCGTGTTGGTGATGTTCGACGTGGCGCGATTCGTGTAGTCGATGGTTTCGCCAGAGGGCTGCACGGCCTTTTTTGCAGCCGTCTTGCGCGGCGTCACGATCTTCTCGATATCGGCGATGCGCTGGTTCGTCGTGCCGTTCCCGCTGCCCAGACTCTGGGCGCGTCGATAGGCCTGATCGGCCATGCGCAGATACAGGTCGCCGAGATTTTCATACGCGAGGCCGTAGCCGGGACTCGCCTTGACGGCCGTTTCGAGCGCGGCGCGCGCTTCCGTATAGCGGCCCTGCTTCGCGTAGAGCGCAGCGAGGTTGTTGTACGGTTCGGGCAGTTCGGGGTAGGTCTGCGTGAGTTCGGTGAAGGCGGCGATCGCTTCGTCGTCGCGGTTCAGGCGGGCAAGCACGGTCGCGCGCTTGAACTTCGCCTGGGCGTCGCGCGGATTCGCGGCGATGCGCGCGTCGAGCTGCGCAAGGGCGGCCGTCCAGCTCTTCTGCTCGATGGACGCATCGGCGTCCGGCGTCACGTCGCGCACGGCGGCGCCGTGTGGAATGGTCGAAGCCTTTTGCGCCAGAGCCGATGAAACGGGCAGGACCGTGAGGGCGAGACCGCAGCAGACCGTGCCCGCTGCCGCGCTCAAAGCAGCCGCAAAAGTCGGGCGGAACGTGGCGCGAAACGTTGAACGGAGCGCCGTCGCGAAGAGGGGCTTGGCGCCTCGCGCGCGGCCGCTGGAGTGTTTCATAGGCTCAGGTCAGGATGTTATACTCCGACCCATTCTAACAAAAGGTCTGCGCGTTCCGTCGAGCCTCAGACTGTCTTTCGCCACTCGTGGTCGTCCCCGCCTTGACGTCAGCCTGATTCCGCACCTGGTGCGCGACATGCTGTCAGTCATGCCGCGCCGCCTGTGTCCGTGCATGTGGTTGCATGTCTGAATTGCACGACCGGGTTGCTTGCTTTTATCGGGCGCGGTATGAACGAACACCAAGCGGATTTCTTTCGGCCCACGCATCGTCTCTATGGAATCTCTGCGCATCTACAACACGCTCGCGCGTGACAAGCAAAATTTCGTGCCGCTTCATGAAGGCGAAGTGCGTATGTATGTCTGCGGGATGACGGTGTACGACTACTGTCACGTGGGCCATGCGCGGGTCATGGTGGTCTTCGACGTCGTGCAGCGCTGGCTGCGCACGCTCGGCTACAAGGTCACCTACGTGCAGAACATCACTGACATCGACGACAAGATCATTCGCCGCGCCGTCGAAAACGGCGAGACCATCAAGTCGCTGACCAATCGCTTCATCGCGGCGCTGCACGAAGACGCGGCCGCGCTCGGCATCGAGCGTCCCGATCTCGAACCGCGCGCGACGGATTTCATTCCGCAGATGCTCGGCATGATCGAGAAGCTGGAAGCGAACGGCTACGCGTACCAGGCGACCGACGGCGACGTGAACTACGCGGTGCGCAAGTTCGCGCACTATGGCGCGCTGTCGGGCAAGTCGCTCGAAGACCTGCGCGCGGGCGAGCGCGTGGCCGCCAACGACGCAAAGCAGGACCCGCTCGACTTCGTGCTGTGGAAGCAGTCGAAGCCCGACGAGCCCGCCGACACCGGCTGGGAGTCGAAGTACGGGCGCGGGCGTCCCGGCTGGCACATCGAGTGCTCGGCGATGGGCTGCACGTTGCTCGGCGACCGTTTCGACATTCATGGCGGCGGACAGGATCTGCAGTTTCCGCACCACGAGAACGAGATCGCACAAAGCGAAGGCGCCACGGGGCAACCCTTCGTCAATTACTGGATGCACAACGGCTACGTGCAGATCGACAATGAGAAGATGTCGAAGTCGCTCGGCAACTTCTTCACGATCCGCGAAGTGCTCGCGAAATACGACGCCGAAGTCGTGCGCTTCTTCATCGTGCGCGCGCATTACCGGTCGCCGCTGAACTACAGCGACACGCATCTCGACGATGCGCGCAGCGCACTTACGCGTCTTTACACGGCGTTGAAGGACACGGCGCCGGAAGCGGGCGATGTCGACTGGAACGAAGCGTACGCGCAGCGTTTTCGCGCGGCGATGAACGACGACTTCAATACGCCTGTCGCCGTTTCCGTGCTGTTCGAACTGGCAAGCGAAGTCAACCGCACACGCGATGTGGCGCTTGCACGGCAATTGCGGGGTCTTGCGCGCGTGCTCGGGTTGCTCGACCGTGAGCCGCGCGCGTATCTGCAGCAAGCGGCGGGGAGTGAAGGCGAGGACGCACTGGATGTGGCTGCGATCGAAGCGAAGATCGCCGCGCGCGTCGCCGCGAAGCAGGCAAAGGACTACGCCGAGGCAGACCGGATCCGCAAGGAATTGCTGGACGCCGGTATTGCGCTCGAAGACAAACCGGGCGGGTTGACCGAGTGGCGGCGCGTTTGAGCGCACCTCGTACTTCCCACTGATCGACTCGCCAGGCAGGAGGCAGGATGTCAACGGCCACGAAGACGGCGGCTAAACGGGCCACGTCTCAATCAAACGCGTCAGCAAAGGTAAAGGCAGTGCGTGCGCGAAGCGGCGTCGCCGCGAAGGGCGCAGCGAAGGTGGCAACGAAATCGGCATCGGCGAAAGGCCTGAAGGCTGGCCAACATGCCGCGCGTAAAAAGGGCGCTGCGACGGGCGCGGCGAATTCGCAGGGCGCGCTCGCGAAGCAGGCATCGGCGAGGCGCCTGCCGAACGGAGCGGACCTGCCCGAGGCAAACGCCGCCAGGCCGTCGCGCGCTCGTGCCGCGCAGGTCAAGGGCAACGGATCGCTGCCCCCCGAACTTGCCGGCGATCTGCAGGAACTCGTGCGCGAAAGCCAGGATGGCGAAACGTCGCGCAAGTCGCGCGCTGCGTCGTCGTCGGCGGATGGTGAGGCTGCCGCGACGCAAAGCGATGCAACGGCCCCGGCCGTCACGCGTCCCTCGTACTGGGACAAGGCGTGCGCGGATCTCGTGAAGCGCGACCGCATTCTCAAGAAGCTGATCCCGAAGTTCGGCCCGGTCCATCTGTCGAGCCGTGCCGATCCGTTCGTCACGCTCGCGCGCTCGGTGGTCGGCCAGCAGATTTCGGTCGCCTCGGCGCAGGCGATGTGGCAGCGCATCGTCGCAGCGTGTCCGAAGCTCGTGCCGCAGCAGATCATCAAGCTCGGCCAGGAGAATCTGACGGGTTGCGGCGTGTCGAAGCGCAAGGCCGAATACATTCTCGATCTCGCGCATCACTTCGTATCGGGCGCGTTGCACGTCGGCAAGTGGACGTCGATGGAAGACGAGGACGTGATCGCCGAGCTCACGCAGATCCGCGGCATCAGTCGCTGGACGGCCGAGATGTTCCTGATTTTCGACTTGTCGCGTCCGGACGTGCTGCCGCTCGACGATCCGAATCTCATCCAGGCGATCAGCCACAATTATTTCAGCGGGGAGCCGGTGACGCGCAGCGAAGCGCGCGAAGTCGCCGCGAACTGGGAGCCGTGGCGCACCGTCGCGACGTGGTACATGTGGCGCAGTCTCGACCCGGCGCCCGCCGGCAGTTGACGGGAAAAGCGATTGCCGACTTGAGCTATTGATTTGTTAAAATCAATAGTTTTGAGACGGTTTTGACGCGGCCGCGCGCGGTTAGAATACGCGCTGCCGGTAAGTCCAAGGATTAAAAACCAATGAAGACCACCTTTCTGGATTTCGAGCAGCCGATCGCCGAGCTCGAAGCGAAAATCGAAGAATTGCGCTTCGTGCAGGACGATTCGGCCGTCGATATTTCGGAAGAGATCGAGCGGCTGTCGAAGAAGAGCCAGCAACTCACGAAGGATCTGTATACGAACCTGACGCCGTGGCAGGTTTCGCAAATTGCACGTCATCCGCAGCGTCCGTACACGCTGGATTACGTCAACGAACTGTTCACCGATTTCCACGAACTGCACGGCGACCGCTCGTTTGCGGACGACCTGTCGATCGTCGGCGGCCTTGCGCGTTTCAACGGCCAGCCGTGCATGGTGATCGGCCATCAGAAGGGCCGCGACACGAAGGAACGCGCGCTGCGCAACTTCGGCATGCCGCGCCCCGAAGGCTATCGGAAGGCCGAGCGCCTGATGCGTCTCGCCGAGAAGTTCGGCCTGCCGCTTTTCACGTTCATCGACACGCCGGGCGCGTACCCGGGCATCGGCGCGGAAGAGCGCGGCCAGTCGGAAGCGATCGGCCGCAATCTGTATGTGATGGCCGAACTGAAGACGCCGATCATCTCGACGATCATCGGCGAAGGCGGTTCGGGCGGCGCGCTGGCTGTCGCCGTCGCCGACAGCGTGCTGATGCTGCAGTTCTCGACCTACTCGGTGATCTCGCCGGAAGGCTGCGCGTCGATTCTGTGGAAGAGCGCCGCGAAGGCGCCGGAAGCGGCTGAAGCGCTGGGCCTGACGGCGCATCGCCTGAAGGCGCTTGGCCTGATCGACAAGATCGTCAACGAGCCGCTAGGCGGCGCGCATCGGGATCCGAAGGGCATGGCTGCGCTGCTGCGCCGCGCGCTCGCCGACTCGCTGCGTCAGTTCCAGGGCATGAGCACGACCGATCTGCGTCAACGCCGTTTCGAACGCCTGATGGCCTACGGCAAGTTCAAGGAAACGACGCCGGGCGCGTAAGCGCGCCGCGTTCCATTCGAAGGCGCTTTTCGCGCCGTCACACCGTGACTCCCTCAGCTGACACATCCGCCGACCGCCTCGTTATCGACGCGGTCGGCGTCGCTTGTGCGGCCTTGCCCGATAACGCGCGCGTCGCGATCGCGTATAGCGGCGGCGTCGATTCGACGGTGCTGTTCGATGCGGCCGTGCGGGTCTGCGGCGCGGCGCGCTGCATCGCTTTTCATATCCATCACGGTCTGAGTCCGAACGCCGACGATTGGCTCGCGCACTGCGAGTCGTTTGCGCGCGAGCAGAGCGTCGAGTTCGCGTCGCTGCATGTCGACGTGCAGCGCGCGGCGGGCGTGAGCATCGAAGCGGCGGCGCGCGATGCGCGTTATCGTGCGCTCGATGCGTTGTGCGTGCAGCATCGCGTGCACGTGCTTTGGCTCGCGCAGCACGCGGACGATCAGGCGGAGACCGTGCTGCTCCAGCTGTTGCGCGGAGCCGGACTGGCGGGGCTCGCGGCGATGGCGCCGGAGCATCTGCCTTCGGGGGCGCCCGTGACGCGCGCGCGTCCGCTGCTGCATCTGTTGCGCGCGCAGCTCGAGCGTTACGCGCACGCGCGCAATCTGCGCTGGATCGACGACGAGTCGAACGCCGACACGCGCTATGCGCGCAACGCGTTGCGTCACGATGTGCTGCCCGCGCTTGCCGTTCACTTTCCGGGCTTTCGCGATGCGCTCGCGCGCACGGCTGCACACGCGGCGTCGGCGCAGCGTCTGCTCGACGAACTCGCGCGCATCGATTTGCAAGCGGTACGCAGCGACGAAGAGGGCGCGCTCTCGCGCGATGTGCTCCTCGCGCTCGATGACGATCGCGCCGCAAACGTGCTGCGTTACTGGATGCGCGCGCTCGGTTTTCGGGCTGCATCGACGGCGCGTCTGACGGATGCGCTGCGCCAGTTGCGCGAGATCGGCGACGCGCACAGCTTGCGCGTCGATCACGCGGGCCATGCGTTGCGAAGCTATCGCGGGCGAATTTACTGGGAAGCGGGCGATAGCGCCGATCCCGCCGACGAAACAGCGCTCGTCGAGCGCGCCGAGAGCGTGCTGAACTGGCAAGGCGAAAGCGTTTGGCGCCTGCCGCAATGGCGCGGCACGTTCGTGTTCAGCGACGTAGCCGCCGACGCGGCCGCCGATGATCCCGACGCGATTCCCGCCGCTATGCTCACGCGCGCGCCGCTCGTCGCGCGTTCGCGCAAGGGCGGCGAACGGATGCGCTGCGCGGCGAGCGGCCCGAGCCGCACGTTGAAGAATCTCTTTCAGGAGCGCGGCGTGCCGTCGTGGAAACGCGACGTGCCGTTGCTTTTCGCCGGCGATGTGCTGCTGTTCGTGCCGCTGATCGGCGTGAATCGCGCTGCGCTCGACGAAGCCGGGCAGCAGGCGAACGTGACGAACGTGCGCTTCGTCCGGATCGAATGGCGCGAGGATCTGACGCTCGCGTAGCGAGCGCTGGCGCGGGTACGCGTCGCAAGTCATACGCACGAGGCGCACGGCGCTCACGCGCGACCGACGACGGGGCGGTCATGGTCATGCACACGCGACATCGGCCGCAAATCCTTGTCCGACAAGCATTTGCAAAGGCTTTTGCCGGGATTTCGGCTTGTCTTTTCAGCCCCGATCGGGTAGTGTAACTTGTTTGCCCGACTCGCTTTTTGTCGTGTTTCCCGGCTGTTCTTATGCGAATGCCCGGGCGCGCTCCAAGCCGTTAGCCACCCCGTTAGCGTCCGTCAGTCCTGTCGATCGACAGGGTTACAGGGCAAATCCCGCGCGTACTGCACGCGCGCTGCATCTGTGCCGCCACACTCCGCCGTCGTTCCCGAACGTTGTGCCCTGTGCTTATTGTGCGGCCGTCTCCAGCGCGCGGTGCGCGCCGGTTCGCGTAGCTCCAGTTTCTCCTTCAGTTCAGAACGACAATGGCACTCATCGTACACAAATACGGCGGCACCTCGATGGGCTCGGTCGAGCGCATCAAGAACGTCGCGAAGCGCGTCGCGAAATGGCACAAGGCAGGCCACAAGATGGTCGTCGTGCCCTCGGCGATGTCCGGCGAAACGAACCGCCTGCTGGGCCTCGCGAAAGAGATTTCGCCGCAGCCGAGCCCGCGCGAACTCGACATGATCGCGTCGACGGGCGAACAGGTCAGCGTCGGCCTGCTGTCCATCGCGCTGCATGACGCAGGCGTCGACGCCGTCAGCTACACCGGCTGGCAAGTGCCCGTCAAAACGGATAGCGCGTTCACGAAAGCGCGCATCAACGACATCGACGGCGAGCGCGTGCTGCGCGATCTCGACGAAGGCAAGATCGTAGTCATCACCGGCTTCCAGGGCATCGACCCGGAAGGCCACATCACGACGCTCGGCCGCGGTGGCTCGGACACGTCGGCGGTCGCGGTGGCCGCGGCGCTGAAAGCGGATGAATGCCTGATCTACACGGACGTCGACGGCGTCTACACGACGGACCCGCGCGTGGTCGAAGAAGCGCGGCGCCTCGATCGCGTGACGTTCGAAGAGATGCTGGAAATGGCCAGCCTCGGTTCGAAGGTGCTGCAGATTCGCTCGGTCGAATTCGCCGGCAAATATCAGGTCAAGACGCGCGTGCTGTCGAGCCTGACCGATCCGCTGATGTCGCTCGACGAAGAAATGAAGTCGGGCACTCTGATTACTTTTGAAGAAGACGAAACCATGGAAAAAGCAGTCATCTCGGGAATCGCGTTTCAGCGTGACGAAGCCCGTATCGCCGTGATGGGTGTGCCCGACAAGCCGGGCATCGCATATCAGATTCTCGGCCCCGTCGCCGACGCGAATATCGATGTCGACATGATCATTCAGAACCAGAGCGTCGAGGGCAAGACGGCGTTCACGTTCACGGTCGGTCGCGGCGACTATCAGCGCGCAATGGACATTCTCACGAACCAGGTGAAGGGTCACGTGAGCGCGGAACAGGTACTCGGCGATCCGAAGGTGTCGAAGGTGTCGGTGGTTGGCGTCGGCATGCGTTCGCACGTCGGCATCGCGAGCAAGATGTTCCGCACGCTGTCGGAAGAGGGCATCAACATCCAGATGATCTCGACGTCGGAGATCAAGATCTCGGTGCTGATCGACGAGAAGTACATGGAGCTCGCCGTGCGCGCGCTGCATAAGGCGTTCGAACTCGATCAGGCGTGATGCGCGCCGATGTCCGTGTGGTTCGAGTGTTTCGGCAACGGGCATTTGCGTGAGGGTTGTTGGAGATAAAGCGGGGCAGTGTGCGAAGGTCGAAGAAGTGGCATCGAATTGACGCTTCTGGCACAAAAAGTGTGAAGTAAAAATTGACCTCGGCCTGCGAACCCGCTATTATCTTGGCTTCGTCGCGCTGCCTCCCTGGCGCGAGCGAAGATTTGGGAGACGTGGCCGAGAGGTCGAAGGCACTCCCCTGCTAAGGGAGCATCTGGGCCAAAACCTGGATCGAGGGTTCGAATCCCTCCGTCTCCGCCAGAAATGGCGGTGGAACCCCGTAGAGCCGCGGCTCTGCGGGGTTTTTTGTTTTTGCGCTCGCTTTTCGTGGATATTCGGTGCTGCGGTTTGCGCGTGTCGTCGACGCCTTCGCATCGTCGCGCCTATTCAAGCGGCTGCATATCAGCGCAACTCAACTTTGCATCGGCATGTCCGTAAACATCGATACGGATGCAATGTCTTTTCATCGAGCGCTAGCGGTGCCGGCAATACGCATGCGCCGAATCGATCGAATCGCTCTTTACCTGGGATAACCAAACGAACCGTCTATGCGCATTGCAAATCGAACGCTGAAGCGGCGAGATTTGCGCACACGCGACAGCGAAAGCAGCCGCGCATATGACCAAAACCTGTCGCATGTAACAGCAGATTACGACGCGCTTTGCAATGCGATGTTATGCATCAGTTATTACAAAGTTGAAATACGCGTTTAGCGTCGCTTTGTTATATTCGAATCAGGCAGTCGATAAACACAAACAACTCCGCAAAAAGGTGAAACCATGAAGTCCATGCGTGTTATCCCGTTGATCGCTGGCGTGCTGGCGATTGGCGCGTCGAGTGCGGCGATGGCTGGGGGACTGAACGTCGGTGTCAACATCGGTATTCCCGCTCCCGTCTACGTCGCGCCGGCGCCCGTTTATGCGCCGCCGCCGCCCCCGCCGCCGCCCATCGTCTATCAGCCGGCACCCGTTGTGGCTGCGCCTGCCGTCGTAATCGGCTGGCACGGCGACCGTTACTGGGATGGCCGCCGTTACTGGGGTCGTGACGATTGGTATCGGCATCATGGCGGTGGCTATGGCCATGATCATGGCCACTGGGACAACGGCCGTCACAACGGCTGGCATTGATTCTGGCGCTGAGTTGTTCGCGCCAACAAAAACCGCCCCAATGGGGCGGTTTTTTTATCCCGTTGCGCGGGCAACGAGGAGACATCCGCACGTGCCGCAAGCAGGCACGCCTCAGAACATCAATCACTCGCCGATAGCAGCCATTCCGCCGACCACCGCGCTAAAGCCACTGTCGACGTGCATGATCTCAGCCGTCATGCCGGCAGCGAGATCGGACATCAGGAATGCCGCCGCATTGCCGACCTGTTCGATCGTGACGTTGCGCTTGAGCGGCGCGTTGCCTTCGACGAAATCGAGAATCTTGCCGAAGCCCTTGATGCCGCTTGCCGCGAGCGTCTTGATCGGGCCAGCCGAAATGCCGTTGACGCGTATGCCTTTCGCGCCCAGCGACACGGCCAGATAGCGCACGCTCGCTTCGAGCGATGCCTTCGCGAGACCCATCGTGTTGTAGTTCGGGATCGCCTTTTCCGCGCCGAGGTACGACAGCGTGAGCAGCGCCGCGTCGTTCGACAGCATCGGCAGCGCGGCCTTCGCGAGAGCCGGGAAGCTGTACGCGGAGATGTCGTGCGCGACGCGGAAGTTTTCGCGCGTCATGCCATCGAGGAAGTCGCCCGCGATCGCTTCGCGCGGCGCGAAGCCGATCGAATGAACGAGGCCGTCGAGGCTGTCCCAGTGCTCTTTCAGCGACGCGAACAGCGCATCGATTTGCGCATCGTCGGCGACGTCGCACGGGAACACGAGGTTGCTGTCGAATTCGTTCGCGAACTCGGTGATACGGTCCTTGAAGCGGTCGCCGACATACGTGAACGCCAGTTCAGCGCCTTCGCGCTTGCACGCCTGCGCGATACCGTATGCAATCGAACGGTTCGACAGGAGGCCCGTCAGCAAGATTCGTTTACCAGCGAGGAAGCCCATGAATTCTCCTAATGAGGTCAGCGCGCCGCGATGACAGAGTGCGGGAACGCGCAGGATTTTGGGTAGAATTCTCTCACATTGCAACCGCCCACCGACCAATAAGGCACCCATGACGACAGGCACGCGACGGGTTGAAGCGCCGCGCTCGATATGGCGCACAATGATTCGTCTCGTGTCGCGTGCCCGTTGCAGGACGATGTCGCGCACCGCGCTCGCTCTATGCGCGGGTTCGCTGGTCGCCGTGTCGCCTTTGGGCATATCGCATGCTCAAGCCGCATACGCGATCGCGCAATACGGCAACCCGAAGTATCCGCCCGACTTCAAGCACTTCGATTACGTGAATCCCGACGCGCCGCGCGGCGGCACGCTCGTGCTCGCGAATCCCGACCGCTCGACGAGCTTCGACAAGTTCAATCCGTTCACGTTGCGCGGCAACGCGGCGCCCGGCATCGGGTTGCTGTTCGAAAGCCTGACCACAGGCAGCGCCGACGAAGTCGCCTCCGCCTACGGCCTGCTTGCCGACGATATCAACGTCGCGCCCGACGGCCTGTCGACGACTTTCCACCTCAACCCGCATGCGCGCTTTTCGAACGGCGATCCCGTCACCGCCGAGGACGTGAAGTTCTCGTTCGATACGTTGAAGAGCCCGCAGGCCGCGCCGCAATTCGCCGCGTATTTCGCGGATATCACGCGCGTCGTGATCGTCGATCCCGCGACGGTGCGCTTCGAGTTCAAGCAGCACGACCGCGAGTTGCCGCTGCTCGCGGGCGGCATGCCCGTGTTCTCGCGCAAGTGGGGCATGAAGCCGGACGGCGGCCGCACGCCGTTCGATCAGCTCGCATTCGAGAAGCCGATCGGCAGCGGTCCGTATCTGATCGAGAGCTACGACAACGGCCGCACGATCACGTACAAGCGCGACCCGAACTACTGGGGCGAAAAGCTGCCCGTGCGCGTCGGCACGTATAACTTCGAGCGCATCAACTACAAGCTGTACTCGGATGCGACCGCGCGCCTCGAAGCGTTCAAGGCGGGCGAGTACGACGCGCTCGTCGAGAACATCGCGCGCAACTGGGTGCGGCGCGACGTGGGCAAGAAGTTCGACAGCGGCGAGCTGATCAAGCGCGAATTCCCGCATCACAACGGCACGGGGATGCAGGGCTTCATCCTCAACCAGCGCCGGCCGATTTTCTCCGACGTGCGCGTGCGCAAGGCGCTCGATCTCGCGCTCGATTTTCAATGGCTCGACCGGCAGCTGTTCTACAACCAGTACAAGCGGATCGACAGTTTCTTTGTCAATACCGATCTGCAGGCAAAGGGATTGCCGTCGCCGGGCGAACTGAAACTGCTCGATCCGTGGCGAGCGCAGTTGTATCCGTCCGTCTTCGGCATGCCGCCGAAGCAGCCGGATAGCGACCCGCCGGGCTCGTTGCGCGCGAATCTGCTCGAAGCCCGCGCGCTGCTCGCGCAAGCGGGCTGGACCTATCGCGACGGCGCGCTGCGCAACGCGAAGGGCGAGCCGTTCGTGTTCGAGATACTCGACGATTCGGGTTCGTCGGCGGCGTTCGAGCCCGTGATCGCGCCGTATGTGCGCAACCTGCAGAAGCTCGGCATCGAGGCGCGCTTTCGCGTGACGGACTTCGCGGTGTATCAGAAGCGTATCGACGCGTTCGACTTCGATGTGACGACGATCCGCTTTCCGGATGTGCAGGTGCCGGGCGCGGACATGATCGACCGCTTCGGCAGCAAGGCCGCCGGCGAGCCCGGCTCCGGCAATCTGATCGGTTTGAAGTCGCCTGCCGTCGATGCCATTCTGCGCGCGCTCGTCGCCGCGCAGACGCGCGAGCAACTGGTCGACGCCGTGCACGCGCTCGACCGCGTGCTGATCAACGGCTATTACATCGTCCCGCACTGGTACAGCGCGACGCATCGCGTGGCGTTCAAGCGCGGGCTCGCGTGGCCGAAGACCTTGCCGCTGTACTATACGGCGGACGCCTGGATCACTTCGATGTGGTGGTTCGCGCAGCCGCAGTGATCGCGCGTCGCACGTTCACATCACGCCTTCTTGATCAATGCGCCGGTCTTCCGATCGGCGCCTAACGGACCGCCGCCATGTGGAGCTATATCCTCAAACGTCTGCTGTTGATGATCCCGACATTGATCGGCGTGCTGACGCTGACCTTCGCCGTGATCCAGTTCGTGCCGGGCGGCCCGGTCGAACAGGCGGTGCACGAACTGCGCCGCAATACGGCCGAAGGCGGCGCGCCGTTCGGCCTGCGCGCGCACAGCGGCGTCGACGCGCAACAGGTCGCGCAACTCAAGGCGCTCTACGGTTTCGACAAGCCGCCGCTCGAGCGCTACTGGCTGATGCTCAAGCGTTTCTCGCACTTCGATCTGGGGCAGAGCTATTTCCGCCATCAGAGCGTGTGGTCGCTGATCGTGTCGAAGCTGCCCGTGTCGATCAGCATCGGGCTGTGGACGTTCTTCCTCACGTATCTGATCTCGGTGCCGCTCGGCATCGCGAAAGCGGTGCGCAACGGCTCGCGTTTCGATATGGCGACGAGTCTCGTCGTGCTGATCGGCTACGCGATTCCCGGCTTCGTGCTCGGCGTGCTGCTGCTCGTGCTGTTCGGCGGCGGCACGTTTTTGCAGCTCTTTCCGCTGCGCAATCTGACCTCCGACAACTGGGACCAGCTGAGTTTCTTCGGCAAGATATTCGACTATCTGTGGCACATCACGTTGCCGATCGTCGCGTCGGTGGTCGGCAGTTTTGCCGTCGTCACGATGCTCACGAAGAACGCTTTCCTCGACGAGATCCGCAAGCAATACGTGCTGACGGCGCGCGCAAAAGGCCTGACCGAGCGGCGCGTGTTGTGGAAGCACGTGTTTCGCAACGCGCTGTTGCCGCTGATCGTCGGTTTTCCGGCGGCGTTTATCGGCGCGTTCTTCACGGGCAGCCTGCTGATCGAAACGCTGTTCTCGCTCGACGGCCTCGGCTTGCTGTCGTATGAATCGGTGGTGCGGCGCGATTATCCCGTCGTGCTCGGCACGCTGTATCTCTTCACGCTGATCGGGCTCGCGACGAAGCTCATCTCCGATCTCTGTTACGTGTGGGTCGATCCACGCATTCAATTCGAACAACTGGAGCGCTGATTTGAGCCGCGTTCGTACCGATGCCGAAATGTCGTCGCGCGCGCAGCCGGTGCGCGCGTTCGTGTCGCCGACGCCTGCGCGCCGCGTGTGGCTGCGCTTCAGGCAGCAGCGGCTGGGCTACTGGAGCCTGATCGTCTTCGTCGTCGCGTTCGCGGCGAGTCTTGCCGCGCCGCTCTGGTCGAACGACAAGCCGCTCGTCGTGCGCTACGGCGGCCACTACTATTTCCCGCTCGTGAAGGACTACGCGGAGACGACATTCGGCGGCGACTTCCCGACGCCCGCCGATTATCTCGATCCGTACATCAGGCATCGCTTCGACTTGCCCGGCAACTTCGCGGTCTATCCGCCGAACCCGTACTACTACGACACGCTCAACTACTTCTCGAAGGTGCCGAACCCTGCGCCGCCTTCACGCGACAACTGGCTAGGCACCGACGACCGCGGCCGCGATCTGTTCGCGCGGCTCGTGTACGGCTTTCGCGTGTCGGTCGAATTCGCGCTCGTGCTGACGTTCATCGGCACGGTGCTCGGCGTGCTGGCGGGCGCGGTGCAAGGCTTTTTCGGCGGCAAGACGGACATCATCGGGCAGCGTCTGATCGAAATCTGGAGCGCGCTGCCGGAGCTGTATCTGCTGATCATCTTCGCGTCGATCTTCGAGCCGGGATTCATCCTGCTGATCGTGCTGTTGTCGCTGTTCGGCTGGATCGGCCTGTCCGACTACGTGCGCGCCGAATTCCTGCGCAACCGGCAACAGGACTACGTGCGCGCCGCGCGCGCGATGGGGCTGTCGAACTGGCAGATCATCTGGCGGCACGTGCTGCCGAACAGCCTGACGCCCGTCATCACATTTCTGCCGTTCCGGATGAGCGGCGCGATTCTCGCGCTGACGAGCCTCGATTTTCTCGGCCTCGGCGTGCCGCCGCCGACGCCGAGCCTCGGTGAGCTGCTCGCGCAGGGCAAGGCGAATCTCGACGCGTGGTGGATTTCCGTGTCGACGTTCGGCGTGCTCGTCGTGACGCTGCTGCTCTTGACGTTCATGGGCGACGCGCTGCGCAACGCGCTCGACACGCGCATCTCCGACGCGATGAAGGCAGGGGGCAATCAGTGAGCGAATCAGTCAGCGCCATGCCGATCAGGAACGAAGGGCCGCTGCTCGAACTCGAGCACCTGCGCGTGACGTTCGGCGATACGGTCGCGGTGAACGATGTGTCGCTCGCGATCGCGCGCGGCGAGCGGGTCGCGCTGGTCGGCGAATCCGGCTCGGGCAAGAGCGTGACGGCACTGTCGATCCTGCGCCTGCTGAACGACGCGCAGACGAGCGGGACGATCCGCTTCAACGGCGAAGACCTGCTCGCGAAGAGCGAGCGCGAGATGCGCGGGCTGCGCGGCTCGGACATCGCAATGATCTTCCAGGAGCCGATGACAGCGCTCAATCCGCTGTACACGATCGGCGAGCAGATCGCGGAAACCATCGTGCTGCACGACGGCGTGCCCGCGAACGAGGCGCGCAAGCGCGCCGTCGTGCTGCTCGAACGCACGGGCATCACCGAGCCGGGCAAGCGCGTGAACAGCTATCCGCATCAGCTGTCGGGCGGACAGCGGCAGCGCGCGATGATCGCGATGGCGCTCGCGTGCCGTCCGCGCCTGCTGCTTGCCGACGAACCGACGACGGCGCTCGACGTGACGATCCGCGCGCAGATCGTCGAGCTGCTGCTGGAACTGCAGCGCGACGAAGCGGAAAAGCGCGGGATGGCCGTGCTGCTGATCACGCACGACCTGAACCTCGTGCGGCACTTCGCGCAGCGCGTCGCGGTGATGGAGAAGGGCGTGCTCGTCGAAAGCGGGCCCGTCGAGACGCTTTTCACGTCGCCGCAGCATCCGTACACGCAACGCCTGCTGCAAAGCCGTCCGGAACGCACGGCCGTGCCCGTGCTGCCGATTTCGCTCGTGCTGCTCGATGCGCGCGATGTCTGCGTCGACTTCAAGACGAAGCTGCCCGGCTTCGCAGGCTGGTTCCGCTCGGGCCGCTTTCGTGCTGTCGCCGACGCGACGGTGTCGGTGCGGCAGGGGGAGACGCTCGGCATCGTCGGCGAATCCGGCTCGGGAAAATCTACACTCGCGATGGCGCTGCTCGGCCTGCAACGCACTGCGCACGGCGCGATCGAGTTTCAGGGCCGGGCGCTTGGCAGCTATCGGGGCCGTGATCGGACAGCGCTGCGCTCGAACATGCAGGTCGTCTTTCAAGACCCTTTTAGTTCGCTTTCGCCGCGGCAGACGATCGAGCGGATCGTCGGCGAAGGGCTTGCGCTGCATCGGCCGCAGCTTGGCGCCGACGCGCGGCGCGACAAGGTGGTTGCCGTGCTGCGCGAAGTCGGCATCGACCGCACGGCGCTGCACCGCTATCCGCATGAATTCTCGGGCGGACAGCGCCAGCGCATTGCGATTGCGCGCGCGCTCGTGCTCGAGCCACGCATCCTGATTCTCGACGAGCCGACCAGCGCGCTCGACGTCTCGATCCAGCAACAGGTGTTGAAACTGCTCGCCGGTTTGCAACGCAAATACAACCTGGGTTTCGTGTTCATCAGCCACGATCTGGCCGTCATCGGGGCGATGGCGCATCGGGTCGCGGTGATGCAAAACGGGGAGGTCGTCGAGTCGGGCGATGTGGAGCGGATCTTTGCCGAACCCACGCACCCTTACACGCGAAAACTCTTGAAAGCGGCGTTTACGAGCTGACATTCGCCAATTGGGTGCGACGAGTCATTGTATTTTTCTATTTGTTTTGACATGTGAATACTTAATGGCTAGTATCGACCAAACTTTTTCCTAGCCTGTTGATTTTCAGGCAAAAACTACTGCAACAACCGATACCAACCACCAGACCAATGCAGCACCGACACCTAACCCAGGCATGCACGCGCGTTGTCGCCGGGATGTTCATTGGCGTACTGATGGCCGCGGCTCCCGGCGCTTTTGCCGATGAAGTAAGCAGCTTTAACCAGAATGCCTCATATTCGACCGGTTCCGCGTCGAATTCCGTGTCCTTCACCACACAAGCCGCGCAAAACTCCAGTTCGAATTCCGAGAGCGGCGCCCGTTCGTTTCTGTCAGGCGTTGCCGGCAAGGCGGGCGACGTCGTCGTCGGCGCGCTGAACATGATCGGCGTGCGCTACCGTTGGGGCGGCGATACGCCCGATTCGGGCCTCGATTGCAGCGGGTTCGTCCGCTACGTGTTCCAGGATACGCTGGGCATGGCGCTGCCGCGCCGCGCCGAAGAGATGAGCCGCGTCGGCGAGAAGGTGCGCGTCGCCGATCTGAAGCCGGGCGATCTCGTCTTCTTCAACACGATGCGCCGCACGTTCTCGCACGTTGGCATCTACATCGGCGACAACAAGTTCGTGCATTCGCCTTCGACGGGCAGCACGATCCGCGTCGACGATCTGGATAGCGGTTACTGGGAAAAGCGCTTCACGGGCGCGCGCCGCATCGAAACGTCAGTGCCGCAGCAGCAGGAACTGCGTCAGCGCGTGAGCGCGACGCTCGGCAACGGTAACTAAGGCGATCGTCCGTCAGTCCATCAGCCAGTTTCATGCAAAAGGCCCGCTTCGAAAGAAGCGGGCCTTTTTGTTTTCCGGCTTAGCGATTCCTTGCTAGATCTGGGCGGGGCAGTGACTGGCGCCCGCATCCGGCAGCAGGCGCCTTTTTCAGCCGCGGTCAGGCGGTCGCGCGTGCCGCCGCCAGCTTGCTGATCAACTCGGGCGCGATGCGCGCAGCGGCTTCCTCGCCAGCAAGGATCGCAGCGTTCCGCTGTCCGAAGTCGGTGCCGCTCATCGCATTCAGGTTCGGACGAATCACGACGTCGGCGTATTTGTCGAGTTCGTATGCCTTGATCGTCTGACCCATGATCGTGAACGTCTGCATCAGGATATCGAACGAACTTTCCGTGACGGCCGTCTCGGGCCGCGCCGAGATATCGACGGCAATCACGAAGTCCGCGCCCATCTTGCGCGCGAACGACGCGGGCACCGGGCTGACGAGGCCGCCGTCGACGTATTCGTGGCCGCCGATCTTCACCGGCTCGAACACCGACGGCACGCTCGACGACGCGCGTACCGCAATGCCCGTATTGCCGCGCTGAAAGAGAATCGGCTGGCCCGTTTTCAGATCCGTTGCGACGACGCCGAGTGGCTTCGCCATCTTCTCGATAGGGCGGTTGTCGAGCGTGCGGTTCAGATAGTTTTGCAGCGCGACGCCTTGCAGAAAGCCACGGGTGCGGAACGGCATCGCCCAGTCGCTGATCGACGCTTCGTCCATCGTCAGCGCCAGCTTGTTGAGCGCGAAGCCGTTCAGGCCCGATGCGTACAGCGCGCCGACTACCGACCCGGCGCTCGTCCCGCACACCAGATCGATTTTGATGTTGCGCGCCTCCAGCGCCTTGATCACGCCGATATGCGCGAAGCCGCGCGCGGCGCCGCCGCCGAGCGCGAGCCCGACGCGCAACGGGCGCTGCGGCTTGATGATTGGCGGCGGAGGATTGTTCGATGCCGTGCTCGGTGTCGGCGTGACGTTTTCGGGCTTGCTGCCCGTCGACGCGCAAGCGGAGAGGACAGCGGAGGCCGCGGCAATCGAGAAAGTGCGGCGGGACAGACGTGGCGATGACGGTTTCAACGAGTTCTCCAGCGACGGCGCCGGCGTCCCTATGAATGCGTCGCGCCGCGTGTCTTGCAAAGATGATCGCCGATGGCGATCGTCGCGCGCTGCGTCGATGCGGATAGCGGCGCGCGCACATCATAATGCAAAGCGATCATGCCGCGACAATCCGTTGAAGCCGGTCGAGGGAATCGTCTACAGATGCGGCGTCACGTGTTCTGCGCCCGCCTTTGTCCGAGCGCGCGGCCAGGTGGATATGCCGTCGGCGGGTATAATTTCGGCTCTCTCTTTTTCAATCGTGTCCGCACCGAGCCAGCCGTTGAAATCAGCTGCTGTTGCCCGTGTCAGGCGCGAACCGTTTTCGTTGCCGCGCCCCGGTTTCGATGTCCGCCGGCGCCGGCGTCCGTCTTCGAGTTACCACACATGACCACTCCCGTTCGTACCCGCTTCGCACCGAGCCCAACCGGCTTTATTCACCTGGGAAACATCCGCTCTGCGCTGTATCCGTGGGCGTTCGCGCGCAAGATGAAGGGCGTGTTCGTGCTGCGTATCGAGGATACCGACGTCGAGCGCTCGACCGAGCAGTCCGTCGACGCGATTCTCGAAGGCATGCAATGGCTCGGCCTCGACTACGACGAAGGTCCGTTCTACCAGATGCAGCGCATGGATCGTTACCGCGAGGTGCTCGCGCAGATGCGGGCGCAGGGGCTCGTGTATCCGTGCTACATGTCGACGGAAGAACTCGACGCGCTGCGCGAGCGTCAGCGCGCAGCGGGCGAAAAGCCGCGCTACGACGGCACATGGCGTCCCGAGCCGGGCAAGGTGCTGCCGACGCCGCCCGCCGGCGTCGAGCCCGTGCTGCGCTTTCGCAACCCGCTGACGGGCGTCGTCGCGTGGGACGACGCGGTGAAGGGGCGCGTCGAAATCTCGAACGAGGAACTCGACGATCTCGTGATCGCGCGTCCGGACGGCACGCCGACCTATAACTTCTGCGTGGTTGTCGACGACCTGGACATGAAGATCACGCACGTGATTCGCGGCGACGATCACGTCAACAACACGCCGCGCCAGATCAATATCCTGCGCGCGCTCGGCGCCGAGCCGCCCGTCTATGCGCACCTGCCGACGGTGCTGAACGAGCAGGGCGAAAAGATGAGCAAGCGTCATGGCGCGATGAGCGTGATGGGCTATCGCGACGCGGGCTATTTGCCAGAGGCCGTGCTGAACTATCTCGCGCGGCTCGGCTGGTCGCATGGCGATGCCGAGATCTTCTCGCGCGAGCAGTTCGTCGAATGGTTCGATCTCGAGCATCTGGGCAAGTCGCCCGCGCAGTACGACCACAACAAGCTCAACTGGCTGAACAACCACTACATCAAGGAAGCGGACAACGCTCGCCTTGCTGAACTGAGCAAGTCGTTCTTCGCGACGCTCGGGATCGACGATGCGACGCTCGCAAAGGGCGCGGATCTCGCGGCCGTGATCGCGCTGATGAAGGATCGTGCGTCGACGGTGAAGGAGATCGTGGACAACGCCGCGATGTTCTATCGCGAGCCCCAACCGGACGCGGAAGCGCTCGCGCAGCATGTGACGGACGCGGTGCGCCCCGCGCTTGCCGATCTGGGCGCTGCGTTGAAGACCTGCGACTGGACGAAGGAGGGGATCGCCGCCGCGTTGAAGGCGACGCTCGGCGCGCACAAGCTGAAGATGCCGCAGATCGCGATGCCTGTGCGCCTGCTGGTCGCGGGCACGACGCATACGCCTTCGATCGACAGCGTGCTGATGCTGTTCGGACGCGACGTCGTCGTGAGTCGTATCGAAAAGGCGCTTGCGTGAACGTCGCTCAGGCATAAGCTGGATGGGTCGAAGAAGCCGCGCCGTATGCACGACGCGGCGTCGCAGAAAAATTGCGCGAATCGACTCAAGAGGTATTTACAAAGCGAAAAATGCTCTCTACAATCTCGCTTCTGTTCTGCAAGGGGGTATAGCTCAGCTGGGAGAGCGCTTGCATGGCATGCAAGAGGTCAGCGGTTCGATCCCGCTTACCTCCACCATCAGAACAGAGTGAAGTCGTTTCGGTTAGCAGCCGGAAGCTGTAGCAAAAAAGACTTCACAAGCAGTAGTAGAGCAGTTAGAATAGCGGTCTTCGCTGCTGATGAATGAAGTTAGCAGCAAGAACGAGACAGATCTGAAAAGATTATGTCCCCTTCGTCTAGAGGCCTAGGACATCACCCTTTCACGGTGAGTACAGGGGTTCGAATCCCCTAGGGGACGCCAAATACTGGCGTTGCTTGATGAGATTCAAGTGATGCGCTTGCGAGAAGTAACCGACGCTCGCAAGTCAGGTAGCAAGACTGGAGTGGTAGTTCAGTCGGTTAGAATACCGGCCTGTCACGCCGGGGGTCGCGGGTTCGAGTCCCGTCCACTCCGCCAGATTAAGCCCGTTCGGTGAGCGGGCTTTTTCGTTAAAGGTGTAAGCAGTAGTGTGTGAAGTACGTTGTCCCCTTCGTCTAGAGGCCTAGGACATCACCCTTTCACGGTGAGTACAGGGGTTCGAATCCCCTAGGGGACGCCAGATACTGGCGTTGCTTGATGAGATTCAAGCGATGCGCTTGCGAGAGCTAACCGACGCTCGCAAGTCAGGTAGCAAGACTGGAGCGGTAGTTCAGTCGGTTAGAATACCGGCCTGTCACGCCGGGGGTCGCGGGTTCGAGTCCCGTCCGCTCCGCCAGAAACATGAAGCCCGCTGAATAGTCAGCGGGCTTTTTTGTTTTTGCACGCAATGATTGTGTGCTGCATCCGTCACGCCGCTCGCATCGCTGTCGGGCAAACAGCCATTGCCAGCGCGTCCCGCCTGTCTTAACGTTGTGCGGACCGACCCTTTCGTCTCCGCGCGATGCTCGACCCGACCGACGATCCGTCTCCCTTCTACTTGCGCAAGGCCAGCATGGACGACTTCCAGTTCGCCGAGGCGCTGACGCGCAACAACATGGGTGGGTATTACCGTCGCCATCACCTCGTGTGGCGCAGCGACCTGTTTCTGGCGAGCTGGCGCGAGTCGGAAAACTTCATTCTCGAAGTGGACGGCGAACGTATCGGCGTGCTGCGCATCACCGAGGAGGGCGACTCGCTGCACATCCGCGATGTGCAGATTGCCGAAGGCCACCGGCGACGCGGCGCGGGCACGTACCTGCTGAATACGTCGCATCGCTGGGCGCGGGCTCGGGGGCTGTCCGAACTTCAACTGCGCGTGTTCGTCGATAACCCCGCCGCGCGTCTCTATCAACGGATGGGCTATCGGCTCGCGGGCCCGCGTCTCGCGCAACTGGGTTCGATCCGGCATATGGCGCGGCGCGTCTGAGGGCGTCAGCGGCGCTCTATCCTGTCGACCGATCACGAATCGCGATCGACGCTCGCGTTCAGCCAGCCGTCGAGTTCTGCACTCGCATCGACGTGCGGCCCTCGTCCGCGCGCTCACATCGAAGCATCGTCATCTTCATCGCGCTCCGGCTCGTCGCGCCGGTGCTCCGCGCCGCGCAACATGAACGCTCGCGGACTCTCTCCGAACGCACGCCTGAACATCGCGGAAAACGCGCTCTGGCTTTGGTACCCCAACTCGCGTGCGACATGCGATAGCGGACGCCCCTGGCTGAGCAACGGAATCGCGCGGGCGAGCACGGCCTGCTGACGCCATTGCGAAAAGCTCACGCCCAGTTCCTGCCGAAAGAGCCGCGCGATCGTGCGCGTGCTCGCGCCGACCGTCGACGCCCAACGCTCCAGCGAGTCGGCATTCGCGGGATCGGCGAGCACCGCTTCGCACAATGCGCGCAGACGCTTTTCCGTCGGCATCGGCACGGACAAAGGCAGCGGCTGCGAGCGCGTGATCTCGTCGAGCGCGAGCGAGCCGAGCAGCCGCTCGCGGTCGGGCTGCAGGCCGGGCGTATCGAGTGCGGCAATCACTTCGCGCAGCAGCCCCGATACCTCGACGACGCGGCACGTATCCAGCCCCGCCGGCACGGCCGCCTCGTTCACGTAGAGCGTGCGCAGAAACGCTTCTTCGACGATCACCACTTCGTGCAGCACATAAGGCGGCACCCAGATCGCACGCGACGGCGGCACCATCCACGTGGTGCCGAACGTGCCGACGCGAAGTACGCCGCGCGATGCATACGCGACCTGCGCCCACGCGTGCGTGTGCCGCGCGATGCGCACGCCCGCAGGCATCGGCCGCGAGCGCACGCGGATGGGATGCGTCGGCGTTGGCGCGAATTCGGGCGGAATGTCGGCGAAATCGACGCGTGTCGATAGCTCAGTCGGGGCTTTCGCGGCAGCGGGCGGCGTTGAACGGGCGGCTTCGGTCATGACGTAATGGACTGGACTGCGAGGCTGGACGGCAGGGCCGGACGACGGCGCGGGTCGGGCCACGCGATGCATGTCATTGTAGGGTCCTGCGCGTCGTCGCGGCATTAGCCGAACGGCCGATGGGACATCGTAAAAATGGCGCGGCATAATGCACCGGATTCGTTTTCGTCAGGGGACGCTTATGAACTTCGCAACTGCAGATCTGTGTGATGCGCATGAAGACCAGCTGGCCGCGGGCACGTTGCGCGTGCTCGATCCCGTGTTCAGCCGATTCGGCCGCGCGGCGCGCTTCGGCGGCGAGGCCGTCACGCTGAAGGTATTCGAAGACAACACGCTGGTGCGCGCGACGCTCGAAGAAAAGGGAGCGGGGCGCGTGCTGGTGATCGACGGAGGCGGCAGCCTGCGCTGCGCGCTCGTCGGCGGCAACCTGGGCAAGATCGGCGAGAAGAACGGGTGGGCAGGCATCGTCGTGTTCGGCTGCGTGCGCGATGCGCTCGAACTCAACGAGTGCAATATCGGCATCGTTGCGCTCGCGACGAATCCGCAGCGCAGCCAGAAGCGCGGTGGCGGCGAGCGCGATGTGCCCGTGCGGCTGCCGGGATCGGTAGTGCGCCCGGGTGAATGGGTCTATGCGGATATCGACGGCGTGCTGATCGCGAGCGCATCGCTCGCGTGACCGTGACGGCGGCACGCAAGTCTGATTTGATCGAGGATAGTGAACGGATGCAAAACGTCTTTGTGTATGGCACCTTGCGTGCCGGCGAAATCAACGACATCGGCGCCGCGGCGGCGCGCAACGACATCGCGGCGCCCACGCTGGTCGGTTCGGCCACCGTGCGCGGGCGTCTCTTCGACTTCGGCGCGTATCCGGGTTTCGTTCCCGATGACGCAGGCATTCATGTGCAAGGGGATGTCTACGAAATCGACGACGGACTCGTTGCGGTGCTCGATGAGATCGAGCAGGTGTATCCGGGTGTCGAGGGGCTGTTCGTGCCGCGTGAAGTGACCGTCGACGTCGAAGGCGCGCCCATCACGTGCCGCTACTATCCGGTGCAGCGCGAGGCCGTCAAAGGATTGCCCGAGATCCGTTCGGGCGACTGGGTTGCGCACCGGCGTTCGAACGGGCGTTAATCGGAAGAGGCGGGCGGCGGCGTTCGTTGCGCGCGCATCGCGTCTGTAAAGCTCGAAGCGGCAAGCGCGTCGGCGAAAAAGAACGGCCCAGCAGGCATGACGCCCGCCAGGCCATTCCCGGTCGGTCAACCGTCGAGCTATCGCGTCGAGCGCCTGGCGGAAAGGCCGCAAGCAGCGGCTAACCGGCGGCACGCATCGCAATGCTCAGAGTTCTTCAGAGTTCTTCGTAAAGCGGCAGAGTCAGGAATTCGGTGAAGTTTTCCGACGTCGACATCTCGCTGAAGATTTGCGCCGCGCGATCATAAGGCTTCGTATCGCCGGAAATCGCGGCCTTCACCTTGTCGAGTTCCTGCGCCGTCAGTTCGCGCACGAGATCGGCCGTCACCTTGCGTCCGTCTTCGAGCTTGCCCTTCGGCGAACGAATCCACTGCCAGACCTGCGATCGCGAAATTTCCGCCGTCGCCGCGTCTTCCATCAGGTTGTGAATCGGCACGCAACCATTGCCCGCGAGCCATGAACCCAGGTAGTGAATGCCGACGTTGATGTTGTAGCGCAGGCCCGCTTCCGTGATGGGCGCTTCGGGGCGGAAGTCGAGCAGGTCCTTGCCCGTCACCTGTACGTCGGCGCGCTGCTTGCCAATCTGGTTCGGCTTGTCGCCGAGCACCTTGACGAACTCTTCCATCGCGATGGGCACGAGACCCGGGTGCGCGACCCAGCCGCCGTCGTAACCGTCCGTCGCGTCGCGCGCCTTGTCGGAGCGAACGCCGGCCATCGCTTTCTCGTTTGCGGCCGCGTCGTTCTTGATCGGAATCAACGCGCTCATGCCGCCGATCGCCGGCGCGTTGCGGCGGTGGCACGTCTTCAGCAGTTGCAGCGCATAGGCGCGCATGAACGGCACCGTCATCGTGATTTGCGAGCGATCCGCGAGGCAGAAGTCCTTGTCGTTCTTGAACTTCTTGATCGCCGAAAAGATGTAGTCCCAACGTCCGGCGTTCAGACCTGAGCTGTGTTCGCGCAACTCGTACAGGATCTCATCCATTTCGAACGCGGCCAGGATCGTTTCGATCAGCACGGTTGCGCGAATCGTGCCGCGCGGCACGCCGACGGCTTCCTGCGCCGCGATGAAAATGTCGTTCCACAGACGCGCTTCGAGATGGCTTTCCATCTTCGGCAGATAGAAGTAAGGGGCCGTGCCTCGCGACAGTTGCTCTTTCGCGTTGTGATGCAGGAACAGCGCGAAATCGAAGATGCCGCCCGACACGCGCTGGCCATCGACGCTCACGTGCTTCTCGTCGAGATGCCAGCCGCGCGGACGCACGATCAGCGTCGCGATCTTGTCGTTCAGCTTGTACGACTTGCCGTTTTGCTCGAGCGAGATCGTGCGGCGCACGGCTTCGTTCAGGTTGATGTGACCGGTGATCTGGTTATCCCAGCTCGGCGCGTTCGAATCCTCGAAATCGGTCATGTACGAGTCCGCGCCCGAGTTCAGCGCGTTGATGATCATCTTGCGGTCGACGGGACCCGTGATCTCGACGCGGCGGCATTGCAGATCCTGCGGCAGAGGCGCGATCGTCCAGTCGCCTTCGCGGATGCTCTGCGTTTGCGCGAGAAAGTCGGGGCGCTCGCCGGCGTCCAGACGTTTTGCGCGCTCGGCACGCGCTTTCATCAACTGCTGGCGGCGCGGCTCGAACGTGCGGTGCAGGCTGGCGACGAGTTCGAGCGCTTGCGGCGTGAGAATGGTCTCGAATCCGGGCTTGATCTCGCCCGTGATGTTCATGCCCTGCGGCAGCGACAGCGTGTTCGCCATGATTTCTCCTTGGTCGGTCAGTTTTAAAGATGCTTGTTGATGCAATTGCAATGCGTCGTCTCAATAGAGTGCGGGGCGTGTCGTCATGCGCCAGGGCTGTGGCGCACGCGCTTGCTGCCTGTCTCCCGTATGCCCGCTTTCTCTGCTTTCTCAGATGGCGCGAGGTTGTCGATAAACGCAATCAGTTCGCTCATGCTCCTGCCCGTGCCATGCGGCGCGACGCCCAGTTCCTCGGCGGGCGCACCCTGGCGGTTGAGCCAGAAGACCGTGTAGCCGAACCAGTTCGCGCCGTTCGCGTCCCAGCCGTTCGACGACACGAACACGATCTCGCGCGCGCTCGCGCCGAACGCCTGTGTGCCGAGCGCGTAGCTCGCGGGCGCCGGCTTGAACGCGCGCACGGCATCCACCGAAAGCACGTGATCGAACACGTCTGCCATGCCCGCGCTTTTGACAGCGATGTCGAGCATCTGCGGATTGCCGTTCGAGAGAATCGCGAGACCGATCTGCGCGGCGCTTTCCATGGCACGCATGCCGCGAAGCTGCCGCAGCGCGGGCAGCACGTCGGGAAACGCGGAAAGACATGCGTACTCGTCCATCAGGCGCTTTTCGCCGGACGCGTTCAACGCGAGGCTCAGCTTGCGCGCGGAGAAGCGCAGTGCGTCGAGCGTGATGTTCCAGAACGGCTGGTAGCGGGCACCAGCCGGGTCGGACAGCGTGCGCAACTGCGCGTATTCGATCTGCTTTTGCCGCCACAACTGCGAAAGCGCATCGCCGCGGCCGGGGAACATCTGCTCCGCCGCAGCAACGACGGAATGCACGTCGAACAACGTGCCGTACGCATCGAAAATCACTGCCTTGGGGAAGAGTGTGGTTGTGGCCGACATTGCCATGCGCTCCATTCAGAGGTCGGTTCGATTCTATTCGTGACGGCTTGTGCTTAAAAAGACTCTAAAGATCACTTGATCTTTTACTTTCATCAACCTAATCTGACGCGCATCACCTAATTCGTGCGCGATCGATGCGCCCAGTCATTCGCAGATGGACCGCTTCAAGCAGATCGAGACTTTCGTGACCGTCGCGGCGCGCGGCAGCCTGTCTGGGGCCGCGCAGGCCGAAGGCGTCGCGCCCGCGATCATCGGCCGCCGCATCGACGCGCTCGAAGAGCGCCTCGGTGTGAAGCTGCTCGTGCGCACGACTCGCCGCATCACGTTGACCTACGAAGGCTCGGCGTTTCTCGAAGACTGTCAGCGCATCATTCACGACATGCAGAACGCCGAGGCCAGCGTATCGGCAGGCGGTGTCAAGGCCAGCGGCCATTTGCGCGTGACGGCGCCGGCCGGTTTCGGCCGCCGGCATGTCGCGCCGCTCGTGCCGACGTTCACCGTCGCGCATCCGGACGTGACGATTTCTCTCGATCTGTCCGATCGCATGGTCGATCTGGTTAACGAAGGATTCGACTGTGCGATACGGCTGGGTGAATTGCCCGATTCGTCGCTGGTGTCGTTGAGGCTGGGTGAGAACAAGCGAGTGTGCGTCGCGTCGCCCGCCTATCTGGCGCGTCGTCCCGCGCCGCAGACGCTCGCCGATCTCGCGCATCACAACTGTCTCGCGCTCGGCGCGAGCGCGAACCAGCAGCGCGGCTGGATGTTCCAGCAGGGCGACAAGGTCGTGACGATCAAGGTGTCGGGCACGATGGAATGCTCGGACGGCGCGGTGCTGCACGAGTGGTGTCTCGAAGGCTATGGACTCGCGTGGCGTTCGTGGTGGGAAGTCGGCATGGATATCGCGGCGGGGCGCCTCGTCAGCGTGCTCGACGAATTCGCCGCGCCGCCCATCGGCATCCACGCAGTGTTTCCGCAACGGCGTCACCTTCCGTTGCGCGTACGACTTTTCCTCGACTTTCTCAAGCATACGTACGGCGATCCGGCGTATTGGGGTTGATTTCGGCGTGTACAAAGCCGCAAGCAGAACGTCAGAGCCCGCGCGGGTTTCCGATATGCGGACATGCCCGCACGCGCCCGTTGCACGACATTTCGGCGCACTACAATCGTTTTGACGGCCTGCCGTGCCGCTTCGCTGCCGGCGCGGCGCAGGCGATTCGAAACGCATGAGCGCACGCATCGGCGCGCTCGTGACGATGCACAGCGGCGAGCGGCAACCGGGCGTTTTCCACACCTGCAGTCGACGACGGAGGGCACCATGTTCAAGCACATCCTCGTACCGACCGATGGTTCGGATCTGTCGAAAAAAGCGATCGACGGTGCGATCGATCTCGCTCAGGCAGTCGGCGCGCGCGTCACCGCGTACGCGTGCCTGCCGCAATATCCGTACTCGCCGTTTTCCGAAGTCGTGATCGAACCGCCCGTCGACTTTCAGGACCGCAGCGAGCGCGAAGCGCGTCAGCATCTGCAGGAGGTCGAGGAGGCCGCGCGCGGCGCGGGTGTCGAATGCACGAGCCAGACGAGCGTGCATCCATCGCCGTATCTGGGCATCATCGAAGCGGCCGAGCAGGGTGGCTGCGATGTGATCTTCATGGCGTCGCATGGGCGGCGCGGACTCGGCAGTCTGCTGATCGGCAGCGAGACGCAGCGCGTGCTCACGCATACGAAAATTCCGGTGATTGTCTATCGATAGCGCGCGTTGTCTGCCCATGTTCCTGGCGCTTAACGGGCCTTCTGCCGGGCAGTTCGCGAAGTTCGCGTTCTTGACTCAGGATGTCTGAAAGGACACGCGCCAGCGGATAGCCGGCGCGCGTATTTCCAATTTGCATCGGCGCGTGGTGCGTGCCGACTTTGCTACCGTGTTGTATCTCTCAGGTTCGTCGCATCCGCATTCGGACGGCCTTCAGCGGCCGTCCGAACCGGGTAGGGAAGCGACCCTCTGCGGGGCCGTTTTTCACGATGCTGCGTGCGAAAGGCGCATATCTTCGGCCGTTGAAGCCGCTGACGTCAGACGACGTCAGCCTGTTCAGGCGACCTTCTTGTTGTCGAAGAACTGCTCGTCTTCCGTCGAGCCGTGCAGGGCCGTCGTCGATGCTTCGCGCTCGACCGTCTGCGTGACGGCATCGAAGTAACCCGTGCCTACTTCGCGCTGGTGCTTCACAGCCGTGAAGCCCTTCTCGGCGGCGGCGAACTCGGCCTGCTGGAGTTCGACGAACGCGCTCATCTGCTGACGCGCATAGCCGTGCGCGAGGTTGAACATCGAGTAGTTCAGCGCGTGGAAGCCGGCGAGCGTGATGAACTGGAACTTGTAGCCCATCGCGCCGAGTTCCTTCTGGAACTTCGCGATAGTCGCGTCGTCGAGGTTCTTCTTCCAGTTGAACGACGGCGAGCAGTTGTACGACAGCATCTTGCCCGGGAATTCCTTGTGGATCGCCTCGGCGAATTTCTTCGCGTATTCGAGATCCGGCTTGCCCGTCTCGCACCAGATCAGATCGGCATACGGCGCGTACGCGAGACCGCGCGACACGGCCTGCTCGAGGCCCGGCTTCGTGCGGAAGAAGCCTTCGATCGTGCGCTCGCCCGTGAGGAACGGCTTGTCGTTGTCGTCGACGTCGGACGTGATCAGGTCGGCGGCTTCCGCGTCGGTGCGCGCGATCAGCACGGTCGGCACGCCGCACACGTCGGCGGCGAGACGCGCGGCCGTCAGCTTCGCAACGTTCTCGCGCGTCGGCACGAGCACCTTGCCGCCCATGTGGCCGCACTTCTTCACGGAAGCGAGCTGGTCTTCGAAGTGCACGCCTGCCGCGCCCGCTTCGATCATCGCCTTCATCAGCTCGAACGCGTTCAGCACGCCGCCGAAACCGGCTTCGGCGTCGGCGACGATCGGCGCGAAGTAGTCGATATAGCCTTCGTCGCCCGGATTCTTGCCTTCCGACCACTGGATCTGGTCAGCGCGCGTGAGCGTGTTGTTGATGCGCTTCACGACGAGCGGCACCGAGTTCGCCGGATACAGCGACTGGTCCGGGTACATTTCGCCCGCCACGTTGGCGTCGCCGGCGACCTGCCAGCCCGACAGATAGATGGCCTTCAGGCCGGCCTTGACCTGCTGCATCGCCTGGTTGCCCGTCAGCGCGCCGAGCGCGTTGACGAACGGCTCTTCCTTCATGCCGTTCCACAGCCGTTCGGCGCCGCGACGCGCGAGCGTGTGCTCGGGTTGCAGCGAGCCGCGCAGGCGCACGACGTCTTCCGCCGTGAAGCCGCGCTTGATGCCTTTCCAGCGGCTGTCGGTTTCCCACTGTTGTTGAAGTTGCTTTGCCTGTTCGTTACGCGACATGGTGTACTCCTTTTTGCCTGAAGAGGGGTGCGGTGGACTCGTGACTTCCACGAAGCGAGGGCTGCCGGAGGCATCTCGTTGGGTGAAGTCTTATATAAGAGTCTAGGCAAAAGGCGTCGGCCGGAACAGACATCACCAAGGCTTTTTCGGCGATTTTTATTCTTTATTTTTCAACGGGTTGTCTGTTACGTTTCGCATTGAGAAACGAAATTTTCCATCTTGCAACAGCCGTTCTTGTGCTACGCAGCACGATTTTTTACGACGCAAAAAAATTTTTCGCATCGTGAAACGTCAGCTGGGGCGTAAAAAAACCGACGCCGGGGCGTCGGTTCTTCATGTCTGGCTGTTCTCGTCCGCCTGTGTCAGACGTTCGAGAGCCCAAACGCAAGCGGTTTAGTCGCCGCGGCGCGTGTTGCGCGGGCCGTCGTTGCGGCGTGCGCCGTAGCCGCTGTCACGCGAATAGCCGCCTTCGCGGTTGCCACGGTAGCCTTCGCTGCGATAACCGTCGCGCGAGCCGCCGTCACGCGAGCCGCCCGCGGGCCGGTTGTTGCCCCAGCTACGGCCGCCGTTGCCGCCTTCGCGCGCACCGTAGCCGCCGTTGCCTTCACGTGCGCCATAGCCGCCGCCATTGCCGTTGCCGTCGCGCGAGCCGTAGCCCGGCTTGCCGCCGAAGCGTCGGCCGCCGTTGCCGTTGCCGCCCGGACGGCCACGGCCGCCGAAGCCGCCGCGGCCGTTGGCCGGCGGCGCCTTGCGCGGCTCGAAGCCTGCGATCACGTTGACGGGCAAGGGTGAGCGCACGAAGCGCTCGATGCGCTTCAACGCGCCCTGTTCGGCGTGATGCACGAGGCTCACCGCGATGCCCGAGCGGCCCGCGCGGCCCGTGCGGCCGATACGGTGCACGTAGTCCTCGGCGAACTTCGGCAGGTCGTAGTTGAACACGTGCGTGATGCCGGGGATGTCGATACCGCGAGCCGCGACGTCGGTCGCAACCAGCACGCGCACGCGGCGCTCGCGCAGCGCGCGGATCGTCCGGTTACGCGCGCCTTGCGGCAGATCGCCGTGCAGCGCAGCCGATTCGAAGCCTGCGTCGGCGAGACGGCCGGCCAGCATGTCGGCGTCGCTCTTGGTCGCCGTGAAGACGATCGCCTGGTCGAGGCCGGCGTCACGCAGCAGATGGTCGAGCAGGCGATCCTTGTGATCGCGGTCGTCGACGTAGTGCACGGTCTGCGCGATGTTCGTGCGCTGTTCGATGCGCTGGACGATCTCGATGCGCTCCGGGTCCTTCAGCAGACGGCCCGTCAGCGAGCCGATCTTGCCGTCGAGCGTCGCCGAGAACAGCATCGTCTGGCGCGTGGCGGGCGTCGCGGCGACGATCGTCTCGATGTCGTCGATGAAGCCCATGTCGAGCATGCGGTCGGCTTCGTCGAGCACGAGCATCTGCAACTGCGACAAATCGATGCGGCCGCGTTCCAGATGGTCGAGCAGACGGCCCGGCGTGGCGACGAGAATTTCGGGGTTCTTGGCGAGCAGCATCAGTTGCTGGCCATACGCGACACCGCCGAGGATGCTGACGGTGCGCAGGCGGCGCAGGTGCTTGCCGTAGGTCGAAGCGGCCGTCGTGACCTGCATCGCGAGTTCGCGGGTCGGTGTGAGGACCAGCAGGCCCGGACGCGCGACGGGCATCGGACGGCGGCCGCGACCACCGCCATTGTTCTCGCGCGGCTCACGCGGCTGATTGGCTTGCGTCTTTTGCAGCTGGGCGAAACGCTCGATGGCGGGCAGCATGAACGCAGCCGTCTTGCCCGAACCCGTCGGGCTCGACACCAGAAGGTCGCGGCCAGCGATGCCAGCGGGAATCGCGCGCTGCTGAACGGGGGTCGGCGTCTTGTAGCCGGCTGCCGTCAGCGCGGAGACGATCTCCGCCGACAGACCCAGCTC
This sequence comes from Paraburkholderia phymatum, assembly GCF_038900715.1. GTDB lineage: Bacteria > Pseudomonadota > Gammaproteobacteria > Burkholderiales > Burkholderiaceae > Paraburkholderia > Paraburkholderia phymatum_A. The sequence continues at coordinate 183,046 of NZ_JAYMRZ010000008.1, read as the reverse complement.
AGCGAACGTCGGGCCTTCAGCTTCGGGGGCTTGCACGGCCGTGTCGGGCGTGTCGAGACCGAGGGCTTGATCGGCGATGGCGTTCAGCGGGCTGGTGGTATTGCTCGAAGTCATGAGAATCCTTGAAACATGGGAAATAACACGTCGGCGCCAATCGGCATACCCAAGTCGTCGGATTCAGCGAGCAAAGAAGCAGCGAGCAAATCGAAAAACGGGGGCAACTCGCGACAATGAAGGCGAGTTTCTCGTTAGAAGCTGTATCGAATGCGACACGCCGGAATTGGCTTGCCGCCAGCCTGGACTTGACGGCCCGTGGGGCCTTGCAGGAGGGGACAGGTTCTAAACTGGATTGGAGCAAAACGCTACGAGGCGCTTTTTCCGCCAAAGCGGTGAAGCGCAGACCGCATTATATCGATATTTGCTGCACTGCGCCACCACTAAGACTCGTCTCAACGAAAGCCGCCGATTCGTAAGAAGGATCGGCGGCTTGCTCTGCCGGTCTCGGTATCGATCAGGCCTCGGTACCGTTCCTGAGCGACTCGACGAGTTCGACATATTGCTGTTTCGCCGAGTCGGGCGCAGTGCCTTGCAGCGCGGCCCAGGCGTCGTACTTGTACTTGCCGACGATATCGGTGAAGCCGGGCTTGTCGCCGTGCACGTCGCCGTCGGTGGCCTGCTTGAAGAGCGCGTACAGGCGCAGCAGCGTGAGGTTGCCCGGACGCTCCGGCAGTTGCTTCACATCTTCCTGTGCCTTCAAGAAGAGACCGTCCACGTCGCTCATCAGATCCTCCATGCTTTTCGAGATAGGGCGTCGATCATAGCAAGCGACACCCGGCGCGCGGCCCTGCGAAGCTGGAGCGATCCTTCCAAACGCGGCGCCTGGCAGGCCGGGTCGCGTTCGCATCCGGCGACGCTGGGCGCCGCATTACAATAGCGGTCATGACGAAAACCGTGCTGCTTGCCCTCGATACTTCGACCGAATTTTGCTCGGTCGCCCTGTTGTCCACTGAATCGGCCGATGACACTTCATCGGCCGAAGAGGCGGACGCGTCTGCTCCCGAACCGCGCGTCTGGGTGCGCCATGAATCGACGGGCGCTGTCTCCAGCACGCGGCTGCTTCCCGCCATCCGCGAACTGTTCGACGAAGCGGGCCTCGCGCTCGCCGACTGCAACGCGATCGCGTTCGGCGCCGGGCCTGGCTCGTTCACGGGCTTGCGCACCGCGACGGGCGTCGCGCAAGGACTCGCGTTCGGGTTGAATTGCCCTGTGGTGCCCGTCGGCACGCTGCTCGCGTGCGCCGAGAGCGCGCGCCGGCGCGACCCGTCGGCCACGCGCGTGCTTGCCGCGCTCGATGCGCGCATGGACGAGGTCTATTGGGCCGACTACGCGTGGGATGACGACACGCGCGAGTGGCGCACGGTCCATTCCGCCGCGCTCGGCTCGCCCGACGCGCTCGACTTGCCGGACCAGCCGTTCGCGCTGGCCGGCAATGCCGCGGCGGCGTTCGGCGATCGTCTGAAGGCGGCGAGCGTCGCGCGAACCGTCGATCACGAAGCCGTGCCCCACGCGCTGCCGATTGCATTTGCGGCGCTGCGCGCGTTCCGCGCGGGCCGCGCGCTGCCCGCCGACCAGGCGGCGCCCGAGTACATCCGCGACAAGGTCGCGCAGACCACGGAAGAGCGCATGGCCGCGAGGGCCGCGCAGCACGCGCAAACGGCAGCGTCGGCGTCATCGTCGTCATCGACACAGACCGCGCACAGTGCCGAGGGCGAGGGCACGCGATGAGCGGCGTGCTGCTGGCGGACCGCTATATGTCGCCGATGACGGAGGGCGACCTCGACGAGGTCGCGGCTGTCGAAAAGCTCGCCTATGAATTTCCGTGGAGTCGCGGTAATTTCGAAGACTCGCTGCGTAACGGCTACTTCGGCATATGTCTGCGTCACGTGACGGGCACGCTGATCGGCTATTGCGTGCTGATGCCCGTCGTCGACGAGATGCATCTGCTGAACCTGTGCGTCGCGCCCGCCGCGCAGCACGCGGGCGCGGGCCTTGCGCTGTTGCGCGAAGCCGTCCGGGTGACGCGCAGTGAAAGGCTCGCCGGAATGCTGCTCGAAGTGCGGCCGTCGAACCATCGCGCGATCAAGCTGTACGAGCGCTTTGGCTTTGCGTCGATTGGGCGCCGCAAGAATTATTATCCGGCGCGGCATCGCAGCCGGGAGGACGCCATCGTGATGCGTTTCAGTTTCGAGAAGGAGGGCGCAGATGGCGCTGCATGAATCCGCGCTGGAAGAACTCGGCCTCGCGCCGATGTGGATGCGCCGTGGGGGCGCACAGCACGCGGCGACGGTTGATGACACGCAATCGCAGGCGGAAAACGCCGATGCTGTGACTCGTGCGGCGACGAGCGCCGATGTGGAGGCCCGCGGCGAAGATGTGGCCGTTCGAACCGCTGCCGCGAGTGGCGGCAACGGCGACGACGACGGCAACGAAGTGGCCAGCGCCGCTGTCTCGCACGACGCAAACGAACCGCAAGCGGAGCGGCAACATACGCCCTCGTCACGCCGCGAAACAACGCCGGACGAAGCAAAAAGGGCGATGCCGCAGCCAGCCCGCCGTGCGTCCGCGCCCGACACGGAAGCAGCGCCGCCCGACGACGACTTCGCATGGTTCGACGACCTTCCCACCGAACCGCCGTCGCACGCCGAAGCGCAAGTCGCCCGCCAGGCGCTAACTGCCGTCGACACGCTCGACTGGAACGCGCTCGAAGAACGCGTGTCGGCGTGCGAGCGCTGCCGCCTCTGCGAGAAACGCACGAACACGGTATTCGGCGTCGGCGACCGCGAGGCCGACTGGATGCTGATCGGCGAAGCGCCCGGCGAAAACGAGGACAAGCAGGGCGAGCCGTTCGTCGGCCAGGCGGGCAAGCTGCTCGACAACATGCTGCGCTCGCTCGGTCTTGCGCGCGGCATGAACGTGTATATCGCCAACGTGATCAAATGCCGCCCGCCCGGCAATCGCAATCCGGAGCCGGACGAAGTCGCGCGCTGCGAGCCGTATCTGCAACGGCAGGTGGCGCTCGTGAAGCCGAAGCTGATCGTCGCGCTCGGCCGCTTTGCCGCGCAGAGTCTGCTGAAGACGGAAGCGAGCATTTCGTCGCTGCGCGGACGCGTCCACGAGTACGAGGGCGTGCCCGTGGTCGTCACGTACCATCCGGCGTATCTGCTGCGCAGCCTCGGCGACAAGGCGAAGTCGTGGCAGGACCTGTGTCTCGCCCGCGATGCCTGGCACAGTGCGTCGCCGCACGACACGCCGGCGGACGCGTCGAAATGATGGACGCCGCGGGGCCGACCGCTTCGTTCGAGGCGCCATCGACGGCCCGGCTCGATGCGCTGTCCGACGCCGCCGTGCGCGACATCGCGTGGCTCCTGTTCAGCCCTGATCTGTTGCGCTCGCAACCGCCGTCCGGCGTGCTCGCCACGCCGTTCGAATCGCCCGATGCAGCAGCCGCGACCATCGACTGGCTCGACGCGCAAGACGCCGATCCCGCCGCGTTGCACCGGCATATCGCGGCCGCGCGCGTGACGCGCCTCGGCCGCTACGCGGAGTGTCTGCTCGCGTGGTTCCTGACGCACGGCCCGGCCGCGCGGCTGGTCGCGGCGAACGTGCCGCTGCGGCGCAAAGGCATCACGCTAGGCGAATGCGATTTTCTCGTCGAAACGCCGATGGGCCGGCGGCTGCATTGGGAACTGGCCGTCAAATGCTATCTGCACGCGGGCGACGGCCGCGCGGAACTTGCCGATTACGTGGGCCCGAATCTGCAGGACCGCTTCGATCTGAAGCTCGCGCATCTGCTCGATCATCAGTTGCGGCTGAGCGCGCGCGAGGAGTTTGCGTCGCTGGGCCATCGCGGGCCTTGGGACGCGCAGATGTTCGTCAAGGGCTGGCTCTTCTATCGCAACGGCGCGAACGAGCGCGATCCCGCCGAAATCGATCCCGCGCATGCGCGCGGCTGGTGGTCGACGCAGGCCGACTGGCCGTCGTTTTCCAGCGGCCATGCGGATGCGTGGATCGTGCTGCCGAGGCTCGAATGGCTTTCGCCGCGCATCCACGACAGCCGGCACGCGGCGAGCTTCGTTTCAGCCAATACGCTCGCGCAGCAGCTGATGCAGCAGACGGCGCCGACGATGGTCGCCGCATTCGTCGGGAATGCAGAGGGACATTGGGTCGAGCGTTCGCGCGGCTTCATCGTGCCCGACGACTGGCCCGAGCGGGCACAAGCGTTTGCGCGGCAGCCGACGCGTCAGGCGTGACGCAAATCGACGCGTGAAGCTTCGACGCCTGAAGCCGCGCGGCTACCGTCCCGCTGCTACCACCAACGATAGAAGTGATGCACTGGTCCGACGCCATGGCCGACGTCGAGCCGGCTGCTCTGTTCGAGCGCGCCCGTCAGATAAGCCTTTGCATCGGCGACGGCGCTTGCGAGATCGTCGCGCTGCGGAATCAATGCCGCGATCGCCGACGACAGCGTGCAGCCCGTTCCGTGCGTGTTCTTCACCGGCACGCGCGGGCCGGCGAGACGCATCGTGCCGCTGTCCTGGATGAGCCAGTCGGGGCTGTCGGCGGCGGCGAGATGGCCGCCCTTCATCAGCACCGCGCGCGCGCCGAGCTTGCGCAGCGCTTCGCCCTGATCGACCATCGCGGCCTCGTCGGTGGCGCTTGGCGTGCGAAGCAGCGCGGCGGCTTCCGGCAGATTGGGCGTCAGCAGATCGGCGAGCGGCAGCAGTTCGTCGCGCACGGCATCGACGGCTTCGGGCGCGAGCAACGCATGATTGCTCTTCGAGATCATCACGGTGTCGAGCACGACATGCTTCGGCTGGTGGCGGCGCAGCGCGTCGGCGACGGCGCGCACGATCGACGCGTTGGCCAGCATGCCGATCTTCACGGCATCGATGCGGATGTCGTCGAACACGGCGTCCAGCTGCGCGACGACGAACGCGGGATCGGGCGTGTGAATCGCCGTCACGCCGCGCGTGTTCTGCGCCGTCAACGCAGTGATCACGCTCGCGCCATACACGCCGAGCGCCGAGAAAGCCTTGAGATCGGCCTGAATGCCGGCGCCGCCGCCGGAATCGGAGCCGGCGATCGTCAGGACGTTGGGAATCGGTCGGGTCATGGAAAAACCTGGAAAGCCTGAAAAGCGAAGGGCGCGTGCGCGCCCTCGGACGATGCTCGGTCAACGCGCAGTCGACGCCCGGTCAAAAGCGCAATCAAAGCGCGATCAAAGCGCAATCAAAGAATAATACGCAGCGGATCTGAAACGGGTCTCAGTGCCGCGCTTCGCCAATCAGCGATACCGAATCAAACGCGCGCTGGTTCGCCAGATGGCGGCGCATCACGAGCCACATCATCACGCAGACGAAGGTGCCGAACAGCACGATCACGACGGTGACGGGCACGTCGAGCCACACGAGCACGGCGTAGAGACACAGCATCACGAGCACGGACAGGTTTTCGTTGAAGTTCTGCACGGCGATCGAATGGCCCGCCGACAGCAGCACGTGCCCGCGATGCTGGAGCAGCGCATTCATCGGCACGACGAAGAAGCCCGACAGCGCTCCGACGACCATCAGAAAGGCATAGGCGAAAATCAGATAGCCGGGGATGTGCACCCTGCCGTAGTACACGCCCCAGTGAGCCGGAAACAGATGCTTCGTATAGAAGGCCATCAGCATCACGGCGATTCCCATGATGATGCCGACAGGCAGCACCGTCAGCGACTTCTTCAGCGGCACGCGCGCGGCGGCGATCATCGCGCCCGCCGCGACGCCGACGGCGACCACGGCCTGTAGGATCGCGCCTTCCGACAGCGACATGCCGAGCGACACTTCGGCCCATTTCAGCACGATGAACTGCAGCGTCGCGCCCGCGCCCCAGAACAGCGTCGTGACGGCGAGCGATATCTGTCCGAGCTTGTCGCGCCAGAGTACGAGAAAGCAGTCGGCGAAATCGGTGATGAGCTTGATCGGCCCATGCTGCTGGCGCGGATAGCGGGCGCCCGTGTCGGGGATGCGCAGATTGAAGAGCGCCGCGATCACGTAGATCAGGATGATGATGAGCATCGCCGCTTCGGCGGGCGTATGGATTGAGTGGGGTGTGTGCTTGATGATGTGCGACGCGATGTGCGGGCTGATCAGCGCGCCGCCGAGCACCGTGCCGAGAATGATCGAGCCGACCGTCGTGCCTTCTATCCAGCCGTTTGCGGCGACGAGGCGGTCAGGCGGCAGCAGCTCGGTGAGAATGCCGTACTTCGCGGGCGAGTACGCGGCGGCGCCGAAGCCGACGATGCCATACGCGAAGAGGGGATGCGCGCCGACCAGCATCGCCACGCAGCCGACCACCTTGATCGTATTGGTCACGAACATCACGCGGCCCTTCGGGCGCGAGTCCGCGAAGGCGCCGACAAAAGCCGCGAGCACGACGTACGACAGCACAAAAAACAGCTTGAGCAGCGGCGTCATCCAGTTCGGGGCGTGAAGGTCTTTCAGCAGTGCAATAGCAGCGATCAGAAGCGCATTGTCGGCCAGCGAGGAAAAAAACTGCGCGGCCATGATGGTGTAAAAACCTTTTTTCATCTGATGCGATGCTGTCCTCGCTGCGGTCCGTCCGCCCCGGCCGTCAGTGGCGCGTCCGGGCTTATTCCGTTCGAAATGGGTTGTGCGCACGGCTTTATATCACGAAAATAGACAAATCCCGACTAGCAGTATCCTTGATCGCATTGTCACGTCAGCCTCCGAAGTGTTGAAAACGCACTGTAAGCTCCTGATTCGACAGTGTCTTTACGAAAAAATCCCATGCCGCGCCCAGTCTCAGCCACTATTCACACCGCCGCTCTCGCCAATAACCTCGCAGTTGCACGCCGTTATGCGCCAAAGTCCAAGATCTGGGCCGTCGTCAAGGCGAATGCCTACGGTCACGGTCTCGCCCGCGCCTTTCCGGGACTGCGCGCAACCGATGGCTTTGGTTTGCTCGACCTCGAAGAGGCGGTGAAGTTGCGCGAATTGGGCTGGGCCGGCCCGATTTTGTTGCTCGAGGGCTTTTTCCGGCCGACGGATATCGACGTCATCGACCGCTATAGCCTCACGACGGCGCTGCATTCGGACGAGCAGTTGCGCATGCTGGAAATGGCGCGGCTGTCGAAGCCCGTCAATATCCAGCTGAAAATGAACACCGGCATGAACCGGCTAGGCTACACGCCCGACAGGTTCCGCGCAGCGTGGGAGCGCGCGCGGGCGTGCCAGGGCGTCGGCCAGATCACGCTGATGACCCACTTCTCGGACGCGGACAGCGAGCGCGGCATCGCTCACCAGATGGAAGCGTTCGAGCGCGGCGCGCAGGGCATCGCGGGCGCGCGCAGCCTCGCCAATTCGGCGGCGACGCTGTGGTATCCGGAAGCGCATTTCGACTGGGTGCGGCCGGGCGTGATGCTGTACGGCGCGTCGCCGTCGGGCGTCAGCTCCGCGATCAAGGACACGGGCCTGCAGCCCGCGATGACGCTCGCCTCCGAACTGATCGCCGTGCAGACGCTGTCGGAAGGCAGCACGATCGGCTACGGCTCGATCTACACGGCGCGCGCAGGCATGCGCATCGGCGTCGTCGCGTGCGGCTATGCAGACGGCTATCCGCGCATAGCGCCCGAAGGCACGCCCATCATCGTCGACGGCATCCGCACGCGGATCGTCGGACGCGTGTCGATGGACATGATCACCATCGACCTCTCGCCGTGCCCGCAGGCGAACGTCGGCTCGCGCGTCGAGATGTGGGGCGCGCAACTACCCGTCGACGACGTCGCGCAGGCATGCGGCACGATCGGCTACGAGCTGATGTGCGCCGTCGCGCAGCGCGTGCCCGTGCGCGCCGAATGATCGTCACCGGCTCATGACGTAACGAACAGCGACATAACGAATAACCACGCGTGACAAAACAAGTTGGCTAAACAGAAAACGTTGTACACCTGCACGGAATGCGGCGGGCAGGCGCCGAAGTGGCAGGGCCAGTGCCCGGCGTGTCACGCGTGGAATACGCTCGTCGAGACGGTCGCGGAATCGCCTGCCGCGCATCGCTTTCAGTCGCTCGCGAAAAACCAGCCCGTGCAGCGGCTCGCGGATATCGAGGCGTCGGACGTGCCGCGCTTCTCGACGGGCGTCGGCGAGTTCGACCGCGTGCTGGGCGGCGGACTGGTGGCGGGCGGCGTCGTGCTGATCGGCGGCGATCCGGGCATCGGCAAGTCGACGCTGCTTTTGCAATCGCTTGCCCAGATCGCGAGCGAGCGGCGCGCGCTCTACGTGAGCGGCGAGGAATCGGCTGCGCAGATTGCGTTGCGCGCGCAACGGCTGTCGCTGCTCGAGCCGGGTTCGCACGCAAGCGAGCTGAAGCTGCTAGCCGAAATCCAGCTCGAAAAGATTCAGGCGACCATCGCCGAAGAAAAGCCGGACGTCGCCGTCATCGACTCGATCCAGACCATCTACTCGGAAGCGCTCACGTCCGCGCCGGGTTCCGTTGCGCAGGTGCGCGAGTGCGCGGCACAACTGACGCGCGTCGCCAAGCAGTCGGGCACGGCCATCATCATGGTCGGCCACGTGACGAAAGAGGGCAACCTCGCGGGCCCGCGCGTGCTCGAGCATATCGTCGATACCGTGCTGTACTTCGAAGGCGATACGCACTCGTCGTTCCGGCTCGTGCGCGCGTTCAAGAACCGCTTCGGCGCCGTCAACGAACTGGGCGTGTTCGCGATGACGGAGCGCGGTCTGCGAGGCGTCGCGAATCCGTCGGCGCTGTTTCTGTCGCAGCACGAGCAGATCGTGCCGGGCTCGTGCGTGCTCGTGACGCAGGAAGGCACACGGCCGCTGCTCGTCGAAGTGCAGGCGCTCGTCGACACGGCGAACGTGCCGAATCCGCGCCGGCTCGCCGTCGGCCTCGAACAGAACCGGCTCGCGATGCTGCTGGCCGTGCTCCATCGTCACGCGGGCATCGCCTGCTTCGATCAGGACGTGTTCCTGAACGCGGTGGGCGGCGTGAAAATCAGCGAGCCCGCCGCCGACCTCGCCGTGCTGCTCGCGATTCACTCGTCGATGCGCAACAAGCCGTTGCCGAAAGGACTGATCGTGTTCGGCGAAGTTGGCTTGGCGGGCGAGATCCGTCCGTCGCCGCGCGGCCAGGAACGTCTGAAGGAAGCCGCGAAGCTCGGCTTTTCGATTGCGTTGATTCCGAAGGCCAACGCGCCGAAGCAAGCCATCGACGGACTGCAGGTGATCGCTGTCGAGCGCATCGAGCAAGCCATTGACCGCATGCGCACACTCGAATAATTGGCGTCAGACACCGCCGGATCGCGTCCGCTTTCCGGCGTAACACGCTGTAAATTTCTCGACTGAGTCTGTAACCTAGGCGCCTTTCGTTTTCCCTATCCTCGTGAGATGCAACGTCACGACTGAAAAAGGAAGACGTCTTGAAACAGTCTCATCAAACTTCGGACGAGCTTCTGGCGAATCTGCGCGGCTGTCGCGTTTCCGCGCCGATTCACGGGCTTTGGGGCGGCGGCTGCCGGATCGTCGAATGGATCGACCCGGCGGGCCAGATTTCACGGCGTGTCGTCGCGGAAAACGTCACGGCCGACGAGGTCCGGGCGACGATCCGCCATCACGTCGAAGGACGCAAGCACCGGCTGGTCGACGACGAACGGGAACCGAGGCAGACCTTGCCGCGGCGCTGACGGCCCGTTCGATTCTGACTGGCGGCTCAGGCGGTAAGGGCGGTAAGGGCGGTAAGGGCGGTAAGGGCGGTAAGGGCGGTAAGGGCTGTGATCCGGACAATCCATATGCCGCCACGTTCCGCCGCACGCCTCACACGCGCAGCTTCTGTGTCACACGTTCACTCGCCACTCGCCGGACGGTCCGCATCTTTATCGCCCGCCTGTTGCGCGATCAGCGCCTCGCGCGCGGCCGCGTTGAACAACGGGTGCCCGGCCGCTTCCGCCGCCGTCAGCACGGGCGACACGCAGCAATCCAGCGGCACCAGCAGTTCGATCCATTCCGAGAGCGGCCGCGTCGCGATCAGCTCGGCCATGTCCTTGATCAGTTGCGTGGCATCCGGTCCGGCGATTGCCTGGCCGAGGCTCCAGTGGCGCGTCGCCCAGTCGGGGCGATCGAGCGCCATGCACAGCGTTTCCCAGAACTTGAGTTCCAGCGCGCCGACTGCGAGCCATCGTTCGTCGAGCGTGCGATACAGGTTGTAGCAGGGCACGCCGCCGTTCAGCAGGCTGCTGCCCGCGACGGGCGCCGCGCCGTCGTTGGCGAGCGCGACTTGCGCGACGACGTTGTGCGCGTAGGTGCAATGCGCCATCGATACGTCGACGAATTGCCCGTCGCCGCCGCGCGCCACGGCCCACAATGCCGCGAGTATCTGGTTGACGGCCGACGACGCGCCGCCCAGCAGATCGGCGATCTGGAAGTTGGGCAGGATCGGCGTACCGTCGCGCGCGGCGAGCTGGTCGAGCACGCCCGCATAGCCGATGTAGTTCAGATCGTGTCCGGCCAGTTGCGAATACGGCCCTTGCGCGCCATAGCCCGAAATCGCGCAATAGACGAGCTTCGGATTGATCACGCGCAGCACGTCGTAGCCGAGGCCGAGCCGATCCATCACGCCGGGCCGGAAGCTCTCGATCAGCACGTCCGCTTCGCGCGCGAGCGCCATCAGCACAGTGCGCCCGCCTTCGGACTTCAGGTCGAGCCGCGTTTCGCGCTTGCCGCGATTCAACTGACGGTAGAACGTGCCGGGACGCCCGGCGACGCGGTCGGCGCTGCTTTGCATCATCACGCGCGACGCGTCGCCGGCGCCGGGCGCTTCGATCTTCAACACGTCGGCGCCCATTTCCGCGAGCCGGAGCGTCGCGGCGGGACCGGGCAACAGGCGTGTCAGATCGAGCACGCGCAAGCCCTTCAGTGCGGCAGTAGACGACAATGCCCAGCCCTCCGTGGATGCTGGCGCGGCCTCGCTTTCCTCATGTCTTCCTTCGCGACGCGAAGGGGCCGCTAGCCGATTTGTTCGAGTTCCTCGTGCGCTTCGAGCCATTCGGCTTCGAGCGTTTCGAGGCGTGTGTTGACCTCTGCCTGACGTCGTATCGTTTCCGTCAGCCTGGTTTTCTGCTCGGCGCCATAGCTGGCGGGATCGGCGACGAATGCATCGAGCGTCGCCTTTTCCGCGTTGAGCGCGTCCATTTCCTTTTCGATCTTCGCGATGCGCGTCTGCAATGGCTTCTTCAGATGCGCGAGCTTCTGCCGTGTTTCCGCTTCCTGGCGACGCTGCTCCTTGCGATTCACCGACGCGTCCGCGCCATTCGCATTACCGCCGTTCGCGGTCGTCGCGTCCGAAGCAGCTTTTAGCGCGGCGCGCTGCTCGGCGGCGTGCTGCAACAGCCAGTCGCGATAGTCGTCGAGATCGCCGTCGAACGGTTGCAGCTGGTGCTTCGCGACGAGCATGAACTGGTCCGTGGTCGCGCGCAGCAGGTGGCGGTCGTGCGAGACGAGAATCAGCGTGCCTTCGAACTGCGCGAGCGCCATCGTCAGCGCGTGGCGCGTTTCGAGGTCGAGGTGGTTGGTCGGCTCGTCGAGCAGCAGCAGGTTCGGCTTCTGCCAGATGATCAGCGCCAGCGCGAGCCGCGCCTTCTCGCCGCCCGAGAAGGGCGCGATGGCCGCCGTCGCCATATCGCCCGAGAAGTTGAAGCTGCCGAGAAAGTCGCGCAACTCCTGCTCGCGCGTATCGGGCGCGAGCCGCGACAGGTGCTGCAACGGCGTATCGTCGGGACGCAGCGTTTCGAGCTGATGCTGCGCGAAGTAGCCGATCTTCAACCCCTTGCCTTCGCGCACATGGCCGCCGAGCGGCTCGAGCGTGCCCGCGAGCGTCTTGATGAGCGTCGACTTGCCCTGGCCGTTCGCGCCGAGCAGGCCGATGCGCTGCCCGTTCTGGATCGACAGCGCGACTCGCTCGACGATCGGTATCTCGCCGCCGTCCGCCGCGCGATAGCCGCAGCGCACGTTTTCCATCACCATCATCGGGTTCGGCGCGGAGTCGGGCGCGCGGAATTCGAACGTGAACGGCGACGCGATGTGTGCGGGCGCAATCAGTTCCATCTTTTCGAGCGCCTTCATCCGGCTTTGCGCCTGGCGCGCCTTGGTCGCCTTCGCCTTAAAGCGGTCGACGAAGCTTTGCAGGTGCTCGATGGTCTTGCGCTGCTTCTCGTAGGCGCTCTGCTGCAGCGCCAGTTGCTGTGCGCGCTGCACTTCGAACTGAGAGTAGTTGCCGCCGTATCGCTTGATCTGCTGGTTTTCGAGATGCAGCGTAACATTGCAGACCGAATCGAGAAATTCGCGGTCGTGCGAGATCACGATCAGCGTGCCCGGATAGCGATGCAGCCAGTCTTCGAGCCAGACGATCGCATCGAGGTCCAGGTGGTTGGTCGGTTCGTCGAGCAGCAGCAGATCCGAGCGGCACATCAGCGCCTGTGCGAGATTCAGGCGCATGCGCCAGCCGCCCGAGAAACTGCTCACGCTCGCGCGTGTCTGGTCGAGCGTGAAGCCGAGGCCGAGCAGCAGTGTTTCGGCGCGCGCGGGCGCGGTGTAGCCGTCGGCATCGGCGAACGCGGCGTGCGCTTCGGCTTCGGCAGCGCCGTCATGCGCGGCGGACGCCGCCGCGATGCACGCTTCGATCGCGCGCAACGCTGCGTCGCCGTCGAGCGTATAGTCGAGCGCGGTTTTATCGACGGCAGGCGTCTCTTGCGCGACGTGCGCGATCTGCCACGACGGCGGCATCGCGAAATCGCCTCCGTCCGCGTGAAGCTCGCCGAGCAGCACGGAGAACAGGGTCGATTTGCCCGCGCCGTTTGCGCCCACGAGGCCCGCCTTCTCGCCGGGATTGAGCGTGAAGGTGGTCTGTTCGAAAAGCGGCTTCGTGCCGCGCGCGAGACTGAACTGGTTGAAGCGGATCACAACGAGGCCGGCTTGAAGAAAAACGCTATTTTAGACTGCGCGGCGCAAGCTCAGGCATTGGCCGATCGGCCAGGTGGCGCGCGGCGCGAGAGTCCGTAGACTGGCGATATTCTTGGAGAGCAAAAACATGGCAACGGACAAGTCTTCTATCTATACCTTTTCGGCGCGCTCGCTGGATGGCGAGCCGATCAGTCTCGGCGTCTACGACGGCAAGGTCATGCTGATCGTCAATACGGCGAGCGAATGCGGGTTCACGCCGCAATACGCGGGCTTGCAGAAGCTGCACGAGCAGTACGGCGTGCGCGGCCTGCAGGTGCTGGGCTTTCCGTGCAACCAGTTCGGCAAGCAGGAGCCGGGCGACGCCGCGCAGATCGGCGCGTTCTGCGAGAAGAACTATGGCGTCACGTTCCAGATGTTCGAGAAGATCGAAGTCAACGGCGCGGATGCGCATCCGCTTTACAAGCATCTGAAGGACGAAGCGCCCGGCGTGCTAGGGCTCGAAGCGATCAAGTGGAACTTCACGAAGTTTCTGATCGACCGCAACGGGAAGGTCGTGAAGCGCTACGCGCCGACCACGAAGCCCGAAACGATCGCGGACGATATCGAGGCGCTGCTGTAGCGCGGCGACACGGGTGCCGGCGTGGCCTGGGCGGCTGGTGGGCGGCCACACTGCACAGCCACACTGCACAGCCACGTCAAGCGGCCATGCGAGACGCGCCAGGCGTCAAGCGTCAAAGAATCCGCGCGAAAAGCCGCGCGTTAAAGAATTGGCGCAAAGAGCCGCGCGACGTGCATCGCGACGCGTCTCAGCGCAGGCGCATTGCGATATTCGCCGCGGTCGATCTCGAACGATTCGTCGAAGTCGCGCAGCAGCATCGCTTCGACCTCAGCGGCGAATTTGCCATCGACGGTCAGCACCATGATCTCGAAGTTCAGTCGGAACGAGCGGTTGTCGAGATTCGCGCTACCGACGGCGGCGGCGATATCGTCGATCAGCACCACCTTCTGATGCAGAAAGCCCGGCCGGTAGCGGAAGATGCGCACGCCCGCGCGGATCGAGTCGTACGCGTACAGCTTCGACGCCTCGAACACGACCCGGTGATCGCGCCGGCTCGGGATCATGATGCGCACGTCGACGCCCCGCAGCGCCGCCAGCCGCAACGCAGCGAACACGGCCTCGTCGGGAACGAGGTACGGCGTCGTGATCCAGATGCGCTCGCGTGCCGCGTTGATCGCTTCGACGAAGAAGAGCGAACAGGTTTCCTGCTTGTCGGCGGGGCCGGTCGGGATGACGAGACAGTGCATGCCGTCGCCCGATGCGACAGATGGCGTAGCGGGCAGTGAAGAGGGCGGTAAAGCAGGCGGTGAAGTGGGCGGTAAAGCAGGCGATAAAGCAGACGGCGAGACAGCCGGCAAACCGGAAGGCGCGGACGACGAAACGGGCATCAGGTCGAATTCCGGCAATCGCTGCGTGGCCCAGTACCAGTCTTCCGTGAATACGAACTGGATGCTCGCGACGGCAGGGCCGCGCACTTCGATATGCGTGTCGCGCCACGGCGAGAGCGGCGGCTTGCCGCCCAGATACTCGACGCCTACGTTGTGTCCGCCGACGAACGCGCGCTCGCCGTCCACCACCACGATCTTGCGGTGATTGCGAAAGTTGAGCTGAAAGCGGTTGACGAACCTGCGGTTCGTCGCGAACGGATGCATCTGCACGCCGCCCGCCAGCATCGACGCGACGTAGCGATGCGGCAGATCGAAGCTGCCGATGCTGTCGTACAGCACGTACACACGCACGCCTTGCGCGGCCTTCGCGATCAGCAGGTCCTTGAGCATCTCGCCGAGCGCATCGGCGCGCACGATAAAGAACTGCACGATCACATAACGCTGCGCGTTTTCGATCGCTTCGAGAATCGCGGCGAAGGTCGCCTCGCCGTTCACGAGCGTGCGCACGCTGTTGCCGGGTAGAAAGGGCATGCCGCCCAGACGCGTGAGCGAGCGCACGAACTGTTGTCCGAGCGCCTCCGTCGGCCGGCCCGGCGACGACGCCGTGCTATCCCATTCCGGCGGATGCGCGCGCGTGCGCAGCATTTCGTTTTCGATGCGGCGCGCATCCGCATAGCCGGCGAACTTGCTACGCCCGAGAAAGAGATACGGGACCAGCGTCAGATACGGCATCGCGACGAGCGACACCGCCCACGCAATCGCGCCCTGCGACGTGCGGGTGTGCAGAATGGCATGGCACGCGGCGATCACGCCCAGCATATGAGCGAGAAACACGAGCGTGCCGACGTGAAGCAGATCGAATTGCATAAGCGTGCGAACGATAATCGTCGTGCTGCGCGTGGATGACTTTCGTCGTGAGTGCTACCTCATGTTGCCCGAGGTTGCCTGGTGTTGCTCGGGTTGCCCGAGGTCGCATAGGGTTGCGTCAGCGCGGTCGCGCTCATATTACCGAAAGCGGTCGCATCGCGGTCCGCTCGTCGGCGATCGGCGGCGGGCTTTTTTGCATGATCCGATGAAGACACAACGAGCCGAAGCGCACAGCATGGAGCACCCGAAAAGCACACAACGCACGGCGTCGGGCTTGACGGCGTGCGTTGTGCGATGCGACGAGAAGGCGCCTGCGGCAAGGCCCAGGCGCTTGCGAAGGATCAGGCGGGGAGATCGTTCGCCTGGATCAGAAAGACGTTGTCGTCGCCGGCGCTCGTGGACATCCACACCAGGTCGAGGCCTCCGAACGCTGCTTCGACGTGCGCGCGCTCGTTGCCGATCTCGACGACGAGCACGCCTTCGTCGGTCAGCCAGTTGCGCGCATCGGCGATGATGCGGCGCACGATGTCCATGCCGTCGACGCCGCCCGCCAACGCCATTTCCGGCTCGTGCCGGTATTCCGCAGGCAGCGTCTTCATCGCTTCTGCGTTCACGTAGGGCGGATTCGTGATGATCACGTCGTAGCGGCGCTCGGGCAGCGGCGCGTACAGATCGCCTTCGAAGAGCGCGATGCGATCGTCGAGGTGATAGTCGTGGACATTGCGCGCCGCCACTTCGAGCGCGGTGGGCGACAGATCGACGGCATCGACGTCGGCATTCGGGAACGCATGCGCCGCGAGAATCGCGAGGCATCCGGAGCCCGTGCACAGTTCGAGCACGGCGGCGACCTGTTCGGGGTCCTCGACATACGGCTGCAGACCGTCCTGCAGCAGTTCGCCGATGAACGAGCGCGGCACGATCACGCGCTCGTCGACATGAAACCGGTAGCCGTGCATCCACGCTTCCTGCGTGATATAGGCGGCGGGCACGCGATCGGTCGCGCGCCGCTCGATCACCTTCAGCACCGCATCGATTTCCTCGGACGTGAGGCGCGCGTCGAGAAACGGATCGAGCAGATCGATGGGCAGATGCAGCGTGTGCAACACCAGATAGGCGGCTTCGTCGTAAGCGTTCGACGAGCCGTGGCCGAACGACAGCCCGGCCTGGATGAAGCGCGACACCGCGTAGCGCAGCACATCGCGAACCGTGGAAAACGGATGAGTCATGATGGAGGCCCTCCGTCAGGCGATCAGTTGTTCGAGCACGCGGCGATAGATATTCTTGAGCGGCTCGATGTGTGCGACTTCGATATGTTCGTCGATCTTGTGGATGCTCGCATTCAACGGTCCGAATTCGACGACCTGCTTGCAGATGCGCGCGATGAAGCGGCCATCGGACGTGCCGCCCGTGGTCGACAGTTCTGTCGCGATGCCCGTCTCGTCGCGGATCGCCTTTTCGAGCGAATTCGACAGCTCGCCGCGCGGCGTGAGGAAGGGCAGGCCGCTCACGGTCCACGTCAGATCGTAGTCGAGGCCGTGCCTGTCGAGAATGTCGCGCACGCGTTTTTGCAGCCCTTCGACCGTGCTCGCCGTCGAGAAGCGGAAGTTGAACATCACGTCCGCGTGGCCGGGAATCACGTTGGTCGCGCCCGTGCCGCTGTGCAGGTTCGAGACCTGCCAGGTGGTGGGCGGGAAGTACTCGTTGCCGTCGTCCCAGCGTTCGGCGACGAGATCCGCGAGCGCGGGCGCGAGCAGATGGACGGGGTTCTTCGCCAGATGCGGATACGCGATATGCCCCTGAACGCCCTTGACGATCAGCTTGCCCGTCATCGAGCCGCGCCGGCCGTTCTTCACCGTGTCGCCGAACTGGGTGCCCGACGTCGGCTCCCCGACGACGCAATAGTCGAGCCGCTCGCCGCGCGCCTGCAACGCTTCGACCACTTTCACGGTGCCGTCCGTCGCGGGACCTTCTTCGTCGCTCGTGATGAGGAACGCCAGCGAGCCGCGATGCTGCGGATGCGCGGCGACGAACTCTTCGCTCGCCACCACGAAGCCGGCGATCGACGCCTTCATGTCGGCGGCGCCACGGCCATACAGCTTGCCGTCACGATGGCTCGGCTCGAACGGCGCCGACGACCACTGATCGAGCGGGCCCGTCGGCACGACGTCGGTATGGCCGGCGAACGCGAGCAGCTTGCCGTCCGTGCCCATCGTGCCGCGCTTCACGGCCCACAGATTGGTGACGCCGTTCGATTCGATCGTTTCGCATGCGAAGCCGATCGCGGACAGGCGCTCGACCAGGAGACGCTGGCAGTTCTGGTCGTCGGGCGTGACGGACGCGCGCGCGATCAGGGCTTCGGTAAGGGCAAGAGTGCCGGACATCGATTCAGTTCCTTCCAACCAGCTGGCAGATGAGATGCGCGGACCGTATCCACGCTTGAAACTCGGGTGAAAAAATGCCGGCCTGTGGGCCGGCAACAGCATGCAAATCGTTGCGCTCGGTGCGTTTCCGCGTTCAGCACGCTCTTGCGCCGCGACGCAATGCAATGCGTGGCAGCGCGGCGCGAAAAACGCGGACGCTCAGTCGAACAGCGACGCGTACTGATCGGCCGAAAAGCCGAGCGTCTTCACGCGTCCGTCGACCACCACGACAGGCCGCTTGATGACGGAGGGCTTCTCGATCATCAGCGCGATCGCGCCGGCTTCGCTGTCGGCGGAGGCCTTCACGTCGTCGTCGAGGCCGCGCCACGTCGTGCCGCGCCGGTTCAGGAGCGCATCGAGCGACACGTCTTTCAGCCAGCCCTTCACGAGCGGCGCATTCACGCCTGCCTTCTTGAAGTCGTGAAACTCGAACTCGACGCCATGCTCTTCGAGCCACACGCGGGCCTTCTTCACGGTGTCGCAGTTCGGAATGCCATAGACGACGGTCGTCTTCGCCGCGGCGCGCGCCATCAGTCGCCTCGCAGCAGTTCGTTCAGGCCGACCTTCGCGCGCGTCTTCGCGTCCACCTTCTTGACGATCACCGCGCAGTAGAGGCTGTGCGTGCCATCCTTCGACGGCAGGTTGCCCGCGACCACGACCGAGCCCGCCGGAATGCGGCCGTACGACACTTCGCCCGTTTCGCGGTCGTAGATCTTCGTGCTCTGGCCGAGGTACACGCCCATCGAGATCACCGAGTTCTCCTCGACGATCACGCCTTCGACGACTTCCGAGCGCGCGCCGATGAAGCAGTTGTCTTCGATGATGACGGGGTTCGCCTGCAGCGGTTCCAGCACGCCGCCGATGCCCACGCCGCCCGACAGGTGCACGTTCTTGCCGATCTGCGCGCACGAGCCGACGGTGGCCCACGTGTCGACCATCGTGCCTTCGTCGACGTAGGCGCCGATGTTCGTGTACGACGGCATCAGCACGACGTTCTTCGCGATGAACGAGCCGCGGCGCGCGATGGCGGGCGGCACGACGCGAAAGCCACCCGCGGCGAAGTCTTCGGCCGTGTAGTTCGCGAACTTCGACGGCACCTTGTCGTAGAACTGCGAGTAACCGCCCGCCGGCATCGGTGCGTTGTCCTCGAGGCGGAACGACAGCAGCACGGCCTTCTTCAGCCACTGATTGACGACCCAGTCGCCGTCCTTCTTTTCGGCGACGCGCAGCGCGCCCTTGTCCAGTTGCTCGATCGCGTGCGCGACGGCTTCGCGCACTTCGGCGGGCGCGGCCTTCGGCGACAGGTCAGCGCGGTTGTCCCAGGCGGTATCGATGATCTGCTGAAGTTGTTGCGACATGTTCGTGGTGTCAGAAGAGAGAGGTTTGAAATCGGAAAGCGGGTGAAGGCGCTGCGGCGGCGCATCCATGCGGCGCGTGGACTGCCGCAATCGCCGCCGAAACCAGCCCGGAAGCTAGCCTTTGAGGGAACGGCAGAAATCGACGATGCGCTGTGCGCCCTCCGTGCATTCATCGACGCCGGCGACGAGCGCAAGGCGGACGAAATCGCGGCCGGGGTTCGTGTCGTGCGCGGTGCGCGCGAGATACGAGCCGGGCAGAACCGTCACATTATAGTCGGCGTACAGGCGGCGGGCGAACTCGGCATCCGACAGGCCCGTGCGCGAGACGTTCGCCCACAGGTAGAACGCGGCGTCGGGCAGCTTGACGTCGAGCACGTCGGCGAGCATCGGCGTGACGGTCGAAAATTTCTGCACGTACTTCGCGCGGTTCTCGCGCACATGCGTCTCGTCGCTCCACGCGGCGATGCTCGCGGCCTGATAGACCGTCGACAGCGCCGCGCCGTGATACGTGCGGTACAGCAGGAATTGCTTGAGGATCGACGCGTCGCCCGCGACGAAGCCCGAGCGCATGCCCGGCACGCTCGATCGCTTCGACAGGCTCGACAGCATCACGACACGCTCGAAGCCGCGGCCCAACCGGTGCGCCGCTTCCAGTGCGCCGAGGGGCGGGCGCGCTTCGTCGAAGTAGATCTCCGAATAGCATTCATCGGATGCGATCACGAAGCCGTGGCGATCCGACAGATCGAACAGCTCGCGCCAGTCGTCGAGCGTGAGCACGGCGCCCGTCGGGTTGCCCGGCGAGCAGACGTAGAGCAGCTGCGTGCGCGCCCAGACATCTTCGGGAACGGCCGTGTAATCGCACGCGAAATTGCGCTTCGGGTCGCTGTTGGCGAAATACGGCTGCGCGCCAGCGAGCAGCGCCGCGCCTTCATAGATTTGGTAGAACGGGTTCGGACAGAGTACGATCGCAGGCTCGCCCTGCGCGTTCTTCTTCGGGTCTATTACCGTCTGCGCAAGCGCGAACAACGCCTCGCGCGAGCCGGACACGGGCAGCACCTGAGTGGCGGCATCGACGGGCGGCAGGTTGTAGCGCTTCGTGACCCACTTCGCGATCGCTTCGCGCAGCGCCGGCGTGCCGACGGTGGCGGGATATGACGCGAGACCGCCGAGCGAATCGATCACGGCGTCGCGGATCAGGTCCGGCGTCGGGTGTTTCGGCTCGCCGATCCCGAAGCTGATGTGCGCGAGGCCGGCGGGCGGCGTGACATCCTTGAAGAGCGCGCGCAGCTTTTCGAAGGGATAGGGCTGGAGGGAGTCGAGTAGCGGATTCACTTGGCGGTTCGGGCGTGTGTTCGGCGTGTTGCGGGACGGACTGACACAGGTGAAGGCGGCGCGCGGCGGCTGCGATGCTTGCCAGGCACATGATCCGGCAGGCCCGGAAGCGGCTGCGAAGCGCGCCCGATCGGACATGGCAGCGGCAGCAGGGCATCGGGCGGACAGGCATCGGCGCAGCACCGGCGACGAGCGATCGATTATAGCGTGTCGGCGGGCAGCGGAACGGCGCATTATCCGATCGGACAAGGCCTCGCGGCGCGCTACGCACGGCGCGACAAGCGCGATGCAGGCGACGTGCGCGAGGCAGCGAACGCAGCGAAAAACGCAGCGAAAAAAACGCGGAGACGCCACGCGGGCAGTATCCCGACGCGGCGGCAAAGGATTCAAGCGGATTCAACGGGATTCAACGGCAACGGACGGCGGCGATCACGCGCCGCCGTCGCCCGAGACGAACAAAGCAGACAAGGCAGACAGGGCATGCAGCACAAGCCGGACATGATGGACCTCGCGGGGAGCGGCCCGCGATGAACCTCTCGCTTCGCAACACGTGGCCGACGCTCGCGATCATGATGGGCGCGTCGGTGTGGGGCATGGTGTGGTATCCGCTGCGGATGCTCAACGCGCTCGGCGTGACGGGTACGGCGGCGAGCGCGCTGACAAGCGGCGCCGGCTGCCTGTTCGTGCTGCTGGTCCGGCGCAACGCGATCAAGACCGTCCGCTGGCACTGGCTGTTGCCCGCGCTCGCGCTGTTCGCGGGCATCACCAATCTTGGTTTCGTGTGGGGTGCGATCCACGGCCAGGTGATGCGCGTGCTGCTGCTGTTCTATCTGACGCCCGCATGGACCGCGCTCTTTGCGCATTTCATCCTGCACGAGCGGCTGACGTGGGCGGGCGCGGGGCTCGCCGCGCTGTCGCTGGCGGGCGCGATGATGATGCTGTGGTCGCCGCAGCTCGGGCTTCCCGTGCCGGGCAGTCTCGCCGAATGGGCGGGGCTCGCGGCCGGGATGAGCTTCGCGATGAGCAACGTGCTGATCCTGAAGACGAGCCGCGAGCTGCCTGACATGAAGGCCGAAATGCGCACGGCGATCATCTTCGGCGGCGCGGCGATCTTCGGCGGATGCGCGTCGCTCTTCGAAGCGATGCCGACGCCGCCGGCAGGCGCTCATCTGGGCACGGCGGCGCTGCTCGTGCTGGCGATCGGCTTCGTGCTCGCGACCAACAACATGCTCGTGCAATACGGGCTCGCGCGCGTGCCCGCGAACCGCGCGTCGATCATCATGCTGTTCGAGATCGTCGTGACGGCGCTGACGGCCTGGCTCTTCGCCGGCGAAGTGCCCGGTCCGCGCGAGTGGGCGGGCGGCGCGTGCATCGTGCTGGCCTCGGCGCTGTCGAGCTGGGTGCATCGGGCGAAGCCCAATGAAGACGCGAGCGCCGGCAACGACGGAAACGCGGATGACAACGGTAAGAATCGCCCGCGCGCGATGGTATGATTGCCCCTCATTGGCCGGCGGTGCAGCGTAGGGCGCGCCGCGGCGCCGGAATCGCAGCGGGCTCGCGCTCCGTTGTGCCGCTCGCGGGCTTGCACCTGGAGCGGTCCACATACGAACACGCACGAACCGCGGGTTCCGTTTCCATCATTACTTTCAAACAGCGATATCGCCGTGCGTCTGACCTCGATTAAACTCGCTGGCTTCAAGTCATTCGTCGATCCCACGCATTTCCAGGTTCCGGGCCAGCTTGTCGGCGTGGTCGGTCCCAACGGTTGCGGCAAGTCCAACATCATCGACGCCGTGCGCTGGGTGCTCGGCGAATCGCGCGCCTCCGAGCTGCGCGGCGAGTCGATGCAGGACGTGATCTTCAACGGCTCGACGGCGCGCAAGCCGGGCAGCCGCGCCAGCGTCGAACTCGTGTTCGACAACGCCGACGGCCGTGCCGCCGGCCAGTGGGGCCAGTATGCCGAGATCGCCGTCAAGCGCGTGCTGACGCGCGACGGCACATCGAGCTACTACATCAACAATCTCCCGGCGCGCCGCCGCGACATCCAGGACATCTTCCTCGGCACGGGTCTCGGGCCGCGCGCATACGCGATCATCGGACAGGGCATGATCGCGCGGATCATCGAGGCCAAGCCCGAAGAATTGCGCGTGTTCCTCGAAGAAGCCGCGGGCGTCTCGAAGTACAAGGAACGCCGCCGCGAAACCGAGAACCGTCTGCACGACACGCGCGAAAATCTGACGCGCGTCGAAGATATCGTCCGCGAATTGACGGCGAATCTGGAAAAGCTCGAAGGGCAAGCGGTCGTTGCGACGAAGTTCAAGGATCTGCAAGCCGAAGGCGAAGAGAAACAGCGCCTGTTGTGGCTGTTGCGCAAGAACGAGGCGGGCACCGAGCAGGACAAGCAGAAGCGCGCGATCGAACAGGCGCAGATCGACCTCGAAGCGCACACGGCGAAGCTGCGCGAGGTCGAGGCGCAACTCGAAACACTGCGCGTCGCGCACTATTCGGCCAGCGACGCGATGCAGGGCGCGCAAGGCGCGCTGTACGAAGCGAATGCCGAAGTGAGCCGCCTCGAAGCCGAGATCAAGTTCATCGTCGAATCGCGCAACCGCGTGCAGGCGCAGATCGCCGCGCTGACGGCGCAGCGCGAGCAGTGGCTCGCGCAGGCGCAAAAGGCCCAGGACGATCTCGAAGACGCCGAAGAGCAGCTCGCGGTGGGCGATGAAAAGGCCGTGATCGCCGAAGAGGCGGCCGCCGCGAAGCACGACGCGCTGCCCGCGCTCGAGGCGCGCTGGCGCGACGCGCAGGCGCAACTGAGCGACGAACGCGCCGGGATCGCGCAGACCGAGCAGGCGCTCAAGCTCGAAGCCGCGCATCAGCGCAACGCCGACCAGCAGTTGCAGCAGCTTCAGCAGCGCCAGGAACGTCTGAAGACGGAAGCGGGCGGCCTCGATGCGCCGGACGAAGCGCAGCTCGAAGAACTGCGCATGCAGCTGGCCGAGCACGAAGAAATTCTGCGCGACGCGCAAGAGCGTCTCGCCGACGCGCAGGACACGCTGCCGCGCCTCGACGCCGAGCGCCGCGCCGCGCAGGAGCGTGTGCAGGCGGAAAGCGCGCAGATCCATCAGCTGGAAGCGCGGCTGGCCGCGTTGCGTCAGCTGCAAGAGAACGTGCAGACGGAAGGCAAGATCCAGCCGTGGCTCGACAAGCACGAACTGGGCGCGCTGCCGCGCTTGTGGAAGAAGCTGCATGTCGAAGCCGGTTGGGAGACCGCGCTCGAATCGTTGCTGCGCGAGCGTCTTGCCGCGCTGGAAGTGTCGAATCTCGACTGGGTGAAGCACTTCGTCAGCGACGCGCCGCCCGCGAAGCTCGCGTTCTACGCGCCGCCCGCCGCCGGTCAACCGGTGGCCGCGCCGCCGTCGCTGCGTCCGCTGCTGTCGCTCGTGCGCATCGACGACGCGGGTATTCGCGCGGTGCTCAACGACTGGCTCGGCAACGCGTTCGTCGCCGACGATCTGCCCCAGGCGCTCTCGATGCGCTCGCAATTGCCCGAAGGCGGCGCATTCGTCGTGAAGGCGGGTCACGTGGTGACGCGCGTCGGCGTGCAACTGTACGCGGCCGATTCGGAACAGGCGGGCATGCTCGCGCGCCAGCAGGAAATCGACAATCTGACGCGCCAGGTGCGCGCGCAGGCGCTGCTCGCCGAGGAAGCCAAGGCCGCGGCGATTCGCGCCGAGGCCGCGCACACGCAGGCATCGAATGCATTGACGGAAGTGCGCCAGCAAGCCGAGCGCGCGACCCAGCGCGTGCATGCGCTGCAGATGGACGTGCTCAAGCTCGCGCAGGCACACGAGCGCTACACGCAGCGCAGCACGCAGATCAGCGAGGAACTCGAGGAAATCACCGCTCAGATCGAAGAGCAGCGCGGGCTGCGCGCCGAATCGGAAGCGAACTTCGAGCGGCACGACGGCGAACTTGCCGAACTGCAGGCGCGCTTCGAAGACAACCAGCTCGCGTTCGAAGCACTCGACGAAGAGCTGGGCAACGCGCGCAACGAATCGCGCGATCTCGACCGCGCCGCCACCGACGCGCGCTTTGCCGCACGCAACATGGCGAACCGCATCGACGAGCTGAAGCGCACCATTCAGGTCGCGCACGAGCAGAGCGAACGCGTCGCTGGCTCGCTCGAAGATGCGCGCGCCGAACTCGAAACGATCAACGAGCAGACGGCGCATACGGGCTTGCAGGATGCGCTCGAAATTCGCCGTGTGAAGGAAGAGGCGCTGCATGCCGCGCGTCTCGAACTCGACGATCTGACGGCCAAGCTGCGCCAGTCCGACGAACTGCGTCTCACCAGCGAACGCGCGTTGCAGCCGCTGCGCGACCGCATCACCGAATTGCAGCTGAAAGAGCAGGCGGCGCGCCTTAACGCCGAGCAGTTCATCGAGCAGCTGACGGCGGCAGGCGTCGACGAAGCCGAATTGCAGGCCAAGCTCACGCCGGACATGAAGCCGTCGTATCTGCAAGGCGAAGTGACGCGCATCAACAACGCGATCGCGGCGCTCGGCCCCGTCAACATGGCCGCGCTCGATGAGTTGAAGGCCGCGACGGAACGCAAGACTTTCCTCGACGCGCAGTCGGCCGACCTGACGCACGCGATCGAAACACTCGAAGACGCGATCCGCAAGATCGACCAGGAAACGCGCACGCTGCTGCAAGGCACGTTCGACGAAGTGAACCGTCATTTCGGCGAGCTG
The DNA here is from genome assembly GCF_038900715.1 of Paraburkholderia phymatum. Lineage (GTDB taxonomy): Bacteria > Pseudomonadota > Gammaproteobacteria > Burkholderiales > Burkholderiaceae > Paraburkholderia > Paraburkholderia phymatum_A. Next base: position 157,829 of record NZ_JAYMRZ010000008.1, on the reverse strand, counting down.
TTCCCGCGCCTGTTCGGCGGCGGCCAGGCGAAGCTGATCATGACGGGCGACGAGATTCTCGACGCAGGCGTGCAGGTGATGGCGCAGCCGCCCGGCAAGAAGAACTCGACGATCCACCTGCTGTCGGGCGGCGAAAAGGCGCTGACGGCGACGGCCCTCGTGTTCGCGATGTTCCAGCTGAATCCCGCACCGTTCTGTCTGCTGGACGAAGTGGACGCGCCGCTCGACGACGCGAACACCGAGCGTTTCGCGAACCTTGTGCGCGCGATGTCGGACAAAACACAGTTCCTGTTCATTTCCCACAACAAGATCGCGATGGAAATGGCGCAGCAACTGATCGGGGTGACGATGCAGGAGCAGGGCGTGTCGCGAATCGTTGCCGTCGACATGGAAACGGCTGCGGGATTTGTCCAGAATATCGTTTAAACGTCCACTCGCGCGCGGTCTTCGGGCCGCACGCGGGTGTTGCTGAACACAGAATCGAATTCGCTGCGCGCCGGCGCCCGCAGCGGCGGCACGCAGTGCGTGCAGGCCGCGCGAGCTAGGCGCGGCGCGCAGCGGCGAAAAGAATTGCAGATGGAGCGTGCATGGACGAGTTGACACTCGGTTTGATCGGCGCGGGCGCCGTGGTGGTCGGGGGCGTGGTGGTCTACAACGCGTGGCAGGGCGCGAAGGTGCGTCGCAGGATGCCGCGGCCGATGCCCACCGACACGGCGGAGCCCACGGCTCGGGACGAACACGTCGAGCAGAGCCCATTCATCGAACCGGCGCGCCCGACGACGCGCCGCGAGCCCACATCGGGCGAGCATGCCGAGGCCGCGCGCGTCGAGCCGACTTTCGGCGCCGCCGCGCCGCTCGACACGCCCGCCGACATCCAGGCCGAGAACACGTCGCCGAACGGTTTCCCTGAAGACGACGAACGCGAGCGGCAGGCCGTCGAGCGCGAGGCCGACGACGAACGCAACGAGCCGATCATGCCCGCTGCGACGACGATTTCGTCGGCGCCCCCGGCGATCGTCGATCGGCGCATCGACTGCATCGTCCCCATCCGGCCGTCCGCTCCCGTCGCGGGCGACAAGGTGCTGCCGCTCGCGCAGCGTCTGCGCCGCGCGGGCAGCAAGCCGGTGCATATCGAAGGCAAGCCGGAAGGCGGCCGCGCCTGGGAACTGCTGCAAAGCGGCGTGCGCTACGAGGAACTGCGCGCAGCCGCGCAACTCGCGAACCGCAGCGGCCCGCTCAACGAACTGGAGTTCTCCGAATTCGTGACAGGCGTCCAGCAGTTCGCCGACGCGCTCGATGCTTCACCCGAGTTTCCGGACATGTTGGAAACGGTATCGATGGCGCGCGAACTCGACGGCTTTGCCGCGCAGTGCGACGCACAGCTGTCGATCAACGTGCTGTCCGACGGTGCGCCGTGGTCTGCGAACTACGTGCAAGCCGTCGCGTCGCAAGACGGGCTGCTGCTGTCGCGCGACGGCACGCGCTTCGTCAAGCTGGACGCGAAGCAGAGCCCCGTGTTCATGCTGCAGTTCGGCGACACCAACTTCTTGCGCGACGACCTCACGTACAAGGGCGGGCAGATGATCACGCTGGTGCTCGACGTACCCGTCGCCGACGAAGACATCCTGCCGTTCCGTCTGATGTGCGATTACGCGAAGTCGCTCGCCGAGCGAATCGGCGGACGCGTGGTCGACGACGGCCGCCGGCCGCTGCCGGAAAGCGCGCTGCTCGCCATCGAGAAGCAGTTGATGACGCTGTATGCGAAGCTCGAACAGGCCGGCATTCCAGCCGGCTCGCCCGCGACGCGGCGGCTGTTCAGCCAGTAGGCACGCGACGCGGCTTTGCGCATGACGCGGCGGCTTATGCTGCCGTCGATGAGACCGCCTGACGCATGGGAATGCTTCGGGCGGTTTTCATTTGGGCCGCGCGTTCCATTTGGACCGCGCGTTTCCATTCGGCGCCGTGCCGACAGCGCGATGGCATTCGCCAAACGCCAGGCACCGATCGACGACGCGTATGCCGAGCCCGTTCATCCCACGTCGTCGGGCCACGGTCGTCCGCTGATCCACGCCTTGACCGCGGCGGTGACGGCCTCTTCCGTTCCATAGAACCCGTGATGCGACATCGCTTCGCAGGGCTTGCTGCGCGTGTCGCCGCCGTGCACGGTGATCAGCGCATATTGGCCGCTGTCGGCGATGCGCTTTAGCGCTTCATAGGAACAGAGATAGCAGCCGTCGTCCGCGTGCTGGACGAACAGCTGACGCGGACGAATCGCACCGTAGTCGAAGCCGATCAGCGGCGTGGCCTGGCCGCGCGCGGGGCTGCTGAGCGTCGACATATGCACGATGGCGCTCCATACATCAGGCAGTGCGCGTCCCACGTAAGCGGACGAGATCGTGCCGCGGCTCGTGCCCACCAGCACGAGCTTCGCCTGTGGGAAGCGCGCACGCAGGTTCGCCGCGATCTGCGCGAGATCCTGCGCGGAACGCGGCGACGCACGAAACGCATCCGAGTAGCCGCCCGGTTGATCCGACGGCGCATCGACGATGGCCGTCGCGAACAGCGAATCCACGAACAGGTTGCGCGCCCGGATCAGGAAGTTGTTCTTCTCGCGCATATGGATCGTGCCGCCCGGCTGCTGCGAGAGTTCGAGATCGCCTTCGCTGCCCGGAAACATCACGAGCACCCACTGCGGCTGGCTGCCGTCCTGTTGGGTCAACAGATAGGAGATCGACGCGCCTTGACCGAGCGGCACGTCGACTACCTGTTCGCTCGCCATCGCGCTTCGCGCGTGGCACACGACGAGCGTGGCCAGCAGGATGGCAAGCGCGATGAAGGGGCAGCGTATGAGGCGGACGAAAGGTGCAGGCATAGGGACGGTTACGCAATGAATGGCACGCGACAAGTTCGCATTGCGGCAGGGACGCTGTCAACGGCTTGCGCATCGGTTGGCCGATCGGCCAGGATCGGCAGGCCATGTTGGGTTTGCGCGCGCACCAAACTGGCCATTCGGCCGATGTCACGGGAAGCGCTTCCTGAGATAATCTGACATCCATTACATACGCCGAAACGCCGACAGCATGGCCCGAACCAAAGTCCCTGATCCTGCAACCAGCGCACCTGCCGAGCAGGCGTTGTGGCTGCGTGCCGAACTCGAACGCGCGAACCACGCGTACTACGTGCTCGACCAGCCGGATCTGCCCGACGCGGAGTACGACAAGCTGTTCAAGGAACTGCAGCAGATCGAAAGCGAGCATCCGGATCTGATCACGCCGGATTCGCCGACGCAGCGGGTCGGTGGCGAAGCCGCGAGTGGCTTCAGGCCCGTCGTGCACGACATGCCGATGCTGTCGTTGAACAACGGCTTTTCGGATGAAGACATCGCTGCCTTCGACAAACGTGTATCGGACACGCTGCATCATTCGCCCGTCGATTACGCGTGTGAGTTGAAGTTCGACGGCCTTGCGATTTCGTTGCGCTACGAGGACGGCAAGTTCACGCAGGCGGCCACGCGCGGCGACGGCGCAACGGGCGAGGACGTCACCGAAAACGTTCGCACCATCCGCTCGATTCCGCTCAAGCTAAAAGGCAAGCGTGTGCCGAGGCTCATCGACGTGCGCGGCGAAGTGCTGATGTTCAAGCGCGATTTCGATCGGCTGAACCAGCGTCAGCGCGACGCAGACCAGCGCGAGTTCGCGAATCCACGTAATGCGGCGGCGGGCAGCTTGCGGCAACTCGATTCGAAGATCACGGCGCAGCGTCCGCTGTCGTTCTTCGCGTATGGCATTGGCGTGCTGGACGGAGTCGAGATGCCGGCGACGCACAGCGAACTGCTCGACTGGTATCACGAGATGGGCTTGCCCGTGAACAGCGAACGGGCCGTCGTTCAGGGCGCCGAAGGGCTGCTCGGCTTCTTCCATAAGGTCGGCGAGAAGCGGGAGACGCTGCCGTACGACATCGACGGTGTCGTCTACAAGGTCGACCGGCGCGATCAGCAGGATGTGCTCGGCTTCGTTTCGCGTGCGCCGCGCTTTGCGCTCGCGCACAAGTTTCCGGCACAGGAAGCGCTCACGAAGCTCGTCGCCATCGACGTGCAGGTCGGCCGCACGGGCGCGATCACGCCTGTCGCGCGGCTCGAGCCGGTGTTCGTCGGCGGCGCGACGGTGACGAATGCGACGCTGCACAACGAGGACGAGATTCGCCGCAAGGACATCCGGATCGGCGATACGGTGGTCGTGCGGCGAGCGGGTGATGTCATTCCCGAAGTGGTGAGCGCGATGCTCGATCGCAGACCAGCCGACGCGCGCGAGTTCGTGATGCCGACCGAATGCCCCGTATGCGGCTCGGCCATCGAACGTCTGCCGGACGAGGCGATCGCGCGCTGCACAGGCGGCCTCTTCTGTCCGGCGCAGCGCAAGCAGGCGTTGTGGCATTTCGCGCAGCGCCGCGCGCTGGACATCGATGGCCTCGGCGAAAAGATCATCGATCAGCTGGTCGAACTGAATCTCGTGCGTACGCCCGCGGATCTCTTCAATCTGGGTTTCGCGACGCTCGCCGAACTCGACCGCTTCGCGGAAAAGTCCGCGCAGAACCTGCTCGACTCGCTGGAGAAAGCCAAGCACACCACGCTCGCGCGCTTCATTTATGCGCTTGGTATCCGGCACGTCGGCGAATCGACGGCGAAGGACCTGGCCAAACATTTCGGCTCGCTCGATCCCATCATGAACGCGACGGTCGAAGAGCTGCTGGAGGTCAACGACGTCGGGCCCATCGTCGCCGAAGCAATTCATCAGTTCTTCGCCGAGGACCACAACCGCACGGTCATCGATCAGTTGCGCGCGCCCGGCAAGGTGACATGGACGGAAGGCCCGCCCGCGCCGAAAGCGCCGCAGGGCGTGCTGGCTGGCAAGACGGTCGTGCTGACGGGCACGCTGCCGAACATGGGCCGTGACGAAGCGAAGGAGTTGCTGGAGGCGGCCGGCGCGAAGGTGGCCGGTTCGGTGTCGAAAAAGACCGATTACGTGGTGGCCGGTGCGGAAGCGGGCAGCAAGCTTGCGAAAGCCGAGGAACTTGGCATCCCCGTGCTCGACGAAGATGGTATGCGTAAGCTCCTGGAGGGGCACACAACATGATTCACGAAATCCTCAAGATGGGCGATCCGCGTCTGTTGCGCATCGCCAAGCCCGTCGATCACTTCGACACGCCCGAGTTGCACGACCTCGTCCGGGACATGTTCGAGACGATGCACGATGCGAACGGCGCGGGGCTTGCTGCGCCGCAGATCGGCGTCGATCTGCAGGTGGTGATTTTCGGGTTCGGCCATAACGAGCGCTATCCGGACGCGCCGTCCGTGCCGGAGACGGTGCTGATCAACCCGACGATCACGCCCGTGTCGCTGGATACGGAGGAGGGTTGGGAAGGGTGTCTCTCCGTGCCGGGGCTGCGCGGCGCCGTGACCCGGTTGTCGATGATCCGCTATTACGGCTTCGATCAGTTCGGCAAACCGATCGATCGCGTCGCGGAAGGCTTTCACGCGCGCGTCGTCCAGCACGAGTGCGATCACCTGATCGGCAAGCTGTATCCGATGCGGATCACCGATTTCGCCAAGTTCGGTTTTACCGAGGTGCTGTTTCCCGACCTCGATCCGGAATCCGACGAATGAGGGGATGACAGGGCCTCAGCAGTCGCTTTGGCGCCTTGCCGGAAAAGAAAAAGCCCGCATGCGCGGGCTTTTCACACGAACGATATGCGACGCCTGCGGGCCTCAGAACGACTCGTCGGGACCCAGATAGCGCCATTGTCCGGGCGGCAGCGCGCCGAGCATCACGTGACCCATCCGCACGCGCTTGAGGCCCACGACATGCAGGCCGACCAGTTCGCACATGCGGCGAATCTGGCGCTTCTTGCCTTCACGCAGCACGAAGCGCAGTTGCTCTCCGTTCTGCCAGCTGACCATCGCGGGTTTGAGCGGCACGCCGTCCAGTTCGAGCCCGTGGCGCAGTTGCGCGAGACTCTCGGGCGGGAAATGGTGCTCGACATCCGTTTCGACGTCGCCGTACGTGACGCGCACGAGATATTCCTTGTCGATCTGCGAATTCCCGCCGATCAGCTGTTTGGCGACGCGCCCGTCCTGGGTCAGCACCAGCAGCCCCGTCGAATCGATATCGAGGCGGCCCGCCGGCGCCAGCTGACGCAGATGCGCGGCCGAAAAGCGGATGTCGGTGTGGTCGCCGTCCCAGCGATTTTCGGGCTTGACGAGCGTCACGGCGGGTTCATAGCCTTCCTCTGCCTGGCCGGAGACATAGCCCACGGGTTTGTGCACGAGGATCGTCACCTGCTTGAGCTGCGCGGCCTGGGCGGCGGGGTCGATCTGGATGTCGGCGTCGGGGGGGACCTTCGTGCCGAGCGTATCGATGACGACGCCATCGACCGTCACCCAGCCTTTTTCGATCCACTCGTCGGCTTCGCGGCGCGAACACAGGCCGAGTTCGGACATCAGCTTCGACAGGCGCAGATTGCCGGGGACGTCGTTGTATTCGCCTTCGTCGCGGCGGCGCGGCTCCACGGCAGGGCGCGACTTGCGCGCCGGCTTCCCGGCGGGGCGGTCGAAGATCGCGGGACGGTCGAAGCTGTCTTCGATCGCGCGGGCGTCGCCCTTTGCCTTGTTCGTGCGTGGCGCGGGGGTCGATTTGGGCGGCACGGCATCGTCGCGGTCGGCGTAGGCGCCCTTGACGGGTTTTGCGTAGGTGCGTTCGCTGCGCGCCGAAGTTTCGTCGCCGGTCGCACGGCGTGCTGCGCCTTCGCTCCGAGGGCGACGATCTTGCGACGCGTCGCGGCCTTCATACGCGGCTTTGGCGGGGCGTGCATACGTGCGTTCGCGCGAAGGTGCGCCATCTGCTGCGCGGGCCGTACGCGGCGCGTTGCGGCGCTCGTCGTTGTCGCGGGGGGCGCGACGGGCGCGGGGCGCATCATCGTCGCGCGAGAAGCGCGCAGCGCGTTCGCCCGTCGAGGCGCCTCGCGAAGGGCGATCGGACGAAACGCGCCGATCGGAAGGCGCTTCTGCATTGCGGCGGACACCACCGCTTGCGGATGTGGTTCGCTTGCGCGCCGGACGGTCGTCCACAGAGTGCCGTTCGAATGACCCGGATTCGCCGCTTCGTGTGCGTGCTGGCCGGTCGCCCGCAGAGCGACGGTCAAATGACCCGGATTCGCTCCGCGCGCGCGCCGGACGATCGCCCGCAGAACGGCGGTCAAATGAACCGGATTCGCCGCTTCGTGCATGGGCCGGGCGGTCGCCGACAGAGCGCCGTTCGAATGAGCCGGATTCGCCGCCGCGCACGCGCGCGGGCCGGTCGCCCGCAGAACGGCGGTCAAATGAACCGGATTCGCCGCTTCGTGCACGCGCGGGCCGATCGCCCGCAGAACGCCGTTCGAATGACCCGGATTCGCCGCCGCGTGCACGCGCCGGACGATCGCCCGCAGAACGGCGGTCAAATGACCCGGATTCGCCGCTTCGTGCGCGTCCTGGCCGATCGTCCGCAGAACGGCGTTCGTACGAGCCGGATTCGCCGCTTCGCGCACGCGCCGGCCGGTCGCCCGCAGCGCGACGCTCAGATGACCCGGATTCGCCGCTCCGTGCGCGCGCCGGTCGGTCGCCCGCAGAGCGGCGTTCGAATGATCCGGATTCACTCCGTCCGCCTGCCGTCTTGCCGAACGAGCGCTTCTCGGGCGTCGCCGAGCCCGTCTCGCTGCGGCGCGCGGCCGCCGATGCGGAAGAACCCGCGCCGCCGCGCGGCCCCTTTGACGGAGCGGCCTTGGCCGCCGGCGCTGCCGGCCGTGCCGGCTTGCGCGCAGTCGTGCTACCTGGACGGACGGGGGCGCGTTCGGACGAAGCCGGCCGCGGATGCTTGGCTGTCAGTTTGACTCGCATGAAATCTCACACTGCGATCGCGCGCAGCAGCTCGGTTTCGACCTGGATTTGTCGTCGGTTGTCCGAGAGGCCATGTCCATCGAGTAGGAACACGTCCTCGACGCGTTCGCCGAGCGTATTGATCCGCGCCGCATGGACGCCGACCCGGTGCTCGGCCAGCACGCGCGCGATCGAATAAAGAAGGCCCGGCCGGTCGTTTGCCGACACGGACAGGATGTAGTACTGGCCGCGCTCGTCGGCCCGCAGGTCGACGCGCGGCGTGACGGGAAACGTGCGCGACAGGCGCGACAGACGGCCCTTCGACGGCTCCGGCAGCAGCGTGCCTTCCGCCGCGAGGCGCTCCGCCAGTTCCTGCTCGACGAGGTTGGCGATGTCGCGATAGTGGACGTCACGCTCCGTATGCGCGACGAGGAAGTTGTCGAGCGCATAGCCGTGCTTCGTGGTGCTGACGCGCGCATCCAGCACGGACAGCGCGTTGCGGTCGAAATACGCGCAGATGCCCGCGAACAGGTCGGGGCGGTCCTTCACGTAGACCAGCACCTGCAGCGCTTCGCCGATGGGCGACGGACGCGCGCGCACGATCGGCGTCGCGGTCTCGACGTGCCGGTACAGCACGCGTGTCTGCCAGGCGATATCGGCGGCGTCGTGCCGCAGGAAGTAGCCGACGTCGAGCTTGTCCCACAGCGCGCGGTGCGCGTTCTCAGGCACAGTCTCGAGGCGCAGCAGCGCGAGCGCTTCCTCCTGACGCAGTTTCAGTTCCGAATGCGCATCGGGACGGGCGCCGCCGAGCACGGCGAGCGTCGCGCGGTACAGGTCTTCGAGCAGCTTGCCTTTCCACGTGTTCCAGACTTTCGGGCTGGTGCCGCGAATATCGGCGACCGTCAGCAGATACAGCGCCGTCAGGTGCCGCTCGGTGCCGACCATATCGGCGAAACGCTTGATCACCTCCGGGTCGCTCGTGTCCTGCTTCTGCGCGACCTGGCTCATCGTCAGATGATGCTGGACCAGCCATACGACGAGCGCCGCGTCGTCGGCGAGAATGCCGTGCTCGCGGCAGAAGCGCCGCGCGTCGGCCATGCCGAGCGTCGAGTGATCGCCGCCGCGGCCCTTGGCGATGTCGTGAAAAAGCGCTGCCACGTACAGCAGATACGGACGCTCGAAATTCGCGATCAGCTGGCTGCAGAACGGATATTCATGCGCATGCTCGGCGACAGCGAAACGCCGCATGTTTCTCAGCACCATCAGGATGTGCTGATCGACGGTATAGACGTGATACAGATCGTGCTGCATCTGTCCGACGATACGGCGGAAGTTCAACAGATAACGCCCTAGCACGCTCGTCTGGTTCATCAGACGCAGCGCGTGCGTGATGCCTTGCGGCTGCTTCAGAATTTCCAGGAAAAGCCGGCGATTTTCCGGATCGCGGCGCCAGCGATGGTCCATCGTCTCGCGCGCGTTGTACAACGCGCGCAGCGTGCGCGCCGACAGGCCTTTGACGCCCGGCGTTTTTTCGTACAACAGGAACGCTTCGAGGATCGCATTCGGCTCACGTTCGAATACGTCGTCGCTGGCGATCTCCAGCATGCCCTGCTTTTCGACGAAACGATCGGACAAAACGCGCGTGATGCCGCTCGTGTTCGGAAAGAGCTGAGCTTCGATGTTCTGAATCAGAATGGTCGAGAGCTGCGTAACGGCTTTGGCGGCCCAGTAGTAACGGCGCATCAGCTGTTCGCTGGCGCGGCGCGTGGACGTGGCCTTGAAGCCGAAGCTCTCGGCGACTGCGGTCTGCAGGTCGAAGACGAGGATGTCCTGGCGGCGTCCCGCGAGCACGTGCAGGCGCGCGCGCAACGTCTTCAAAAAACCTTCGTTGCGGCGCAGCTCGCGCGCTTCGCGATCGGTGATGAGGCCGCGCTGGTCCAGTTCGCGCCAGCTGCTGCCGAATCCGGCCGCTTGAGTGACCCACAGAATCAGCTGAAGATCTCGCAAGCCGCCCGGGCTTTCCTTGATGTTGGGTTCGAGCGCATAGGGTGTGTCCTGGAATTTCGCATGCCGCTGGCGCATTTCCAGCACTTTCGCCTGGAAGAACGCGCGCGGATCGAGCGCGTCGCGATAGCGCAGCGAAAAACCCTCGAACAGCGTCGTGCTACCGACGATGCGCCGCGCCTCGAGCAGCGACGTCCGCACGGTCACGTCGCTCGCGGCTTCTTCGAGGCACTGCGACACCGTGCGCACGCTGCTGCCGAGTTCCAGCCCGAGATCCCACGCAAGACCGATAAAGCGCTCGATGCTGGCTTCCAGGTGCGGGACGGGCTCGTCGGGCAACAGGACGAGAATGTCGATGTCGGAATGCGGGGCCAGTTCGCCGCGCCCGTAGCCGCCGACGGCCAGCAGCGCCAGCGATGCGGGCAGATCGCATGCGGCCCACGCGCCGCGCAGCGCATCGTCGGTGATGCGCGCGAGCGAGCGCATCAGCGTGTCGACATTGGATGCCGTCCTGAAGCGATCGATCAGCGGGGTCTTGGCCACCTTGTAGTCCGCCTTGAGCGACGTGGCATCGGAAAGGGCGACGGCGGAAACGCTGCTCATAGGCGAAGGAAGGCGAAATCAGGCGGTGGCGGCGGCCACGATTTGCGGGCGCGCGGGCGTGCCGGCCGAGACGGTCAGCACTTCGTAGCCCGTCGGCGTGACGAGAATCGTGTGCTCCCACTGCGCGGACAGGCTGCGGTCCTTCGTCTTGACGGTCCACTGGTCGGGCATCGTGCGGATTTCGCGGCGGCCGGCGTTGATCATCGGCTCGATCGTGAAGATCATGCCGGGCTGCAATTCGATGCCCGTGCCGGGACGGCCGTAGTGCAGGACTTGCGGTTCGTCGTGGAAAACCTGGCCGATGCCGTGGCCGCAATATTCGCGCACCACGCTGTAGCCCTGGCCCTCCGCGTGCTTCTGGATCGCGTAGCCGATGTCGCCGAGATGGGCGCCCGGGCGCACCTGCTCGATGCCGAGCCACATGCATTCGTAGGTGGTCTGGATGAGGCGCTTCGCCATGATCGAGCCTTCGCCGACGATGAACATGCGGCTCGTGTCGCCGTAGTAGCCGTTCTTGATCACGGTGACATCGATATTGAGCGCGTCGCCGTTCTTCAACGTCTTGTCGCCGGGAATGCCGTGGCAGATCACGTCGTTCACGGACGTGCAGACGGCCTTCGGAAACGGCGGATAGCCGGGCGGCTGATAGTTCAGCGGCGCCGGAATCGTGCCCTGCACGTTCGTCATGTATTCGTGGCAGAGCCGGTCGAGCTCGCCCGTCGTGACGCCGGGCTTCACGAACGGCGTGATGTAGTCGAGGACTTCGCTCCCGAGGCGTCCAGCGACGCGCATCTGGGCAATATCGTCTTCGTTCTTGAGCGTAATAGCCATGAGTCGGGCCTGAAAAGCGATGTATCGCGTAATTATCGCACCTTATTTCCGCGATCGCTGGCTTTTGCTGGGCGGATACCCACGTGCGGCGCGGGCCGCAACGCCTGTCCGTGGCATGCTGCGAGCGGCGGGTGCAACCCGCGGCGGCCCCGCGTGCTACCGCGTAGGTTGAGTCCTGCAATGCTCGCGTGCTATACTCTTCGGCTAAGTCAATCGCCAGTTCGAATATTCAGAATATTCATCACGGCGGCGGACTTTCCTCGCGAGCTGGCCATGAAGTGCAACACCGATATGGCGCAATTCGCGAGATTCGCAAGCCGGCGCACCCAGGGTGTTCGCGGCGTCAGGTCTTCCCGAACAGCGCGGAAGGCGGCGCGGCGGATACGGCAGCCGGCTTAAGACCCAACCCTAGCGGAGATATTCATGGCAGTTACCATGCGTCAAATGCTGGAAGCCGGTGTCCACTTCGGTCACCAGACGCGCTTCTGGAACCCGAAGATGGCCCCCTTCATTTTTGGCCATCGCAACAAGATTCACATCATCAACCTCGAAAAGACGCTGCCGATGTACAACGACGCGCTGAAGTACGTGCGTCAACTGGCAGCGAATCGCGGCACGATCCTGTTCGTCGGCACGAAGCGTCAGTCGCGCGACACGATCGCCGAAGCGGCTCAGCGCGCTGGCATGCCCTTTGTCAACGCACGCTGGCTCGGCGGCATGCTGACCAACTTCAAGACGCTGAAGGTTTCGATCAAGCGCCTGAAGGACATGGAAGCGGCAGTCGAGGCAGGCGAGCTCGAGAAGATGAGCAAGAAGGAAGCGCTGCTGTTCGAACGCGAAATCGCCAAGCTGCAAAAGTCGATCGGCGGCGTGAAGGACATGGGTGGCATTCCGGATGCGATCTTCGTGGTCGACGTCGGCTATCACAAGATTGCCGTGACGGAAGCGAACAAGCTGGGCGTGCCCGTCATCGCCGTGGTCGATACGAACCACTCGCCGGAAGGCGTGGATTACGTGATCCCGGGCAACGACGACGCGAGCAAGGCGGTCACGCTGTACGCGCAAGGCGTGGCTGACGCGATCCTCGAAGGCCGTGCAAACGCGGTCAACGAAGTCGTGCAGGCTGCTCGTGGCGGCGACGGCGACGAGTTCGTCGAGGTCAACGGGGAAGCGTAAAGCACCCTGTGTCCGGCAAAAAAGGGGGCTCTCGATAGGCCCCCTTTTTTTAAGCCGCGACGATCTGGAGTGAGCGTGCGGCAACTCGCACGCGGCAGCGCCGGAAATAAATGTGCGCTGCGCGGAAACGAAATTCTGCCGCCGGCATCGAATGCGGGCGGCGTGTGACAGACAGACTCAAGGAGCGAATGATGGCGGCAATTACCGCAAGCATGGTGGCAGAACTGCGCGCGAAGACCGACGCGCCGATGATGGAATGCAAGAAGGCGCTGACGGAAGCTGACGGCGATATGGCGCGCGCGGAAGAGCTGCTGCGCGTTAAGCTCGGCAACAAGGCGTCGAAGGCGGCGTCGCGCGTCACGGCTGAGGGCGTGATCGCTTCGTTCATCGAAGGCGGCGTCGGCGCGATCGTCGAACTGAACTGCGAAACCGACTTCGTTTCGAAGAACGACGACTTCATCGGTTTCTCGAAGAAGGTTGCCGAGCTCGTCGTCAAGCAGAACCCGTCTGACGTCGCCGCGCTGTCGGCGCTGCCGCTGGAAGGCTCGACGGTCGACGCAGTGCGTTCGGCGCTGGTCGGCAAGATCGGCGAAAACCTGTCGATCCGCCGTTTCGCGCGCTTCGAAACGTCGAACAAGCTGGCCGCATACCTGCACGGCACCCGCATCGGCGTGCTGGTCGAGTACACGGGCGCTGACGAGCAGGTCGGCAAGGATGTCGCGATGCACATCGCGGCGATGAAGCCCGTCTCGCTGTCGGCAGACGACGTTCCCGCCGACCTGATCGCCAAGGAGCGCAGCATCGCCGAGCAGAAGGCAGCCGAATCGGGCAAGCCGGCTGAGATCGTCGCGAAGATGGTCGACGGCTCGGTGCAGAAGTACCTGAAGGAAGTGTCGCTGCTGAACCAGCCGTTCGTGAAGAACGACAAGCAGACGATCGAACAGATGCTGAAGGCGGCAAGCTCGAGCGTTCAGAAGTTCGCGCTGTTCGTCGTGGGCGAGGGCATCGAAAAGCGTCAGGACGACTTCGCGGCTGAAGTCGCTGCGCAAGTTGCTGCTGCGAAGCAGCAATAAGCTTCGTTTAAGTTTTACGCGGTACCGTTTGACCCGCGGCGGGGCTGGACCTCGCCGCGGCCGGCAGCGCCGCCGGGGTTGCACGTGCGAAAGGCGCACGGTGGCCGGATATCGACTCGCCTCGGTCGGTTGTTGAGGCGCATCAATTTGGTGGCGCTTGCCCGAATTCGTATTTCACCCCTACAGTTAGTTCCTTGTTGTTTGGCGGCTTTTTGGCCCTGCTCAGCGGAATCTGGATATCTCTATGCCCACTGCCTATAAACGCGTCCTCCTCAAACTCTCTGGCGAAGCCCTGATGGGCGATGATGCATTCGGCATCAATCGCGCGACGATCGAAAGAATGGTGGCGGACGTGGCCGAGGTGGTGCGGCTCGGTACGCAACTGGCGGTGGTGATCGGTGGCGGCAACATCTTTCGCGGTGTGGCGGGCGGTGCAGCGGGTATGGACCGTGCGACGGCCGACTACATGGGCATGCTGGCCACGATGATGAACGCGCTGGCGTTGCAGGACGCGATGCGCCACGCCGGAATCGAAGCGCGCGTGCAGTCGGCGCTGCGCATGGATCAGGTCGTCGAGCCGTACATCCGTCCCCGCGCCATCCGTCAGCTGGAAGAGGGCAAGGTCGTGATCTTCGCGGCCGGCACGGGCAACCCGTTCTTCACGACCGACACGGCGGCTGCGCTGCGCGGCTCGGAGGTCGGTGCTGAAGTGGTGCTGAAGGCGACCAAGGTCGACGGCGTCTATTCGGCCGACCCGAAGAAGGACCCGTCCGCGACGCGTTATTCGACGATCAGTTTCGACGAGGCAATTGGCCGCAACCTGCAGGTGATGGACGCCACCGCGTTCGCGCTGTGCCGTGACCAGAAGCTGCCGATCCGCGTGTTTTCGATCGTGAAGCCGGGCGCGCTCAAGCGCATCGTGCAGGGCGAGGACGAAGGCACCCTCGTCCACGTGTAAACTCTCTTTCACGTCTGTGGGCTTGAACGCGGGCTTGGGCGCCGCCTCGCGCGCGCTGGCGGGCCCGCATCGTTTTGAAGGTTCGGAGGTTTAATCATGTCTGTGGCTGACATCAAGAAAGGCGCTGAGCAGAAAATGCAGCGCTCGCTCGACGCGTTCAAGAACGATCTGTCGAAAATCCGCACGGGCCGTGCGCACACGGGCCTGCTCGATCACATCCAGGTCGACTACTACGGCTCGCCCGTGCCGATCTCGCAGGTCGCGAACCTGACGCTCGTCGATGCCCGCACGATCGGCGTGCAGCCGTGGGAAAAGAAGATGGTCTCCGTGATCGAGAAGGCGATCCGCGAATCGGATCTGGGCCTGAACCCGGCCACGCACGGCGATCTGATCCGCGTGCCGATGCCCCCGCTGACGGAAGAGCGCCGCAAGGAACTCACGAAGGTCGTCAAGAGCGAAGGCGAGACGGCGAAGGTGGCCGTGCGCAACCTGCGCCGCGACGCGAACGAGCAACTGAAGAAGCTCGTGAAGGACAAGGAAATCTCCGAAGACGACGAGCGCCGCGCCGGCGACGATGTTCAGAAGCTGACGGACAAGTTCGTCGCGGAAATCGACAAGCTCGTGCAAACCAAGGAAGGCGAGATCATGACGGTTTGATGGTCTGGCGCACACCAGACACGAGAACTTTCACTGATCATCTCTTCTTTATTTGCTGCTTTACCCGACGGCCATGACCTATACAAGCTCAACCGTTCGCGTCCCTGACGTCTCAGCCGTACCGCGTCACATCGCGATCATCATGGACGGCAATGGCCGTTGGGCGACTCAACGCCGCCTGCCGCGCGTGGCGGGCCATACGCGCGGCCTCGACGCCGTGCGCTCGGCCGTCGACGCCTGTGCCCGGCGTGGCGTCCAGTATCTGACGCTGTTCGCATTCAGTTCCGAAAACTGGCGCCGTCCGATCGACGAGGTGTCGTTCCTGATGCGCCTGTTCGTCACCGCGCTCGAGCGCGAGATCGGCAAGCTGCACGCGAACGGCATCCGCCTGCGCGTGGTCGGCGATCTGTCGATGTTCGACAAGAAGATACAGGACCTGATCACCCGCGCCGAAACCAAGACGGCGAAGAACACGCGCCTGACGCTGACCATCGCCGCGAACTATGGCGGCCGCTGGGACATCATGCAGGCCACGCGCAAGCTGGTCGAGGAGTCGGTGGCGGCGGGCCGCCCCGTCGAGGTCAACGAAGACGCGTTCGCCCAACACCTTGCAATGGCTTACGCGCCCGAGCCGGATCTTTTCATCCGCACGGGCGGCGAGCAGCGCATCAGCAACTTCCTGCTGTGGCAGCTCGCGTACACCGAGTTCTATTTCACCGATACCTACTGGCCGGATTTCGACGCCGACGCGCTCGGCCGCGCGATCGCGTCGTACACCGAGCGCGAGCGCCGCTTCGGCCGCACGAGCGCCCAGCTCGAGCCGCAATCGCAAAACGCCGATTCGCTTCCATGCTAAAAACCCGTGTCATCACGGCGATCGTCCTGCTGGCCATTCTTATTCCCGTCACGCTATGGGCGCCGATCGGCGGCTTCGGCGCGCTGATCGCGTTCGTCGTCGTGTTCGCCGCTTGGGAGTGGGCGCGGCTGCTGAAGCTTCCGGGCGCCGGTCCCGTGGTCTACGCGATCGTTGCTGCGCTGGCGCTGGTGGCCAGCACGAAGCTCGGCACGGGCTTCGCGGCGCCGCGGCCGCTCTTCGAAGCTTCGTCGATCTTCTGGGTGTTCGCGGGCCCGTTCGTGCTCTTGCGCAAGCCGGCTCTCGCTCAGGGCGCCTGGCGGCCGTTTCTGCTGCTGGCGGGCGTCGTCGTGTTCGCGGCGTGCTGGCATGCGCTCGTCGCGGCGCGAATCGAGGGCGTGTCGTTCGTGCTTTCCCTGCTCCTCGTGGTCTGGTTGGCCGATATCGGCGCATACTTTACGGGTAAGGCCATCGGAAAGCACAAACTTGCGCCGTCGATCAGCCCCGGCAAGACCTGGGAGGGGGCCGTCGGCGGGTGGCTCGCGGTGATGATCGTCGCGATCGTTGCCGTCGTCACCCACGCGTTCGCGCCAACCCTGTTTTCGGCGCTGCTCCAGCATCTCGGCGCCGCGCGCGCGTTTGCCACGCTCACGCTGCTCGTCGTGTTCAGCGTCGTAGGCGACCTGTTCGAGTCGATGCTCAAGCGCCAGGCCGGCGTGAAGGATTCGAGCAACCTGCTGCCGGGACATGGCGGCGTGCTCGACCGCATCGACGCCTTGTTGCCGGTGTTGCCGCTCGCGATGCTCGTATTGTCGTAGCCCATCGGCTAGAGAAAGAGATATGCAAAAACGACTCACTTTGCTCGGTTCCACGGGCTCGATCGGAGACAGCACGCTCGACGTCGTCGCGCGTCATCCCGAGCGTTTCTCGGTGTATGCGCTGACCGCGCATCGCAACGGCGACAAGCTCGTCGAACAATGCCTGCGCTTCAAACCCGAAGTGGCCGTCGTCGGCGATGCCGATACGGCCGCGAGCGTCGCCGCGAAGCTGCGCGCCGCGGGTTGCGGCACGGAAGTCACATACGGTCCGCAGGCGCTCGTCGACGTATCGAAGAGCGACGGCTGCGACACCGTCGTCGCGGCGATCGTCGGCGCGGCGGGTCTTGAGCCGAGCCTCGCGGCCGCGCGCGCCGGCAAGCGCATTCTGCTCGCGAACAAGGAGGCGCTCGTGATGTCGGGCGCGATCTTCATGGACGCGGTGCGCGACAACGGCGCGATCCTGCTGCCCGTCGACAGCGAGCACAACGCGATCTTCCAGTGCCTGCCGCGCGAATCGGCGCTGCATGGCGGCGTATCGAAAATCATCCTGACGGCGTCGGGCGGCCCGTTCCGCACGCGCGAACCGTCGACGCTCGTCGGCGTCACGCCGGAAGAAGCGTGCAAGCACCCGAACTGGGTGATGGGCCGCAAGATTTCCGTGGACTCCGCAACGATGATGAACAAGGGCCTCGAAGTAATCGAGGCGCACTGGCTGTTCGGCCTGCCCGGCGAGCGCATCGACGTGCTGATTCACCCACAGAGCGTGATTCACTCGCTCGTGTCGTACGCGGACGGATCGGTGCTCGCGCAACTAGGCAACCCGGACATGCGCACGCCGATCGCGCACGCGCTGGCTTTCCCGGATCGCGTCGATTCGGGCGTCGCGCAGCTCGATCTCGCGCAGATCGCATCGCTGTCGTTCGAGAAGCCCGATTACGCGCGCTTCCCGTGCCTCGCGCTCGCGATGCAGGCGCTGGCCGAAGGCGGCGTCGCCAGTGCCGCCCTGAATGCGGCGAACGAGATTGCCGTCGAGGCGTTCCTGTCGCGCCGCATCGGCTTCATGGCGATTGCCCAGGTCGTCGAAGCCGTGCTGAACACATTGCACAATCGCGAGGCGTCGAGCCTCGCGGACGTGGTCGACGCGGACGCCGCTGCGCGCCGGGCCGCCCACGCTTTGATCGACGGTCTGCCGGCGGGCGCTCGCCTCACGGAACGCGCCGTCCAGTGAGGCGTTTATGAACGTGCTGATCGAGCTGGTCGCCTTCGCAGTCGCGATCGGCGTACTGGTGGTCGTCCATGAGTTTGGCCACTACAGCATCGCGCGCCTGTGCGGCGTCAAGGTGCTGCGTTTTTCGATCGGCTTCGGCAAGCCGCTTGCGCGCTGGGTCAGCGCGAAGACGGGCACCGAGTGGACCATCGCGTCGCTGCCGCTCGGCGGCTACGTGAAGATGCTCGACGAGCGCGAAGAAGGCGCGCCGATTCCTCCTGCCGATCTGCCACGCGCGTTCAATCGCCAGTCGGTCGGCAAGCGTATCGCGATCGTCGCGGCGGGCCCCATCGCGAACTTCATCCTGGCCATCGTGCTGTTCGCGGCGGTGTTCGCGACGGGTGTCACCGAGCCTGCCGCAATCGTCGCAGCGCCCGCTGCCGATACCGTCGCGGCGCGCGCGGGCTTCGAGGGCGGCGAAACCGTGGTCGGCGTGCGCGACGCGGACGGCGGCGACTCCGAGCGCGTTCGCTCGTGGTCGGACTTGCGCTGGAAGCTCCTGGGCGCCGCGTTCGATCACAAGCGCGTCATATTGAGCGCGAAGGACGGTGGGCACGGCACGTTCGACTTCCCGCTGGACTTGCAAGGCCTCACCGACAAGGAAGTCGACGACGACTTCATGTCGCGGCTCGGCTTCGAGCCGGGCGGCGGCACGCTGTCGGTGGCGGGCGTGCAGGCGGGCAGCGCCGCGTTGCGCGCGGGCCTGCTCGCAGGCGATCGGATCCGCGCCGTCGACGGGCGTCCCGCCGATAACGCGACGACCTTCATCAACTACATCAAGTCACACGCGGGCAAGCCCGTCGTGCTGCAAGTCGAGCGTGGCGCGAAGAACCAGCAGCCGGGGGTGTTGCAGAATCTGACCATCGTGCCGGGCGTTCAGCGCGACGAGATGACGGGCCAGCAGGTGGGCCGCATCGGCGCCGAGCTCGCGACGCAAGTGCCTTCGATCGACGTGCGCTACGGTCCCGTCGAGAGCGTGCGCCTTGGCGCGCGCCGCACATGGGACCTTGCTGTGTACTCGGTGCGGATGTTCGGCCGGATGATCGTCGGCGAGGCTTCGCTCAAAAATCTGTCCGGTCCCGTGACCATCGCGGACTACGCGGGCAAGAGCGCGCGACTCGGTCCGTCAGCATTCCTGTCGTTCCTCGCGCTTGTCAGCATAAGCCTCGGCGTCCTCAACCTTTTACCAATACCGGTATTGGACGGGGGGCATCTGTTATATTATCTGGTTGAAGCTGTTACCGGCAAAGCCGTATCGGATCGCTGGCAGCTCGTTCTTCAAAGAGCGGGACTGGCTTGTATCGTCGCCTTGTCGGCGATTGCGCTGTTCAACGATCTTGCTCGTTTAATCCATTTTTAAAGTGTCTGGCGGCGTACGATGGCGCCCGCCTGACCTGATGCAGCTATACACACTGGGGAAGCACGTTGTTTAAACCTCATCGCTTTGTTCCAAAGACGGTTGTAGCCGCGGCATTCGCCGCGCATGGGCTGGTAGCTCACGCGACGACACCCTTCGTGGTGAAAGACATTCGGATCGAAGGGCTGCAACGGGTAGAACCCGGCACGGTGTTCTCCTATCTTCCCATCAAGCAAGGCGATACGTTTAACGACGAAAAGGCTTCCGAAGCCATCCGCGCGCTGTACGCAACGGGCTTCTTCAACGACGTGAAGATCGCCACCGAAGGCGACGTCGTGGTGGTGCAGGTGCTGGAGCGCCCCGCGATCGGCACGATTGATTTCTCCGGCCTGCATGAATTCGAGAAGGACAACCTGATCAAGGCGCTGCGCGCGGTCGGTCTGTCGCAAGGCCGTTACTACGACAAGGCGCTCGTCGACAAGGCCGAGCAGGAACTGAAGCGCCAGTATCTGACGCGCGGCTTCTACGCCGCGGAAGTCACGACTACGATCACGCCGATCGATCGCAACCGTGTTGCGGTCCTGTTCGCGGTGATCGAAGGTCCTAGCGCGAAGATCCGCCAGATCAACTTCATCGGCAACAAGGCATTCAGCACGGGCACGCTGCGCGACGAAATGCAGCTGTCCACGCCGAACTGGTTCTCGTGGTACACGAAGAACGACCTGTATTCGAAGGAAAAGCTCACCGGCGACCTCGAGAACGTCCGCTCGTATTACCTGAACCGCGGCTACCTCGAGTTCAACATCGAGTCGACCCAGGTGTCGATCACGCCTGACAAGAAGGACATGTATCTGACGGTGACGCTGCATGAAGGCGAGCCGTACACGATCAACAGCATCAAGCTCGCGGGCAATCTGCTCGACCGCGAAGCCGAACTCAACAAGCTGATCAAGATCAAGCCGGGCGACCGTTTCTCGGCGGAGAAGCTGCAGGCCACGACGAAGGCGATCGTCGACAAGCTCGGCGAATACGGCTATGCGTTCGCGACCGTGAACGCGCTGCCGCAAATCGATCAGGAGCATCACAAGGTCGACCTGACGTTGCAGGTCGATCCGAGCCGCCGTGTGTACGTGCGCCGCATCAACGTGAACGGCAACACGCGCACGCGCGACGAAGTGGTGCGCCGCGAAATGCGCCAGCTCGAAAGCTCGTGGTTCGATTCGAACCGCCTCGCGCTGTCGAAGGACCGCATCAACCGTCTCGGCTACTTCACGGATGTCGACGTGACGACCGTGCCCGTCGAAGGCACGCCGGACCAGGTGGACGTCGACGTGAAGGTCGCCGAAAAGCCGACGGGCGCGATCACGCTGGGCGCGGGCTTCTCGTCGACGGACAAGGTGGTGCTGTCGGCGGGCGTGTCGCAGGACAACGTGTTCGGTTCGGGCACGAGCCTGTCCGTGAACGTGAACACTGCGAAGACGTACCGCACGCTGACGGTCACGCAGGTCGACCCGTACTTCACGGTCGACGGCATCAAGCGCATTACCGACGTCTACTACCGCACGTACGAGCCGCTGTACTACTCGACGGATTCGAGCTTCCGCATCGTCACGATGGGCGGCGACCTGAAGTTCGGCATTCCGTTCTCGGAAGTGGACACGGTGTACTTCGGCGCGGGCTTCGAGCAGAACACGCTGGACGTCGACGCCAATACGCCGCAGGCCTACAAGAACTACGTGCAGGACTTCGGCCGCGTGTCGAACAACGTGCCGCTGACGGTCGGCTGGTCGCGCGACGCGCGTGACAGCGCGCTGGTGCCGAGCCGCGGCTACTTCACGCAGGCGAATGCCGAATACGGCACGCCGATCGGCGGCACCGAGTATTACAAGGCCGACTTGCAGGCGCAGTACTATTATTCGTTTGCTCGCGGCTTCGTGCTGGGCTTCAACATCCAGGGCGGATACGGCAACGGCATCGGCAACGCGTATCCGATCTTCAAGAACTACTACGCGGGCGGTATTGGCTCGGTCCGCGGCTATGAGCCGAGCTCGCTGGGTCCGCGCGACAAGGTCACGAACGACCCGATCGGCGGCAACAAGATGTTCGTCACCAACGTCGAACTCACGTTCCCGCTGCCGGGCACCGGTTATGACCGTACGCTGCGGGTGTTCACGTTCCTCGACGCCGGTAACGTGTGGGGCGATTCGCGTCAGGGCGGCGATACGACGGTCGGCTCGAACGGCTTGCGCTACGGTTACGGTGTCGGTCTCGCGTGGATTTCGCCGATCGGGCCGCTCAAGCTGTCGTTGGGCTTCCCGTTGCAGAAGCACGCGGGCGACCAGTATCAGAAGTTCCAGTTCCAGATCGGGACGGCGTTCTGATCGCGCGCTCGAGAACCGGAACCCCTTACAGCATCGAGAGGATGACTTTGCTAACTGGTATGTTTTCGAAACGTGTGGCGTGCGCAATGGCCCTGGTCATGACGCTCGGCGTGGGCGCGGCGAATGCCGCGCAGGCGCAGGAAGCGCGGATCGCCGCGGTGAATTCGGATCGCATCCTGCGTGAATCGGCGGCGGCGAAAGCGGCGCAGACCAAGCTGGAAGCGGAGTTCGCGAAGCGCGACAAGGACCTGCAGGACATGGCGCAGCGTCTCAAGTCGATGTCGGACTCGCTCGACAGGAACGGCGCGTCGATGGCGCCCGCCGATCGCGCGCAGAAGCAGCGCGACCTGTCGCAGCTCGACACGGACTTCCAGCGCAAGCAGCGCGAGTTCCGCGAAGACCTGAACCAGCGCCGCAACGAAGAGCTGGCGGCTGTGCTCGACCGCGCGAACAAGGTGATCAAGCAGATCGCCGAGCAGCAGCACTACGACCTGATCGTGCAGGAAGCGGTCTACGTGAGCCCGCGCATCGACATCACCGACCAGGTGCTGAAAGCGCTCGCATCGTCGGGTAACGGCAGCAGCAGCGGCAACTGACAGGCACAGGGGCAAGAGCGCAATCCTCGCGCAAACACGGCGCAAGACCGTCCCGCGAAACACACCCGGCGCGCGGTCCGCGCGCAAGGCAGGCAACTGAACAGCAGGAGCAGTACACGCATGGCATTCACGCTCGAGGAGATCGTGCAGCGGTTCGGCGGCGAGGTCGTCGGCGATCGCGCGCACCGCGTCGGCAATCTGGCGCCGCTCGATCAGGCTGGCCCGGATCAACTGGCGTTCCTCGCCAACCCGAAATATCTGGCGCAGGTCGAAACGACGCGCGCGGGCGCGGTGCTGATCAACGCGGCGGATCTCGCGAAGCTCGCTTCGCGCGACGGTCGTAACTTCATCGTCACGCCGAATCCCTACGCTTATTTCGCGCGTCTCGCGCAGGCCTTCATCGACATGGCCGCGCCGAAGGCGCAGCCGGGCGTGCACGCGAGCGCGACCGTCGATCCTTCCGCGCAGATCGCCGCGAGTGCCGTGATCGGCCCGAACGTGACGGTCGAAGCGGGTGCCGCGATCGGCGATAACGTGCGGCTCGACGCGAACGTGTTCATCGGGCGCGGCACGAAGATCGGCGCGGGTTCGCGTCTGTATCCGAACGTCGCCGTCTATCACGGCTGCACGATCGGCGAGCGTGTGATCGTTCATGCGGGCGCCGTGATCGGCTCGGACGGCTTCGGCTTTGCGCCGGATTTCGTCGGCGACGGCGACGCGCGCACGGGCAGCTGGGTAAAGATTCCGCAGGTCGGCGGCGTGTCGATCGGGCCCGATGTCGAAATCGGTGCGAACACGACGATCGATCGTGGTGCGATGGCCGATACCGTGATCGAAGAATGCGTGAAAATCGACAACCTCGTGCAGATCGGCCATAACTGCAAGATCGGCGCCTATACGGTGATCGCGGGTTGCGCGGGCATCGCCGGCAGCACGACGATCGGCCGTCACTGCATGATCGGCGGCGCGGTCGGCATTGCCGGCCATGTCACGCTGGCCGACTACGTGATCGTCACGGCCAAGTCGGGCGTGTCGAAGTCGCTGTTGAAACCCGGCATGTACACGAGCGCGTTCCCGGCCGTGGATCACGCCGACTGGAACAAAAGCGCCGCGTTGATGCGCAATCTCGACAAGCTGCGAGACCGTATCAAGGCACTCGAAGCCGCCGTCGCCAGCGCCTCCGGAGACAAGGCGTAAGCGTCGACCGGCGGGAAGCGCCGGCGCACGCGGCCGTCAGGCGGCGCGCGGCCGGCACAGGAACGGGCGGCAGGGCGCGTTTCGTCATCCATGCGCCAGCACCCAGCATTCGCAGTCATCATCGCGCAACCAATGCGTGAGCAGAAACACCATGAGCACCGAAAAAATCAATCTCGACATCCACAAGATCCTCACGCTGCTGCCGCATCGCTATCCGATCCTCCTCGTCGATCGGGTGCTCGAACTCGAGCCGCACAAGAGCATCAAGGCGCTGAAGAATGTGACGATCAACGAACCGTTCTTCATGGGCCACTTCCCGAAGCGTCCCGTGATGCCGGGCGTGCTGATCCTGGAAGCGCTGGCGCAGACGGCGGCGCTCCTGACCTTTTCCGAAGAGCCACATGATCCCGACAACACGCTGTACCTGTTCGTCGGCATCGACAATGCGCGCTTCAAGCGCGTCGTCGAACCGGGTGACCAGCTGATCCTGAACGCCACGTTCGAGCGCCATATGCGCGGCATCTGGAAGTTCAAGGCGCGCGCCGAAGTGGACGGCCAGGTGGCGGCGGAAGCCGATCTGATGTGCGCGGTGCGTCAGGCCGACAGCGAGTGACGCAAGGCAACAGGCAGTAACGGCCGTGGCGGGCGGACGGCGGACGGAAGAGGCAGATGATGCTCCGTCATGCCGCAACGCCGGCGGCAGAACAATCGAAACTTCGGGCTGTCACAAGATGGATTGCAACGTGACGGCTCGAACGCGCTGGACGGCGCCGCAGCGTCATCCGCGCCATGTAACGGAAATACAGCGGGAAATACAGCGAGGGCGCATGAGCAGGATTCATCCTACTGCGATCATCGAGTCGGGCGCGCAGCTCGACGAATCGGTCGAGATCGGACCGTACGCAATCGTCGGCGCGCACGTCACGATCGGTGCGCGCACCACGGTCGGTTCGCACAGCGTGATCGAAGGTCATACGACGGTCGGCGAAGACAACCGCATCGGCCATTACGCGTCGGTCGGCGGCCGGCCGCAGGACATGAAGTACCGCGACGAGCCCACGAAGCTCGTGATCGGCAACCGCAACACGATCCGCGAATTCACGACGATCCACACGGGCACCGTGCAGGACCAGGGCATCACGACGCTCGGCGACGACAACTGGATCATGGCCTACGTGCACATCGGCCACGACTGCCAGATCGGCAGCAACGTGATCCTGTCGAGCAATGCGCAGATGGCAGGCCATGTGATCATCGGCGATCACGCGATTGTCGGCGGCATGTCGGGCGTGCATCAGTTCGTGCGCATCGGCGCGCACTCGATGCTGGGCGGCGCGTCGGCGCTTGTGCAGGACATTCCGCCGTTCGTGATCGCCGCGGGCAACAAGGCCGAGCCGCACGGCATCAACGTCGAAGGGCTGCGCCGCCGCGGCTTCTCGCCGGACGCCATTTCGGCGCTGCGCTCCGCATATCGCCTGCTGTACAAGAACAGCCTGTCGCTCGAAGAAGCGAAGGTGCAATTGCGCGAACTCGCGACGGCGGGAGGCGATGGCGACGAGCCCGTGCGCGCGCTCGTCGAATTCGTCGAGCAGTCGCAGCGCGGCATCATTCGCTGACCGATGCCGTTGCCTACCAGTCCGCTGCGGCTCGCAATGGTGGCCGGCGAGCCGTCGGGCGACCTGCTCGCGGCGTCGCTGCTGGACGGGCTCGCGGCCCGTCTGCCGCAAGGGACGCAGTACTTCGGCATCGGCGGTCCGCGCATGATCGCGAAGGGCTTCGACGCGCATTTTCCGATGGAAAAGCTGTCGGTGCGCGGCTACGTCGAAGCGCTGAAGCATATTCCCGAGATTCTCGGCATCCGCAACGAGCTGAGGCGGCAGTTGTTGGCGGAGCCGCCGTCGGTGTTCATCGGCGTCGACGCGCCTGACTTCAACTTCGGCCTCGAGCACGCGTTGCGCGATGCGGGCATTCCGACCATCCACTTCGTCTGTCCGTCGATCTGGGCATGGCGCGGCGGCCGGATCAAGAAGATCGTCAAGGCCGTCGATCACATGCTGTGCGTGTTTCCATTCGAAAAGGCGCTACTCGAGAAATCGGGCGTCGCGGCGACCTATGTCGGCCATCCGCTCGCGGACGAAATCCCGCTCGAACCGGACGTGCCGGGCGCGCGCCGCGTGCTCGGCCTGCCCGAAGGCGGCCCGGTGATCGCCGTGCTGCCGGGCAGCCGCCGCTCGGAAATCTCACTGATCGGACCGACGTTCTTCGACGCGATGGAACTGATGTTGCAGCGCGAGCCGGGCGTGCGCTTCGTGATGCCGGCTGCGACGCCTGCGCTGCGCGAACTGCTGAAGCCGCTCGTCGACTCGCACCCGAAACTGCCGCTCACGCTGACGGACGGCAACGCGCAGCTCGCGATGACGGCCGCGGACGCGATTCTCGTGAAAAGCGGCACGGTCACGCTGGAAGCGGCGCTGCTGAAGAAGCCGATGGTAATTTCGTACAAGGTGCCCTGGCTGACGGGACAGATCATGCGCCGTCAGGGCTATCTGCCGTACGTGGGCCTGCCGAATATCCTCGCCGGGCGTTTCGTCGTGCCCGAAATCCTGCAGCACTTCGCGACACCCGAAGCGTTGGCCGATGCCACGCTGACTCAGTTGCGCGACGACGCAAACCGGCGCACGCTGACGGAAATCTTCACCGAGATGCATCACGTGCTGAAGCAGAACACAGCGCAGCGAGCCGCGGAAGCGGTCGTCGGCGTCGTCGAAGCGCGTCGGGGGCGTCCATGACGGGCGCGACGGGCAAGGCCGCGCCGCGCCGCAAGGCGTCCGCGACGATCGCGAAACAGACCGGCCTCGATTTTTCATCGCCGGAAGACGTCGTTTGCGGCGTCGACGAAGCAGGGCGCGGTCCGCTCGCGGGCCCCGTGGTTGCAGCCGCTGTCATTCTCGATCCGACGAAACCTCGCATCCGTGGACTCGGCGATTCGAAGGCGCTGACTGCGAAAAAGCGCGAAGAGCTGTACGAGAAGATCATCGAGCGGTCGATTGCGTATTGCGTCGCGTCGGCGTCCGTCGAAGAGATCGACACGCTGAACATCCTGCACGCGACGATGCTCGCGATGAAGCGCGCCGTCGAAGGCCTGAAGGTCGCGCCGACGCTTGCGAAGATCGATGGCAACCGTTGCCCGATGCTCAGCATTCGCAGCGAGGCGATCGTCAGCGGCGATGCGCTCGTGCCGTGCATCTCGGCGGCGTCGATTCTCGCGAAGGTCACGCGCGACCGGATGCTGCTTGAACTGCATCAGACGTTCCCGATGTACGGCTTCGATGCGCACGCGGGCTACGGCACGCCGCAGCATCTGCTGGCGCTGCGCGACCATGGTCCGTGCGAGCATCACCGGCGCTCGTTTGCGCCTGTGCGCGACGCGTATCTGCGGCTCGGCATGGCCGTCGATCTGCCTGAGGACGTCGTGATCGTGCCGCCCGTCACCAGTGACGACGACGTGCTCATCGCAGACGACAGCGCGCCGTTCTGAGCCTCGCGGAAGCGACTCAAGCGCCTTCGGGCGCTTTTCTTTTCACCCGTTTTTTCACGCTACCGACACCGTCTTCGCTGCCAGTGAAAGCCATTACCTCGCGGGACAATCCGCTCTACAAACGTCTGAAGGCATTGGCCGGTTCGACGCATCAACAGCGCCGGAGCGGCCATGCGCTGCTCGAAGGGTTTCATCTCGCGAGCGCCTATCTCGATGTCGCGGGACAGCCCGAGACGTGCGTCGTCACGGAAGGCGCGCTGCGCCACGACGAAGCGCAGGCCATCGTCGCGCGCATCGACGAGCGGCGCATCGTCACGTTGCCCGATGCGCTCTTCGGGCAACTGTCGAGTGTCGTGAACGGCGTCGGCATGCTGCTGCTCGTCGAGAAGCTCGACGAGGCGCTGCCCGATCGCGTCATGCAAGGCTGCATCGTGCTCGACGGTGTGCAGGACGCGGGCAATGTCGGCTCGATTCTGCGCAGCGCGGCGGCGGCGGGCATCGGCCACGTGTTTTGCGCGCCGGGCACCGCGTACGCGTGGTCGTCGAAAGTGCTGCGCTCCGGCATGGGCGCGCATTTCCTGCTGCAGATTCATGAGGATGTCGAACCGCAGACGCTGATCGGGCGGCTCGACGTGCCCGTCGCGATCACGGACTCGCACGGCGCGCAGGCGATTTACGACACCGATCTGTCGGGCCCGGTCGCCTGGGTGTTCGGCAACGAAGGGGCGGGCGTGTCGCAGACGTGGCGCGACGCGGTGACGTATCGCGTGACGATTCCTCAGCCCGGCGGAATGGAGTCGCTGAACGTCGCGGCAGCGGCCGCCGTGTGTCTTTTCGAGCAGTGCCGGCAGCAGCGCGAGCACGAGCCGCGCGCTTCCAGCTAGCCTTCACTGCGGCTGCATCAATACGACGACCGGTCGAGCCTGATTTCCTGCAGGATGGTCGTCGCGATTTCCTCGATCGACTTGTGCGTCGACGACAGCCACTTGATGCCTTCTCGCCGCATCATCGTCTCCGCTTCGTTGATTTCGTAGCGGCAGTTTTCCAGCGCGGCGTACTTGCTGCCGGGGCGCCGCTCGTTGCGAATTTCCGAAAGCCGCTGCGGATCGATCGACAGCCCGAACATCTTCGTGCGATGCGCGAGCAGCGGCGTCGGCAGCTTGCCGCGCTCGAAGTCTTCGGGGATCAGCGGATAGTTCGCGGCCTTCACGCCGTACTGCATCGCCAGATATAGGCTCGTCGGCGTCTTGCCGCTGCGCGACACGCCGACGAGGATCACATCCGCTTCTTCCAGATTGCGATTCGACTGGCCGTCGTCGTGGGCGAGCGAGAAGTTGATCGCCTCGATCCGGTTCTTGTACTCCTCGGTGTCGGCGTTCTGGTGGCCGCGGCCCATCGCGTGGCTCGACTTCAGCTCCAGTTCCAGTTCGAGCGGCTCGACGAAGGTCTGGAACATGTCCAGCACGAGCGCGTTCGAGTCCTTCACGATCTGGTTCGACGCGCTGTTCACGAGCGTCGTGAAGACGATCGGGCGGCGGCCTTCGTGATGGGCGGATTCGTTGATCTTTTCGAGCGTGGCATACGCTTTTTCCGTCGAATCGACGAATGGCACGCGGACCAGGCGAAATTTCTGGTCGAACTGGGAGAGGATCGAATGCGCGAAGGTTTCGGCAGTAATCCCGGTACCGTCGGAGACGATGAATACGGTGGGCGGCATCAGTGGGGGCAGGGAACGCGAGCGTCAAAATCCGCTCAAATGAGACATCGCCGCATGGCGCGCGCTGCCCGGTGGCTGGCCGGAAACCCTGCAGCGGCGCCGCTCGCGGCGCAATTCTTGTCCGACTGTCACATTTCGAGAGTCGGCACGGTAGAATAGCGGCAACCTGTTGGATAAGCAATTGCAGCCAAATCGCGGGTAACTATCCGTTATCGCACTTGGATTGCGTCGCGATTTGTTCGTATCTTGCATCGCAAAGCCGCAAGTTCGTTCAATCTCCTGCTTCGTCGGGCTTCGTGTCGATCGCCGAGGCCTTCCGCGATTGCTTTTCCAACAGGTTGCGTAAGGCACGAGCCACGCTTCCTATGAGCGCCTCGTGTTCAAGCCCACTTGCGCAATCGAGCATTTTTTTCACACTTAGGGGCTTGTATGACTAACGCAGTTAACGTTGCTAAGGATCAGGCGTATGTAGTTCCATTCGAGCAGTTGCGAATGACCGACGTGGATATCGTCGGCGGCAAGAATGCTTCGCTCGGCGAGATGATCAGTCAGCTCGCGGAAGCGGGCGTGCGGGTGCCGACCGGCTTTGCGACGACGGCGCTCGCATTCCGCGAGTTCCTGCATCACAACAGCCTGACCGAACGCATCGCGCAACGTCTGGAGACGTTCGACGTCGACGACGTAAAGGCGCTTGCCGCTGCGGGCAAGGAGATCCGTCAATGGATCGTCGACGCCCCGATGCAGCCGCGTCTCGAGCAGGAAATCCGCGTGGCGTTCGAAACGCTCTCGAAAAGCTCGCCTGAGGAACTGTCGTTCGCGGTCCGTTCGTCGGCAACGGCGGAAGACCTGCCGGACGCATCGTTCGCGGGCCAGCAGGAAAGCTACCTGAACGTGGTCGGCATCGAAGACGTGCTCGATCGCATGAAGCACGTGTTCGCGTCGCTGTACAACGACCGCGCCATCTCCTATCGCGTCCACAAGGGCTTCACGCACGCTGAAGTCGCGTTGTCGGCGGGCGTGCAGCGCATGGTGCGCTCGGACGTCGGCGCAGCGGGCGTGATGTTCACGCTCGACACCGAGTCGGGCTTCAAGGACGCCGTATTCATCACGTCGAGCTATGGCCTCGGTGAAACCGTCGTGCAAGGCGCGGTGAATCCGGACGAGTTCTACGTCTTCAAGACCACGCTCGCGCAGAACAAATACCCGATCATCCGTCGCTCGATCGGCTCGAAGCTCATCAAGATGGAGTTCACTAAAGCGGGCGAAGAAGGCCGCGTGAAGACCGTCGACGTGTCGCACGAGCAGCGCAACCGTTTCTCGATCACCGACGACGACGTGATCGAACTCGCGAAGTACGCGGTCATCATCGAGAAGCACTACGAGCGTCCGATGGACATCGAGTGGGGCAAGGACGGCCGCGACGGCAAGATCTTCATTCTGCAGGCGCGTCCTGAAACGGTGAAGAGCCAGGGTCACAACAAGGCCGAGCAGCGCTTCAAGCTGAAGGGCCAGTCGCAGGTGCTGGCGACGGGCCGCGCAATCGGCCAGAAGATCGGCGCAGGCCCCGTGCGCGTGATTCACGATCCGTCCGAGATGGAGCGCGTGCAGCCGGGCGACGTGCTGGTCGCGGACATGACCGACCCGAACTGGGAGCCGGTGATGAAGCGCGCGTCGGCCATCGTCACGAACCGTGGCGGCCGCACCTGCCACGCGGCGATCATTGCGCGCGAACTGGGCGTGCCCGCCGTGGTGGGCTGCGGCGACGCGACCGACGTGCTGAAGGACGGCGCGCTCGTCACGGTGTCGTGCTCGGAAGGCGACGAAGGCAAGATCTACGACGGCCTGCTCGAAACGGAAGTGACGGAAATCCAGCGTGGCGAACTGCCGGACATCCCCGTGAAGATCATGATGAACGTGGGCAATCCGCAGCTCGCGTTCGACTTCGCGCAACTACCGAACAAGGGCGTGGGTCTCGCGCGTCTGGAATTCATCATCAACAACAACATCGGCGTTCACCCGAAGGCGATTCTCGAGTATCCGAACGTCGATCAGGACCTGAAGAAGGCCGTCGAAAGCGTCGCGCGTGGTCATGCATCGCCGCGTGCGTTCTACGTCGACAAGTTGACGGAAGGCATCGCGACGATCGGCGCGGCGTTCTATCCGAAGCCCGTGATCGTGCGTCTGTCGGACTTCAAGTCGAACGAGTACAAGAAGCTGATCGGCGGCTCGCGCTATGAGCCGGACGAGGAAAACCCGATGCTCGGCTTCCGCGGCGCATCGCGGTACATCGCCGAAGACTTCGCGCAGGCGTTCGAAATGGAGTGCATGGCGCTCAAGCGTGTGCGCGAAGAGATGGGCCTCGACAACGTCGAGATCATGGTGCCGTTCGTGCGCACGCTGAAGCAGGCGGAGCGCGTGGTGAACCTGCTCGCGAAGTACGGCCTGAAGCGCGGCGAAAACGGCCTGCGCCTGATCATGATGTGCGAAGTGCCGTCGAACGCGATCCTCGCCGAAGAGTTCCTGCAGTACTTCGACGGCTTCTCGATCGGCTCGAACGACCTGACGCAGCTCACGCTCGGCCTCGACCGCGACTCGGGCATGGAACTGCTGGCCGTCGACTTCGACGAGCGCGATCCCGCCGTCAAGTTCATGCTCAAGCGCGCGATCGACACGTGCCTGCGCCTGAACAAGTACGTCGGCATCTGCGGCCAGGGCCCGTCGGATCATCCGGATTTCGCGCAATGGCTGACGGACGAAGGCATCGCGTCGATCTCGCTGAACCCGGACACGATCATCGAAACGTGGCAGGCGCTGGCGAAAACGACGGCGAAGTAAGCATTGCGCATCGTTCGTAGAGGTGTGTAAAACGTACTTCGGCGAACGATAAAACGTTGACGCTTCATGCTATAAACACCCCGGTAGATCCGGGGTGTTTTGCTTTGTGGAGGCCAACGTGATGCATAGCGGGCTGTTCTGGTGGATTGGCGCAGGCGTGCTGATCGTGCTCGAACTGATGCAGGGTACGTTCTATCTGCTGATGGTGGCGCTGGGCTTTATCGCGGCGGCGCTTGCGCGCCTGGCGGGCGCCGGCTTGCCGTTGCAGTTCGGCGTCGCAGCCGTCGTCGCGCTCGGCGCGGTGCTCGTGCTGCGCAAGTCGCGCTACGGGCGCAAGACGAAAACGCGCGCCGAAGCCGCGCGCAATCCCGACGTCAATCTCGACATCGGCTCGACGCTCACGGTGCCCGCGTGGCACGACGGGCGCGCGCGGACCAGCTATCGCGGTGCTTCATGGGAAGTCGAGCTCGCACCCGGCGAACCGGAAGACGCGAATCTCTACGAGATCACTGCGTTGCGTGGCAACTGCCTCGTCGTTGTCGCGAGAAAGCACGCGGCTCGGGTTTGAACAACGGACTCTGATTCGGCGTCATTCGGACGCAACTCGCGCGCATTCAGATGCGCACAACAATTCAAAAACAGTTTGGGGGTGCAGGAATGGAACCGTCGAGTGTCGTTGGACTCGTGTTGCTGATTGTCGTGATCGTGACTGCCGCGAAGACGATCAAGATCGTGCCGCAACAGCACGCATGGGTGCTGGAGCGCCTCGGCCGCTATCACGCGACGTTGACGCCGGGCCTGACGTTCGTGCTGCCGTTCATCGACCGGATCGCGTACAAGCACGTGCTCAAGGAGATTCCGCTCGACGTGCCGAGCCAGGTCTGCATCACGCGCGACAACACGCAGTTGCAGGTCGACGGCGTGCTGTATTTTCAGGTCACCGATCCGATGAAGGCGTCCTATGGATCGAGCAACTTCGTGTTCGCGATCACGCAGTTGTCGCAGACCACGCTGCGTTCGGTGATCGGCAAGCTCGAACTCGACAAGACGTTCGAGGAACGCGACTTCATCAATCATTCGATCGTGTCGGCGCTCGACGAAGCGGCCTCGAACTGGGGCGTCAAGGTGCTGCGCTACGAGATCAAGGACCTGACGCCGCCGAAGGAAATCCTCCACGCGATGCAGGCGCAGATCACGGCCGAACGGGAGAAGCGCGCGCTGATCGCGGCGTCGGAAGGGCGCAAGCAGGAGCAGATCAATATCGCGTCGGGCGGACGCGAAGCGGCCATCCAGAAGTCCGAAGGCGAGCGTCAGGCGGCGATCAACCAGGCGCAAGGCCAGGCGGCGGCGATTCTGGCTGTTGCCGAAGCGAACTCTCAGGCAATCCAGAAGATCGCTGCCGCGATTCAGTCGACGGGCGGCATGGAAGCCGTGAATCTGAAGGTCGCTGAGCAGTACGTGAACGCGTTTGGGAATCTGGCGAAGGCGGGTAACACGCTGATCGTGCCGGGCAACATGTCGGACATGAGCTCGATGATCGCCTCGGCGCTGACCATCGTGAAGCAGGGCAACACGACCGCCTGAACGTTTGGCGCGCGCGACATCAGCGCGCGTTCCACATCTGCATGACAACAGGAAAATGGCCCGCATGTTAGTGCGGGCCATTGTCTATCTGACGACTGAAACGGGCACGGCGGCTCAGGTCGGCGTGCGCATCAGTCGCGCTTTTTCGCGTTCCCAATCGCGCTTCTTCTCGGTTTCGCGCTTGTCGTGCAGCTTCTTGCCCTTCGCGAGGCCTATTTCACATTTGACGCGGCCGTTCTTGTAATGAAAGTTCAGCGGCACGAGCGTGTAGCCGCGCTGCTCGACCTTGCCGATCAGCTTGCTGATTTCTTCCGCGCGCAGCAGCAGCTTGCGCGTGCGCACGGGGTCCAGATTGGCGAATTTCGACGCCTCGGGCAGCGGGCTGATGTGCGTGCCGATCAGAAACAGCTCGGCGTTTTTGATCACGACGTAGCCTTCCTTGATCTGGCCTCGCCCGGCGCGCAGCGCCTTGACTTCCCAGCCCTCCAGCACGAGCCCCGCCTCGTAACGCTCCTCGATCGAATAGTCGAAGAACGCTTTTCTGTTGTCGATGATGCTCATGAATGGAAACGGCTCAACTCGTTTAAAATCACGATTTTAGCAAAGCGGGCCGCCGAAAACCCGCCGCGGTGTCACTCAGTTGTCACGCGTTCGCTATTTCCCAATCACCGTTGCCACGCGCTGTTCAATTTATGGCAGATGTCCAGAAAACCGTGTTGATACGCCATTCGGCGGAACAGATGTTCGACCTCGTCACCGATGTCGCCGACTACCCCAATTTTCTTCCGTGGTGCGGCGGCGTCGAGATCCGCCGCCAGGAAGATAATCTGATGGAGGCGAAGATCGACATCAACTTCAAGGGCATCAAGCAGCACTTCGCGACCCACAACACGCAGGAGCGTCCCACGCGTATCGACATGGAGTTCGCCGACGGTCCGTTTCGCAAGTTCACCGGATACTGGCGCTTCACGCCGCTGCGCGCGGACGCATGCAAGATCGAATTCGCGCTGCACTACGAGTTCACGAGCATCCTGCTGGAAAAGATCATCGGGCCGGTGTTCAACCATATCGCGAACACTTTCGTCGAATCGTTCGTGAAGCGCGCCGACCAGCGCTACGGCAAGGCATGAGCGTGAATCTGACCATCGAAGTGTGCTACGCGCTGCCTGACGAGCAGACGCTGATCCGGCTCGAACTGCCGCAAGGCGCGACGCTCCGGCAGGCCATCGACGCGAGCGGCATACTCACGCGGCATCCCGACATCGATCTGACGAAGCAGAAGACGGGCGTGTTCGGCAAGCTCAAGCCGCTCGATGCCGTGCTCGCGGATCACGATCGCGTTGAGATCTACCGTCCGCTGATCGTCGATCCGAAGGTGTCGCGGCAGCGGCGTGTCGAGAAGTCGCGCAGGGAAGGGTCGGTCGAGGGCCGCAAGTGGCTGCCCAAGGATTCGCGCTGACGCAAGGCCACGCTGACGCAAGACCATAGAAGTAGCGAAAGAACGTCAGACGGCGCACCGCATGACACGGTGCGCCGTTTTTTATGTCCGCTGGACGGCCGGGCGTCGGTTTTCTTGCCTGGTCGACGGCCGAGTGCTCCGCGTCGGTTTTTTTTGCCTGGTCGACAGCGGGGTGCCGCGCGACGCTCAATGCACGGCCGCCTGGGCCTTTTCTTCGAGCGTCGATCGGTCCGAATCGTCGCCGGCATGCTGGCGCACCGACCAGCTGACGCCCGCAACGAGCAGCACGATCGCCGCCAGTTCGAGCGGACGCGGCATGCGATGGTCGTAGATGAACGCGTAGAGCAGCGCGAACAGCGTCTCGAACACGATCAGCTGGCCCGACAGCGTGAGCGGCAGACGCTTGGACGCCGCGTTCCACAGGCCGTTGCCGAGCCACGACGCGCCGAACGCGAGCCCCAGATTCAACAGCCAGAAGAGATGCCAGCGCGTATCGATGTGCGACGTATCGACGGCCGCGGACGGCAGCAGCGCCACGACAAGCCACAGCAGCGCGCCGAGCAGGCCGGTGACGACGCCCCACAGCACCGACCATTCGTTGCCGCTGAAATGTGTCTGACGCTGCAGATAGCGCGCGTTTTCGACGGCAAACCACGTCCAGCAGGCGAGCGCGCCGACTGCGCAGGCAATGCCCACCAGCTTCGTCGCGATCGACACCGACCCGGCCCCCGACGCGCGGAACACGTCGACATTGATGCACGCGATGCCCGCGACGACGAGCGCAAGCGGCCACACGAGCCGCGTGAGCGGCACTGCGCCGTGATCGCGCCGGCCGAGCAGCGTCACCGTGACGGGCAGCACGCCGACGATCAACGACGACGGCGCAATGCCGACGAGGTGAACCGCGCCTGTCAGCAGCAGGTAGTAGAGCAGGTTGCCCGCGAGCGCGAGCTTGACGAGCGCGTTCAGGTCTTCGCGGGTGAGCCGGCGCAGCAGCGAGCGCGCCGACGGCAGCGCGGCGACGAGCGACACCACGCCGTACATCACGTATCGGCCCGCGCTCAGCAGCACGGGCGAAAAATCGGGCAGCAGGCGCGGCACCAGAAAGACCATGCCCCATAACGCTCCCGCCAACATCCCGTACACCACGCCGCGCTGCATCGCCTGCCTCGAATCGAAAACTGAAAGTGTGCGAAGCATAACGGGCCGCAAGCGCCTGCGTCTTGTTCGATTCTGCACTTTGCAGGCACAGCAACCATGCTGACGAAAGCTCGCGCGCTCGAATGAGCAAACGAAACCGGATCGAACGCGAGCCGAACGCGGAAGCGAAATTCGGCTGCCGGTCGATGCGAAAAAACGTTGAACAATTTCGCTAACTGACTGTTCGCGCAGTGAAAACCGGGGATGTATCGCGTATAATTCGCTTTTGCGCCTATAGGATTTGCCATGCGTCTGATCCAAAAAGCACTCACGTTCGATGACGTGCTCCTCGTCCCGGCCTTCTCCGACGTTCTGCCGCGCGACACCAGCCTGAAAACCCGGCTGACCCGCAAGATCTCCCTCAATATGCCGCTCGTGTCCGCCGCGATGGACACCGTCACGGAAGCCCGCCTCGCCATCGCAATGGCGCAGATGGGCGGCGTCGGCATCATCCACAAGAATCTCACGGCAGCCGAGCAGGCTCGCGAAGTCGCGAAGGTCAAGCGTTTCGAATCGGGCGTCGTGCGCGATCCGATCACCGTCCCGCCGCAGATGAAGGTGTGCGACGTGATCGCCCTGTCGCGCCAGCATGGCATTTCGGGCTTCCCGGTCGTCGAAGGCGCGCAGCTGATCGGCATCGTGACGAACCGCGACCTGCGCTTCGAAACGCGCCTCGAAGAGCCCGTGCGCACGATCATGACGCCGCGCGAGCGCCTCGTGACGGTCAAGGAAGGCACGCCGCTCGCCGAGGCAAAGGCGCTGATGCACAGCCACCGCCTCGAGCGTGTGCTGGTCGTCAACGACGCATTCGAACTGCGCGGCCTGATGACCGTGAAGGACATCACGAAGCAGACCGAGCACCCGGATGCCTGCAAGGACGAGCACGGCAAGCTGCGCGCGGGCGCCGCTGTCGGCGTCGGCGCGGACAATGAAGAGCGCGTGTCGCTGCTGGTGCAGGCGGGCGTCGACGTGATCGTCGTCGATACGGCGCACGGCCACAGCAAGGGCGTGCTGGAGCGCGTCCAGTGGGTCAAGAAGAACTTCCCGCACGTCGAGGTGATCGGCGGCAACATCGCGACGGCCGATGCAGCGAAAGCGCTCGTCGAGTACGGCGCGGACGGCGTGAAGGTCGGCATCGGCCCGGGCTCGATCTGCACGACGCGTATCGTCGCGGGTGTCGGCGTGCCGCAAATTTCGGCGATCGCGAACGTGTCGGCGGCGCTCAAGGGCTCCGGCGTTCCCGTGATCGCGGACGGCGGCGTGCGTTTCTCGGGCGACGTCAGCAAGGCACTGGCCGCGGGCGCGAACGCCGTGATGATGGGCAGCATGTTCGCCGGCACGGAAGAGTCGCCGGGCGACGTGTTCCTGTATCAGGGCCGCCAGTACAAATCGTATCGCGGCATGGGCTCCGTCGGCGCGATGAAGGACGGCGCGGCTGACCGCTACTTCCAGGACAACTCCGCGAACATCGACAAGCTGGTGCCCGAAGGCATCGAAGGCCGTGTCGCGTACAAGGGCTCGGTCGGCGCGATCCTGTTCCAGTTGATCGGCGGCGTGCGCGCGAGCATGGGCTACTGCGGCTGCAACACGATCGACGAACTGCACGAGAAGGCCGCGTTCGTCGAAATCACGGCTGCGGGCATGCGCGAATCGCACGTGCACGACGTGCAGATCACGAAGGAAGCGCCCAACTACCACGTGGACTGATCGCCGATGAAGCCGCTGCTGCGTGCCGTACTGATCATCGATGCTCTGATACTGCTGGCGTTCGGGCTGCTTTTCCTGCTCACGCCGTGGAAATCGCTGTACGACGCGCTGCAGCTGGCGCAGACGGACCCGGTGGTGGTCGGTCAAGGCTTCGGTATCGCGCTGGTCGGGCTCGCGTGGCTTGCGCTGCATGCGTCGATCGACGGCGCGATGACGGCGACGGTGGCCAAGGTCGTCGGCCATGTGAACTGGCTGACGGGCGTGCTGATGCTGATCTGGCTGGTCGGGCTGCATACGCCGTCGCTGGCGGGTCTCGGTCAACTGGTGGCAGTCGCGACGGGCGCGGTGCTGCTCGTCATCGGCCTGGGTGGCGTGAGACTGGCGAGCGCCGTGCGCCGGCGCGATCGGCTGGCGGGCACGGCGTCCGCCGAGCGTGCCGACCGCGTGGCCGCTCGCGACACGGCGAACGAAGCGCGCAAGGCCGAGCGCGAGCGCAACGCGGCGCGTCCGGGTGGCGTCTATCCGGCGGGCGGGTCGCTTGCAGTCGAGCCGATGCTCGGCACGACGCGTCCCGGGAACGCAGCGTCGCCCGTCAGTCCCGCGACGGGTCATCCCGTCGAGCCGGATTTGACTGCGGCTGCGCCGGGCGCAGCGGCGTCCCGGTCGCGTGAAGATGCGCTCGCACGCGAGCGTGCAGCCGCAGCGGACGAAGAAGCCGCCGCGCGGGAGCGCGGCGCGGCCGAAACGAAGTCCGGCACGCCCCGGCCTCCGTTTCATGGCTGATCCGCGATACGACACGCTCTCTGCCGAAACAACCGGAATCCGTCCGCGCGCAGGCCTTTTGTCGATGCAGCTTCGCTGCTGCGAGTGCATCGCCGGGACTGCGTCGATGGCGCCTGATCACGATGCGCCGGTTATGCGCAATCGATTAGGTCCGTCGAGCCGATCCGTTTTGAATACCACGCCGCCTGGTCGCGATGCGACTTGCGCGGCTTTCCCTATCCGTTCTTTTTAGATTCCGTCCGCTGCCATGCATGACAAGATCCTGATCCTCGACTTCGGTTCGCAAGTCACCCAACTGATCGCACGCCGCATTCGCGAAGCGCACGTGCTGTCGGAAATCCATCCGCACGATGTCAGCGACGAGTTCATCCGCGAATTCAAGCCGAAGGGCATCATCCTGTCGGGCGGCCCGAACTCGGTGACCGAGACCGACACGCCGCGCGCGCCGCAAGCGGTGTTCGAAGCGGGCGTGCCCGTGCTGGGCATTTGCTACGGCATGCAGACGATGGCCGAGCAGCTCGGCGGCAAGGTCGACAGCGGCCATCTGCGCGAGTTCGGCTATGCGGAAGTGCGCGCGCGCAACCATACGAGCTTCCTCGACGGCATTCAGGACTTCGCGACGCCCGAAGGCCACGGCATGCTGAAGGTATGGATGAGCCACGGCGACAAGGTGCTGGAAATGCCGGCGGGCTTTCAGCTGATGGCATCGACGGAATCGTGCCCGATCGCCGCGATGGCGGACGAAGCGCGCCACTTCTACGGCTTGCAATGGCATCCGGAAGTCACGCACACGGTGCAGGGCAGCGCGATGCTCGAGCGTTTCGTGCTGAAGATCTGCGGCGCGAAGCCTGACTGGGAGATGGGCAACTACATCGACGAAGCCGTCGAAAACATCCGCAAGCAGGTCGGCGACGAGCACGTGATTCTCGGTCTGTCGGGCGGCGTGGATTCGTCGGTGGCGGCGGCGCTGCTGCATCGCGCGATCGGCGATCAGCTCACATGTGTGTTCGTCGATCACGGCCTGCTGCGCCTGAACGAAGCCGAGCAGGTGATGTCGATGTTCGCGGATAACCTCGGCGTCAAAGTGATCCATGTCGACGCGAGTGAAGCGTTCATGTCGAAGCTCAAGGGCGTGACCGATCCCGAGGCGAAGCGCAAGATCATCGGCGCGGAATTCGTCGAAGTGTTCCAGACCGAAGCCGGCAAGCTGACGGACGCGAAGTGGCTCGCGCAAGGCACGATCTATCCGGACGTGATTGAATCGGCGGGCAAGGGCAAGAAGGCGGCGCACACGATCAAGAGCCACCACAACGTCGGCGGCCTGCCGGAAACGCTGAACCTGAAGCTGCTCGAACCGCTGCGCGAACTCTTCAAGGATGAAGTTCGCGAACTGGGCGTGAAGCTGGGTCTGCCGCCGTCGATGGTGTATCGCCATCCGTTCCCGGGCCCCGGCCTCGGCGTGCGGATTCTCGGCGAAGTGAAGCGCGACTATGCGGATCTGCTGCGCCGCGCGGACGCGATCTTCATCGAGACGCTGCGCACGTTCATCGACAAGGAAACGGGCAAGTCATGGTACGACCTGACGAGCCAGGCGTTTGCGGTGTTCCTGCCTGTGAAGAGCGTCGGCGTGATGGGCGATGGCCGCACGTACGAGTATGTCGTCGCGCTGCGCGCCGTGCAGACGCTGGACTTCATGACGGCGCACTGGGCACACCTGCCGCACGATCTGCTTGGTCATGTGTCGAACCGGATCATCAATGAAGTGCGTGGCATCAATCGCGTCGTGTACGACATTTCGGGCAAGCCGCCGGCGACGATTGAGTGGGAGTGAACGACGGCGTCTTCGCTATCTGACACGGCACCACATGATGCAAACGCCCGGCAGGAGAGCACCTGCCGGGCGTTGTTTTTTGCGCGACGAGCGGGCCATCACCCGAGTGACGATAGTGGATGCTTCCCTACCGGCGTAGCTGCATGCTGCCGTGCCCCAACTTACGCTACCAGGATTCGGCCGCCAATCGGTCTGAGTGCCTAACTCGTTACACGCAGTCCGGTTCAAGACGAACGCGCAAGGTCTGCAGAATAGTTCGGATGACGTAGCTTCAGTGCACATCGCTGCATTCGGATGCAACTGAACGCGGGTTCCGGCTTGGCACTATTCTTCCGTTCATGTCCAGCGAAGCGGTGCTTTGACACAAGTTCACAGCGGCTTACCCGCTCGGTGCGATCATCGCGGCGCAGGAGCCCATCGAACCATCGGCGAAGGTTCTCAAGAACGGCTTCTTCTTCGCGAAGGACATGATTGAATGACGCCACACGCACATTTAGACACCGGCCAGCTCTACGCCGCGGCCGAGCGGGCCTTCGTCTCCGGCCAGTACGACACGGCGCGCGTGCATGCCGGGAGCATTCTCCAGATGCAGCCCGAACATGCTGCCGCGCTGCATCTGCGAGGGCTGATTGCGCTTGAAGCGAAAGAGCCCGAGGGCGCAGCACACTGGATCGAGCACGCGCTGCGCGTGCGTCCCGATCCCGTTTTCTACAACAGTCTGAGCGTCGTGCAGATCCGCTCGGGCGCGCTTGCCTCGGGCGCGGCGAGCGCGCAGCGCGGCCTCGATCTGGCGCGCAGTCAGCCATCCGTTGCGTTCGATACGTCGATCCTCGCCTTCAATCTCGGCGTGGCGCTGCAACTGAACGACGACATGGAAGGGGCGGAGCATGCCTATCGCAGTGTGATCGCCACGAATCCGGCGCACTCCGGCGCGCACAACAATCTCGGCCTCGTGATGAACGCGCTGGGCGATGTCGAAGCGGCCATCGAGCATCATCGGCGCGCCTACGCACTCGACCCGTCGAATCTCGAAGCGCGCAGCAATATCGGCCACATGATGCTCGCTGCCGGCCGGTACGAAGAGGCGTGGCCGCATTTCGAGTGCCGCTGGGCCGCGCTCGGCAACAATCGCGGCGAGCGCGGCGCGCGGCCCGTTGCGTTGCCCGTGCCGCAATGGCAGGGCGAGCCCTTGCCGAAAGACGGCGCGCGGCTTTTCATCGTGTACGAGCAGGGGCTCGGGGATGCATTGCAGTTCTGCCGTTTCTTCCCGCTCGCGCTCGCGCGTTTCGCGTCGATCGGATTCAACTGTCCGAAGCCATTGCGGAGGCTTTTCGACGACTCGTTCGGCGCACGCTATCCGCAACTGAAGCTGCTCGACGACATGCCATCGGACTGGAGCGAATGGGATTGCCATTCGCCGATGCTCTCGTTGCCGATGGCCCTCGGCATCGGCCTGCAAAACCTCGCTTCGGCGCCGAGCCGTTATCTGCGTGCTGATGCACGGCGCGCCGAATATTGGCGTGGACGGCTCGCGGCAGTGGCGCCGCAAGGCGTGCCGCGCATCGGAATCGTGTGGGCGGGCGGAAAGATCAACGCACGCATGGACCAGATGCGCAGCATCGCGCCCGCGCAGATCGAGCGACTGCTGACGTGGCCTCGTGCGCAGTGGATCTGCTTGCAGAAAGCAGATGACGCATCGAAAGAACTGACGCCAACGAAGCGCCCGAACGTGACCGACTGGATGAGCGAAATCGCCGACTTCGCCGATACGGCGGCGCTCGTCGAGCATCTCGATCTGGTGATTGCCGTCGATACGTCGGTCGCACATCTCGCGGCGGCGATGGGCAGGCGCGTATGGTTGCTGAACCGTTACGCGGGATGCTGGCGCTGGCTGCGCGGTCGCACCGACAGTCCGTGGTATCCGGGCATGCGCATCTTCAACCAGTCGGAGCGTGGTGATTGGGGGGACGTGCTGTCGAAGGTGATCGAAGCGCTGGAGCTGGAATTTTCCGCGCGCGACGATCGCTGATCTCGCCTGCTCGAGCTGCGAGAACAACGCGACGTTCGATGTCGGCTCGCAATCCGGACCGTTTGCGAT
The DNA here is from genome assembly GCF_038900715.1 of Paraburkholderia phymatum. Classification (GTDB taxonomy): domain Bacteria; phylum Pseudomonadota; class Gammaproteobacteria; order Burkholderiales; family Burkholderiaceae; genus Paraburkholderia; species Paraburkholderia phymatum_A. The sequence continues at coordinate 115,397 of NZ_JAYMRZ010000008.1, read as the reverse complement.
GTTCTACGAGCCACGGACAGTGCATGATCCCGGATTGCAGCGTCGCAAGCAGGGTTTGGATGGCGCGGCCAGCATGATAGTGCATGCCTTGCACGCGCATTGCGCGCGTCCGACGTCAGCCGTACGCGCGCCACTAGTCAATCGGCGAATCAGCAGCGGTCAGTAGCGGTCGAGCCGGTTGCCCGCGATGCGCACGCGGTCGCCCGGATGCAGGTCGCCGGGTGTGCTGACATCGAAAGCGCGCATCGAGCCGTCGTTCAGTTGCACGGAAACCCGGAAGCCGCCCGGCGACGACGCGCCCGCCTGCTGTCCAAGCTGATTGCCCGCGACAGCGCCGCCCAGCACGCCGATCGCCGTCGCGGCATCGCGGCCATGACCGTGCCCGAACTGGTTGCCGATCACGCCGCCCACGACGGCGCCGATCACCGTGCCCGCGACGCCGCCCGCCGTCACGGCCCCCGGATTGGCCAGCGGCTGGATCGACGAAACGACGCCGTATTGCTCGCCGTATCCGTAGCCCTGCTGCGGCTGCTGATAGCCCTGGTTCTGGCCGTCCTGCCAGTCGGACTGATCGTACGCGGGCTGTTGCTGATATTGCGGCTGTTGCGCGTAGGGCTGCTGATACTGCGGCGGCTGCGCGTATCCGGGCTGCGCATAGGCAGGCTGTCCGTAACCGGGCTGCACGTAGCCGGGCTGCGCAGGCTGCGAGTAAGCCGGCTGGGCGTAGGCCGGTTGTCCATACGCCGGTTGGGTGGCGTACGACGAACCGTAAGCGGAACCATAGGGTGCATTGCCGGGAACGACACAGCCGGCAAGCGGCAGCGTGACGCAAAGCGCGATCAGCGACGTTCGGACGAGAGGGCGGGCAAAACGGGAGTGGGTCATGTTGCGTGAGTGTCGTGGCGCCACCAGCTGTGGACGGCGACGAGTATAGGGAAGCGCGCGTCATTATTGACGCGCGCTCTGCGTAACAGTGTGTAAATTGCGCGTCGGAGAAAAACGACCGCGCGATCGGAGCACGCGAGCAGGAAAATCGACAACCATATTTCGATGCTGAACGCCATCCCATACGAAAATTCCTAAGACCTGATTGCACACTCTAGGCGTATGGCAAATGCATTTCGCGGCTCCTGATAAAATGCCCGGGCCGCAACGTAGTGGATTGCAAATGAAATTGCTTGATGCACTTGTCGAACAACGGATTGCCGCCGCGGCCGCGCGCGGCGAGTTCGACGATTTGCCGGGAGCCGGCGCGCCCCAGATGCTCGACGACGATGCACTGGTGCCCGAAGAAGTTCGAATCGCGAACCGCATTCTGAAGAATGCGGGCTTTGTGCCGCCGGCCGTCGAACAGCTGCGGGCGCTGCGCGACCTGCAGAACGAGCTGGATGCCGTCAGCGACCGGTCGACCCGCTGCCAGCTGCAGGCGAAGATGCTGGCGCTCGACATGGCGCTGGAATCGCTGCGCGGCGGCCCGCTGGTCATGCCGCGCGAGTACTGCCGCCGGATCGCCGAGCGTCTCTCGGAGCGCGCCGCCGATGATCCGGCCGCTGAAGCGGGGCCGGCGTGACCATCGACGGCGATCCTTCCGCGTCGCAAACCGATTTGCCCGCCGGTTCGCCGGCCCAGCCGGCCGCCGATCAAACGGGCGCGCGGCCGCTTGCCGTGCCCGTTACGGCCGCTTCCAACGTTTTGAGCGCTTCGAATGCCTCGAACGCTTCGAATGCCGACGCGGCTGCTCCGACAGAACGCACCGATATCTCCGAACGCGATCTCCACTTCATGGGCCTCGCGCAGGCCGCTGCCGACGAAGCGCGCGCCGCGGGCGAAGTCCCCGTCGGTGCCGTGCTCGTGCGCGGTGACGAAGTGATCGCGAAGGGCTTCAATCACCCGATCAGCGGACACGATCCTTCCGCGCACGCCGAAATGGCCGCGCTGCGCGCCGCCGCGCAAAAGCTCGGAAACTACCGGCTGCCGGGCTGCGAACTCTACGTGACACTCGAACCCTGCCTGATGTGCGCTGGCGCGATCATGCATGCGCGGATTGCGCGCGTCGTGTTCGGCGCGCGCGATCCGAAGACGGGCGCGTGCGGCAGCGTCGTCGATGCGTTTGCGAATCCTCAGCTAAACCATCACACGACCGTGATCGGCGGCGTACTCGAAGACGAATGCGGTGATGCGCTGCGCTCGTTCTTCGCGGATCGGCGGCGCGCCGCGCGGGAAAGGCGCGTAGCCGCCGGACGCGACGGCGAACCTGGCGCGTCCGAAGCGCTCTAAGACACCAATCCCGTCAACAGAACAACAGGCTGATATGGCCACGCATCGCACCATCGAACTGATCGCGCCTTCGGGCTACCCGCACGACCCGAACGCAATTCATCTCGCGCTGAAACGGTTGCGCGCGCAAGGGCATCGCGTCGAAAACATCGACGCGACGCAGCGGCGTTACCAGCGCTTTGCCGGCACCGACGGCGAACGCGCGGCGGAACTGAACCGGCTGGCGGACTCGTCGCGCGAGCTGCCCGACATCGTGCTCGCCGTGCGCGGCGGCTACGGCGCCGTGCGCATTCTGCACGGGCTCGACTACGCTGGCCTGCAACGCCGCTTGCGCGACCAGCCGATCGCGTTCGTGGGCCACAGCGATTTCACCGCGCTCCAGCTCGCGCTGCTGGCGCAGGCGGGCGTGACGACTTTCGGCGGCCCGATGCTCGCGGTCGATTTCGGCGCGGAAACCGTCAGCGACTTCACGATGAAGCACTTCTGGCACGCGCTGACTTCGGATACCTACACGATTTCGAGCACGCTCCCGCAAGCGCGGGCCGTCGACGTCAAAGGCACGCTATGGGGCGGCAATCTGGCCGTGCTGGCGTCGCTGGTCGGCTCGCCATATATGCCGCCCGTCGAGGGCGGCATCCTGTTCATCGAGGACGTCAACGAGCAGCCGTTCCGGATCGAGCGCCTGATCTATCAACTGCATCTCGCGGGGATCCTCGAGCGGCAGCAGGCGCTCGTGTTCGGCGACTTTTCGGGCGGCAAGCCGTTCGACTACGACAATGGCTACGATCTTCACGCGATGATCGAGCAGGTGAGGTCGGTGGTCGGCATTCCCGTCGTGACGGGCCTGCCGTTCGGCCACATTCCCGACATGGTGACGCTGCCCGTCGGCGCGCAGGCGCATCTCGTCGCGGGCGCGCATGGATTCAAGCTGACGGTGTCGGGACATCCCGTGCTCGAGTAAGGGACGCAAAGTGCGGGGCAACGCCTCGCATTCCGGCGGAGAAAGGCGAGGCGACTCGCCTTTGTCTTGACCAGCACACGCAACTAACGGTCTCGCCAATTCCGCGTCTGCCAATTTGTACTCGACTATGGTAGTCGCAAGTTTTGTTGACAAAATGTTCGTCAGAGGAGAATGGCTTCAATCGACTCGATTGGTCGCTCAGCCACAAGGGAAAGCCGCCAGAGACCGTTTCGGATAGTTTTGGGCACGTCAGTCCTAACTGAAATTGTCGAAAATCGGAGGCTTAAATTGTTGACAATTTTTATGTCCGTCCTAAGATGGACCCCATAACACCACGCTCATCATGTCAGAGATACCTAACGCCGCCGCGAGCAGCACGAAACCCGAAGCGATCGCCGAGCGCATTCGCGCCGCCATCCTCGAGCATCGGCTTGCGCCCGGCGCGAAATTGACGGAAGCGCAGTTGTGCGACGTGTTCGGCGTCAAGCGCGGACCGATCCGGCAGGCGCTGGCCCTGCTGGCCACCGACCGCCTCGTCGATCTGGAGCCGAACCGCGGCGCGTTTGTCGCCAGTCCGTCGCTGCAGGAAGTGCATGAAGTGTTCGAGATGCGCCGGATTATCGAGCTGGCCGTCGTCGACAAGATTTGCGCGGGCCAGGGCTCGCGGCGGTTGAAGGGCATCGGCGGGATGATCGCCCGCGAGCGCAGGGCGTTCGAGTCGCGTGACTTCCCGGCGTGGATCAGGCTCTCGGGCGAGTTTCATACGGAGCTTGCTTCGCTGACGGGCAACACCGTGCTGTGCGATTGCCTGAACGGCCTGGTCGCGCGTTCGACGCTGATTTCGGCGCTGTATGAATCGCTCGGCCGCAGCCCCTGTTCGTTCGAAGATCACGAAGCGATTCTCGCGGCGATCGACGCGGGCGACGCGAAGACAGCGGGCGCGCTGATGTCGCGCCATCTGCAGAGCGTCGAGCTGAAGATGCTTGACCGGCCGGCAAGCGGTGGAACCGATCTACATGAAGTATTCGGCATGCGTGTGCCCAAGCTCGCCGCCGGCTGAATCAAAGTGCATGCGTGATGCACGCCCGCGCTCGCAGGCGGTGCGCGCTGCACTGAAGTGAACTGCGTTTGATCACAAAACCGGCCGACAGGCCAACCGGGACATGAACCGATACGAGCCGCACCCGGCGCGTATCGAGACCGAAAGACCGTAAGGCGTGGTTGCTCATCAAGCGGCCATGCCGACGCGGCAAAGCCTTGCAGGCATTCGCGGAAAGCCTGCCGGACCATCAAAACAAGTACGTAAGTACGGAGACACCCGCGGCAACGTGCAGGCGCCGTGCATCGGCAAGACCCACATGGTGGGCCGGTCGCGCGTCTGGCATACACGATGCAATGCTCGTCGATTCCCGTCGACGTTCCCACCTTAGGAGGAATCCATGGCTCAGTTCAGTGCAGCACCGGATAGTTCGACAATTCCCGATTATGAGAGCGGCGCGCAAAGCGGTCACGCGCTTCCGGCGGGCTACAGCGAGCGTCTGTACAACGAAGACCTCGCGCCGTTGAAGCATCAGACGTGGGGCGCCTATAACATCTTCGCGTTCTGGATGTCGGACGTGCATAGCGTCGGCGGCTATGTGTTCGCGGGCAGCCTGTTTGCGCTGGGCCTCACGAGCTGGCAGGTGCTGATCGCACTGCTCGTCGGCATCACGATCGTGAACCTGCTGTGCAACATGATCGCGAAGCCGAGCCAGCTCAACGGCGTGCCGTATCCCGTTGCGTGCCGCGCAACGTTCGGCGTGCTGGGCGCGAACGTTCCTGCCGTGATCCGCGGCCTCATCGCCGTCGCGTGGTATGGCATCCAGACGTATCTTGCATCGAGCGCGCTCGTCATCGTCGTGCTCAAGTTCTTCCCGCAGTTGCTGCCCTACGCGGATGTGCATCATCACGGCTTCATGGGCCTGTCGACGATCGGCTGGGCTGGCTTCATGTTGCTGTGGGTGCTGCAGGCATTCGTGTTCTGGAACGGCATGGAGACGATCAAGAAGTTCATCGACTTCGCCGGCCCGGCCGTGTATGTCGTGATGTTCATCCTGGCCGGCTACATGGTGTGGCGCGCCGGCTGGCAGAACATCGGCATCAACCTCGGCGGCGTGAAGTATCACGGCATGGAAGTGATCCCCGTGATGATTACGGCGATCTCGCTGGTGGTGTCGTACTTCTCGGGCCCGATGCTGAACTTCGGCGACTTCTCGCGCTACGGCAAGAGCTTTCGCAGCGTCAAGCGCGGCAATTTCTGGGGCTTGCCCGTCAACTTCCTCGCGTTCTCGCTGGTGACGGTCATCACGACGGCCGCGACGCTGCCCGTGTTCGGCGAGCTCATCACTGATCCCGTCGAAACGGTGGGCCGCATCGACTATCCGACGGCCGTGATTCTTGGTGCACTGACGTTCACGATTGCGACCATCGGCATCAACATCGTCGCCAACTTTGTGTCGCCTGCATTCGATTTCTCGAACGTCGCGCCGAAGCTCATCAGCTGGCGCGCAGGCGGCATGCTCGCTGCCGTCGCGTCGATCTTCATCACGCCGTGGAACCTGTTCAACAACCCGGCAGTGATCCACTACACGCTCGACGTGCTCGGCAGCTTCATCGGACCGTTGTACGGCATCCTGATCGTCGACTTCTTCCTCGTGAAGCGCCAGAAGATCGTGCTCGACGATCTGTACACGGTGTCGGAGAAGGGCGCGTACTGGTATCACAATGGCGTGAACTATCGTGCAGTGGCTGCGCTGCTGCCGGCTGCACTGATCGCGGTGATCTGCGTGATGGTGCCGTCGCTGGACGGATTGGCGAACTTCTCGTGGTTCATCGGCGCGGGACTCGGTGCAGTGTTCTACAGTGTGCTGGCCCGTAAGCTGCAACGTGGTGCATGAACGCGCATGACGGTTCATCAAAGGATGCCGAAGGGTGCAATAGGAGTTCTTGACATGCGTATCAAACTGATCAACCCGAACACGACGCAACGGATGACGGAGGCCATGGGCCGTTGTGCGCGCAGCGTCGTCGCGCCGGGGACGGAGTTGGTGGCGGTGAGCCCGACGATGGGCCCGCCGTCGATCGAAGGCTACTACGACGAAGCGCTCGCCACGCCGGGGCTGCTGGCCGAAGTCGAGGCGGGCGAGCGTGAGGGATTCGACGGCTACGTGATTGCGTGTTTCGGCGATCCTGGCCTCTATGCGGCGCGCGAACTGGCGCGCGGCCCGGTGATCGGCATCGCGGAAGCGGCGATGCATGCGGCGAGCGTGCTCGCGCCGGGCTTCTCGGTAGTGACGACGCTGTCGCGCACCTGCGGGATGGCCTGGCATCTGGCCGAGCGCTACGGCATGAAGCGTTTTTGCCGCAACGTCCGCGCCACCGATGTCGCCGTGCTCGAACTCGATCAGCCTGGCTCGGCGGCACGGCGCATCATTCTCGACGAATGCCGCCGCGCGCTCGACGAGGATGGATCGGACGCGATCGTGCTCGGCTGTGCGGGGATGGCGGAATTGTGCGCTGAGATTGAAGACGCGCTGGGCGCGCCCGTGATCGAAGGCGTGACGGCCGCCGTCAAGTGGGTCGAGGCGCTCGTCGCTTTGCGCCTCGCAACGGCCAAGCGCGGCGACTATGCGCGACCGCTCGCGAAGCGCTATGACGGCGAATTCGCGCGCTTCAGTCCGACGGGTGATGCGCCCGCCGACGCGGCATGCGGGCAACAAGCCGCGCCCGGCGCGGATGTCGTGACGGGCACTAACGGTGCGCTGCTGCGGGTCAACGCGAACGCGCTGCGCGCAGACCCCGCCGCCGATATTGCGCCGCACATACATTCTGTCTGACACGCACTATCTGCCCGGGTGTATGGGCGCACCCGGGTGTTTTCGCTACACTGGTTCAACCCTGCCGGCCCTGCCGTAGCGCGTTTCGCCGCTTTCACGACGTCCGCCGGCGCAGACTTGCAACCGCTCACGTCAACCGCTGCGTCATTCACATCATGTCACTCGATTCGAACTATCCACGCGATCTGATCGGCTACGGCCGTCATCCCGTGCAGGCTGACTGGCCAGGACGCGCGCGCGTCGCGGTCCAGTTCGTTCTCAACTATGAAGAGGGCGGCGAGAACTGCGTGCTGCACGGCGATCCGGGCTCGGAACAGTTCCTGTCGGAGATCGTCGGCGCGACGGCGTATCCATCGCGTCACATGAGCATGGAGTCGATCTACGAATACGGCTCGCGTGCCGGCGTGTGGCGCATCTTGCGTGAGTTCGAAAAGCGCGGCCTGCCGTTGACGATATTCGGCGTCGGCATGGCGATCGAACGGCATCCGGAAGTCGCGCGCGCGTTCGTCGAGCTGGGCCATGAGATCGCGTGTCACGGCTATCGCTGGATTCACTATCAGGACATGTCGCCCGAACGCGAAGCCGAGCACATGCGCCTCGGCATGGAAGCGATCGAGCGCGTGACGGGCGAGCGGCCGCTCGGCTGGTACACGGGCCGCGACAGTCCCAATACGCACCGGCTCGTGGCCGAATACGGCGGTTTCCTGTACGACTCCGACTACTACGGCGACGACCTGCCGTTCTGGATGGACGTCGAGGTGACGGGCGGCGCTAAGGTGCCCCAACTGATCGTGCCGTACACGCTCGACACCAACGACATGCGCTTCGCGACGCCGCAAGGCTTCAACACGGCGGACCATTTCTTCACGTATCTGCGCGACGCATTCGACGTGCTGTACGAAGAGGGCGACGAAGCGCCGAAGATGATGTCGATCGGCATGCATTGCCGTCTGCTCGGCCGCCCCGGACGCTTTCGCGCGCTGCAGCGCTTTCTCGACCACATCGAAAAGCATGAGCGCGTCTGGGTTTCGCGGCGCGTCGATATCGCGCGTCACTGGCGCGAGCATCACCCCTATCAACCACAGGACAACCGCGGGGCGGCGGCATGAAGGCGATGCAATACACACTCGACCAATTGAACAGGATCTCGACCGACGCGTTCGTCGCGGCGCTGTCGGGCATCTTCGAGCACTCGCCGTGGGTCGCCGAAGTGGCGGCCGCGCAGCGTCCTTACGCGAGTATCGACGCGTTGCACGCGACGATGTCGAACGCCGTCGAAACAGCGAGCGAAGCGAAGCAGCTCGCGCTGATCAACGCTCACCCGGAACTCGCGGGCAAGGCGGCCGTGCGCGGCGAGTTGACGGCCGAATCGACGCGCGAGCAGAGCGGCGCCGGTCTCGATCAATGCACGCAGGAAGAGTTCGACAAGCTGCTGCGCCTGAACACGGCGTATCGCGAGAAGTTCGGCTTTCCGTTCATTCTCGCGGTGCGCGGCTATGACCGGCACGGGATCATCGCGAACTTCGAATCGCGTGTGAGCAACAGCCGCGCCGACGAGCTGCGCGCGAGCCTCGACCAGATCTATCGCATCGCGCGTTTCCGTCTCGACGATCTGATCAGCGCGTGAGCGTCGCGCTCGACGCGCGCTCGGCATTGCGTCGCGACACATCGCGCGCCCACGGCATTCGCACAACGTACCCGCACGAAGCACCCGCACGGCGCACCCGCACAAAGCAACAACCCGACAGCAAGGACGACAAAGATGGCACTCCCGATTCTCGATCCCAACGCACCCGAGTTCACCCGCCGTTTCGTGAATCTCGCGGACCCGCGTCTTGGCGCACAGGCGCTCGAATCCAGCGACGATTTCTTCGCGCCCAAGGAGCGCATGCTGAATCCCGAGCCCGCCGTCTTCATCCCCGGCAAGTACGACGAGCACGGCAAGTGGATGGACGGCTGGGAGACGCGCCGCAAGCGCACGACGGGCTACGACTGGTGCATCGTGAAGCTCGCGCGTCCGGGCGTCATCAAGGGACTCGATATCGACACGAGCCACTTCACGGGCAACTTCCCGCCGGCGGCATCGGTGGAAGCGGCGCGCGTGACGGACGGCGCGCCGAACGAGTCGACGCAATGGACCGAGATCGTTCCGTCGACGACGCTGCAAGGCAATAGCCATCACTACGTCGAAGTGGGCGACACGAACGCGTACACGCATTTGCGCGTGAACATCTATCCGGACGGCGGCATCGCGCGCCTGCGCGTGTACGGCCAGCCGCAAGTCGACTGGGCGGGCGCGAGCCGCACCGATCTGTTCGATCTCGCCGCGATGGAAAACGGCGCGTATCTGGTCGCCGCGAACAATCAGCACTTCGGCGCGGCGTCGACGCTCTTGATGCCAGGCCGCGGCGTGAACATGGGCGACGGCTGGGAAACGCGCCGACGCCGCGAGCCGGGCAACGACTGGGCGATCGTCGCGCTCGCGCAGCCGGGCGTCATCACCAAGATCGAAGTCGATACGGCGCACTTCAAGGGCAACTTTCCCGATCGCTGCTCGCTGCAGGCCGCATACGTGACGGGCGGCACCGACAGTTCGCTGATCACGCAGGCGATGTTCTGGCCGGTGCTGCTCGGCGAACAGAAGCTGCAGATGGACAAGCAGCATTTCTTCGAAAGCGAGATCGCGGCGCTCGGCCCTGTCACGCATATCCGCTTCAACATCATTCCGGACGGCGGCGTGTCGCGTCTGCGTCTGTGGGGCACGCTCGCATGACGAAGACACTCGCCATCGAACCGCTGACGCGCGAAGCATTCGCGCCATTCGGCGACGTGATCGAACTGGAAGGTGCGAAGCAGATCCCGATCAATCTCGGCACGACGATCCGTTATCACGATCTCGCGAAAGTCGATGTCGCCGATCAGGACGGCCGCACGCTCGTCAATCTGTTTCGCGGGCAGCCGCGCGTGCTGCCGTTCGAAGTGAAGATGCTCGAACGTCATCCGCTCGGCAGCCAGGCGTTCATTCCGTTGAACGACAAGCCGTATCTGGTCGTGGTCGCGCCGGCCGGCGCACTCGACGAGTCGAAGATTCGCGCGTTCGTCACGAGCGGCTGGCAGGGTGTGAACTACGCGAAAGGCGTGTGGCACCATCCGCTGATCGCGTTGGGTGAAGTGAGCGATTTCATCGTCGTCGATCGCGGCGGCGAAGGGCTCAATCTCAACGAGCGGGATCTCACGGCGTCGCTGTGGCTCACTGAAGAGGCGTTGAGTGCTTTAGCGGTTTGAGTGTGATGGCACGCATCGCGTCGTGCGCGGTGCTTCGGTGACAAAGTGAAAGCCCGTTGCGGACGAATGTCTGCGATGGGCTTTTTTGTTGGCGGGCGTGGGATCGGGCTCGGAGAGACCTGGCGCTTCGATTGCATTCGACTTCGACTAGCCGCTGAACCATATGCGCTTCTTTGGAGTGCGCGGCAGCTACTGATGTATTGCGGCGTTCATCCAGCGCGATGAAAATTCTTCACGGAACAGGTTGAGCGGGTAGTCTTCGACCAGGCTTTGCCCCGAAGGCTTTTGCCGATAATTGAAGCTACCGAGCAGCACTCGGCGCAGTATCCGGCCTGTAGATCCAGGGCCGCATAACACCTGCCAAATGCGCATGCTATGGCGTTGGGCTGCAAACACACAGGCATCGATTCATCCGCATGCAAACGTGCAGCCCCGCGCATTCAACACGCAAAAAAAGCGGGCAGCCGCTTGCGCGAACAGCCCGCTAACCTCGAAGAAACGGGCTTGCGCCCGTCATCGACACCTCGTGTTTTATTTCACTGCGCCGCCCTGGAACCACGCGGCGATTTGTTGCCGTTCGCCGTCGGTCATATGCGTGACGTTGCCAAGCGGCATCGCCTTGAGCGTCACGGCCTGCTGATAGATACGTTGCGCGTTCATCGAAATTTCGTCGGGCGTATCGAGCAGCACGCCGGCGGGGGCGCTGCCCATCAGCGTCGGATGCGCGGAGTGGCACGCGACGCAGCGTTGCTGCAACACGGGCACGATATCGGCGACCTTGATGACGGGCGCGTTCGCGGCTTCAGCGACGGGCACGACCGGCTTCGGCATCGTCCAGAACAACGCGCCGAACATCAGCGCGACGCCGGCGAGCGGCAGATACCACAGCACCTGGCCGCGGTGACGCATCACGAAGAACTGGCGGATCAGCGCGCCCGCCAGCATGATCACGACGAGCACCGCCCAGTTGTACGGATGCGTGTACGTCATCGCGTAGTGGTTCGACAGCATCGCGAACACGACGGGCAGCGTGAAGTACGTGTTGTGCACGGAGCGCTGCTTGCCACGCTTGCCGTAGATCGGGTTCGGCGTGTCGCCCTTGAGCATCGCGTCGACCATCTTGCGCTGCCCCGGAATGATCACGAAGAACACGTTCGCCGACATGATCGTCGCAAGCATCGCGCCCATGATCAGATACGCTGCGCGGCCCGCGAAGATGTGACAGGCGAGGAAGGCCGCGATCAGCACATAAACGCCGACGCAGATGCCGAGCAGCTTGTCCCGGTTGCCGAGGATGCGGCACAGCGAGTCATAGACGATCCAGCCTGCCGCGAGGAAGCCGAGTGCCGAGAAGATCGCGACGACGGGGCCCATGTCGAGCACATTCTTGTCGATCAGATACGTGTTCGGCGCGAACAGATACAGCACCGTGAAGAGACCGAAGCCGGAAAGCCACGTCGTGTACGACGGCCACTTCGACCAGTGCAGGTCGTCGGGCATCTCGGGTGGCGCAACGGTGTACTTCTGCATGTTGTAGAAGCCGCCGCCGTGCACATGCCACAGTTCGCCGAACACGCCGCGCCGGCGCTGGTTCGGGTCCACAGGCGGCTTCAGGCTGTTATCGAGGGCGACGAAATAGAACGACTCGCCGATCCAGGCGATTGCGGCGATCACGTGAAACCAGCGAATCGCGAGATTCAGCCAGTCGGTAATAAAGCCTTCCATGAAACTCCTCCACTCCTGATTCGTTGTTCGCGCCGCATCTCGTATGCTGCGCGCAATGCGATGCTGTTGCGGCGCTGCATATCCGCCAAAGGTTCAGTGCATGCAACGACAATAAGATGTACTTGGGTGCCGATGAATCGCGCCAGTCCAGACTGCACTTCGCGAATGTCTCCATGTCATCGGCGAAACGCATGCGCCCGTGTACGCGGCACCGCTTCGCTCCGCGTCAGCTGCCGCGATAGGTGCTGTACGACCACGGCGACACCAGTAGCGGCACGTGATAATGCGCGCCTGCGTCGGCGATGCCGAAACGCAGGACGACGCGATCGACGAAGCGCGGCTCCGGCACTTGGGTGCCGATCGACGCGAAGTAATCGCCCGCATGGAATACGAGTTCATATTCGCCGACGGTCAGTGCATCGCCTTCGAGCAGTGGCTCGTTGCAACGGCCATCGTGATTGGTGGTGGTGGTTTTGAGCGCACGGCGCGTGTCGCCGGAAAGCGCAAACAGTTCGACCTTGATATCGGCGCCGGGACGGCCGTTTGCCGTGTCGAGCACGTGGGTAGTGAGCTTGCCCATTCGCGATTGTCCTTGTGTAGATGCGAGGTTTCAGCGGCGGCCCGATCCATCACAGTTTGCGGCGGATCGAGGCTCCACGTCAGTGGCTACATACCCGTCGGCGGATTGAAGCGAGCGCCGTGACATTCATTGTAGAAACATTGTTCATCTACGCGAGCGAGCGATAGGAAAGATAATCGCTGCCGCATGACGACCCGCTGAAAGCCTCTGCAAGGGTAGTCGAGTGCAGTCCGAATCGGCATGGCCGCGCTTGTCCGATCGTACAGGCACCAAAAATACCGACTATATGCACTGCGTGAATCCGGGTATCGTGACCTCCCGAGTTGCCAGCGCAATTTTGTTGCCCGAAGGTTACGCCCATGCACGGCGCGGCCGTGCATCCCGAAGACGGCGGAGCACGCCGGGTAACCGGGCCAACGGCGTTCGAACGGGACGCGGCGGCACGGTGGCGTGCCGGCGACATCGCGTTCGAACGACTTTTGCACACGCCCGGACTGCCGCGGACAGTGATCGCGTGCAGATCGATGCAGCAGAAGGCGACCGCATGCAATCCTATGCAGCGGGCAGCGACGGCGACAGCGGCATCGCGTGGCGGCGAACAGGGCGGCACTGGAGAAACGAATGACGATGCAAACCCAGGCAACGGGCGCGACGCGAACAACCGGCCAGCGCGGCAAGACGATGCTGGTGCGGCACGCAGACGTGCTCGTGACGATGGACGGCGAGCGGCGCGAACTGCGCGACGGCGGCCTCTTTATCGAAGACAACCGGATCGTCGCCGTCGGCCGGACCGCGGAACTGCCGGACACGGCCGACGAGATTCTCGACATGACGGGGTATCTCGTCATTCCCGGACTGGTCAACACGCACCATCACATGTATCAGAGCCTGACGCGCGCGATTCCCGCCGCGCAGAACGCCGAGCTGTTCGGCTGGCTGACGAATCTGTACAGGGTGTGGGCGAATCTCACGCCTGAGATGATCGAAATTTCGACGCTGACGGCGATGGCGGAACTGCTGCTCTCAGGCTGCACGACGTCGAGCGATCACCTGTACATCTATCCGAACGGCAGCCGTCTCGACGACAGCATCGCCGCCGCGCGCCGCATCGGCATGCGTTTTCATGCAAGCCGCGGCAGCATGAGCGTCGGACAGAAGGACGGCGGCCTGCCGCCCGATTCCGTCGTCGAAAGCGAAGCGGACATCCTGAAGGACACGCAACGCCTGATCGAAACGTATCACGACGAAGGGCGCTACGCGATGCTGCGCGTCGTCGTCGCGCCGTGCTCGCCGTTTTCGGTGAGCCGCGACCTGATGCGCGAATCGGCTGCACTGGCTAGGCAATACGGCGTGTCGCTGCATACGCACCTCGCCGAGAACGTGAACGATATTGCATACAGCCGCGAGAAGTTCGGCATGACGCCGGCCGAGTATGCCGAGGACCTGGGCTGGATCGGTCGCGACGTATGGCATGCGCACTGTGTGCAACTCGACGATGCCGGCATCAACCTGTTCGCACGCACGGGAACGGGCGTCACGCACTGTCCGTGCTCGAACATGCGGCTCGCGTCGGGTATCGCACCCATAAGGAAGATGCGGCTGGCGGGCGTGCCCGTCGGGCTGGGTGTCGACGGATCGGCGTCGAACGATGGCGCGCAGATGGTCGCCGAAGTGCGTCAGGCGTTGCTGCTGCAGCGGGTCGGTTTCGGGCCTGACGCGATGACCGCGCGCGAAGCGCTCGAAATCGCGACGCTCGGCGGTGCAAAGGTGCTGAACCGAGACGATATCGGCGCGCTGGCTCCCGGCATGGCAGCGGATTTCGTGTCGTTCGATCTGCGTCAGCCGTTTTTTGCGGGCGCACTGCATGATCCCGTCGCGGCGCTTGTGTTCTGCGCGCCGTCGCAGGTGTCGACGAGCGTGATCGGCGGAAAGATCGTCGTGAAGGACGGCGTGCTGACGACGGTGGATCTCGGCTCCGTGATCGAACGGCACAACAGCCTTGCGAAGTCGCTGTACGAAAGTGCCGCTTAAAAGCGAAACGGCAGCTTTAAAAAGCAAAGCGGCGGTTCGACAACCGCCGCCTGCAACATAGTGCTTTTTTCGTCGTGCTTTACTTGTCGACCAGCGTTTTGGTCGCCTCCGCGACGAGGCTGCGCAACCAGCGCACTTCATCGGAGTAGTGCACGCGCTCGTGCCACAACTGGTAATACTGCATCGGCGGGAAGTCGAGCGGCGCGGGCACGACGGTCAGCGGCAGGAACTTCGCGTAGTAGTCGGCGAAGAGGCGCGTCGTCGTGAAGATCAGGTCTGACTTGATCAGCACGTAAGGCGCGAGGTTGAAGTACGGCAGCGTGACGACGACGTGGCGCTTCAGCCGCTCGCGGGCCAGATGCACGTCGATCGCGCCGCGCTGGCCGACGGAATAGGGCGTCGGCGCGAGATGCGGCGCGTTCAGATACTGGTCGAGCGTCAGGCCGCCGCGCCGGGCGAACGGATGCGTGTTGCTCATCAGGCACACGATCTGGTCGACGAACAGGTTCGACAGGTGCAGTTGCTCAGGCGGTTCCGGCCAGTTGCCGACGACGATATCGAGCTTGCCGTCCTCGAGCGCCAGTTCATAGTCGAACGCTGGTCCGAGCGAGTGGAACTCGAGTGTCGCGTTCGGCGCGGCCTGGCGGAAGCGCTCGACGACGGTCGGTACGAACAGCACGTTCAGGTAGTCCGGGCAGCCGATCCGGTAGCAGCGGATCGACGTCGCGGGGTCGAAGTTGTGCTGCTGAAATTTAATGCGTTCGATCTCGCGCAGTGCATTCTGGACGGGTTCGAGCAGGCGCAGCCCGTACTCGGTCGGCACCATGCCGGACTTGCCGCGCACGAGCAGCGGGTCGCCCGTGATGTCGCGCAGCCGGCGCAGGGCTGCACTGATGGCGGGTTGGGACTGGTTCAGCTTGACGGCGGCGCGCGTGACGCTGCGCTCCATCAGAAGCGTGTGCAAGACGCGCAGCAGGTAAGTGTCGATCGCCTCGCGTTGTTGGCTCATGACTTCTCCGAAATATATGTTCAGGCTGATCGAACCGGGGTGGGGCTATATGCGTTTTAATATAGAGATAGGGGGGCGTCAAGGGAGGGATACCCGCAAACCGTGCAGTGGCGCGGCTCTGCGGGAATTTTGGCGGCTCGACTGATGGAGTCGATTTCGGTATCGTCGATCGGCTGCGGCACCACGACACGCGCGTCCAGGCGGGCAATTCAATCGGGGAAACGCGTGAGGCCGCGTGCTGGCGGCATCACGCGTAATACGGAACAACATGAGCGACACATCTTCAGTCAGCCCGACGGGCGGCAGCGCACACGCAAACGGCGCAAACCGTAGCGACGGCGCCACACCGCGCCTCGCGCTCGCGGGCATCAGCAAGCAGTATCCCGCCGTGCGCGCCAACGACGACGTCACCCTGATCGTCGCGCCCGGCGAAATCCACGCGGTGCTCGGCGAAAACGGTGCGGGCAAGAGCACGCTGATGAAGATCATCTACGGCGCGGTGCGACCGGATGCAGGCGAAATCCGCTGGGAAGGACAGCCCGTCGAGATCGCGAGTCCCGCCGCCGCGCGCAAGCTCGGCATCGGCATGGTGTTTCAGCACTTCTCGCTGTTCGAGACGCTGACGGTCGGCGAGAACATTGCGCTCGCGCTCGACGAGCCGTTCGATCTGAAAGCGCTCGGCAAACGCATCCGCGAAGTGTCGGCGGACTACGGGCTCGACATCGATCCGCAGCGTCACGTGCACAGCCTCACGGTCGGCGAGCGGCAACGGGTCGAGATCGTGCGCTGCCTGCTGCAGAACCCGCGTCTGCTGATCATGGACGAGCCTACTTCCGTGCTCACGCCGCAAGCCGTGCGCAAGCTCTTCGAGACGCTGCGCCGTCTCGCGTCGGAGGGCTGCAGCATTCTCTACATCAGCCACAAGCTCGACGAAATCCAGGAACTCTGCGACACGGCGACCGTGATGCGCGGCGGCAAGGTGACGGGCCACGTGAAGCCGCGCGAAGAAACGCACGCGTCGCTGGCGCAGCTGATGGTCGGCCATTCGCTGCCCGATTACGAGCGCCGCGCGCACGTGCCGGGCGACGTGCTGCTCGACGTGAAGCATCTGTCGTCGTCGAGCGACGATCCGTTCGGCACGTCGCTCGACGATGTGTCCTTCAGCGTGCATGCGGGCGAGATTTTCGGCATCGCGGGCGTGTCGGGCAACGGGCAGGCCGAGTTGCTCGCAGCGCTGTCGGGCGAGCACAACGGCAACAAGGGCCATCGCGCGGATGCCGTGACGATTTGCGGCAAGCCGGCGGGCAAGCTGGGCGCCGCGGCGCGCCGCAAGCTGGGCTTCGCGTTCGTGCCCGAAGAGCGTCTGGGACGCGGCGCGGTCCCCGCGATGTCGCTTGCGGAGAACGCGCTGTTGACCGCGCATCGGCAGCAGATGGTCCGCTCGGGCTGGATCGACGCGGGCGCGATGCGGGCGTTCGCGAAGCGCTGCATCGAAGCCTTCGACGTGCGCTGCGGCGGCGACGGCGCGCTCGCGCAGAGCCTGTCTGGCGGCAATCTGCAGAAGTTCATCGTCGGGCGCGAGATTCTGCAGGCGCCGAAGGTGCTCGTCGTCGCGCAGCCGACATGGGGCGTCGACGTCGGCGCGGCCGCGTTCATCCGGCAGCAGCTGCTGGATCTGTCGGCGCGCGGCGTTGCGATTCTGGTGATCTCCGAGGAACTCGAAGAACTGTTCGACATTTGCGATCGCCTGGCCGTGCTGGCACGCGGGCGGCTGTCGCCGTCGCGAAAGACAGGCGACACGAACGCGGAGGAAATCGGCCGCTGGATGGCGGGTCTCTTC
Source organism: Paraburkholderia phymatum (assembly GCF_038900715.1). GTDB lineage: Bacteria > Pseudomonadota > Gammaproteobacteria > Burkholderiales > Burkholderiaceae > Paraburkholderia > Paraburkholderia phymatum_A. The sequence goes on along the minus strand of NZ_JAYMRZ010000008.1, from coordinate 97,814 downwards.
GGCGATCGCGAAGGTGCGCCGCCTTCGGCCGGCCAGCCGGCGCATGCATGACAGTGCATGCAATCGACCGACGCATGACGGCGCACACGATCGGCACATGCTATCGACACACGCACGGCTCGAAGCACCTCACGCAAGCCGGCATTAAACCGCAGACACCCCATCGACCAGACACACAATGATGCTTCCGTACCGACTCGAAGCCCGCACGACGCCCTCGCGAACGATGCAGATCGCCGTGCCGCTGATCGCCGCGCTCCTGACGCTCGTGATCGGCTTTCTGATTTTCAGCCTTGTCGGCCGCGATCCCGTGCAGGCGATGGTCGCGTTTTTCATCGAGCCGCTTTCGAGCGTCAACGGCTGGTCGGAACTGCTGCTGAAGGCGTCGCCGCTGTGCCTGATCGGCCTGGGTCTCGCGATCGGCTATCGCGCGAACGTGTGGAACATCGGCGCGGAAGGGCAGATGGTGCTGGGCGGCATCGCGGCGAGCGGTGTCGCGATCTACTTCGATCAGGCGACGGGCTGGTGGATCCTGCCGACGATGATGATCGCGGGCATGCTCGGCGGCATGGCGTGGGCGGCGATTCCCGCGCTGCTCAAGAGCCGCTTCAACACGAACGAAATCCTCACGAGCCTGATGCTGACCTATGTCGCGACGCAACTGCTGATCTATCTGGTGAGCGGCCCGTGGCGCGACCCGCAGGGCATGAACTTCCCGCTCTCCGAAATGTTCACGGGCGATGCGCTGTACCCGACGCTCTACGGCGACTGGCACTGGAAATTCATGCGCGGCACGCGGCTGAATGCATCGATCTTCGTGACGATCGTCGCGATCCCGCTCGTGTGGCTCTTCATGCGCAAGAGTTTTGCCGGCTTCCGGATGAACGTCGGCGGTCTTGCGCCGCTCGCCGCGCGCTACGCGGGCTTCTCGGACAAGAAGACGATCTGGACGTCGCTGCTCATCAGCGGCGCGCTGGCGGGTCTCGCGGGCATGGGCGAGATCGCGGGCCCCATCGGCCAGTTGCAGGCGACATGGTCGCCAGGCTATGGCTTCACCGCGATCATCGTCGTGTTCGTCGGACGGCTGCATCCCGTCGGCATCGTGCTCGCGAGTCTGCTGATGGCGCTGCTGTACCTCGGCGGCGAGGCCGTGCAGACGTCGATGCAACTGCCGCAGGCGTTGTCCGGCGTGTTCCAGGGGTTGCTGCTGTTCTGCCTGCTGGGCGCCGATCTGTTCGTCAACTATCGCGTGCGCCGTCGCGGCATCGCGGCATCGTAACAACGCTGGAAACCGGATCAACATGGACATTCAACAAGCTAGCTCGCTGACGTCGAGCGCGGTCGTCGCGGCGATTCCGCTGATGTTCGCGGGCATCGGCGAACTCGTGACCGAGAAGTCGGGCGTGCTCAACCTCGGCGTCGAAGGGATGATGCTGATGGGCGCCGTGACGGGCTACGCGGTGACGTCGATCACGGGTAACCCATGGCTCGGCGTGCTCGCGGCGATCGGCGCGGGCATCGCGATGTCGCTGCTGTTCGCGTTCCTCGTGCTGTCGATGCTCGCGAACCAGGTCGCGACGGGCCTCTCGCTGACGATCTTCGGCATTGGCCTTTCGGCGTATGTCGGCAAGCCGTATACGTCGGCGGCCGTGCGCGAGTCGATCGGCACCTGGGTCATTCCCGGCTTCTCGAAGATTCCCGTGCTCGGCCCGGCACTGTTCAGCCTCACGCCGCTCGACTATCTCGCGTTCGCGATGTTCGCCGTCGTCGGCTGGTTCCTGTACCGCACGCGCGCCGGGCTCGTGCTGCGCTCGGTCGGCGAGTCGCCGCAGGTTGCGCACTCGGTCGGTTTTCCCGTGATCGGCGTGCGATACGGCGCGACGCTTTTTGGCGGCGCAATGGCGGGGCTCGCTGGCGGCTACTACTCGATCGTCAATCTGCACTTGTGGCAGGAGCAGTTGACTTCAGGTCGTGGCTGGATCGCGCTTGCACTCGTCGTATTCGCGACGTGGCGTCCGGGACGGTTGTTGATCGGTGCACTATTGTTCGGTGCAGTGACGGGCCTGCAGTTTTATGCACAGGCGATCGGCGTTCCAGTGCCGACGCAGTTTCTTGCGATGCTGCCTTACCTTGCGACCGTCGTCGTACTCGTGCTGATTTCGCGCAATCCGAACACGATCCGCCTGAATGCGCCCGCGTCTCTCGGCAAACCGTTCTTCGCGGCAGGCTAGCATCTGAACGAATCCATACGCGGGGCTCATGCGTCCCGGTTCATCAATCAAAACCCAACGACAGGAGAACAACATGAAAAAAAGAACCATGCTGAGCGCACTTGCGCTGGCGGCTGCGTCGCTGGCTGCCGGCGACGCGCTGACGCAGACGGCGCAAGCCGCCGACGTACCGGGCGTCGCATTCGTGTACCTCGGCAATCCGGGCGACGCGGGCTGGACGTTTGCGCACGACCAGGGCTCGAAGGAAGCGGAAGCGAAGTTCGGCAACAAGATCAAGATCACGCGCATCGAAAACGTGCCGGAATCCGCTGACTCGGAACGCGTATTCCGCGATCTGGCGAACAAGGGCAACAAGATCATCTTCGGTTCGAGCTTCGGCTACCAGGATTTCGAGTTGAAGGTGGCGAAGGACTTCCCGGACACCGTTTTCCTGCATGCAACTGGCTACAAGAAGGCAGCGAACTTCGGCACGTATGACGTGCGCATGTATCAGGGTGCATATCTCGCAGGCGTCGCTGCGGGCTATGTGACGAAGACGAATACACTCGGCTTCGTCGCGTCGGTGCCGATTCCGGAAGTGGTGCGCAACATCAATGCATACACGCTCGGCGCACGCTCGGTGAATCCGAAGGTGCACACGAAGGTCATCTGGATCAACAGCTGGTTCGATCCGGGCAAGGAAAAGCAGGCGGCTGAAACGCTGATCGGCCAGGGCGCCGACGTGCTGCTGCAGAACACCGACTCCAGCGCGACGCTCGCGACGGCTTCCGAAAAGCATGTGCATGCATTCGGCTGGGATTCGGACATGAAGAAGTTCGGTCCCGATGCGCATCTCGGCTCGGTGGTCGCGCACTGGGGCGTGTACTACTCGGCCGCCATCCAGCAGGTGCTGGACGGCAAGTGGAAGAACGACCCGGTGTGGTGGGGCATTCCGCAGAAGGCCGTCAATCTCGAAGACCTGAATACGTCGGCGATCCCGGCTAATGCGCAGAAGGAGGTCGAAGCGAAGCGCACGCAATTGGCAGGCGGCAAGTGGGACGTCTTCACGGGTCCCATCAAGGATCAGACGGGCGTGGTGAAGGTGCCGGCCGGCAAGACGCTGACCGATCCGGAACTGCAGCGCCTGAACTGGTACGTCGAGGGCGTGGACGGCTCGTTGCCGAAGTGATGTGCCCAGCTGACGTGCCGATATGACACGACGATGTGAAGCGCGCGCTGCATGCGGGATTTGCCGCGGCGCGTGAATCGACATGCACTCGGTTTACCCGGCGCGTGCGAACTCGAAAAACTGCATAGGGCTGCCGGCCCTATGCAGTTTTTTTCATGAGGTACGAGAATCGGGCGACCGCGCTTTCACGGCCGCATGCATGCCGGCCGATGCCGGCATCAATCCTCGATGCGCAAACCGACCTTGAGCGTTACCTGCCAGTGCGAGACCTTGTCGTCTTCGATCTGGCCGCGCGTTTCGACGACTTCGAACCAGTGCAGATTGCGCAGTGTCTTGCTGGCTTTTTCGATCGCGCAACGGATGGCGTCGTCACTGGACTTCGTCGACGAACCGGTTAGCTCGATCTGCTTGTACACGTGGTCGCTCATGATTCACCTCCTGATGGTCGAAAAAGTATAGGCAATGCCTGTCGTGTGAACGAACCAGAATTCATGCCGCACGTCGCGTGCCCGGCATGATGCATTGCGATGCCACCGGTATCATTAATGGCTTATGTGCCGCACAACGGTGGCTGTAATCCGGTGCGTTTGTTTGATGCATCGAACACGGGAGAAAGAAGTGGAGATCGGTTTTTGCGGACCGGGGCTGATGGGTGCGCCGATGATCCGGCATCTGCTGAGTGCAGGACATGCAGTGCAGGTATGGAACCGTACGCGCGCCAAGGCGGACGCGCTGGTGACAGACGGCGCGACTGTCGCGTCGACGCCGGCGGAACTGGCCAGCCGGGCTGAAGCCATTTTCCTGTGCGTGCTGGATGCGGCGGCCGTCGAGGAAGTCGTGTTCGGCACGAACGGGGTTGTGCAGGGTGTCAGCGAGTCGAACGGCGCAAGTCCTGTCCGCTGGATCGTCGATCACGGCAGCATTCCGCCTTCGGCGACACGCGTGTTCGCGAGGCGGGCCGCCGAAGCGGGTATCGGCTGGATCGACGCGCCCGTGTCAGGCGGGGTTGCAGGCGCAATCGCGGGCACGCTCGCCGTGATGGCGGGCGGAGACGCCGCCGATGTCGAGGCGGTGACGCCCGTCATCGGGGCCTACGCGGCGCGCGTCACGCATATGGGCGCGGCGGGCGCGGGACAGACGACCAAGCTGTGCAATCAGGCGATCGTCACGTCGACGGTGGCCGCGATCGCCGATCGACGCAGCGCGCCTGACGCAAGCGCTCGCAGGCGGCTGGGCCGACTCGGTGCTGCTGCAGACTTTCGTGCCGCGCATGACGCAAGCGGGCGGGCCGCCCATCGGCGCATTGAGTACGTTCCAGAAGGACGTCGACACGATTGCAGCCGCTGCATACGAAACCGGCACTCCAATGCCGCTTTCAGGCACAGTGCAGCAGCTATTGCGGCTGGGTGCAGCCATGGGGCTGGCGGATGCCGATCTATCCGGTTTCATCGACGTGTTGCACACGCCGCGTAAAAAAGCGTAGTGGGGTATCGCGGCGGCCCGGGGCGCGGCGCGCGAGATGCGATAACCTGCTAAAATATTTGGTTTTTCGCCGATCTACATTCAAAGGGACGCGCCGTGCTGTCTACTGCCAACATCACCATGCAATTCGGGCCGAAACCCCTGTTCGAGAACATCTCGGTCAAATTCGGCGAAGGCAACCGCTACGGCCTGATCGGTGCGAACGGTTGCGGCAAGTCGACGTTCATGAAAATTCTGGGCGGCGACCTGGAGTCGAGTTCCGGAAACGTGATGCTCGAGCCGAACGTTCGCCTCGGCAAGCTGCGTCAGGACCAGTTCGCGTACGAAGACGTGCGCGTGCTCGACGTCGTGATGATGGGGCACGCGGAAATGTGGGCGGCGATGACAGAGCGCGATGCGATCTACGCGAATCCCGAAGCCACCGACGACGACTACATGCACGCGGCGGAACTGGAAGCAAAGTTTGCCGAGTACGACGGCTACACGGCGGAAGCGCGCGCAGGTGAACTGCTGCTCGGCATTGGCATCGCAATCGACCTGCACAATGGTCCGATGAGCAATGTCGCGCCGGGCTGGAAACTGCGCGTGCTGCTCGCGCAGGCGCTTTTCTCGAAGCCCGACGTGCTGCTGCTCGACGAGCCGACCAACAACCTGGACATCAACTCGATCCGCTGGCTCGAGGACGTGCTGAACGAGTACGACTCGACGATGATCATCATCTCGCACGACCGTCACTTCCTTAACCAGGTCTGCACGCACATGGCGGACATGGACTACGGCACGCTGAAGGTCTATCCGGGCAACTACGACGACTACATGCTCGCGAGCACGCAGGCGCGCGAGCGCCAGCAGGCCGCGAATGCAAAGGCGAAGGAGCGCGTCGCCGACCTGCAGGACTTCGTGCGCCGCTTCTCGGCCAACAAGTCGAAGGCGCGTCAGGCAACCAGCCGTCTGAAGATGATCGACAAGATCAAGATCGAGGAATTCAAGCCGTCGTCGCGTCAGAACCCGTTCATCCGCTTCGAGTACGAGAAGAAACTGCACAATATTGCAGTGGTCGCGGAAGACGTCACGAAGAAGTACGACCGCACGATTTTCCAGAACTTCAACTTCAGCGTGCAGCCGGGTGAGCGCATTGCGATCATCGGTGAAAACGGCGCGGGCAAGACGACGCTGCTGCGTTCGCTGTATGGCAATCTCACGGTCGACCACGGCACGATCAAATGGGCCGAAAACGCGAACGTCGGGTACATGCCGCAAGACACGTACGAAGAATTTCCGGACGACGTCACGCTGATGGACTGGATCGACCATTACCGCAAGGAAGGTGACGACGAGCAGATGGTGCGCGGCACGCTCGGCCGTCTGCTCTTTAATGCAGACGACATCAAGAAGTCGGTGAAGGTGCTGTCGGGTGGCGAGAAGGGCCGCATGATCTGGGGCAAGCTGATGCTGGGCCGCCACAACGTGCTGCTGATGGACGAGCCGACCAACCACATGGACATGGAATCGATCGAATCGCTGCAAATCGCGCTGGAAAAATACGACGGCACGCTGATTTTCGTTTCGCACGACCGTGAATTCGTGAGCGGGCTGGCCGACCGCATCATCGAAGTGAAGACGGATGGCACGCTGAACGATTTCGGCGGCAACTACGAAGACTTCCTGGCGACCCAAGGCGTGCAGTAAGCAAGCGTTAGTGCATAGCCCCCGCGAAACCCGCTTCAGACGAAGCGGGTTTTTTTATTTCGCGCGGAAACGCTATGGTGTTGCCGGGGCCGATTGGTCTTGCGTGTGTCTGAATGTGTCCTATGTCGGCGAGTAAAATAAACGCACTATCCGTGCGACAGGACAGAAGACATGAAGACCTTCGAGCACTTCTACATCGGCGGCAAATGGATCAAGCCGTGTGGCACCGGTACGATCGACGTGATCGACTCGGGCACCGAGGAGATCATGGGCCGCATCCCCGAAGGCATCGAGGCGGATGCCGAAGAGGCGATCAACGCGGCGCGTGCCGCATTCGACAGTTGGGCGGCGACGCCACCGAAGGAGCGCGCGACGTACCTGCAAAAGATTGCCGACAACCTGAAAGCGCGCACCGATGAGCTCGCCGGCTATATTTGCGGCGAGGTGGGCATGCCGATCAAGCTTGCGCGTGCGATTCAGGTGGGTGGTCCTGTATATAACTGGAATGCCTACGCGAAACTCGCAGGTGAATTTCAGTTCGAAGAGCAGGTCGGCAACTCGCTCGTCGTGCGAGAACCGGTCGGTGTGGTGGCCGCGATTACGCCGTGGAACTATCCGCTGAACCAGATCACGCTGAAGGTTGCAGCGGCGCTTGCCGCGGGCTGCACTATCGTGCTCAAGCCGTCGGAAGTCGCGCCGCTCAATGCGTTCGTGCTGGCCGAAGCGATTCATGATGCGGGACTCCCGGCGGGTATATTCAACCTCGTCTGTGGGTATGGACCGGTGGTCGGCGAAGTGCTCGCCAGTCATCCGTCCGTCGACATGGTGTCGTTCACGGGTTCCACGCGCGCGGGCAAGCGCGTATCGGAACTGGCGGCGGCATCGGTGAAGCGGGTTGCGCTGGAACTGGGCGGCAAGTCGGCGTCGGTGATTCTCGACGATGCCGATTTTGCAGCGGCGATCAAGGGTACGGTGAACGCGTGCTTCCTGAACTCGGGGCAAACCTGTTCCGCGCATACACGCATGATTGTGCCGGAATCGCGCTATGACGAAGTGCGGGAACTTGTGAAGAAGGCGGCCGAAGGCTTCGTCGCGGGCGACCCGCGCGCCGAGACGACGCGTCTTGGTCCGCTCGCTTCGGCTGCGCAGCAGGCGCGCGTGCAGCAGTATATTGCGCGCGGCATCGATGAAGGCGCGGATCTCGTGACGGGTGGCGTAGGCATGCCCGACGGTGTCGGCAAAGGCTTCTTCGTCAAGCCGACGGTGTTCGGCCGTGTGCATCCGAAAGCGACGATCGCGCAGGAGGAAATCTTCGGGCCCGTCCTGACGATCCTCACGTACAAGGACGAAGACGAAGCCGTGCGCATCGCCAATGATTCGCTATACGGTCTCGGTGGTGCCGTGTGGGCAGGCAGCGACGAGCGCGCGATGGGCGTGGCGCGCCGCATCCGCACGGGGCAGGTGGACATCAACGGCGGCGCATGGAACATGGCCGCTCCATTCGGCGGCTTCAAGCAGTCCGGGCACGGCCGCGAGAACGGCACGTACGGACTCGAAGAGTATCTCGAGTACAAGTCGATGCAGTTAAAGGTCACCAAGCCTGCGTAGACCTGCACCCATCTGCATGAGCGCGATGCACCGCGATGTGTCTCGTTACCGCGTGCACTGCAGATGACGAAGCGCAACTAAAGTGCGTGTCCCCGACGGGCACGCACTTTTGTTTGACTTCACTCAACATACCTCATTCGCCAGTTGCGACCATCGAGGCTTTGCGTCGAATCCCATCGACGACGGAGGCCTCTCATGTTTCCCTCTCATCCGTTTGCACCGCTTGTGATTCGCGGGCGGTCGCTGTTGCCCGTCGTGCAGGGCGGCATGGGCGTCGGCGTATCTGCGCACCGCCTTGCGGGCAGCGTTGCGCGCGAAGGCGCGCTCGGCACGATAGCGAGTATCGACCTGCGCCACCATCATCCCGATCTGCTAGAACGCTGTCGCGCGACGCCTGATCGCGCGACGCTGGAAGAGGCGAATCGCACCGCGCTTGCGCGCGAAATCGAAGCCGCGCGCACGCTGAGCGAAGGGCGCGGAATGATCGCCGTCAACGTGATGAAGGCGGTCAACGCGCACGCGGACTACGTACGGATAGCCTGCGAACAGGGCGCCGATGCAATCGTCATGGGCGCCGGCCTGCCGCTCGATCTGCCGGATATGACGCAGGGGCACGATATTGCATTGATCCCGATCCTGTCCGATAGCCGCGGCGTCGGTGTCGTGTTGAAGAAGTGGATCAAGAAAGGCCGTTTGCCCGATGCGATCGTGATCGAGCATCCCGCTCACGCGGGCGGGCATCTCGGCGTGACGAATCTCGACGACATGCACGATGCGCGCTTCGAGTTCACGCGGGTGCTGCAGGAGATCGACGAACTGTTCACTTCGTTGCAGATCAGCCGAACTCAAGTGCCTGTGATCGTTGCAGGCGGCATCAACAGTCACGCGGCTGTGCGCACCTGTCTGGAAGCCGGCGCAAACGGCGTGCAGATCGGCACGCCATTCGCCGTCACCGAGGAGGGCGATGCCCATCCGAATTTCAAGCGCGTGCTCGCCGATGCGAAGCCCGATGACATCGTGGAATTCGTCAGCGTAACGGGCCTTCCGGCGCGCGCCGTGAAGACGCCGTGGCTCGATCGCTATCTGCGCAACGAGACGCGCATTCGCACGAAGATCGGTGCACTCAAGCGTGCGTGCCCGACTGCACTCGAGTGTCTGAGTGCATGTGGTTTGCGCGACGGCATCGAAAAGTTCGGCCACTTCTGCATCGATACGCGGCTGGCTGCTGCACTGCGCGGCGATGTTGCGAACGGCCTGTTCTTCCGTGGACGTGAAGCACTGCCGTTCGGCAATGCAATTCGCAGCGTGCGCGATCTTCTCGAACTACTGCTAACGGGGGTGACGCGACCAGCTGTCGCAGGGCGGTTAGCATTTTCCCTGGGTTGACGGCGGTCAATGAGCGCACCCTGGCGAGCTTCGACAATCGATCGCGCGTCACCACATCGGTCACGCAAACACAAAAAAATCAGGGTAGCTTATGACCGGAAACACTCGATTGATCGCGGCCGCTCTCTGCGCAGCAGGGATCGCGCTGACGACTCCACACGCCTTCGCAACGAACAGCGATTCGACTTCAGGCATTCATGCGGGCGACACACTCGTGCGTCTGCGCGCCATCTCGATCGTGCCGCAGGTCCGCACCAGCGATATGCTGTCGACGCTCAACGTCGACGTCAACAACGCGACCGTGCCTGAACTCGATTTCACGTACATGATCCGCGACAACATCGGCGTGGAACTGATTCTCGCCACGTCGCGGCATCAACTGACGTCGAGCCTCGGCGGACTGGGCGGCGTCAACGTGCTGCCGCCGACGTTGCTGCTGCAATATCACTTCAACCATCAGGGGCAGGTTCGGCCGTACGTCGGCGTGGGCGTGAACTATACGTACTTCTACAATAACGGACTGCATGCGGCCGGTCAGGACATCTCGATCAAGCGCAGCAGTTTCGGCCCGGCGCTGCAGATGGGCGTCGACGTGCAAGTGACGAAATCGATATTCGCCAACTTCGATGTCAAGAAGGTCTGGATGAAAACGGATGCATCGCTCAACGGCACGTCGCTCGGCACGCTGCATATCGACCCATTGATCGTCGGCTTGGGTGTCGGCATGAAGTTCTAAGCGCAACTCGCGCAGACGTCGATGCAACAAAAAACGCCGGCTCTCATACGTGAGCCGGCGTTTTGTTTTGTCGCCTTCGCCGGGTCCTCGTGCAAGAAACTGCATCGAGGCCCATGCGAATCACAGCTTGTCGTACTTGAATCGCATTGCTGTGCCTTCGCGTTCGATGCGTTCCCACACGACGCGCTTTTCCTCATCGGTGAGAAACACCCAGTTCGACACTTCCGTCGCCGTACGGCCACAGCCCTTGCAGACCTCGTCGAAAAGCGTCGAGCAGACGCCGATGCAGGGACTATCGGGGAGGTCGTGCAGATTCGAAGACATCGAGTACCTTGGATCGGAAATGCGGGCGGTCCGCTATGGTAAACCAAAAGCGCAATCGGCTTCCGGAGCCGCTTCGGTGCTGGATGCGGCTGCACTCGAGTGCTTTCGCGCACGGTGCTCACCGAGTGCATCGCCGAACATCGCGCCACTAGCCGGCGCACCCGCAAGCACTCCCGTTCATCCCGTCGCCGTCTCCCAGATCAGCGCGCCGTTCAGCGCGATGATCCCTGCCGCGCAAGCCCACGCGAGCGCGAGCGGCACGCCGCGCACGCGCCAGCCGTGCATCAGCCGCGCGTCCGACGCAAAGCGGATCAACGGCACCACCGCGAGCGGCAATTGCAGGCTCAGCACGACCTGGCTCGCCACCAGCAGTTGCGCCGAGCCGTGCGGCCCGAACAGGGCAACGGCCACGAGCGCCGGTCCGATCGCCAGTGAGCGCGTCAGCAGCGCGCGCTGCCAGCGCGGCAGGCGAATCCGCAGGAAGCCTTCCATCACCGCCTGGCCTGCAAGCGTGCCCGTCACGGTCGCGCTGAGTCCGCATGCGAGCAACGCGGCCGCGAACAGGACGGCCGCCCAGCGCGAGCCGACGATCGGCGCAATGAGCCGGTTCGCGTCGGCGAGATCGGTGACGTAGTAGTGGCCGCTCGCATGGAACACGGCCGCCGAGACGATCAGCAGCGCCGCATTGATCACGAAAGCCAGTGAAAGCGAGCTGAAGGTGCCGAAGTTGACGCCGCGCAGCGCGCGGGCGATGTGGGTGTTGCTGCCGGAGCGCGCATGCGCCTTGACGAGCGCCGAGTGCAGATAGAGGTTGTGCGGCATCACGGTCGCGCCGAGGATGCCCGCCGCGAGCCACACCATCCCCGCGTCGCGCAACAGCGTGGGGCTGGGCGCCGCGCCTGACAGCGCCGCGCGCCAGTCGGGGCGGGCGAGCGCCAGTTCGACCACGAAGCACATCCCGACGAACACGATCAGCGCGACCACGGCCGTTTCCAGCGTGCGCCGGCCGTGCCGCTGCAGCGCGAGCATCGCGAAGGTGCCGACGGCCGACATCAGCACGCCTACTGTCAGCGACACGCCCAACAGCAGCTCCAACGCGACCGCGCTGCCGACCACTTCGGCGACGTCGCACGCAATGATTGCGATCTCGCTCGTGATCCACAGAAAGAGTGTCGTGCGGCGGCCGGTGCGTTCGCGGCAGAGCTGCGCAAGGTCGCGCCCCGTCACGACGCCGAGCCGCGAAGAGACCCACTGCAGCAGCATGGCCATCAGACTCGACATGACCACGACGCTGAGCAGCCGGTAGCCGTAGGCTGCACCACCCGCGAGCGCCGTCGCCCAGTTGCCGGGGTCCATGTAGCCGACCGCGACGAGCGCGCCCGCGCCGACGAAGCCCAGCCAGTTTTCCGGGCGCGGCTGTCCCGGGTCGCCGCGGCGTCGGCGGCGGGAGGGATCGAGTGCGAACGGGTTCGTGTTCATCGCAGTGTGACGGGCTGACGGGCGTAAACCTTTCAATGCAGCAAGCTGCCTGCCACGCATTCGCGGTACGCCGCGTACCTGCCACTATCTGGGCTGATTTGACAGTCTATAGTGATGTTGAAAGACGCGTATCGGGGATCTGAGATCGTTGACGGCAGGGCGCGAGCGCCGTCGGCGGCGACGCGATGCGCGATGTTTCTGCCGCATCGGGAAGGAGGTTTTTTTCGGGTGGACAGGACGCGATAACCCGATAAAATTGCGGCCAATTTTGCCGCCGCTTGGCGGCCGTCCCGGTGCGCTTCACGCAAGGGAGGCGGGGCGCAGCGGCGATCGACGGTGACTGGCAGGTCATCGCCAGGTCATCGGCCGTAATCGGGTGATGCCCGGATCGATGCGCATGAGCGCACAGGAAACCTGAACGAAGGCCGCGCGCTGTACCCTTTGCGCGACATCCGGCGGTTTTTTTTGAATCGGGCATCGTTTGATGGTAGCTTTCGGGTTTTTCAAGGGTAGCCGCCCGTGGCATGGAGCGGCTTGAGGCGGGGTAAGCGACCGGTTTTCGCGCCGGTCAGAACGGAGAACGGAATGAAAAAACTGGTGGTGAGCCAACTGGCTGCGCTGGTGTTGTGCGCTACGCCTTTCATGTCGGCGACGGCAAAAGATACGCAACTGAATGTGTACAACTGGTCGGACTACATCGCCAAAGACACGATTCCGAACTTCACGAAACAGACGGGCGTCCAGGTCAAGTACGACAACTACGACAGCGACGACACGCTGCAGGCCAAGCTGCTGACGGGCAACTCCGGCTATGACATCGTCGTGCCGACCAGCAACTATGCGGGCAAGCAGATCGCAGCGGGCATCTTTGCGCCGCTCGACAAGTCGAAGATCCCGAACCTCAAGTACCTCGACCCGTCGCTGATGTCGCTTGTCGCAGGCGCCGATCCGGGCAACAAGTACGCGGTGCCCTGGGCGTACGGCACGACGGGCCTCGGCTACAACGTGACGAAGGCGCAGCAGATTCTCGGCAAGGGCGTCGCGCTCGACAGCTGGGACATCCTCTTCAAGCCGGAAAACATTTCGAAGCTCAAGGCATGCGGCGTGTCGGTGCTCGACGCGCCCGACCAGATGTTCGCGGCCGCGCTGCACTACATCGGCAAGGACCCGATGAGCACGAACCCGGAAGACTATCGCGCCGCGCTCGCGATGCTGAAGAAGATCCGTCCGTACATCACGCAGTTCAACTCGTCGGGCTACATCAACGACATGGTCGGCGGCGACGTCTGCTTCGCGTACGGCTGGTCGGGCGACGTCGTGATCGCGAAGCACCGCGCGCTCGAAGCGAAGAAGCCGTACAAGATCGACTACTACATTCCGAAGGGCGGGGCGCCCGTGTGGTTCGACGTGATGGCGATTCCGAAGGACGCGAAGAACAAGGAAGCCGCGCTCGAGTGGATCAACTACATCGAGACGCCGCAGGTCCACGCGGCCATCACGAACGCCGTCTACTATCCGAGCGCGAATCTCGAAGCGCGCAAGTACGTGGACAAGGATGTCGCGAACGATCCCGCCGTGTATCCGCCGGCGGACGTCGTCAAGACGCTGTTCCTGCTGAAGCCGCTGCCGCCTGAAATCCAGCGTCTGCAGACGCGGCTGTGGACCGAGTTCAAGTCCGGCCGCTAAGTCAGTCCGCACCGGACGGCTGTGCAGGAATGCATCATCATGAAGCCCTCGGCATCCAGCCGGGGGCTTTGTTCGTCAAATGCAGGGAGAGAAGCAGCAGATCATGAGTGACCAGTCGAATGCACTGGCAGGGGCCGGCGTGTCGTCCTCGGGCAATTCCGCCGCTGCACAGGAGGCAGCGGATAACTTCGTGCAGATCGTCGACGTCGTGAAGAAATTCGGCGAGACGGTTGCCGTCAAGGGTGTGAACCTGTCGGTGAAGAAGGGCGAGCTGTTCGCGCTGCTCGGCAGTTCCGGTTGCGGCAAGTCGACGCTCTTGCGCATGCTCGCGGGCCTCGAGACGGTCACGTCGGGCCGGATTCTGATCGACGGCGAAGACCTCGCGCAGATGCCGCCGTACCGGCGGCCCGTCAACATGATGTTCCAGTCGTATGCGCTCTTTCCGCACATGACGGTCGAAGCGAATGTCGCGTTCGGTCTCAAGCAGGAGGGCGTGCCGAAAGCCGAATTGAAGGAGCGCGTGCAGACTGCGCTCGATCTCGTGCAGATGGGCCGTTTTGCGAAGCGCAAGCCGCATCAGCTGTCGGGCGGCCAGCAGCAGCGCGTCGCGCTCGCGCGCTCGCTGGTCAAGCGTCCGAAGCTGCTGCTGCTCGACGAGCCGATGTCCGCGCTCGACAAGCAGATCCGCCAGCGCACGCAGATCGAGCTCGTCAACATTCTCGACAAGGTCGGCGTCACCTGCATGATGGTCACGCACGATCAGGAAGAAGCGATGACGATGGCGAGCCGCCTCGCGGTGATGAGCGAAGGCGAGATCGTCCAGCTCGGCACGCCGGGCGAAGTCTACGAGTATCCGAACAGCCGCTTCTCGGCGGAGTTCATCGGCTCGACGAATCTGTTCGACGGCAACGTCATCGAGGACGAGCCGGATCACGTGTATATCGAAACGCCCGATCTGCCCGTGCGCTTGTACGTGAGCCACGGCATCACGGGGCCGCTCGGGATGCCCGTGACGATCTCGGTGCGGCCCGAGCGCATCGCGCTCACGCGCAAGCCGCCCGAAGGCGCGTTCAACTGGGGCAAGGGCGTCGTGACGAACATCGCGTACATGGGCGGCTACTCGCTGTACCACGTGAAGCTCGACGCGGGCAAGACGGTGATCGCGAACGTGTCGAGCCTCGCGCTGTCGGAAATCGAAACGCCGACGTGGGGCGACGAAGTCTATGTGCGCTGGAGCGCGTCGGCGGGCGTGGTGCTGACGTCATGAAGAGCGCGCTGCAATCCCTCATGATATGGCCGGTGCGGCGCTTCAATCTGACGGGGCGCACGGCCGTCGTCGCGGGCCCGTTCGCGTGGCTGCTGCTGTTCTTTCTCGTGCCGTTCCTGCTGGTCGTGAAGATCAGCTTCGCGGACCTGCAACTGGGCATTCCGCCATACACGGAACTGACGACCTTCAAGGACGGCATCGTTCACGTCGCCCTCGACCTGTCGCACTACGCGTTTCTGCTGACCGACAGCCTGTACTTCGCGACCTATGTGAACTCGGTGGTCGTCGCAGCGATCTCGACGCTGCTGTGCCTGCTGCTCGGCTATCCGATGGCGTACTACATCGCGCGCTCGAACCCCGCCTCGCGCAACGTCCTGATGATGGCGGTGATGCTGCCCTTCTGGACGTCGTTTCTGATCCGCGTGTACGCGTGGATCGGCATCCTGAAGAACAATGGTCTGCTGAACAACTTCCTGATGTCGATCGGGCTGATCCACACGCCCATCGAGCTATATCACACGAACACGGCCGTCTATATCGGCATGGTGTATTCGTATCTGCCCTTTCTCGTGATGCCGCTGTACGCGCACCTCGTGAAGATGGACCTGACACTGCTCGAAGCCGCCTACGATCTCGGCGCGAAGCCGTGGAAGGCGTTCTGGCAGATCACGCTGCCGCTGTCGAAGAACGGCATCATCGCGGGCTGCCTGCTGGTGTTCATCCCGGCCGTGGGCGAGTACGTGATTCCTGAACTGCTCGGCGGCGCGAACACGCTGATGATCGGCCGCGTGATGTGGAATGAGTTCTTCGACAACGCGGACTGGCCGATGGCATCCGCGGTCACATGCGCAATGGTGCTGCTGCTGCTCGTGCCGATGGCACTCTTCCAGTACTCGCAGGCGAAGGAACTGGAGGAGAAGCGATGAAGCCAAACCGCATTCTGCAATTTATTGCACTCGCCATCGGCTTCGCGTTTCTGTATGTGCCGATCATCAGCCTCGTCGTGTATTCGTTCAACGAGTCGCAGCTCGTCACCGTATGGACGCGCTTCTCGACGCGCTGGTATGCCGCGCTGCTGCAGGACGACGAACTGATCAACGCCGCGTGGCTGTCGCTGCGCGTCGCGCTGCTGACGGCGTTCGCGTCGGTGTTCATCGGCACGTGGGCGGGCTTCGTGCTCGCGCGGATGGGGCGTTTTCGCGGGTTCACGCTGTACACGGGGATGATCAACGCGCCGCTCGTGATCCCCGAGGTGATCCAGGGCATTTCGCTGCTGCTGCTCTTCATCGAAATGGGGAAGTGGCTGGGCTGGCCGGCGGGACGCGGCATCTTCACGATCTGGATCGGCCACGTGATGCTGTGTATTTCCTACGTCGCGATTATCGTGCAGTCGCGCGTGCGCGATCTGCATCCGTCGCTCGAGGAAGCTGCACTGGACCTGGGTGCAACGCCGCTGCGTGTATTTTTCTTCATCACGTTGCCGCTGATTTCGCAGGCGTTGGTGGCGGGGTGGCTACTGTCGTTCACGCTCTCGATCGACGATCTGGTGCTGTCCGCGTTCCTCTCGGGCCCAGGATCGACGACGCTGCCGCTGGTGGTGTTCTCGCGCGTGCGACTCGGCCTGAATCCGGAGATGAATGCACTGGCGACGCTGTTCATTGCAGTCGTCACCGTCGGCGTAGTGGTGGCGAACCACTTCATGCAGCGCGCCGAGAAGCGGCGGCTGGCGATGGCGGTCTAGTAACGCAAGCGCCAGGCGAGCAGGTGTTCGATCCGGCGCGTGAGGCGTAACACGCAAGAATGAACGGCTGGTGCTTCCGATGTGCACCGGCCGTTCTTTTTTGCCTCCGCTTGCTTTTGCGGATCGGCCACCATCGACGGTCGCCGACCGTTATGCGGACAACCCTTTTTCAGACCCGATATCCGATTCTGAGTCCGCCCCAATGCCTGCCGTTCACGACGATGGGTGCTGACGCGTCCTTCATCAGCGCGTATTCGCCGCCACCCATGTCCCGCCGGTAAGTCTGCAGCAGGAAGCGTTTCGTGTTCGCTCCAGCAGCGAGGCCGGTGCGGTCGTTGAACAGCCGGCGATTCCGGCAGTTTGCTGCATTCCAGACGGGGTCGTCGCGCTGCGGCTGCGAGAACTTGAGATTGTGGGTCGGCAAGTAGCCACGCACGTCGACGGCCGCGCAGAAGGCGACACGTGCATCGAGGGCGAGCATCGGCTCCTGGATCAAAGGCAGCACGCGATCGGTGAACCCGGTGAAGCGCGTGATGAATTGCTGCGGGTTCGTGTTCGGTACGGGCACGTAGCGGTCGTCGAACAGATCGTTGATCGAGAGTTCGCCGCGCGCCACGGCAGCCTCGAACAGCTTGCCGACTTTCACGGCAGCCTGCTCGACGGCGTCGATGAACAGCGTATCGGCCGTCTCGACGCCCGTGGCCGCCGTCAATTCGATCAGGCTTTCGGATACGCCCAACAGATGGCCGAGCCTGTCCTTCGCCTGCACGAAGTTTTCGCCCGAATGCTCGACGTCAGATGCAATTTCCGTCACCTGCGATTCGAATGCATTGCATTGATCTTCGATTTCACCGGACAGCAATGCAATCTGGTTCGCCTCTGCATTCAATTGCATGACTGCGTGACCCGTCGAGTGCACGACGTCGCCGATCATCCGCGTGCCTTCGCGTACGCGCTGCGCTCGTGCGGTGTTTTCGGCGCCCTCGGCAATCAGCCTCTCGGTCTGCCCAGTGAGTTCCGCAAGCGTCGTCTCGATCTGGCCCGTGGCCTGTGCCGTCTTCGCCGACAGCATCTTCACCTCGGCCGCGACGACCGCGAAGCTCTTGCCGAATTCGCCTGCGCGCGCTGCTTCGATGGCGGCATTCAGCGCTAGCAGATGGGTCTGCCGGGCGATCAGCGAGATTTCCTCCGACACGCGGCTCACGTGCGAAAGGGCCGCGCGCAGCGCGCTGATCTGGCTTTCGATCACGGTCACGCCCTCGACGAGCCCATGAATATCGGACAGCGACGCTTCGAGGGTTTGCTGCGACCGCCCGACTTCGTCGGCGGCCTGGGCGGTGACGGTGTGCATTTCGCGCGCCGCGGCGGCGATCCGGTGATTGCCGGCGAGCGTCGCGGCAGCGGACTGGCGAAGCGTCTGACATACGTCGGCCTGTCGCTTCACGCGCGCCGCGACCTCTTCGATATGGCCGGACACATCGCAGATTTCGATGCCGAGCTTGCCCGCCTGCGCGGCGATGTTGCCGACGACCGATGAAGCGCTGCCTTTGCGGCGCGTGCGCCGAGCGAAGAAACCCGTCATCGCGAAAGCTCCCGGACGGCGCGGCGATTGCGTTCGCATCGTCGTCCCAATGTCCATTGAATGTGTACGTCAGTGCATGTGTCGTGTACGTGTACTACATGCGGTACATGTGTCGGTGATCGGACGATCAACGACTCTACGAATGAACCGCGGCACATGAATTGCACGTCCGACACGCTTTCATTTTTTCTACGGCGCATTACGGGGATGCTTGATAGGGACTATCCCGCAGTCGATTCGGGTAGGATCGAGTGCTGCGCGAGTCGTAGTTCGCGTCTGTCGAATCAACCAACCAATGACCGATGATTGAATCCCTCGCGCGCGTGTCGGGCTGGGACCAGCTGGTGTATCTGTGGGAGTTGATCGTGCTGCTCTGCAAGTTCCTGTGGAATCTGTTGCGTCTGCTGGGTGGCGGCTGAAGTGGAATTCAGTGCATTGTCATCGAATAGAAGATGAACCACGGTAACGTATGAACCCGATTGCATTGTCAGCCGCGACTTCATCTAACGAACTTCACCAGCGTCTCCAGGCACATGACACACGATTCCACTCAACGCTTCACTGACCGCGTGACCGACTACGTGAAGTACCGGCCCAGCTATCCGAGCGACGTCGTGACGTTCCTGCACGACACATGCGGGCTTGCAGCAGGCGCACGCGCCGCCGATATCGGCGCTGGCACGGGCATCTCGTCCCAGCTCTTTCTCGAGGAAGGGCATCCCGTCGTCGCAGTGGAACCGAATCAGGCGATGCGCACGGCCGCCGATGCATGGCTCTCGCACTACGCCGGCTACGCGAGCGTCGCGGGCACGGCCGAAGCGACGACATTGGCAACGGCGAGCGTCGATCTCGTGATCGCTGCGCAGGCGTTCCACTGGTTCGATCCCATTGCGGCGCGCGAGGAGTTCGCGCGCATCCTGACGCCACGCGGTCTGGTTGCCTTGCTGTGGAACAGCCGGCTGCTCGAAGGTACTGCGTTTCTGGCAGGTTATGAAGCGCTGCTGCGCCGTTTCAGCGACGACTATCAGTCCGTTTCCGAGCGCTATGCCGACGACGAATCGATGGCCGAATGGTTCGGCGACGCCTTGAGCCACAACGCTCGTTTTCCGAATGCACAGCGGCTCGACTTCGAAGGACTGAAAGGGCGTTTGATGTCGTCATCCTATGCACCGAAGGCTGGGCATCCCAATCACGAGCCGATGCTCGCAGCATTGCGCGAACTGTTCGACCGTACCGAGCAGGACAGCACGGTCGAATTCGTCTACGAGACGCGCGTCTATGCCGGATCTGCACAGAGACGACGGTAGACCTGCAACGAACTGCTGCTGGTCATGAACTCCTGGAAGAATATCCGCAAGAGGTGCAAAGCGCGTTGCGGTGCCATTCCACGTTTGCAGCGAAGAGGCGAAGCCGTGGTTCATCACGATGAGACTAGTGCCTTCGTCGATATAGTGCACATCGGCGGCCATGATCCGCACGAAGCGCGAGCCGCTTTGCGTGTAACGATGTTTGAGTTCATCGCGTGACACGCATCGTGACGACGAGCCGCGTGGCGAACGAGCGGGGCGCCAGAGGCGCATGCGCAGGCTGCGTCGTGTCGAACGTTGGGTTTCCCTGAATGTTGTACTGCGTCGGCTCAACCGCTTTCGATGCACACTCGCTAACGCGAAAAGATGTATTCCGCTGCACGCACACGTCGGGTGAGCCGGCGGAAGCTGAATGTGAAGCCAGGCCAGATCGCCGTGACCTTGCCGCTCTTCGTCTGGTAGTAGCTGTGGCAGCCGCTCGTCCATACCGATCGCTGCATGTTGCGTTGCAGACGTGCATTGAACGTGCGTTGCACGTCCGGGCGCAGATTCATCGTGCGTGCGCCGCGTCGCTGCAGTTCGCGCAAGCAGCCGGCAATGTATTGCATCTGTGACTCGATCATGTAGATCATCGAGTTGTGGCCGAGGGCCGTATTCGGTCCCGCCATCATGAAGAAATTCGGGAAGTCGGCGATGCTCGTGCCGAGGTACGCTTCGGGACCATCGCTCAGCCACAGTGCGCCGAGATCGGCACCGTGAATGCCAGTCACGACGAATGGCGCGCCCGCGTCGTTCACCTGGAATCCCGTGCCGCAAATGATCGCGTCGACGGCATGATGCGTACCGTCCGACATCACGATGCCGTCGTGCACGATCGCGCGGATCGGCGCGGTCACTACTTCGACGTTCGGCTTGCCGAGCGCCGGATAGTACTCGCTCGACAGCAGCACGCGCTTGCATCCCAGCCGATAGTTCGGCGTGAGCTTGACGCGCAGTGCAGGATCTTTCACGCGCCGCTCAAGGTAAGCACGCGCGAATTTCATTGCCGGTTCCGTGAGTTTCGGATTGACAAAGAACGCGATGCCGCGCGACTCCATCTGCCAGTAGATCGCGTTGCGCACGCAGCGCTGCGTAAAAGGAAGATGCCTGAAGAACCAGCGCGCGCGTTCGCTGACGGGCTTGTCGGGCTTCGGCAGAACCCACGGCGCGGTGCGCTGGAACAGCAGCAGTTTTTCGACGCGTGGCTGTATTTGCGGAACGAACTGGATCGCACTGGCGCCCGTGCCGACTACCGCGACGCGTTTGCCTTCAAGTGCATAGTCATGATCCCAGCGTGCCGAATGAAATATCTTGCCGCTGAATGTATCGAGCCCGTCGATACCCGGCATCGCGGGACGCGACAACGGGCCGCTCGCCGCGATCACGACATCCGCTTCGACTGCCTCATGCACGCCGTTGCGTTCGATATCGAGGCGCCACACGAGTTGCGTTTCGTCGAAGCGCGCTGCCGTCACGCGTGCGTTGAAGTGCATTGCACTATTGATCCCGTACTTGACCGCACAATGCTTCAGGTACGCGAGTATCTCGTGCTGCTGACTGAATGCGCGCGACCACGACGGGTTTGCTTCGAACGAGAATGAATACAGATGAGATGGCACATCGCACGCGGCGCCCGGATACGTGTTGTCGCGCCAGGTGCCGCCCAGATCGCCCGCCGCTTCGTAGATCGTGAACGACGTATAGCCCACGCGCTTCAGACGGATTGCCATGCCGATGCCCGCAAAGCCGCTTCCGACAATCGCGATACGTAAATCGGCACGACGGGGTGAGGGCATATGCGCAGTGCTCGAATGGGCCCGCGAAGTCAATAAAGCTCGCGACGGCGATTGAGAGGAAAGACGAATTGTCTACGTCCGTCTGTGACGGACAAAGCGCAGGGTAGACAACTGTACACGGCCCGTCAAGATCGTTGTAAAGTGCTGGGTCCGAGATCACGACGCCCGTCGGCCTCAACGCATTCGAACAAGAAGCTCATGCAATCGACAACGGAACCGGAACTTGCACCGGGCAAGCGCAAGCTGATCGAGGCCGCGTTGCGCCTGACGGCGGGCGGCCGCAGTTTCGCGACGCTCGGCTTGCGCGAACTCGCGCGTGAGGCGGACCTCAATCCCAACACGTTCTATCGGCACTTCGATACGCTTGACGATCTCGCGCGCGAAGCCGTCGAATGGGTCAGCCGTCGTCTGCGTCCGATGCTGCGGCGCGAACGATGGCTGGCGGCGCACGATGAACCGCACAGCGTGCCGCGCCGCGCATGTTCGGCGTTCTTTGCGTTCGCGCTCGAAAACCGCGAAGCGTTTCTGAGCGCGCTGGCCGAGTATCACGGCACGTCGGCTCTGCTGCGCGACGCGGTAAGGATGAACCTGCACGAGGTATCGGCGGAGATGGCCGAGGACGTCGTGCAATTGAACCTGATGCCCGCGCTGCCGCGCGAAACCGTCGACGAAATCTGCACGCAGATCGTGCTCCAACTTTTCCATCTGTCGCATGAATACATCGGCAACGCCGCGCAGCGCGACGCGCTGATCGACTATGCGGAGCGTTTCGTCGTCAGGCTGTTTGTCGGCGCGATCGCGCTCGCGCAGCACGACGCGCAGGGTTCGATGTGATTGCAATGAAAAAGGGCTCCAGGAGGAGCCCTTCGTGCTAGCCGCACATTCGCCGAACAGTTTGCACCGACAGTAGCCAAAAAGCCGTATCAGGTGTCGTTCCAGCCGCCCGAATCGTCGCTGCCCATGTCGACGCCGCCGTCGCCACCGCCATCGCTCCAGTCGTTGGAGCCCTGGCCGAAGTCGACGGAGCCGGCGTCGTTGCCGGCGCGCTTGCGTGCTTCATCGTCGACGATCACATCGCGCTCGATCACGCGGTCACGCCCGGAACTCAGCGCTTCGCCGAGCAGCACGCCCGTCAACAAACCACCCATGCCGCCGCCGAAACCGCCACCTTGCTGCACGACGACGGGCGGCTGCTGTTGCTGCGGATACGGGTAGGGCGCTTGCGGCGGATATCCCGGCGGATAGCCCTGTTGCTGTCCGCGCCCGAACGCCTCGTTCGCCTCGCGCGCATATGGGGACTCGCCCGCGCCCGTCGATGCCGCGGGCGCCGCATTCGGGTCGGGCCGGCCTTCGGCGCGCGCCTTCAGGCTCGCGACCTGCCGTTCCAGATCCTCCACCTGATACGGCGGCACGGGATTCTTGCTGTTCGACAGCGCTTCGACCAGTTGACGCAGTTGCGTCTCCATGCCTTCGACTTCGCGTTCGAGTGCTTCGTGTCCGGGCGCCGTCGACAGCTTCACGTCCAGCTTCAGCGAACGCACGTCGTTGAGCAGATCGGTGGCGCGCTTGAGTTGCACGCGGCGATCGTCGTTGGCGCGCGTATCTTCCTGCGAGCGCGCGCGGCGCAGCGTCCAGCGCAGAATCAGCGCGATCGCGCCGAGCAGCACGGCGATGCCGATCCACATGCCCATCGACGGGCCGTGGCGTTGCGGCGCCTGCTCGAGCGCGGACGGCGAGACGGGCGCGGCTTGCTGCTGCGCGAACGGATTGGCCGTGCGATGCGCGCCGTTGGCCGCGAGGCTGCCCGCCGTGCCGCCGCTGACTCGCGCGGCGTCGGCACGCAAGCGTGCTTCCGTCTGCGCGAAGCGGGCCGGATCGGTGAAGCGAACCTGCGGGTCGAGCGTCTTCGCCTGTTGAAGCTGCGCGAGCGCGTCGGCCGAGCGGCCTTCGCGATCCAGCACCTGCGCGTACAGATAGTGCGCGCGGGCGTTGTTCGGATGCGCCTTCAGCACTTCGTTCAACTGCGAATCGGCTTGCTGCCAGTTGCCTTGTTGAATCGACGTTTCGATCTGCGTTGCCGTCGGCAGCGCGAAAGCGGCGCCCGATACGAGCATCAGCGAAACACAGGCTGCTGCGAGGAATTTTTTCATGATGCGGGCCGGGCGGATTGACGCCCGTCTCCATGGCTATCGAGTTGCCGTGCCGCGCGCCCGCCGATGCGCTCGGACGGCGCGCGGCACATCGCCTGCAATGCCGTTACTGCGCAGGCGTGTCCAGCTGCTTCTTCAGCGCGGCAAGACGGTCTTCGACAGACGGACCGCGATTCAGATCCGCGAGCTTGTCGTCGAGCGCCTTGCCGCTTTTCTCGTCGGCGGAATTCAGGCGCGCGTCCGAGCGTGCATTCGACAACGACACCTTGTCTTCCAGCTTCTGGAAATCTTCAGCAAGATTCTTGCCGCCGATTCCGCCCAGCGCCGTCGCCGCCGTGTCCTTGGCCTGCGCGATCTGCTGCTTCGCCTGCAGGATGTTCGAGCGCGCGTTCAGGTCGTTGCGCCGCTCGCGCATGTCGTCGATCTGCTTCTTCAACTGCTCGACCGAGGGTTCGAGCGTCGCGAGTTCCTTCGCGAGCGCATCGCGCTCCGCTTCGGCCGTTGCCTGGGCGCCGAGCGCCTCGCGCGCGAGCGCTTCGTCGCCGGCTTGCAGCGCGCGCCTTGCGCCGTCTTCGTACTTCTTCGCCTTGTCGGCGGCCACGTCGCGCTTGCTCTGCTGCGTGGCGACCTGCGCCTGGATCTCGATCAGCGAGTTCTCCGCTTTCGCGATGCTATCGTCGAGTTCGCGCACGATCTGGCGCGCATCACGCGACGGGTCCTGCACGGAATCGGCGGCGTCGTTCAAGAGACCTTTGACCGTTCGCGTGATGCTGTCAAAAAGCGACATGAATACCTCCATTGGATGAAATCGACGCTGAATACCCGACGCGCTGCATGGGTGCGTAACGACGTCGACTGCACGTAGTTTACGCTGCCCTGCGCGAGGCTGCGGATCATGCTGCATGCCATCGCGGATCGCGTTCATGTGCATGCCCGCGATGACATCGGGGCGCGCGCACGGATTGCAATAGCGCCATGAAAATTTAACCTTGCTGAGGCGTGATGTCCGACGCTTCGAACACGCCCGCAGATCGACGCGAACGGGTATTCAACAGCTCGCGGATATTACACCACGCGTACCCTTAAAACGATCTTAAAGCGCGATTTCGTGCGCGTTTCGGCGGGTCCGTTCGCAATGTCGTGCGGCTCGTGTGTCGAGCGCAATCGACGAACGAACGAATGCGCAGATTTGTCGAAATACAGATGAGGGAATTCTTTCGGATAGCCGACGATGCGTTGCCTTGCTCGCCTACACCATAGGCAAGCATCGACACGCGGCGTTCACGCAAAACGGCCGTTGCCTTCGGTGGGATCGATGCTCGGTTCGTCCTCTTCATGCTCGCGTTGGCGCTTGCTGGCGGCGCTGCGTTTGGACGACAGCAGCGTGGCAGTCCGGGATGGCGTGCGCGTGTCGCCGGCCGTTGCCGGGGCCTCGTCGGAATCGTGGGCGATGGCGGCGGCTTTCGCGGCTGCCACGCGCGCGGCAACTTGCGCGGCGTTATCGTCATCCGCGCTTTCGAGCGTACCGACGGCTGCGAGCACGGCAGCGGAATCGGCGGGGCGCGCGAGATCGATCGGCGCGAGCGTTTCGCGCGACTTGCCGGATGCGGCGAGCGCGGCATCGTTTTCCGCCGGTGTGGCCGGCTCGCGCGCGGCGGAAGAATCGTTGGAAGAGCCGGTGGAAGGGCCGGTGGAGGACTCGGCACGTGACACGCCAGATGACGCAGCAGGCGATCCGGCGCGAGACCTGAGCGCCGCCGGCGCCGTCTGCCGCATGCGATTGCTCGAGCGCGCGACGCGTTGCAGCGCTTCGTTCAGCGCGTCCGGTTCGCGCGGCGCGCGCAGCCGGTCGACGATGCTCGCCGCCTTCACCTGCTCGCTGGTCGCGCCGAAGCTCAGGACCGCGCGACGCATCAGCTCGCTGACGCTGATGCCGAGGTTGTCCGCCGTCGCGGAGATGGCGCGTTTCTGGGCGGGCGTCACGAAGACGACAATGCGTTCGCTGGGCTTGTTCATAGATCGGCTCGCGTTCTTTGTTGGTGTCGAACTGCGGAGGAATCCGGGCAGGGTGCGAGGCCTGCTTGGCGCGCGTCGAACCATCATAAGACTAAATCGTGGCGCGCGGTGGCGCGCCGCTTCAAATCGGGCGGACTGCAAAATGGCTGTCGCATCAACGGGTTGCCCGAGTTGCAGGGATATTGTCCACAGGGCTTTGCACAATTTCTGTTGATAACCGCACAAGCGCGCCACGGTGGGGCTCGCGCGCTGTTTTTGCACATCAGGGCACGATCATGAGGGAATTCTTACAAAAAAATCACGATCGACGCGGCTTGATTTCTTTAAAATGCGCTGTTACGTTGCGCCAGAACCTGTCTGAGCGTGCCGTGCGGCCGGTCTGAACGGGGTAGGCACACGGCGCCGCGCGGCGGCAGTCGCCGGGCAGAAACAGGCGTCGCGCGCAGTATCATTGCAGGGCCGCCGGTGGCGCCGCGAATCCGCGCGAATGCTGCCGCGTCGGCGGATGGGCGTCGCACCGGCGCGCAACAGTGTGCCGCCGCCGTCCGTTCGGGCGCGCGACGCACGCCACGACCACGATTCGAGCGCACCGCGCGTGCATAGCCGGCGTGTAGGAAAGCGCCAATCATTCCAGTCATGCCAATCATCAAACGACCGCATTCTTCCCACCCTGGCCGCGAGCCATCTTTCGGCAACAACGACAACCCGAGCCGCGACTATCGCCACGCGCAGCGCGAAGAAGACGACGGCGACGACCGCGGCCGGCGCGGCGGCCGCTCGATCTTCGGCACGATCGCGCTGTGGTTCGTCGGACTGTTCGCGACGCTGGCGGTGGTCGGCGCGCTGATCGTCGGCTACGCACTCGTCGTGATGGGGCCGCAGCTTCCGTCGCTCGACGCGCTGACCGACTACCGTCCCAAGGTGCCGCTGCGCATCTATACGGCGGATCACGTGCTGATCGGCGAGTTCGGCGAGGAGCGGCGCAGCCTCGTGCGCTTCCAGGACATCCCCGACGTGCAGAAGAAAGCCGTGCTCGCGATTGAGGACTATCGCTTCTACGAGCATGGCGGCGTCGACTTCATCGGCATCCTGCGCGCGGGCTTCGCGGACATCATGCACGGCGGCTCGTCGCAAGGCGCGAGCACGATCACGATGCAGGTCGCGCGCAACTTCTTCCTGTCGAGCGAGAAGACGTACACGCGCAAGATCTATGAAATGCTGCTCGCGTACAAGATCGAGCGCGCGCTCACGAAGGACCAGATTCTCGAGCTGTACATGAACCAGATCTATCTGGGCGAGCGTGCTTACGGCTTTGCGGCTGCCGCGCGTGTGTACTTCGGCAAGGACCTGAAAGACATCTCGCTCGCCGAGGCAGCGATGCTCGCGGGCCTGCCGAAGGCGCCGTCCGCGTACAACCCGGTCGTCAATCCGAAGCGCGCGAAGATCCGCCAGGAATACATCCTGAAGCGGATGCTCGATCTGCGCTACATCACGCCGGAACAGTACAACCAGGCCGTCAAGCAGGAGATCCACACGAAGACGGCGGGCAACGAGTACAGCGTGCATGCCGAGTACATCGCGGAAATGGTGCGTCAGATGATGTACGCGCAGTACAAGGACGAGACCTATACGCGCGGCCTCAGCGTCACGACGACGATCGATTCCGCCGACCAGGAAGCCGCCTACCACGCGGTGCGCAAGGGCGTGATGGATTACGAGCGCCGTCACGGCTATCGCGGTCCCGAAGGTTTCGTCGAATTGCCCGCTGCCGGCGACGAGCGCGACGAGGCGATCGAAGATGCGCTCAACGATCATCCCGACAACGGCGAGATCGTGGCCGCCATCGTGACCTCGGCGACGCCGAAGGAAGTGAAGGCGCAACTGCTCGACGGCACCCAGGCGAGCATCAAGGGCGATGGGCTGCGCTTTGCGGCGGCTTCGCTGTCGCCGCGCGCGGCGCAGGCGCAGCGCATGCGTCCGGGCTCGATCATCCGCCTGATCGCGGATGCGAACGGCAACTGGCAGATCACGCAGTTGCCGCAGGTGGAGGGCGCGCTCGTGTCGATGACGCCGCAGGACGGCGCGATCCGCGCGCTCGTCGGCGGCTTCGACTTCAACAAGAACAAGTTCAATCACATCACGCAGGCATGGCGCCAGCCGGGTTCGAGCTTCAAGCCGTTCATCTATTCGGCGGCGCTCGACAAGGGCCTCGGACCGGCGACGATCATCAACGACGCGCCGCTGTACTTCCCGCCGAGCGCGCCGGGCGGCGACGCCTGGGAGCCGAAGGACGACGACCAGCCCGACGGTCCGATGCCGATGCGCCTCGCGCTGCAGAAGTCGAAGAACCTCGTGTCGATCCGCATCCTGTCGTATATCGGCACGAAGTACGCGCAGGACTATGTGACGCAGCGCTTCGGCTTCGACGCCGACAAGACGCCGCCGTATCTGCCGATGGCGCTCGGCGCGGGGCTCGTCACGCCGCTGCAATCGGCGGGCGCGTATAGCGTGTTCGCGAACGGCGGCTACCGGATCAATCCGTATCTGATCGGCGAAGTCGACGATGCGCACGGCCAGCCGATCTCGCGCGCGCAGCCGCTGACGGCGGGCCGCGACGCGCCGCGCACGCTCGACCCGCGCAACGCGTACATCATGAACAGCCTGCTGCACTCGGTCGCGACCGGGGGCACGGGCGCGGGGACGAACGTGCTGCACCGTAGCGACCTGCAGGGCAAGACGGGTACGACGAACGATGCGAAGGACGGCTGGTTCGCCGGTTATCAGCAATCGCTCGTGGCCGTCGCGTGGATGGGCTATGACCAGCCGAAGTCGCTCGGCAGCCGCGAATTCGGCGCACAGCTCGCGCTGCCGATCTGGGTCGACTACATGCAGCGCGCGCTGCGCGGCGTGCCGCAGGCCGAGCCCGAAATGCCCGCGGGCGTGACGAGCGTCGACGGCGAGCTGTTTTATGCGGACATGACGCCGGGCAATGGCTTCATCGCGAGCATCGGCATGGATTCGGCGAATCCGCTCGCGAGCGGCGGCGATGCCGTCGGCACCGTGGGTCCGGCGGGCATGACGCCGCCTGCGCCGCCGCCGCCGAACGTCACGTCATCGGAGAAGAAGCAGATCATGGATCTGTTCGAGTCGAACAAGCCTTGATCGCTTGAGCCTCAATGGAAGACGCGCCCGTGGTGAAAATCACGGGCGCGTTTTTTTGTGCGGGTGTCAGTGGCGGATCAGTCGGAGATTAAGGTGCGCGCTCAACGGGTTAGCGCGATTGTCCAGGTGTTATCAACAAGGCTGTGCACGGAATCTGTTGATAACAAACGATGACGAGCGCGAGCGCACCCGTCGAGTGCTTTTCGGGCAAGGCTGCGCAATCTGCATCGCGGGACAAAACCGCTGACGCCTCAATGCCTTATCCCGCTTGTCCCGGCGTTCTCAACAAGATCGTCCCCAGAAACTGGGGATAACCTCATGCGGCTCGATCACTGCGCAGCCGTCGCCGCGCCCGTCGATGCCGACGCCGCGCGCGCATCGTCGACGGGCGGATTGCCCATCGCCTGAAAGAGCGCGGCCGTGTCGTTCAATCGCGCGCCCGTGTAGCGGATCTCGTCGAGCCGTGCATTGCGATACTGCTGCTCGCTCGATCTCGCTGCCGTCACGGGCACGGCGCCCAGACGATAGCGCGCCGATGTCTCGTCGAACGAACGCTGCGCCGTTTGCGCCGCGATATTGGCCGCATCGAGCGACTGTGTGTCGTGCTCGAGCGCGGCGAGCGTATCGGCGACGTTCTGGAACGCGGCGAGCACGGTCTGCTTGTATTGCGACACCGAGGCTTCATACGATGCGACGGCCGCGCGCCGTTGCGCGAACAATGCGCCGCCGTGGAAGATCGGCTGCGTCAGCGATGCGCCGAGGCTCCAGATCGCTCCCGCGCCCGATACCGCGACGGGCCAGCTGAACCCGCCTTGTCCCATCGACGCGTTCAGCGTCAGGCTCGGAAACATCTGCGCCGTCGCGACGCCGACTTCGGCGGCGGCCGCCTTGAGCGTCGCGTCGGCGGCTTCGATGTCGGGGCGCGCCCGGAGCAGATCGGACGGCACGGACACGGGCACCTGTTGCGGCACGTGCAGCGACGCGAGATCGAGTGGCGGCGGCGCCTGGTCCGGCGTGCGGCCGAGCAGCACAGCGAGCGCATGACGCGTCGTCAGCAGCTGCTGGCGCGCGGCGGGCAGGCTCGCGGCAAGCGACGCCGCGCTTTGCTGCGCATTGAGCAGATCGCTGTGCGGCACCGCGCCGAGTTCATAGCGGCGCTGCGTGTCGCGCGCCTGATCGTTGGCGAGCGCAACGAGGCGCTCGGTCGTCTGGACCTGCGCATCGAGCATCGACGCCGAAATCGCCGCCGTCACGATGTTCGCGGCCAGCGCGCGCCGCGCCGCATCGAACTGATACGTCTGCACGTTCACGCGCGATGCGAGCGCCGCATTCGCAAGCCGCGATGCGCCGAAGATGTCGAACGTGTACTGCGCCTGCAACTGGCCGACGAACACGTTGTACAGAAACGTGTTCGGCCCGGCTTGGGGAATCCCGAGCGCGCGTTGCCGCGCGGCCTGGCCGCCCGCATCGATGGACGGCAGCATGTTGCTGCCGATCTGCGCGCGCAACTGCTCGCGCGCGGCCGTCAGGTTCTTGTCGGCGGCGGCGAGCGTCGGACTGTTGCGCAAGCCTTCGTCGACGAGCGCATTCAGCTCGTCCGACTGGAACGTGCGCCACCATTGCGGCACCGCTTTCGCACCGGCGACGAACTGCTGTGTGACGCCTTGTGCAGGCACCGTTTGCGTCGGCAGTGGATCGGCGCCGTAGTGCGCGGGCTCGGGCATCGCCGGCGGCGTGCCGTTCGGGCCGAACGAGCACGCCGTGGCGAGCAGCGAAGCGGCGGCCAAAGCGATAACGCTACGGGTGATCGAAGGGAGGCTCATGATCAATTCCCCGAATGTTCGGACGGCTCGGGCCGCGGATCGCGTTCGTCGCCGCGCACGCGGAACCACGCGGCGTACAGCGCGGGCAGATAGAACAGCGTGAGCACCGTCGCGCTCGTGATACCGCCCATCAGCGCCGTCGCCATCGGGCCGAAGAAGTTCGAGCGCAGCAGCGGGATCAGCGCGAGCACGGCGGCCGCCGCCGTCAGCGTGATCGGGCGGAAGCGCCGCACCGTCGCGCCGACGATCGCATCGAAGCGCTTGTGTCCTTGCGCGATGTCCTGCTCGATCTGATCGACGAGAATCACCGAGTTGCGCATGATGATGCCGAACATCGCGATCACGCCGAGCATCGCGACAAAGCCGAACGGCTTGCCGAACAGCAGCAGCGTCGCGACGACGCCGATCAGCCCGAGCGGCGCGGTCAGCACGACCATCAGCACGCGCGCGAAGCTCTGCAACTGGATCATCAGCAGCGTCAGCACCGCGATGATCATGATGGGCATCTGCGCGTTGATCGACGTTTGCCCCTTCGCGCTTTCCTCGACCGATCCGCCGATCTCGATCCGGTAGCCGACGGGCAGCGCCGCGCGAATCTGCGCGAGCTGTTTGTCGACGGCACGCGTGACGTCGATGCCCTGCGCGTTGCCGCGCACATCGGACTGCACGGTGATCGTCGGTTGGCGGTCGCGTTCCCAGATCACGCCGTATTCGAGATCGCTGCGCAGCCGGCCGAGCGTGCCGAGCGGCACCGAGCCGTTGGGCGTCGGCATCGCGAGCGTCAGCAGTTGCGACGGGTCGACGCGTTCGTTCTGCGGCGCGCGCAGATCGACGCTGATCAGCTTGTCGCGCTCGCGGTACTGCGTGACCGTGTACCCCGATAGCGTCATCGCGAGAAAGCTCGATACGTCCGCCGACGTGATGCCCAGTTCGCGCACCTTCTTCTGGTCGACTTCGAAGCGCACCGAGCGCTCGGCCGGTTCGTCCCAGTCGAACTGCACGTTTGCCGTGCCGGGATTCGCGCGCATCGTCGCCGCTACTTTCTCGGCGATCGAGCGCACCGTCGCGATGTCGTCACCGCTTACGCGGAACTGCACGGGATAGCCGACGGGCGGACCGTTCTCGAGGCGCGACAGGCGCGTGCGGATCGCGGGGAAGTCGTTGCGCAGTTTCGGCTCGAGCCAGCGCGCGAGCTTCTCGCGATCCTCGACGGTCTTCGCGGTGATCACGAACTGCGCGAAGTTCGGCGTCTGCAATTGCTGGTCGAGCGGCAGATAGAAGCGCGGCGCGCCCGAGCCGACGAAGTCCACCGAGTGATCGATTTCGGGCCTGCCTTCAAGGGCTTTTTCGATGCGCTGCGCCTGACGCAGCGTCGCGTCGAACGAGGCGCCTTCGGGCAGGCGCACATCGACGAGCAGCTCGGGCCGGTCCGAGCTCGGAAAGAACTGCTGCGGCACGAGCGTGAAGCCCGCCAGCGACACGACGAACAGAATGACGGTGATCGCGAGCACGACGAAGCGCCGCTCGATGCACCAGCTGATCCAGCCCGTCAGCCGCCGATAGAAGCGCGTTCCATAGATGTCGTGCTCGTGGTCGTCGGGCTCGTGCGCCTGACGCTTGCGCTCGGGCAGCATGTGATAGCCGAGCATCGGAATCAGCACGACGGCGGCGAGCCACGATGCAATCAGCGCAATCGCCGACACTTCGAAAATCGAGCGCGTGTATTCGCCCGTGCTCGACTTCGCGAGCGCGATGGGCAGAAAGCCCGACACGGTGACGAGCGTGCCCGTCAGCATCGGGAACGCCGTGCTCGTGTACGCGAACGCCGCGGAGCGCGTGCGGTTCCAGCCCTGTTCGAGCTTCACGGCCATCATTTCGACGGCGATGATCGCATCGTCGACGAGCAGGCCGAGCGCGAGCACGAGCGTGCCCAGCGAGACCTTGTGCAAGCCGATATCGAACAGATACATGCACAGCGCGGTGACGGCGAGCACGACGGGAATCGAGATCACGACGACCATCCCGGTGCGCACGCCCAACGACACGAGACTCACGATCAGCACGATCAGCACCGCTTCGGCGACGGCTTCGAGGAAATCGTCGACGGAGCGCGAGACCGCGTGCGGCATGCTCGACACTTCGACGAGCTTCAGTCCCGCGGGCAGATGCGCCTGCAGCTCCGTCATCTTCGCGTCGAGCGCCTTGCCGAGCTGGATCACGTCGCCGCCCGGCTGCATCGTCACGCCGATGCCGAGCACCGGCTTGCCCTGAAAGCGCATTTGCGTGACGGGCGGATCGTCGTAGCCGCGCCTGATCGTCGCGATATCGCCGAGCCGGAACGAGCGGCCGTTGATGCGGATCAGCGTGTCGGCGAGCGCGTTCAGATCGTTGAATTGCCCCGTCGGACGCACGAACACACGGTCGTCGTGCGTCGTCAGCGTGCCGGACGGCGACACGCTGTTCTGCGAATTGATCGCCTGCGCGAGCTGTTGCGGCGTGATGCCGAGGCGCGTCAACTGCGTGTTCGCGATTTCGACGTAGACGTGCTGATCGGGATCGCCGAAATAGTCGACCTTCGCGACGCCCGGGACGCGCAACAGCACCGTGCGCAGTTCGTCCGCGTAGTCGTGCAGTTGCGCCGCCGAGAAGCCATCGCCTTCGAGCGTGTAGATGTTCGTGTAGACGTCGCCGAATTCGTCGTTGAAGAACGGGCCCTGGATGCCGGGCGGCAAGGTCTGCGCGATGTCGCCGACTTTCTTGCGCACCTGATACCAGGTTTCCGGCACATCCTTGACGGGCGCGGAGTCCTTCATCGTGAAGAAGATCAGCGATTCGCCGGGGCGCGAATAGCTGCGCAGAAAATCGATCGCGGGTGTTTCCTGCAACTTGCGGCCGATGCGGTCAGTGACCTGTTCCTGCACCTGGCGCGCGGTCGCGCCTGGCCAGAAAGTGCGGATCACCATCACGCGGAACGTGAACGGCGGGTCTTCCGATTGCGCGAGCTTCGTATAGGCGAGGATGCCGAACGCCGTCGCGAGCGTGATCAGAAAGACGACGAGCGCCTGGTGGCGCAGCGCCCATGCGGACAGGTTGAAGCGTCCTTCCTCGTTCTGCGCCGTGCTCATGACGC
This sequence comes from Paraburkholderia phymatum, assembly GCF_038900715.1. Taxonomy (GTDB): domain Bacteria; phylum Pseudomonadota; class Gammaproteobacteria; order Burkholderiales; family Burkholderiaceae; genus Paraburkholderia; species Paraburkholderia phymatum_A. Next base: position 64,012 of record NZ_JAYMRZ010000008.1, on the reverse strand, counting down.
GAAATCCTCGGGGTGCAGCGGCGGCACGACGCGGACTTTTTCTCCCGCCGTCACCGTATGCACGCCTTGCCACACGACACGTTCGCCCTCGTTCAGGCCTTGCGTGACCGCGATGGTCCGCTCGGTGTAATGCGCGACCTGCACGCGACGCAGTTCGAGCTGATCGCTGCCGGCGCGCACGACCCACACGGCGGGCGTCGGGCCGTCATGAAAGAGCGCGGTGGAGGGCAGCGTGAACGACGCGGGCTGGCTGCTGGCGTGGTCGCGGGCGAAGTCGATGTCGGCCGTCATGCCGAGACGCACGTCTGGGCCCGGATGATCGAGCGTGAGCTTCGCGCGATACGTGCGGCTCTGCGGATCGGCGGCGGGCGACAGTTCGCGCACGCGCGCATCGAACGTGCGGCCGGGCAGCGCGCCGAGCTTGACGTTCGCTGCCTGTCCGACACGCAGCGACGCGAGCGCGCCTTCGGGCACGTCGCAGACGACGTCGACGTCGCCGGACCATGCGAGGCTGTACACGGCCTGTCCCGCCGATACGTTCTGCCCCGTGTCCGCCTGTTCGGCCGTGATGACGCCCGCGTGATCGGCGGCGAGCGTCGCGTATTGCAACTGGTCCTTCGCGAGCGCGGCCTGCTGGGCGGCCTGGTCGCGCTGCGCGGCCGCCGACGCATACGCGTCTTCCGTCTGTTCCAGTTGCGTCTGCGCGATCAGGTTCTCGTGCGCCTGCGCGCGGTCGCGGTCGAGTTGCTGCTTTGCATAGACGAGCCGGTGCTGCGCCGCTTCGAGTTGCGCGGCGGCGCTCGCGGCGTTCTTCTGCGCGCCGGCGGGATCGAGCCGCGCGACGACCTGGCCGTTCTGCACTACGTCGCCAAGACGCACGCGGCGCTCGATGATCTTGCCGGCGATACGGAACGACAGCGGCGTCGAATAACGCGCCTGCACTTCGCCGGGCAGCGACGCCGCGAGCGGCAGTCCGTCCGCATGCACCGCGACTGCCACCACGGGGCGCGGCGCGGGCGCGGCGGCTTCCTTGTTGTGGCACGCGGCGAGCGTCAGCGCGCCTGCGACGACGAGCGCGCCGATCGTCGCATGACGCAGCAAGGGCAAAGACAGGGAAGATGAAGCGAGGCGGAACGGCTTGCGCGCGCGAGACGACGCGCCACGACGGGAACGATTCACGATGCCTCCGGGCTGGAGAAGCAAACGAATACGGCAAGCCAGAGGCTACCGACGACGTGCTGCTGAATGATTTGCTGAATGTTTTTCGAAGCGTGCTGCAACCGGCCTGCGCGCTCTGCGATTCAACTTGCATCGCATCGAGGCCCGTAATTTCACTCATTGATCGAGATGGTGCCCTGCATTCTAATACACAGGTGTATCTGAATGCAAAACTGAATCTCGGGACGGATCGATGCTAGACTGTTAAATATGAAACGCAAACGACTCACGCGAGAACAGAGCAAGGACCAGACGCGTCTGCGTCTGCTGGATGCTGCGCAGGCCATTTTCATGAAGAAGGGGTTCGCTGCGGCGAGCGTCGAAGACATCGCCGGGGCGGCGGGCTACACGCGCGGCGCGTTCTACTCGAACTTCCGCAGCAAGCCCGAGCTCTTTCTGGAACTGCTGCGGCGCGACCATGAGTCGATGCAGGCGGAACTGCACAGCATCTTCGAAGAAAACGCGACGCGCGAAGAAATGGAAGCGAACGTGCTGCGTTACTACAGCCGTCTGCCGCGCGACAACAAGTACTTCCTGCTATGGGTCGAAGCGAAGCTGCTCGCCGCGCGCGACGCGCGATTTCGCGTGCGCTTCAACGCGTTCCTGCACGAAAAGGTCGAACAGCTGACCGAGTACATCACCGAGTTTTCGGTGCGCGTCGGCACGCCGCTGCCATTGCCTGCGGAAACGCTGGCGCTCGGGCTGATGGGCCTGTGCGACGGCATGCAGTTTTTCTTTACCGTCGATCCGCAGAACATCTCGGGTGAGCGCGCGGAAGAGGTGCTGGGCAACTTCTTCGCGCGTGTTGTGTTCGGCAGGACGATGGGGTAGAGGGCGGCCATTGCAGCGCGGATGAAGTGCGACTGCTCGTGCCGCGCTTCATCGGTCGCAGCGCAACGCGCTCATCGATATCAGATCCACACGTCGTTGGCGGCCGTCCGGTCGCTGCTCTCGTCGCCTGTGTTCTTCACGCCGCGCGGTTCGATCAACAGCAGCTTCACTTCTTTTTCGGCGTAGGGCTTGTGCTCCTTGCCCTTTGGCACGACGAACATTTCTCCCGCCGACAGATGCACGGCGCCGTCACGAAAGTCGATGCGCAGATCGCCTTCCAGCACGATGAAGGTTTCATCCGTTTCCGCGTGTTCGTGCCAGATGAAATCGCCTTCGATCTTGACGATCTTGAACTGGTAGTCGTTCATTTCGGCGACGACGCGCGGCTGCCACTGCTCGTGAATGCGGGCGAGTTTATTGGCGAAATTGACGGGCTCGAATCGGGTGGGCTGATCGGTTGCGGCGGGCATGGCGTCTCCTCCATTGAAGTCCATGCGACGGAGTGTAGGCGTGCGCGCTCGCGGGCGTCTTGAACGTTTGTGCGCGCGAGGCGTGATGAACCTGCGCTGAACCGCACCGAATCCGTTTTCAGCGGGACTGGCTTCTGAGCATCTTCAGCCAGCGCGACGGCGTCACGCCATACGCCGCCATGAAGTGCCGCGTCATATGGCTCTGGTCCGCGAAACCCGCGGCGGCCGCCGCGTCCGCGAGCGTCTGGCCGCGCAGCAGCGCTTCTCGCACGGCGTCGAGGCGGCGCATCGTCAGATAACGATGCGGGCTTGTGCCGAAGAATGCGCGGAAATCGCGCGACAGGCTCCAGCGGTCCCGGCCGCTTGCCGCAGCCAGTTCGTCGAGTGTGACGGGACGCTCGAGCGCCGCGTGCAGATAATCGCGCGCGAGCAGCGCAGCGCGGAAATCGGCGGACGCGCGCAACGGCCGTGCGCCCGACACCGCATCGAGCGCGTGCGCGAGATCGTAGATCGCGTCGTCCTGTTCGAGCGGGTCCAGCGCGGCGTCGATGCCTTGCAGCAGCGTCTGCGTCGCGGCGGCAAGGCGCGGATCGTCCGACAGCCCGCCTTCGATGAACGGCAGCGGCTTGCCGCCGAGCGCCGCCTGAAAGAGCGCCGGCTCGACGTACACCATCCGGTAGCGAAAGCCCTCGTCGGTGCCGGCCTGGCCGTCGTGAGTCTCGTCCGGGTGCAGCACGATCGTGCCGCCCGGCAGGCTGTTGCACACGCCGCGTCGATAGTGGAAGCTCTGCACGCCCGCGAGCGTGCGACCGATCGCATAGGTATCGTGCCGATGCAGCGCGTAGCCGTTGTGCTGGAAGAAGGCTTCGATGCGCTCGACGCCGCCCTGTGTGGGCGCGCGGCGAATCCAGTCGCGCTTGCCGTGAACATCCGGCTCGGGCCGCTGCTCTGCCCGCCGCGACCGTTCCCGAATCGCGGACGCCTCGCGCGCGCCTCGCTCGTGCCGCATCTTCAGCCCGTCAGATGCCAAGACCGGGGCCGAAATTGCTGCCGATCAGCTTCGTCACGGAGTCGATATCCGCGTAGTCCTGCTCGGGCAGGCCGTCGAGCATCGCGAGCACTTCGTTGCTTGCGCCTGCTTCGCGCGCCGCGTCGACGAGCGCGTCCTTGTTCAGCGGATAGCTGACGCCGTGCAGAACGTCGGCGATCTGCAAGTCGATCGATTCGCGGGGGATGGCTGATGCCGTCATGCTCGCGCTCCATTGTTCTGAAAGTTATCGACACGAACGGGACGATCCGTCGATCCCGTGCGCACGGTCACGTCTGCAGATGCTCGTCCTGCGCCTTGAAGCCGCGCTCCAGATGCCGCGATTTCGGCAGCGCGATATGTTCCCATCGCTCCGGCCGGATATCGGTCTGGGCCGCGACGTCCGGCGCGGCGGGCGCGACGGGGGCGGCATTGGCGCGGGCGGCGGCTATGTCGAACGTGCTGTCCGTCGCCGTATGCACCGGCGCGGCGAAACACGAGGCCGACAACGTCACCATGGTCAACAGCGTCGAGGTTTTCATCGCTCGACCTCCTATTCCAGGCAGCGCAGGAACATCACGCAAGCGTTATGCCATTCCGATGGCGACGGATTGGCGCCCGCCTGGCGCGGCTGCCGTCTGCAAGCGCCGCGCATCTTTCGCATATTACGCCAGTTATTTTTACAAGCGCTGATGGCGCGTCACGGGAGCGCGCGCGTCGCGGGCCTGGCATTGATTTTTCGGAAGATTTCGCCGCGAGCGGTCGTGCCGCCAATCCAGCGGGCGCAAGGCCGCGCGTGGCGTCGCGCATTAGGTATGTAGAAAGCGGTTGGCGTTAACCCCGTAGCGTCGCGTTGCGCGCGCGTCTCGAGGACGTGGGCGTGGAGGCCTTCAGCGCAGCGCGTCGAAGCGCGTCCACGGCCACGACGGCCTGTCGTGCATATAGCCGTTCAGCCAGTTCCATTGCGGATGGCGTTTCATGAACGCCTGCGCGTCGAATGGGCGCCCGCACGGATGACCCCAGCGCGCGTCGAACGCCATCTCGCGCGCCATCTCGCTGTCGACGACCTTGCCGTCGTTCGCGCCCCAGGGATTGAACGGACCGTGATCCGAGCCGCCGAAGCGCTGGTCGTCGAGTTCGAGATGGCCGCAGATCGTCCGCGAGCACGGATTGTCGGGGCGGTCGAGATAGACGTCGTGATGATCCGCGATCATGGCCTTCGCCAGTTCGACGTCGATCCGCCCGCGATGCGTTTCTTCCAGCTGCATGAAGCGCAGCCGCCGCGCGCCGTTCTTGCGCACGTCGGTATAGTCCTCGCCTTCGCCCGTGCATTCCTGGTTGCGGATCTTAAGGTCGGTCGCCGTGTTGTAGCCGCTGTAAAAGCCGTCTTTCGTGCTTTCGAAACCCGAATAGTGCAGGCCGAGTTCATAGCGGGCGATCTCGCCCGTCTTGATGTCGCCGAGCAGCCAGCTGTTCGCATAGCCGCCGTTGTTCGAGAGCGCGAACATCTCGCACCATTCGCCGATGCTGTTCGCATATTGCGTCGCGCGCCGCGAGCGATAGAACTCCGGCGCGCCCGCCGCGTTGTAGCCCGCGAAGTTCGAGATCGTCGTCTCCGTCACCATCAGGCCCGCCGACGTGACCCAGAAATCCGTCAGGCTCGAAATGCAGCCGGGCAGCCCTTGCATCAGGATGCGGTTGCCCGCTTCGGGGACGATGTCGAACACGACGTTGAACGCGTCGCCTGCCGCGTAGCGGTCCCACGAGTTGTGCGCCATCACGATGCGGCCGTCGCGCGTCGCGCTGCCTGTCGCGATGAACGCGCTGCAATGATGCCCGCGCCGGCCGCGCCACGGCTTGAGGCCGAGCTGCGGCTTCTGCTGCGCGGCGTGCTGCGGCCACCAGCTTTGCAGCAGATCCATATAGCCGTTCCACGCGAGCACTTCGGCGAACGGCAGCTTCGCGCCGTCGGCGATGCCCTGGATTTCGTCGGTGAATTCATGATCGAGGTGCGGCGCGAACTGCTCGACGGCGGCGTTGACGAACGTGTCGAAATCTTCGCCTGTGTCCCATTTCGCGAGATAGCGCGCAGTGTGGATCGCGTTCTGGATTTCAGCGGCGAGCAGCTGGCCGTGCTGTTCGCCGCGGTCGTACGGCTCGCCTTCTATGTGCACGAAGATCCAGCCTGCATGATCGCGGCGCACGGCATCGATGGACGGTTCGCTCATCTTCGCTCCCGTTCGTAGAGCGCGGCATCGCCGCCGGCGTTGCTCAGCGCCGTGTATCGCGGGATGCGGCCTGCGGCTCGTCTATGGTCAATTCATTGTAGAGAAATTGCCGGGCTTTGCCATGCGCCGAACGGGCGATGCGCTGGCGGGCAAACGCAGGCAAACATAGGCGAGCACAGCCAGGCGCAGGCGGGCAAACACAGGCGAGCGCGGCCAGGCGCTGGCGGGCAAACACAAGCAAACGCAGGCAAGCACAGCCGGGCGCAGGCAGGCGCAGGCACGCAAACGCAGCCAGGCGCTGGCAGAAAGACGCTAGCGCGCGGGGTTCATGCGGAAGTACGCATCGAGCAGCGACGTCTTGTAGACGACGCCCGCGAGCGTCGGGCGCGCGGTGCTTTCGACGACGGGCAGCCGTTCGCCCTGGAACGCCATGAAGTGCTGAAGCGCGACGCCGAGCGGCATGTCGGGCGTGAGCACGTCGAAGTGCGGCTGCAGATAGTCGGCGGCCGTCCTGGCGGACGTGTCGGTCCGGTCGAGCAGATCGGAGGTGATGTCCTTCAGCGCGACGACGCCCAGAAAGCAGCCGCTTTCGTCCGTCACGTACAGATACTTGACGGGGTACTCGAGGAACACGCGCGTCATGTCGTGCACCGTCGCGTTGGGCAGCACGACGGTTTGCGGCGGACGGATCAGCTCGCGCATCTGCGTCGCGCGCAGGCGCATGCGTTCCTGCTCCTCGCGGTTCCGGTGCAGCGTGATCTCGTACATCGACGTCTTGCCGATCGCGCGCGCCACGAAGTACGCGACTACGCACGACACCATCAGCGGCAACACGACCTGATAGCTCAACGTCATTTCGAAGATCATCAGGATCGCCATCAGCGGCGCCTGTGTCGCGCCCGCGAGGAATGCGCCCATGCCGACCATCGCGTACGCGAACGGCGCGGACGTCGCGTGCGGCCAGAGTGCGTTCATGCCCAGCCCGAAGAGCGAGCCGAGCGTCGCGCCGACGAAGAGCGTCGGCGTGAACACGCCGCCGACGGCGCCCGAGCCGACGGTCGCCGCCGTCGCGATGACCTTGAACGCGAGCACGACGACGAGCGCCGTCCACGTCCACGGCGAATGAAGGATGGAGTTCACGACGCTATAGCCGTTGCCCCACACTTCAGGCGTCCACGTAGACAGAATGCCGACGATCAGACCGCCGAGCGCGAGCCGGATGGGCAACGGCACGGGCAGGCGCCGGAAGGCGGACTTGCTGGTGTCGATGAGCCGCAGAAACTGCGGCGCGGCCGCGCCGCACAGCAGGCCGAGCGCGACGAAGAGCAGCACTTCGAGGCCCGCGACGGGCGGAAACACGGGCATCTCGTAAGGCGGCTTGTAGCCGGCGAACTCGCGCATCACGATGTTCGCGACCACCGACGACACGACGACGGGCCCGAAGCTTTCCATTGCGATCGAACCGAGCACGATCTCGGTGACGAAGAACGCGCCCGCGATGGGCGCGCTATACGCCGACGTGATACCCGCCGCCGCGCCGCACGCGACGAGCAGGCGCAGGCGTGGCGGATCGAAATGCACGAGGCGGCCGATCAGCGATGCGCCGAGCGCCGCGAGCTGCACCATCGGGCCTTCGCGGCCGATCGAGCCGCCGCTCGAAATCGTGAACAGCGACGATACGCTGCGCCACAGGCTCACGCGCACGGGCACGACGCCATCGCCGATCACGACGGCTTCCATGTAATCGGTATGCAGTTTCTTGTCGACGCCGCGTTGCGCGAGCAACAGCAGCCCGCCCGCGATGAGGCCGCCGAACGCGGGCAGCACGATGCGCATCGCGATGGGCAGACGTCGTGCCATTTCGACGAGACTGCCGTCCTGTCCGGTGAATATGCGTTGCAACAGCGCGATGCCTTCGCGAAACGCGATCGTCGCGAATGCGCCCGCGATGCCGACGATCACCGACCACACCAGCATCGTGTGCGCATCGGACAGACGGAACAGGTTGGCCGCGCGCGTGCGCAGTCGGAGCAGAAATGAAAGCACGGAAGAAACGGGCGTCTGAATTGTTGGTTTGGCGCGCTGAATGATATCGGACAGTGCGCGACGAAAGTTTCAGGGGCGGCGCGCCTCGCTCGCATGCGCGCCGCTTCGTTGGGACAGGAGGGCGGTTCAGCTCATGTCAGCGGACATCCTTGTCGAGTTCGGGGTAGTGCCGGAACACACAGGTTTCGTTGTACGACAGGCGGCGTTCCGACGCGAGATACGCGGCGATATTCGGGCGCTTGAGCACCGCGTCGTGCAGCGCGGCGAGGCGCGGGTAGTGCTCGCCGAAATGCTTCATCGCGCGCGGAAATGCATAGTGCAGACCGTCGATCAGCTGGAACATCGACAGGTCGACATAGGTGAGCGTATCGCCGACCATGTGCCTGTCGCCGGCCGGGTTCTGCTTCAGCACGCGCTCGAAGTAGCGCATGAACTTCGGGATGCGATGGTCGATGAAATCCGTCGCGCGGATTTTCGCGGCCTCTTTCTGCTCCTCGTAGTACATGCCCGACGCGAGCGGGTGATGCGTGTCGTGGGCTTCCGTGACCACGTCGGCGATCGTCAGTTGCAGGCCGTTCGCGACGTAGCGCAGGCTCTCGACCTGCGGCGCGAGATTCAGCTTCGGCCCGAGGTAGAACAGGATGTTCGCGGTCTGCGAAACGATCAGGTCGCCGTCGCGCAGAAACGGCGGCGCGAACGGCGGGTAGGCTTCCGCCCGGCTGTCCATCACGTCGATCATCGCGCCTGTGCCGAGCCCGTCCTGTTCGTCGCCGCGCGCCACCTCGACGTAGTCCGCGCGCGCTTCTTCCAGTGCGAGCCGCACGAATTCGCCGCGGCCTTGCAGTCCGTCCCAGTAATAGAGTTGATAAGTCATCGATCGGTCCTCACTCGGTTGTCGGCGGCGTCGTCGAACGCCATCCATGCACACGGTCGGGAGCTAGAAGTATGCCGCGCGATGCTTGCAGTTTGCGTGTCGGGCGCAGTATGGGAATGAGCCGGTGCGTGCGCGAGCGACGCTTGCATACACGCTGAAAGCACAAAAGCCCCGCACGCGGCGAGGCTGATGTGATCGGATTGCCCGCTTAGCCGAGCAGATGCTGGACCAGCCATGTGATACCCAGACCGCCGGCGAACAGCCACACGTACAGGATCAGGCCCGTCGTCAGTGCGCGGGGACCGGCTTCGCGAATCTGCGAGAGGCGCGTTTCGATGCCGAGCGCTGTCATTGCCATCGTGAGCGCGAAGGTGTCGAGCATGTTGAGCGTGCTGGTCGCGGCCTCCGGCAGGATGTGCAGCGAGTTCACCGCGACGCAGCCGAGAAAGCCGAGCGCGAACCAGGGCACGGCGAGCTTGCGCGGCGCGTGACCGGCTTCGCCGTGCTGACCCTTTGCAGCGCGCGCCGAGCGGCTCACCCACATGCCGACGACGAGCAGCACGGGCACCAGCAGCATCACGCGGGTCATCTTGACGATGGTCGCGATATGCGTCGCCTCGGGGCTCACGTTGCTCGCGGCGCCCACCACTTGCGCGACTTCGTGGATCGTGCCGCCGAAGAACAGGCCGACGCCCGTCGTATCCAGATGCAGAATGCCGGCGCGCAGCAGAGCGGGGTAGAGGAACATCGACAGCGTGCCGAACAGCACGACGCTGCCGACGGCCATTGCGCTCTTGTGCGGCTTCGATTGCAGCGTCGACTCGAAGGCGAGCACGGCGGCCGCGCCGCAGATCGCGCTGCCCGCTGCCGTCAGCAGCGCGCTGTCGCGGTCGAGCTTCATCAGCTTCATCCCCGCCCATGTGCCGATCGCGAGCGTGCTGACGACGATCAGCAAGGACTCGGCGAGGCCCGGCAGGCCGACCTGCGCGATCTCCTGAATGCTCACGCGCAGCCCGAAGAACGCGACTGCGATGCGCAACAGCTTGCGCGCCGAAAAATTGACGCCGGCTGCCCAGCTGTCGGGCATGCCGTCTTTCAGGGCATTGCCGTAGATCATCCCGCCGACGATGCCGACGATCAGCGGGCTGATGCCCAGCCCGGCGATCGACGGAATCGCGGCGATGCGGGTGACGGCCGCGGCGAACAAAGCGACGAACAGGATGCCGTTGATCTGACCGCGCGTCGACGATGACGCGGGAAGCGAGCGGGTGGACTGGGTGGAAATGGTGGACATTGGACTTCGACCTTTCAGAAGCTGCTTGACTCGATGGCTTAATCCTAAAATACATATATCGATATGAGAAATCGTGATTTAGAATGTGTGGTATCGGCTAGCCTGATACTTTTCTCACCATGACCCCTGACCAGCTTATAACGTTCGCCGCCGTCGCCGAGCATCGCAACATCAGCCGCGCTGCACTCGCGCTGCATCTGTCGCAACCCGCCGTGTCGGGCCAGTTGCGCCAGTTGCAGGACGAATTCGGCGAGCCGTTGTACCTGCGCGACGGCCGCGGCGTGCGGCTGACGCCCGCCGGCGAGCAGCTGGCGAGCTACGCGGCGCGCCTGCGCGACACGTATCGCCAGGCCTACGCGTATCGCGACGCGCTGCGCGGGATGGAGCAGGGCACGCTGCGCATCGGCGCGAGCACGACGCCCGCGAGCTATCTGCTGCCGTATCTGATCGCCGCGTTTCAGCGCCGCCACCCCGACGTCACCGTACATACGGACGACGGCAATACGGCCGATATCGTCGGCGCGCTCGGTTCGTTCGATATCGCGCTGGTCGAAGGGCATGTGGGCGCCGAGCTGCCGCCCGATACGGCCGTGCATCCGTGGCACGAGGACGAGATCGTCGCAATCATGCCGCGCTCGCATCCGCTCGCAGCCGCCGACTTGCAGGCCGTGACGCTCGCCGACCTGAGCCCGCATCCCGTTGTGTTGCGCGAGGAAGGCTCCGGCGTGCGGCAGCTGATCGAGCGCGCTTTCGCGCGGGCCGGCGTGCCGATGCGCGTCGCGCTGGCGATCGCGGGCGTCGAGGGCGTGAAAGAGGCCGTGCGCGCGGGAATGGGCGTCGGCTTCGTGTCGGCGATGTCGATGCGTCACGAGGACGAAGTGCTGTTCCGCCTGCCGCTCGGTCCCGAGCCGCTGACGCGCCGTTTCTCGATTCTCGTGCCACATGCGAGCGCGCCGTCGCGCATCGTCGGCCGCTTTCTCGAACTGTGCCTGAACGGCGACGCTCGCCCTCCAGCAGCCGGTTCCTAGATTGAGGGATTACCACTATGGCGCGTGCGCGCCGGGCAGCGCAGTATTTGCAACCAGCGCTACCGCGCTTTTTTAATTCCTCCTTTTGGAACCGATTCCAAAGGCGTTTTTGAGCAATTAGAGCAGGTGTTTCACATGTCGGAAGTCGTCATCGTCGCGAGTGCATTTGGGGTCGACGCGATCCGCAGGGACGGTCATCACGCGTGGCTGAAGACGGCCGCGAAAGCGGGCGCGGCCGGCTTCGAGGTGCGGCGCGAGCTGTTCGCGCTCGAAGCGGAAGCGTCGCCCGAGGCGCTTTCCGCGCTGGGCAAGACGATCGCCGCGCAAAACCTGTGGTCCGTGTACTCGACGCCCGTCGAGCTGTATGCGCCGGACGGCGCGCTCGAAGAAGCCGCGCTGCGCCAGGCGCTGATCGAAGCGACGGCGCTCGGCGCGCGCTTCGTCAAGCTGCAGTTGGGCGGCTTTGCGGGGCGCGCATATGACGAGGCGATCGCGAAGTGCACGAAGGGCGTCGCGGCGCGGCTCGTCGTCGAAAACGGGCAGATGGAGCGAGGCGGCTCGCTCGCGCAGTTCGAAGCGCTTTTCGATGTGCTCGCCAACGACGGCGGCTATCAAGGCGGAAAGCCGGTGCTCGGCATGACGTTCGACATCGGCAACTGGCAGTGGCCGGGCGTCGATCCCGTCGAAGCGGCCCGCAAGCTCGCGGATCACGTCGAATACATCCACTGCAAGGCCGTCACGGGCGAAGGCGCGCGCCGTTTCGCCGTCGCGCCCGCCGCCGACGATCCCGTTTTCGCGGCCGCACTTGCGCTTTTGCCGCGCGATGTGCCGCGCGGCATCGAATTCCCGTTCGACGCGGCCCGGATCGCGGAGGACGCGTCGCATCACGTCGCGCGGCTCGCGTCCGCCTGAAAGCGGCGAGCGCGGACGGCATCAACAGGAGAAGCCATGCATCCGACACTCGATGTCATCACCTACGGCGAAGCGATGGCGATGTTCGTCGCGGCCGAAACGGGCTCGCTCGCGGGCGTCGGCCAGTTCACGAAACGCATTGCGGGCGCCGATCTGAACGTCGCGATCGGCCTGTCGCGCCTCGGCTTCAAGGTGGGCTGGATGAGCCGCGTCGGCAGCGATTCGTTCGGCCGGTACGTGCGCGACACGCTGGCGAACGAAGGCATCGACCAGGGTTGCGTGACGACGGACGCGTGCTATCCGACGGGCTTTCAGCTCAAGTCGAAGAACGACGACGGCAGCGATCCCGCCGTCGAGTATTTCCGCAAGGGCTCGGCGGCGAGCCATCTGTCGCTCGACGACTATGTGGCGGACTACGTGCTGGGCGCGCGCCATCTGCATCTGACGGGCGTCGCGCCCGCGATTTCGGCGACTTCGCGCGAACTGGCATTCCATCTGGCGCGCGAAATGCGCAACGCAGGCAAGACGATTTCGTTCGACCCGAACCTGCGCCCGACGCTGTGGCCGTCGCGTGAAGCGATGGCGGCCGCGCTGAACGAACTCGCGACGTTCGCCGACTGGGTGCTGCCCGGCATCGGCGAAGGCGAGATTCTGACGGGCTACACGAAAGCCGACGACATCGCGCAGTTTTACCTGGACCGCGGCGCGAAGGGCGTGATCGTCAAGCTCGGCGCGCAAGGCGCGTATTACCGCACGGCGGCCGGTTCGGGCATCGTCGCGGCGCAGCGCGTCGAGAACGTCGTCGATACCGTCGGCGCGGGCGATGGCTTCGCCGTCGGCGTGGTGAGCGCGCTGCTCGAAGGACGCGCGCTGCCGGAGGCGGTGGCGCGTGGCAACCGCATCGGCGCGCTGGCGATCCAGGTGATCGGCGATTCGGAAGGCCTGCCGACGCGCGCCGAACTCGATGCGCTCGAGCGCGGCAATCCGGCGCAGCCCGCGCTGGCCGCGTGACGTTTCTCGGCGTTCAGCAAACCGGTTCAGCAACCAATACGACAACAACAAGAAGGTGCACGCCGCGCGCCCGATCCGATTCAGGGCACACGGCAGCACACCGACAGACCGGGCCGGGAAACCGGCTCACGCCAGCAGATATTTTGCATGGGACGGGAGTAAGGGACTCAAGCCCCAACTCTCTTCGACAAAGGAGACATCGATGCCCTCATCACTCGCGATCCGCCGCTGGTGGACGATCATGCCGATCGTGTTCATCACGTACAGCCTCGCCTATCTCGACCGCGCGAACTACGGCTTTGCGGCCGCCGCCGGCATCAACCAGGATCTCGGCATCAGCAAAGGGCTGTCGTCGCTGATCGGCGCGTTGTTCTTTCTCGGCTACTTCTTCTTTCAGATTCCGGGCGCGATCTACGCGGAGCGCCGCAGCGTCAAGAAGCTCGTGTTCTGGAGCCTCGTGCTGTGGGGCGGCTGCGCGGCGCTAACGGGCATCGTCAGCAACATTCCGTCGCTGATGGTGATCCGCTTCGCGCTCGGCGTCGTCGAAGCAGCCGTGATGCCCGCGATGCTGATCTTCATCAGCAACTGGTTCACGAAGCGCGAGCGCTCGCGTGCGAACACATTCCTGATTCTCGGCAATCCCGTGACGGTGCTGTGGATGTCGGTCGTATCCGGCTACCTCGTGCATTCGTTCGGCTGGCGCCAGATGTTCATCGCGGAAGGCGCGCCCGCGATCGTGTGGGCCGTCTGCTGGTGGTTCATCGTGAAGGACAAGCCCGAGCAGGTGACGTGGTTGTCGGACGCGGACAAGAAGCAACTCGCCGATACGCTGCGCGCCGAGCAGGCCGCGATCAAGCCCGTGCGCAATTACGGTGAGGCGTTCCGCGAGCCCGCCGTCATCAAGCTGTGTGCGCAGTACTTCTGCTGGAGCATCGGCGTGTACGGTTTCGTGCTGTGGCTGCCTTCCATTCTGAAGAACGGCTCGTCGCTCGGCATGGTCGAAACGGGCTGGCTGTCGGCGCTGCCGTATCTGGCCGCGACGATCGCGATGCTCGCGGCGTCATGGGCATCCGATAAACTCAACAACCGGCGCGCGTTCGTGTGGCCGTTCCTGCTGATCGGCGCGGCGGCGTTCGCGGCTTCGTATGCGCTCGGCTCGACGCACTTCTGGATGTCGTATGCGCTGCTCGTGATCGCGGGCGCCGCGATGTACGCGCCGTATGGCCCGTTCTTCGCGATCGTGCCGGAACTGCTGCCGAAGAACGTCGCGGGCGGCGCGATGGCTCTGATCAACAGCATGGGCGCGCTCGGCTCGTTCGTGGGCTCGTATGTGGTCGGCTATCTGAACGGCGCGACGGGCTCGCCTGCTGCGTCGTATGTGTTCATGAGCGTCGCGCTCGTCGCCGCCGTCGTGCTGACGCTTGCCGTCAAGCCGCCGCGCGTGCAGAGCGCGGCTCTCGCCACTCCGTTGCAAGGAAAGTGATTCGATGAAGCGAAAGATCGTCGCATACAAGCCGCTGCCGGACGATGTGCTGTCGTATCTCCAGCAGCATGCCGACGTGGTGCAGGTGGACGCCGCGCAGCACAGTGCGTTCGTCGCCATGCTGAAGGACGCCGACGGCGCGATCGGCGCGAGCGTGAAGATCACGTCCGCGATGCTCGACGGCGCGACGAAGCTCAAGGCGCTCTCGACGATCTCGGTCGGTTACGACAACTTCGACGTCGACGATCTGACGAAGCGCGGCATCGTGCTCGCGCATACGCCCGACGTGCTGACGGAATCGACGGCGGACACCGTGTTCTCGCTGATTCTGGCGAGCGCGCGGCGCGTCGTCGAACTGGCCGACTGGGTGAAGGCGGGCGAGTGGAAGGCGAGCATTGGGCCCGCGCTGTACGGCGTCGACGTGCAGGGCAAGACGCTCGGCATCGTCGGGCTGGGGCGCATCGGCGGGGCCGTTGCGCGGCGCGCGGCGCTCGGCTTCAACATGAAGGTGCTGTACACGAACCGCAGCGCGAACGCCGAGGCAGAACAGCGTTACGGCGCGCGTCGCGTCGAGTTCGACGAACTGCTTGCCGCATCAGATTTCGTTTGCCTGCAGGTGCCGTTGACGCCCGAAACGCGTCACATGATCGGCGCGAACGAACTGCGCAAGATGAAGAAGAGCGCGATTCTGATCAACGCGTCGCGCGGACAGACCGTCGACGAAAACGCGCTGATCGAAGCGCTGCAGGCGGGCACGATCCACGGCGCGGGGCTCGACGTGTTCGACAAGGAGCCGCTCGACGCGAACTCGCCGCTCCTGAAGATGAACAACGTGGTCGCGCTGCCGCATATCGGCTCGGCGACGCACGAGACACGTCACGCGATGGCGCGCTGCGCGGCGGAAAACCTGGTCGGCGCGCTCGACGGCACGCTGAAGATCAACATCGTCAACCGCGACGTTCTCTCGCAATGAACACGCCGACGTCAGGCGCACCGCGCCGCGCCACCATCAGCGACGTCGCCCGCGAAGCCGGCACGGGCAAGACGAGCATCTCGCGCTATCTGAACGGCGAGCTGAGCGTGCTGTCGCCGCAACTGCGCGCGCGCATCGAAGCTGCGATCGAGCGGCTCGACTATCAGCCGAACCAGATGGCGCGCGGCTTGAAGCGCGGACGCAATCGCCTGATCGGCATGCTGGTCGCCGATCTGACGAACCCGTATTCCGTCGAGGTGCTGCAAGGCGTCGAGGCGGCTTGCCATGCGCTCGGCTACATGCCGCTCATCTGCCACGCGGCGAACGAAGTCGACATGGAGCGGCGCTTCCTGCAACTGCTGACGACGTACCGCGTGGAAGGTGTGATCGTCAATGCGCTCGGTGTGAGCGAGGAGACGTTGCGGCCCGTGGGCGGCGGGATTCCGGCCGTGCTGGTCGACCGCTCGGTGGAAGGGCTCGTCGCCGATATGGTCGGGCTCGACAACGAGGCGGCCGTGACGGTTGCGACGCGGCATCTCGTCGAACGCGGCTTCGATCGCGTGTGGTTCGTCGTGCAGCCGTTCGAGCGCGTCAGTTCGCGGCGTCTGCGCGAAGCGGCGTTTCATCGGGCGCTGACGCAGTATCCGCAGGTGAGCGGCCGAACGGTCGTAGTGGAACTCGACGATGCGGATGAGCTCGCGCAGACGCTCGCCGCGCTCGATGCCGCGATGGCAGAGCGGGAAAGTACCAGCGAAAAAAGCAGCGAAAAACGCGAAGGCGAAGCCACCAGGCCACGTGTCGCGCTCTTTGCCGCGAACGGCCCCGTCGCGCTGGCGCTTGCGCGCCATCTGAACCAGCGGCATGGCGCGGACTGGCAAAAGCGCGTTGCGCTGCTGTCGATCGACGATCCCGAATGGGCCGAACTCGCCGGCATCACGACGATACGCCAGCCGACCTACGACATCGGCTATCGGGCCGTCGAATATCTGCACGAACGCATCGACGGCGCGCAGGCAAGCGCGCGCGACTGCCTGCTGCCGGGCGAACTGATCGAACGCGCGTCGACGACGCGCTGATTTTTCGGGCGTTCGGCATTTCCGACGGCGACGCGCTTACAATGCGCGCGGAGTCTCTCTTTCGTCACCGGATCCGCGCTGCTCGATGCCAGCTTTGCCCGTTTCACCCATTACGCTTGCGATTCTCGCTGTCGCCACTCTCTTCATTGCATGGCTTCCGATCGGCCTGTACCGCCGCTGGCGCGCGCCGTTCGCGCTGAACCGGCGCGACGCGATTGCGGGCGTCGCCGTGTTCGCGTTGTCGGCGATGCTGATCGAGCGCGCGCTCAACGACTATCTGCTGCGTCAGAACGCGGCGACGAGCGAATGGCTGTCGAACCCGCTCGCGTTCGTCGTCTACGGCGTGCTGGCGGCGGGCATCTGCGAGGAAGTGGGCCGCTTCGTCGCGATGCGCTGGCTGGCTCGGCGCACGGCGAACCAAGGCAGGAGTGACGGTACGGCGCTTGCGTACGGGCTCGGGCATGGCGGCGCGGAAGCGTGGCTCGTCGGCGTGATCGTGCAGGCGCAGTGGATCGCGTTCGGCGTGCTGGAAAATCGCGGCCAGCTCGATGCGTATCTCGGCCACATCCCGCCCGCATCGCTGATGCGGCTTCATCTGATCCTCGCGAGCCTGTCGCCTGCGATGGCCGGTCTCTTCGTGCTCGAACGCGTGGCCGCGCTGGTGTTTCAGATCGGGCTGTCCGTGCTGATGTGGCGCGGCGTGCGCGCGGGCTGGCGCGCCATTCTGCCCGTTGCAATCGCCGCGCATGCGCTCGTTGACGTGCCCGCCGCGATGTCGCAGGCGCGGCTGCTGCCGCTCGTGGCCGTCGACGCGATCTATGCCGTCGCGGCGCTCGCAGTCGCCGCGGTGCTGATCAGGATGCACGCGCGCGCGGCTTGAGCTTCAACAGAATCTATCGTCCATCCAGACCCACAGGCCCGAGGCCATCGACATGGAAGCCTATCAGTACGAGTGCGCGAACGCCGACATCGAAGAACTGGCGCGCGTGATCAGCGATCTCTTTCCCGAGCAGACACAGTTCATCGAACGCCCCGATGACAACGGCGTGCCGCAGATCGTCGTGCATTGGATCGCGATGCGCTTCGGCTCGACGGCGCGCCGCATGGTGTTGATCGTCGCGATCGCGCCGGCCGCGCTCGCGCGCTATCGCGCGACGCCGCCTCGTCTGCGCGGTCGCAGCTTCGCGGTGCTGCGAGCGTATGTCGAGGCGACGCTGGGATCGCTGGAGGAGGAGTACGCGGCGGGCAAGAGCGTGCCGCGTGAAGTGACCGTCGAGCTCGGCGACGAGTTCGCCTGAACGCGGCGAGCCCAACGAGGCGAGGGCCACGCAGGCGCTACGCAAGAGCAAAAGCGCGTCGCGCGAAGCGTCGCTCAGTCCGCGAGCCGATAGACCTTCGCGAAGCGCGCGGCCTGCACGACGCCATAGTCGCCGGGCGCGTATTGCATGATCCAGTCGCCTGCCGTGCCCTTGAGCACGTCGCCGCCTTGCGACGAACGCGCGAGCGAGAACGGCTCGCTCATCTGCTTCGCGAGCACGACGGCAGGGCGATTGCGATACGAGCCGGCGTCGCCGTGCGCGAGCCCGGCGTCGGCGGGCAGGTACTTCGCGTCGAAGCGTTCGCGCGACACGACCCAGCGATCGCCCGTCGAGCCCGTGATCAGCGCGTCACCGCGCGAATAGCGATTCGGCCCTTCGAGGCTCATCAGTTCGCCATCGCCTTGGGCGAATTGCACGGTGACGGTTTCGTCCTTGACGACGCGTTGCGCGGCAGGGTCGGCGAGCAGGTCGATGTTCTTCAGTTCGAGCATGGGCTTTGGAGCGTATTCAGATGACAGGGCCGCGTAAGCCGACGTCGGCGCAGCGAAGGTCGACGAACTGCAACGAAGGCGACGAAGCGCGACGAGGTGCAAACGCGGTGCAGGCGCGCATGATGCCAGATTCGCGTGGATGCAATGAAAAACGCCTGCCGTGAGGGCAGGCGTCTTGCGGAATACACGCGGCAACGTGCGCTGCGTTTTACGGCTTGACGGTCGCGTCCGAAGCGGGCGCGGCCGGCTTGCCCGAACGGCGGTGGTGCGCGCCGCCTTCACCCGGCTGACGGCGGAAGGTCTGGTCGGCGAGCTTCTTCTGCTCGGGCGAGAAGCTCGTGTAGAGCGGCTCGAAGGCGTCGACGAGTTTCTTCGAGCCGTCCGCGTGAGCCTGCGTGATTTCGGCGTAGCCCTTCATGTCGTCGAGCGCGGACATGTCCGGATTCGCCCTGCGCTGCTCGAACAGGTTGGCCATCGTTTCACTGTTGTTGCGCATGACGTCGGCGAATCCATTCCATTGCGACTCTTGCGCCGACGTGATCTTCAGTTGCGAATGCAGGTAGCTGATCCGTTCTTCGACGCGCTGCTCGTGGCGCGCCTTGCCCTGCGTCTGCGAAGCGGCCGTCGACATCGCGGGCGCCGATGCGCCTGCGGGCGCTGGCGTCTGCGCGAATGCGGCGCTCATCGACAATGCGGAAGCGAGAATGGCGAGCGTTTTTTTCATTGAGACTCCTGTTGTCCGTTCGTATGAGAATGAAGCTTGACGAAGCGTTATGCATAGGCGTGCGGCGCACATCAGGCTGCTATTAGTATCACGTTATCGCCTCATTGCGACTGCATTGCGACAACTGCTTACAACCGAAACGATCGGGAAAAATAGCCGGTGGATAAATTCGTCAGCATGGAAATCTTCGTCGCCGTGGTTGAAGCGGGCAGCCTGACAGCGGCCGCCGAGCGCTTCCAGCTGTCGTCGGCGATGGTCGGCAAGCACATCCGCTCGCTCGAAACGCAGCTTTCTGCGCGGCTTCTGACGCGCACGACGCGCCGTCAAAGCCTCACCGAGATCGGCCGCCAGTACTACGAGCAATGCCGGCGCATTCTCGCCGACGTGAAGGCCGCGGAGTCCCTCGCGGAATCGATGACGTCCGCGCCGCGCGGCACGCTGAAAGTGACGGTGCCGCTCACCTATGGCGTCGAAGTGTTCTCGCCTGCAATGACCGACTATCTGGGCGCATGGCCCGATGTCAGCCTCGAACTCGATCTGTCGAACCGTATCGTCGATCTCGTCGAAGAAGGCTTCGATGCGGCCGTGCGCATCGGCCGGCTGCCGGATTCGAGTCTCGTCGCAAGGCCGTTGAAGCCGTACCGGATGCGCGCGTGCGCATCGCCCGCGTATCTCGCGCGGATGGGCACGCCGACGACACCCGCCGATCTCGTGAATCACGAGTGCCTCGGCTTTCTGCATTGGGGCCGAGAGGGGCTGTGGCGTCTCGACGGCGATGCCGCGACCGACTGCCAGCTGCGTCCGGGGCGCTTTCGCGCGAACAACGGCCAGGCGCTCAAGGTGGCGGCGCTGCGCGGCTTTGGCCTGGTGCTTCAGCCCGAAGCGCTGCTCGCGCGCGAGATCGAACGCGGCGAGCTTGTCTGCGTGCTCGAAGACTGGCTGCCCGATGGCGCGCCCGTGCATCTGATCTATCCGCGCGACACGCGCCCCACGCCGAAGCTCACGACGTTCATCGACTTCGTGATCGAGCGCTTCGGCGCGTGACACGTCGCCCCATGTGAACGCGCGATATGTGCAGACCGCATGTATTCGCGCCGCTGGGCGCGGTGCATAATCCGCGTATCCCGTCGTCCACGTTTGCGGCTTGCCGTGCGGCGAGCTTCCACCTCAACGCTGACCTTCAATCGATGAGACCACCGCGCCTCGATCAACTCGACGAACTCGACCGCAACCTCGTTGCGCTGCTGCAGGCCAACGCGCGCGAAAGCGTCGCGAATCTCGCGCGACAGCTGGGCGTCGCGCGCACGACCGTGATCGCGCGCATCGCGCGGCTCGAAAAGACCAACGTGATCGCCGGCTATAGCGTGCGGCTCGGGCAGGACGTGCTCGACGCGAGCATCTATGCGTACGTCGGCATCATCATCGCGCCGAAGTACGGACCGGACGTGCAGAAGAAGCTGAACCGGATGCCCGAAGTGCAATTGCTGTGCGCGGTGAGCGGCGAGTTCGATTACGTCGCGTGGCTGCGCGCCGATTCGCCGGAGCGCCTGAACGAGCTGCTCGACCAGATCGGCGGACTCGCGGGCGTCGAGCGCACGACGACGTCGATCATCCTCGCGCGCAAGATCGATCGCGGAATGATCGGCGGATGAACGCACGCGGGCTCGCTCCGTGTGCTTCTTAAGCGCTGCATACGCCCCGCGTTTACGCGGTTTTGATACGTTTTCGACGAATCGTCGGAATGCTTCGTCGAATCGTCGAAGTTCATGGTCATTGCGCAGCACTTTGCGCCTATAAACCGACTGGCCTTCTCCCTAAACTTCTTTACAGAGGTTCGCTGCGGCGCGCCGTTCACGCTGGAGACAGCATCCATCGAACAGAGAACAAAGGAGAAGCGCATGAAAGTTGCCATCGTTGGCGCGGGTCTGATCGGTCACACCATTGCGCACATGTTGCGCGAGACAGGCGACTACGAAGTGGTCGCGATGGACCGCGATCAGCAGGCGCTCGACAAGCTGGCCGCGCAAGGCATCCCGACGCGCCGCGTCGATTCCGCCGATGCCGCCGCGCTGCGCGCCGCGATCCAGGGCTTCGACGCGCTCATCAACGCGCTGCCGTATTACCTCGCGGTGAGCGTCGCGACGGCGGCGAAGGGCGCGGGCGTGCACTATTTCGACCTGACGGAAGACGTGCGCGCGACGCATGCGATCCGTGCGATCGCCGACGACGCCGGGCACGCGTTCATGCCGCAGTGCGGTCTCGCGCCGGGCTTCATCGGCATCGCCGCGCACGAACTGGCGAACCGCTTCAGCGAAATCCGCGACGTGAAGATGCGCGTCGGCGCGCTGCCCGAGTTTCCGACGAATGCATTGAAGTACAACCTGACGTGGAGCGTCGACGGTCTCATCAACGAATACTGCCAGCCGTGCGAAGCGATCCGCGACAGCCGCACGCAATGGGTGCAGCCGCTCGAAGGCCTCGAGCATTTTTCGCTCGACGGCATCGAGTACGAGGCGTTCAACACGTCGGGCGGTCTGGGCACGTTGTGCGAGACGCTGGCGGGCCGCGTCGAGACGCTCGATTACAAGTCGGTGCGCTATCCGGGCCATCGCGACCTGATGCAGTTCCTGCTCGAAGACCTGCGTCTTGCAACCGACCGCGATACGCTGAAGACGATCATGCGCCGCTCGGTGCCGTCGACCGCCCAGGATGTCGTGCTCGTCTTCATCACGGTGACGGGCGTGCGCGACGGCCAGCTGGTGCAGGAAGTGTTCACGCGCAAGATCTTCGCGAAGACCGTCTGCGGCGTGCCGATGAGCGCGATCCAGATCACCACGGCGGGCGCGATGTGCGCGGTGCTCGACCTGTTCCGCGAAAAGAAGCTGCCGCAAAGCGGGTTCGTGCGGCAGGAGCAGGTGTCGCTGCGCGAGTTTCTCGCGAACCGTTTCGGGCAACTGTACGAAGGCCGCGCGCTGGAGGCGATGGCGACGGTCTGACCGTTTGACCGTTGACCGTTGACCGTCTGATCCGGCGAACGGCGAACGGCGAACGGCGAACGGCGGACGGCGGACGGCGGACGGCGGACGGCGGACGGCGGACGGCGGACGGCGGACGGCGGACGGCGGAACCAGGGGCCGGCGTGAACGGATGAAGGTCCGCAGAGGGCCGCCTGAGAGGCAATGGCCAAACGGGCGTTCGACCAAGGAGGTCGAACGCCCGTTTTTTGTTGTCTGGCGCGTGTCGAGGGTATGTGCTGAAGCCGCGCGTCAGACGGGCATCGGTGGCAGCATCGCGCCGGCATGTCGCGGCGCCTGCGCGATTTGCGCGAGCAACGCGTCGTAATCGGCGGGAACGGGCGCGGTGTTGTCGAACATCAGCAGGCCTTCGCACTGGTCGCCCGTGGGCATGAAGCGGCGCTGCCGGTACTCGTCCCAGTGCGCGAGCTTGTACGCGTCGTTCGGATTGCCGCGCGCGAGAATGCGCTCGCGCGCCGTCTCTTCCGACGTCGCGACCCACACGACGCTAATCCTCGCGTCCTTCGGCACGCCGAGCCACGCGTGATCGAAGAGCTTGCGCTCGCGCACTTCGCGCGACAGCGGTCCGACGGCAATCACGCCGATGCCGAGCCGCAGATTTTCAGCGGCCGTATCGAACAGCCCTCGATATTCGGGGTCGCGGAAATGCTGGAGAAAGAGCGGGCTGTCGCGATCGTTCGGATCGCCCGTTAGCGCGCCGATCGCGGCCGCGCTATAGGCGCCGTAGAGCGTGTCCTTGTCCAGCAGGCAGAAGGCATGGCCCGTCGCCTTCATCAATGGGCCGATCAGCCGTTTGGCGAGCGTCGTCTTGCCGGTGCCCGCGTGGCCACAGATAAAAACCAGATGCGTCACGTGGATGAGTCCTCGGTGCTGGAAGGTGTCGGGGCGGGCGCGTCGTCGCGGGTGAACGTGCCGTTCGCTTCGAGCCACATCGCGTTGATGATCCCAAAGCCCAGCGCCACGCCAATGCCCAGAATCCAGCTGAAGTACCACATCGAAGCCTCCCGTCAAGCGCCGCGCCGCTTGTCTGCGCATGGACGCCGCGGTTCGTGCGACGCCCCCTGAACCGATCTTGAACGCGAAGGCGGCGTGCCGCAACCCCTATGCCATCCGGCCAGTTTGACTGCGCGATTGTTGGTGATATCATTGCTATCACACGTGTACCGGGGAATTGAAATGGCAAATTTGTTGGTCCGAGGTCTGGACGATGCGTTGGTGCAGAGCCTGCGTGAGCAGGCCGCGTCTCACGGGCGCAGCGTCGAAGCAGAACATCGGGAAATCCTGGCGCAGGCGCTCTTTCAGCCAAAGAAGCTCAGCTTTGCCGAGTTGCTGATGAGCATGCCGGACGTCGGCGAAGACGCCGACTTCGAGCGCCTGCATGACGCAACTGACGAAAGCGAGGGACCGGGTGTATTTGATTGATACCAATGTAATCAGCGAAATGCGCAAGAGCAGCCGCGCCAATCCCGGCGTTCAGGCTTTTTTCGAAGCAGCGAGAGATGGGGGGCATCGCCTTTATCTGTCGGTCGTGACCGTCGGCGAGTTGCGGCGCGGCGTCGATCTGATCCGGCATCGTGGCGACAAGTTTCAGGCGCTGCGGCTGGAAGGATGGCTCGATACGATCATCGATTCGTTCAGCAGCCACATCTTGAATGTCGGCACCGACGTCGCGCAAACATGGGGCCATCTGCGCGTGCCTCACCCGGAGCACTCGCTCGACAAGATGATCGCGGCGACGGCACTGATCTACAACCTGACCGTCGTGACGCGCAACGTGGCAGACTTCGACGGAACGGGCGCGCGGGTGTTGAACCCGTTCCAGCCGGTGGAAGAGTAGCGGGGCGGTGCGACAGGGAGACGAACGATGAGACGCAAGCAAAGCCTCGCGACGCGCGTCGCCGCAGCGGCACGCACGGCCCAGTCGCTCACGCTGTTAGTTGCCGCGACGATCGCCGTGTCGCTCGTCGCGGGTTGCGCGTCCACGCCAGCCGACAAGGTGCCGTTCAAGGACGTGCCCACCGAGCGCATCGTCAAGCCGGAGGTCACGCAACCGGGCGCCGGCAAGGTGGCCGTCGACCTGCGGCGAGAGCGGACCGACAACGTCATCGTCCGCTTTCGCGATGCGCTCGTGTATGTCGACGGCGAGCGCGTCGCGGACATCATGAACGGCGAGCACATCGTCTTCTGGCTCGCGCCCGGCACGCATCGCATCGCGGTGTCGACGCAGTTCGACCCTGTCGTGGAAATCGGCTTCTTCGTGACGCCGGACACGCGCTATTCGAATCGCGCCAGCGTTTCGTTCAACGACGATCACCGCATCATGCTGCGGCGCGTCGCCAATTGACAGGCAGGCTCGATGCAGCATTCACAATTCAACACACCGCGCCGGCTCGAGCCGACGTAACATCGGGGACTCGTATCGCACGCCGCGCTCATGCCGGCTTTGCGTCGCGATCCGGCGGCACACGAACAGGACAACCGCCCATCGCGACTAACCGCTTTCAATCCGCGAAGCCGAATCGTTTTCAAGGTATTCAATCATGCTGATCAACTGCGCCGCGTATCAGGATGGCCGCAAGCTGGCCGACATCGAGATCGACGACATCAGCGTCTATGTCGCCAAACCCGAGTGCTTCGTCTGGGTCGCGTTGAAAGACCCGGGCCCTGGCGAGCTCGAAGTGATGAAGCACGAGTTCGGGCTGCACGAACTGGCCGTCGAAGACGTGCGTCACGGCCATCAGCGTCCGAAGATGGAGGAGTACGGCGATTCGCTGTTCGCCGTCATGCACACCATCGAAACCGACGACGACGGCGAGTTCGTGATCGGCGAGGTCGATGTGTTCGTCGGCACGAACTACGTGCTGTCGGTGCGGCGCGGCACGCGCCACGGCTTCCAGGAAGTCCGCGCGCGGTGCGAGCGCGAACCGCAGTTGCTGAAGGAGGGCGCGGCGTTCGTGCTGTACGCGCTCGCCGACAATGTCGTCGACCGCTACTTCCCGATTCTCGAAGCGATCGGCACCGAGATCGAGGAAATCGAGGACCGCATCTTCGACAAGCACGACCTCGCCGCATCGCGCGCGATCATCGAAGATCTGTATTCGTTGAAGCGCCGCCTCGTCATGCTCCAGCATCACATCTCGCCGCTGCTCGAAGGCATCAGCAAGCTCACGGGCGGACGCATTCCGTCGATCTGCGTCGGCATGCAGGCGTACTTCCGCGATGTCTACGATCACCTCGACCGCATCGTGCGGACCATCGAAGGGCGCCGCGAAATGATCGTCACGGCCATTCAGGTCAATCTCGGCATGATCTCGCTCGCCGAGAACGAAGTGACCAAGCGTCTCGGCTCGTTCGCCGCGCTGTTCGCCGTGCCGACCATGATCGCCGGCATCTACGGGATGAACTTCCAGGAGATCCCCGAGCTGCACTTCAAGTACGGCTACCCCATCTGCCTGCTGGTGATGCTGCTGATCGATTTCGGGCTGTACCGGGGCTTCAGGAAGGCGAACTGGCTGTAAGCGCGCGCAGGCCGGTTCGCGTCGGATGCATCAGCGCTTGATCAGCGCTTGATCAGCGCTTCGTCAGCGCGAGCCGCACGCCCAGGCCGATGAATCCCGCGCCCACCACACGGTCGATCCACCGCCGGACGGCCGGTTGCGAGCGCACGGCGCGCGCGGCCGTCGCGGCGAGCCACGCGACCACGCAGTCGTTGGCGAGCCCGAGCGTCACGAACACCGCGCCCAGCACGAGAAAGGCCAACGTCTTGTGCGGGCTGTCGGCGCTGACGAACTGCGGGAAGAACGCTATATAGAAGAGCAGCACTTTCGGGTTCGACGCGTTCGTCACGAAGCCGCGAAAGAGCAGTGTGCCGCGCGAAAGCCGCGGCACGTCGGGCGGCGCGTCGCCCTTCGCGACGGCCGTAGCCGTCGGCCACAGCATTCTCAAGCCGAGATACATCAGGTACGCCGCGCCGATCCATTTGATCGCGTTGAACGCGCCCGGCGACGCCGCGAGCAGCGCCGTGATGCCGAGCGCGCACGCGACCGTATGCATGCAGCCGCCAAACGCGACGCCGACGGCCGACAGCAGTCCCGCTCGCCGACCTTGGGCGATGCTTTGACCGGCGACATACGCGATGTCCGGTCCCGGCGTGAGATTGAGCACCGTGACGGCGGCGAGAAAGAGCGGGAACTGGCTGATACCGAGCATGACGACTCCACGTTGAATAGCCGTTGCACCCGCATGACCGTCGTGACGATCGCGGCGCGCGAGCCAGAAAGGCCGATACGAACCATCCCAGATGGACCATCGGCCCATGATACGCACATCGCACCTGTTGCGCCGACCACGATGGCCACGCCTTTTCCCTTGCCGCGCACGCAAGAAGGGGCCAGCATAGGCGTCCTGACCGCCGCAGTAGTTGCGGCTTGCAGGAGGCAGGAGAGCAGCAAGGCAGTACCGGCGCGTTGCATCGCCGGGCATCACGAGCGCCGCTGCGCGTGGGACGCGGTCTGGCAACAGGCGGCTCCCATCGCACAGGCCGATCAACGGGCAGAACCAAGCGAGCGATTCGTGCAACGTCATTCGAAGCACCGCCGAAGCTTCGCGGCAATACGTGCGTCCAAAGGCGCCAGGCCTTGCGCACGGCATGCGTCGCGCGCGACGGCGCGATGTGCAGCGCAGCACCGCCCATCGTTGACATCGTGAACAGGCACCGTCGAGAATATTGCTCGCAAACGTTTGCGCACAAACAAAAACGGACTCGCTCCGAGTCCAACAACTGGAGATACCACATGAACCACCGCATTCGTCGCCGCGTCCTGATGGCTGCTGTCGCATTCACGGCCGCTACCGTACCGTTCTCGTCGGCCTGGGCGCAGGCCGCCAAAAAACCGAAAGTCGCGCTCGTGATGAAGTCGCTCGCCAACGAGTTCTTCCTCACGATGGAAACGGGCGCGAAGGACTATCAGAAGCACAACGCCAGCACCTTCGACCTGATCACGAACGGCATCAAGGACGAGACGGATACGGCGAACCAGATCCGCATCGTCGAGCAGATGATCGTCTCGAAGGTCGATGCGATCGTGCTCGCGCCGGCGGATTCGAAGGCGCTCGTGCCCGTGGTCAAGAAGGCGATCGACGCCGGCATCATTGTCGTGAACATCGACAACCGGCTCGACACCGACGTGCTCAAGTCGAAGGACCTGAACGTGCCGTTCGTCGGTCCGGACAACGCGAAGGGCGCCGAGAAGGTCGGCGACTATCTGGCGAAGAAGCTGAAGTCGGGCGACGAGGTGGGCATCGTCGAAGGCGTATCGACGACGACCAACGCGCAGCAGCGCACGGCCGGCTTCAAGGCGGCGATGCAGAAGGTCGGCGCGAAGGTCGACACGGTGCAGTCGGGCGAATGGGAAATCGACAAGGGCAACGCGATCGCGTCGTCGATGCTCAACGCCTATCCGAACATCAAGGCGCTGCTGTGCGGCAATGACAACATGGCGATCGGCGCGGTATCGGCCGTGCGCGCGGCGGGCAAGCAGGGCAAGGTCTACGTGGTCGGCTACGACAACATCAACGCGATCAAGCCGATGCTCAAGGACGGCCGCGTGCTCGCCACGGCTGACCAGTACGCGGCGAAGCAGGCCGTGTTCGGCATCGACGTGGCGTTGAAGGCGATCGCCGGGCACAAGAAGCAGGCGGACCTGTCGGGCGTCGTCGAAACGCCTGTTGATCTGGTCACGAAGTAAGGAGCCCGCGCGGGCCGTGCGGCAACATTCGGCGCGCACGGCGCACACGGTCCGCGCGTCGAGGTAAACGAGTGCTCAAGAAATCCGCCGCGCCGCCGTTATGCCAGAGGTAAGCGTCATGACGGCCGGCCAGCCGCGCGAGCAGACGGACGGGGCGCAGCCCGAAAAGCCATGTCTTCGGGATGCGCACGGCCTCGGGCGCGCTGTCCGCATGACGGGCGCAGCCGCGCGGCGGCGCTGCACGACGGACGGGCGCACGAGGCGCGGTCCGCTGCGGCGCTGAGCGGCGGCTACGAGATCTGGATCACGATGGCATCAACCGACCAAGACGCATTGCCTGCCGTACTGTCCGTCACGGGGATAGGGAAGACCTATGCCGAGCCCGTGCTGGCGGACGTCTCGCTGGCGTTGCACGCCGGGGAGGCGCTCGCGCTGACGGGCGAGAACGGCGCGGGCAAGAGCACGCTGTCGAAGATCATCGGCGGGCTCGTCGATCCGACGACGGGTTCGATGCAGCTCGCGGGCGAGCCGTATGCCCCCGCGAGCCGGACGGAAGCGGAAGCGCTCGGCATCCGCATGGTGATGCAGGAGCTGAACCTCTTGCCGACGCTGTCGGTTGCCGAGAACCTGTTCCTGAACCGCCTGCCGCGCGCGGGCAAGCTGGGCTTCGGCTGGATCGACCGCCGCAAGCTGCGCGAGGACGCGCGCGAGGCGATGGCCCAGGTCGGACTCGAGGCGATCGACCCCGGTACGCTCGTCGGCGAACTCGGCATCGGGCATCAGCAGATGGTCGAGATCGCGCGCAATCTGATCGGCGACTGCCGCGTGCTGATCCTCGACGAGCCGACCGCGATGCTGACGGCGCGCGAAGTCGATCTGCTGTTCGAGCAGATCGACCGGCTGAAAGCGCGCGGCGTCGCGCTCGTCTACATCTCGCACCGGCTCGAAGAGCTGGCGCGTGTCGCCGAGCGCGTGGCCGTGCTGCGCGACGGCAGGCTGGTGCGCGTCGACGCGATGGCGAACCTGACGAGCGACCAGATCGTCACGCTGATGGTCGGCCGCGAGCTCGGCGAGCGCATCGATCTGGGCGCGCGCAACATCGGCGCGACGCTGCTGAAGGTCGACGGGATGACCCGCGCGCCCGTCGTGCGCGACGTGTCGTTCGAGGTGAAGGCGGGCGAGATTTTCGGCGTGAGCGGTCTGATCGGCGCGGGCCGCACGGAACTGATGCGGCTCATCTACGGCGCGGACCAGAAGGATGCCGGCACGGTGTCGCTGGCCGCGACGCCGGGTGCTGCGCCCACGCCCGTGCAGATCGGCACGCCTTCCGACGCCGTGAAGCACGGCGTCGCGCTGATTACGGAAGACCGCAAGGGCGAAGGCCTGCTGCTGCCGCAGCCGATTGCGGCGAACGTGTCGCTCGGCAATCTGCGCGGCGTCGCGCGGCATGGCATCGTCGACGCGAAGCGCGAGAACGCGCTCGCGAAGCGGCAGATCGACGCGATGCGCATCCGCACATCGGGGCCGGCGCAGCCGGTCGGCGAGCTGTCGGGCGGCAATCAGCAGAAGGTCGTGATCGGCCGGTGGCTCGCGCGCGATTGCAAGGTGCTGCTGTTCGACGAACCGACGCGCGGCATCGATGTCGGCGCGAAGTTCGATATTTATGGATTGATGGGCGCGCTCGCCCGCGAAGGCCGCGCGCTCGTGGTCGTGTCGAGCGACCTGCGCGAGCTGATGCTGATCTGCGACCGGATCGGCGTGATGTCGGCGGGGCGTATGACGGGTGTTTTCAGGCGGGACGAGTGGACGCAGGACGCGCTGCTCGCCGCGGCATTCGCCGGCTATCGCAATCGCGAAGCCCTGTTGCACCCGCATGAGATGCACGAAGGAGAGATTCAGTCATGACCGATCAACGGGTCTCGGGAGGCGCGGGCAAGGAGCCGGTGGGTGCGCCCGCCGGCGTCACCGCGACGGCGGCTCAAGCCGCCGCTCAAGCCGCCGCTCAAGCAGCCGATCCCTCGGCGCCGCTCGCGAGCGGCAAACCGGCCGGCACGCGCCTGGGTTTTTCGAATTACCTCGGCCTCGTCGGCGCGCTGGTCGCGATGATCGCGCTGTTCTCGGTGCTCAGCTCGCACTTCTTGACGTTCGAAACGTTCGTCACGATCGCGAACCAGATCCCCGATCTCGTCGTGATGTCGGTCGGGATGACGTTCGTGCTGATCATCGCGGGCATCGATCTGTCCGTCGGCTCGGTGCTGGCGCTGGGCGCGTCGGTCGTGAGCGTCGCGTCGCTCAAGTGGCAGCTCGGGCCGATCGTGGCGGCCGCGCTCGGCCTCGCCGCTGCGGCGCTGACGGGCACGATCACGGGCGCCGTGACGGTGGGCTGGCGGATTCCGTCGTTCATCGTGTCGCTCGGCGTGCTCGAAGCGGCGCGCGGCCTCGCGTATCAGATGACGAACTCGCGCACCGCGTATATCGGCGACGCGTTCGATTTCCTGTCGAACCCGATCGCCGTCGGCATTTCGCCGGCGTTCCTGATCGCGGTGGCCGTGATGGTCGTCGCGCAGCTGGTGCTGACGCGCACGGTGTTCGGCCGCTATCTGGTCGGCATCGGCACGAACGAGGAAGCCGTGCGGCTTGCGGGCGTGAATCCGAAGCCGTACAAGGTGATCGTGTTCGCGCTGATGGGCGCGCTGTCGGGGCTCGCGGCGCTGTTCCAGATCTCGCGTCTCGAAGCGGCCGACCCGAATGCGGGCGCGGGGCTGGAACTGCAGGTGATCGCGGCTGTCGTGATCGGCGGAACAAGTCTGATGGGCGGGCGCGGTTCCGTCATCAGCACGTTCTTTGGCGTGTTGATCATATCGGTGCTCGCGGCGGGCCTCGCGCAGATCGGCGCGAACGAACCGACCAAGCGCATCATCACGGGTGCTGTGATCGTGATCGCGGTCGTGCTGGATACGTACCGCAGCCGGCGCAAGCGCAATTGAAAGCAGGGCGGCCGCCGTGGCGCGGGACGGCGGCCGCCTGGGAATAACTCGACGAGAGCACCGCGGATGCAGCATGAGCTGCATTGGCCAGCAGTAAGAACAGGCAGGGGGTTTTAGTTTATGGCGACGATCAAGGATGTGGCGGCCATCGCCGGCGTGTCATTCACTACGGTGTCGCATGTCGTGAACAATACGCGGCCGGTGTCCGCGGACGTGCGCTCGAAGGTCGAACTGGCGATCCGCCAGCTCAACTACGTACCGTCCGCGGTCGCGCGGTCGCTGAAGGCGCGCTCGACGGCGACGATCGGGCTCGTGGTGCCCAACAGCACCAATCCGTACTTCGCGGAGCTGGCGCGCGGCATCGAGGACGGTTGCGCGCGCAATGGCTACTGCGTGTTCTTCTGCAACTCGGACGACGATCCGGCGAAGCAGCGCAACTATCTGCGCGTGCTGCAGGAAAAGCGCATCGACGGGCTGATCGTCGCGTCGGCGGGCGACGACGTGACGCTTGCGACGACGCTCGCCGATTCGCGCGAGCCGCTCGTGATCGTCGACCGGAACATCGAAGGGGTGTCCGCCGATCTGGTCCAGATCGACCACGAGAAGGGCGCCTATCTGGCGACGCGGCATCTGCTGCAACTGGGGCATTCGAAGATCGGCTGCATCACGGGCCCGATCGAGACGGCCGTCAGCGCGATGCGCGTTCACGGCTTCATTCGCGCGATGGCCGAGCGCGGCATCGAGATCGCGCCGAACGGCATCGTCGAAAGCGACTTCTCGGGCAGCGGCGGATACCGCGCGGCCGGCCAGCTGTTCGACACCGTGCAGCCGACGGCGATTTTCGCGTGCAACGACATGATGGGCATCGGCGCGCTGCGCGCGGCGGCCGAACGCGGACTGCGCGTGCCGCAGGACTGCTCGGTCATCGGTTTCGATGACATCGAGCTGGGGCGCTTCACCTATCCGGCGCTGTCGACGGTCGGCCAGTCGGTGCGCGCGCTCGGCGAAATGGCGGCGCAGACGCTGATCGAGCGGATCAACGGCACGGCAGCGGATTCGACGTTCCGCCGCCGCGTGATCGCGCCTCGGCTGATCCTGCGCGAGTCGACGGCCGCGTTTGCGGGAGCGCGGCGCAATATCAAGGCAGCGTGAGGCTGCTGGGCGAGAGAGAGCGGCCGCGCCGGTAGTGCGAGCCGACAGGCAAGATGATGGAGGCAGTCGTGGCAACGAATGACGCGCGCGGACACGTGACCGTGGTCGGCAGTCTGAACATGGATCTCGTCGCGCGCGCGCCGCGCATGCCGCAGCCGGGCGAGACACTCGCCGGCCAAGCGTTCGCGCAGGTCCCGGGCGGCAAGGGCGGCAACCAGGCGGTGGCTGCCGCGCGTCTCGGCGCGCAAGTGGCGATGCTCGGCTGCGTCGGCGCGGACGCGAACGGCGCACAACTGCGCGCGGGGCTCGAAGCGGAGGGCATCGACTGCGCGGCGCTCGAAACCAGCGCGACGGCGCCGACGGGTGTCGCGCTCATCATCGTCGACGATGGCAGCCAGAACGCGATCGTCATCATTGCGGGCAGCAACGGCGAAGTGACACCTGACACCGTCGCGCGCCACGAAGCGGCGCTGGCGCGCGCACAGGTCGTGATCTGCCAGCTGGAGACGCCGCCCGCGACCGTCCACGCCGCGCTCACGGCCGCGCGCCGGCTCGGCAAGACCGTCATCCTGAATCCGGCGCCCGCCGTGGGGCCGTTGCCAGCCGACTGGCTGCCGCTCGTCGACTACCTGATTCCGAACGAGCTCGAAGCGGCGACGCTGACGGGTCTGTCTGTTTCGTCGCCGGAAGAGGCGATGCTGGCCGCCGATGCATTGCGCAACGCGGGCGCGCGCAACGTGATCGTGACGATTGGCGCACAGGGCGTGGTGGTCGCGACGGGCGGCGAGCTGCCCCGGCATTTCGACGCGCCGCGCGTGCGAGCCGTCGATACGACCGCGGCGGGCGATACCTTCATCGGCGGCTTTGCCGCGCAACTTGCGCAAGGGGCGAGCGTGGCGGATGCGGTCCGCTTCGCGCAGCGCGCTGCGTCGATTTCCGTCACGCGCGCCGGCGCGCAGCCGTCGATTCCGACTCGCGCGGAAATCGAAGGGGCCTGAAGCGTTTCGTTCTTTGCCTTCCTGCACGCCTCTTATTTTGTGACGGGACACGTGGCGGACCGCCACTGCCGTTCTTCCCCGGCGCTTGTAACAATTACAGGCGGACGGCGGCCGCAGGTTCGTCAGACGACGACGCACTTTAATTCTTCCGCGCATGAAAAGCACATCGGCAACACACTTCATCCTGCTCCAAACACGTGCCGACGCACCAAAAGCGGGCTTGAAGATGCCGGTTTGAAGCACAGCGCCCACTGTGTTGTATGGGTGACAGTGACGAACGCGCGAATGAAGTCCACTGCATGTCCGCACGGAACTGCATCGCGCACAGCCGTCGCGCAAGCGTGCATGAAGTGCGACAGCCGTCTTCTCTTTTCAGACCACTCGATACGACTCAGCGCGCCAATGTTCCGGTACATTGACGAACGGACGGACGAACGCGGCGGCGAATATGCCGTTGTACTCATGCCGCATCACAGCACGCGCGAGCCGTATGAAGGGACGGCTTCACGCACGTTCGCCGCGCGACGCGATCGCTTGCCGCAATCGCGTTGCCATTGCATCAGCCAACGTCAGACCAGGACAGTCCAGGAAGCCAAAAGGGAAACGACATGACGGATCACGACCTCGCGCAACGCCTCGTCGATGCGCGCCGCCAGCACCGCGCAATCGACACGCTCCCGCTCGACACCCTCCCGCCCGACGCCGCGACGGCCTATGCGATCCAGCAGGCGGTCATCGCGGGGCTGGGCGGCTCGACGGGCGCCTGGAAAATCGGTGCCAAAGCTCCGGGCGGCCCGGCCTCGGGCGCGCCGATTCCGGCTGCGCTGACGGTGGCCTCGCCCGCGCGGCTCGAACATGGTTCGTTTTTCCGCGTGCTGCTCGAACTGGAAATCGCGTTCCGCTTCGCCGAGCCCATCGAGCCGCACGGCGAGACCTATGCGCGCGATGAGGTGCTGGCGCGCGTCGGCTCGGTGCTGCCCACGATCGAAATCGTCGACAGCCGCTTCGCCGAATGGCCGAACGTCGCGCTGCTCGCCCAGCTCGCCGATGCGCAGAACAATGGCGCACTGGTGACGGGGCATGCGCAGCCGTACGCGTCGCTCGCGCGCTCGTTCGACTTCGTGTCGCCCGAACTCGAACTGACGTTTGACGGCCAGTCGCTCGTGCCCGAATCGACGGGCAATCCCGCCGGCGACCCGCGCGAACTGCTCGTGTGGTTCGTCAACCACTGCGCCGCAATGGGTATCACCATCGAGCCCGAATGGACGATCACGACAGGCTCGTATATCGGCGCGCATCGGGTCGACGGGCCGGGGCGCGTGTATGGTCATATCGACGGACTCGGCGAAGTCGAAGTCGAACTGACGTAAACCACTAAGTCCAATACGGCCCGATACACGGCGCGATACAGCCAGATAAAGCGCGAGCGCGCCACCCGGCGCCGCGCCGCGGCGCCATCACACTGCATGCGGATGCGGGTGGCCTGCACTGCCGTCGCGTCCGCATGCATTCATTCGTCTCCGCCGCCTCTTCCTCTGCGATTCGCGACAGCGTACCCACCAAACGCGTCGATCATGGGTGAACGGGCAAACACCTGGCTACATCTATCTATTCAGATGCGCGTCGCGTGCGCCGTCCTATGGACATGGCGTCAAACGACAGACGACGCGTGTCATGCCGGTTCATGCGCGCTTGCAGATAAGCCCGATCGCGTTGAACGATTTGGCGCACGCGCTGACGAACGGCAGGAATGCGCGCTTGCGCACATGCAAAACATGTAACACAGCAACTGAAACTGTCGTCGCAAGCATCGATGCGTGCGTTATGGCAGAAAGAGCAGAAGCGCGGAAAGGGCGGCAACGTGCCGCTGCGCAGCGGTCATTGAAGGCGGTCGTGCAGGGCACATGCACTGGATCGCATGCACTGCAGACACGCGCGAGACGAATTAATGTGTCGCAGTAGTGTGGTCAGGCAGACAGCGTGCTACACGAGTGTTTGCAAAGGTGCGGAAAAGTGCAGGATGCCACGCAATGCCGCGTGTGAACGATGCATGTGAAGGACAGCGTGGGGAAGGAACGCAAGATGCAATGCAGCAGCGCTGGTGAAGATTCTCGCGAGGTGTGGGCAATGATTGTAGGTGAGCGAATTTGCGTCATCAAGCGAGTGGGGCTGAGCGCTAGCTGTGGCGCGATTTTCACAACGTAGTTCGTGAAAAAAAATTTAAAAGGGTTTAGGATGAATTCGAGCGATGTCGTTTCCTGATAGCGCGCCGCGCACGACATCGTCCCAGACTTCGGCGAGGAGGTAGCATGGATATCTACAGCAGTTTCGCGACCCGCTTCGAGAAAACGCGAGAGGAGGAATTCTCGCTCGAGGAGTATCTCGCGCTCTGCAAAGACAATCCCGCCGCGTACGCCACCGCTGGCGAACGCATGCTGTCGGCAATAGGAGAACCTGAGCAGATAGACACACGCAACGATCCGCGTCTTTCGCGTATCTTCGCGAACAAGGTCATCAAGGTATACCCCGCATTCCGTGAGTTCTACGGAATGGAAGATGTGATCGAGCAGGTGGTCGCCTACTTCAGGCATGCCGCCCAGGGGCTCGAAGAAAAGAAGCAGATTCTTTATCTGTTGGGCCCGGTCGGCGGCGGCAAGTCGTCGATTGCCGAGCGGCTCAAGCAGCTGATGGAACGCGTGCCGTTCTATGCGATCAAGGGCTCGCCCGTCAACGAATCGCCTTTGGGCCTGTTCGACTATGACGAGGACGGTCCCATCCTCGAAGAGCAATACGGCATACCGCGCCGCTACCTGAAGAGCATTCTGAGTCCGTGGGCGGTCAAGCGCCTGCACGAATACAACGGCGACATCCGCAAGTTCCGCGTGGTGCGGCGCTATCCGTCGGTGCTGCGGCAGATCGCGATCGCGAAGACCGAGCCGGGCGACGAAAACAATCAGGATATTTCGTCCCTCGTCGGCAAGGTCGATATCCGCAAGCTCGAGCAGTATGCGCAAGACGATGCGGACGCCTATAGTTATTCCGGCGGCCTGTGTCTCGCGAACCAGGGCCTGCTCGAGTTCGTCGAAATGTTCAAGGCGCCGATCAAGGTGCTGCATCCGCTGCTCACTGCAACGCAGGAGGGCAACTTCAAGGGCACGGAAGGTTTCGGCGCGATTCCGTTCGACGGCATCATCCTCGCGCACTCGAACGAGTCGGAGTGGAAAGCGTTCCGCAACAACCGCAACAACGAAGCACTGCTCGACCGTATCTTCGTCGTGAAGGTGCCGTACTGCCTGCGCTACTCGGAAGAGATGAAGATCTACGAGAAGCTGCTGCGCAACTCGTCGCTGGCCAATGCCGTGTGCGCGCCCGGCACGCTGAAGATGATGGCGCAGTTCTCGGTGCTCACGCGCTTGCAGGAGCCGGAGAATTCGAGCCTCTTTTCGAAGATGCAGGTGTATGACGGCGAGAACCTGAAAGACACGGATCCGAAGGCGAAGTCGTATCAGGAGTATCGCGATTTTGCCGGCGTCGACGAAGGGATGACGGGCGTGTCCACGCGCTTCGCGTTCAAGATCATGTCGCGTGTGTTCAACTTCGATACGACGGAAGTCGCGGCGAATCCGGTGCACCTGATGTACGTGCTCGAACAGCAGATCGAGCGCGAGCAGTTCCCGCCGGAAACCGAGCAGAAGTTCCTGTCGTTCATCAAGGACGTGCTCGCGTCGCGCTATGCGGAATTCATTGGCAAGGAGATTCAGACTGCGTATCTGGAGTCGTATTCCGAGTATGGGCAGAACATTTTCGATCGCTACGTGACGTACGCCGACTTCTGGATTCAGGACCAGGAGTTCCGCGACCACGACACGGGCGAGAGCTTCGACCGCGCGGCGCTGAATGCCGAGCTGGAGAAGATCGAAAAGCCTGCCGGCATCAGCAACCCGAAGGACTTCCGCAACGAGATCGTGAATTTCGTGTTGCGCGCGCGCGCCGCGAACGGGGGCAAGAACCCCGCGTGGATCAGCTATGAAAAGCTGCGCGTCGTGATCGAAAAGAAAATGTTCTCGAATACGGAAGAACTTCTCCCCGTCATCTCGTTCAATGCGAAAGGGTCGGCGGAGGAACAGCGCAAGCACGAGGACTTCGTCAACCGGATGGTCACCAAGGGCTATACGCCGAAGCAGGTGCGGCTCTTGTGCGACTGGTATCTGCGTGTGCGCAAGTCGTCATGAAACGCGTAGCGCAAAGCCCGCGCGAACGGGTTCGCTTCACCCGGTTGGCGCGGGCCTCCTGCGAGGCGCAAGCCGCATGGACATAACATTGCATGCGCAACTTGCGCCCCGCGTATTCCAAATCGGAGCGGGAGACCGGATGTGCTTCATCAAATCATCGACCGCAGGCTGGCAGGCAAGAACAAGAGCATTGCAAACCGCGAACGCTTTCTGCGTCGCGTGAAGGGATATATTCGTCGCGCGGTGTCCGAAGCGGTGCGCGACAGAAGTATCAAGGACATTCAGAACACCCAGAGCATCACGATTCCGCGCAAGGACATCGCCGAGCCGTCGTTCCGGCACGGTCCGGGCGGCAGGCGCGAAATGGTGCACCCGGGTAACGCCGACTACATACGCGGCGACAAGATACCCCGCCCGCAAGGGGGCGGCGGCGGTGGCGGAGGCGGCAGCGCCAGCAACGAAGGCGAAGGGCAGGACGATTTCGTCTTCGAACTGAGCCGCGAAGAATTCATGCAGTACTTCTTCGACGACCTCGAATTGCCGCGTCTCGTCAAAACGCATCTGCTCGCCGTGCCGACGTGGAAGAGCATCCGCGCGGGCTGGGCGGCGGAGGGCACGCCGAACAACATTGACGTCGTGCGTTCGTTGCGCAGCGCACTGGGCCGGCGCATCGCGCTCGGCGCGCCGCTCGTCAACGAATTGCACGAGCTCGAAAAGCAGCTTGAAGAGATGAAGGCGGACCCCGCCGACCGTCGCGAAGAGATCAAGCTGCTCGAAGAGGACATCCACCATTTGCGCGGCCGCATCTGGCGCATTCCGTTTATCGACCCGTTCGATCTGCGCTACGTGAACCGCGTGAAGCAGCCGCAACCATCGAGTCAGGCCGTGATGTTTTGTCTGATGGATGTGTCGGGTTCGATGGACGAGCAGCGCAAGGATCTCGCCAAGCGCTTCTTCATCCTGCTGTATCTGTTCCTCAAGCGGAACTACGAGAAGATCGAAGTGGTGTTCATCCGGCACCACACGCGTGCTGAAGAAGTCGACGAAGACACGTTCTTCCATTCGACGGAAAGCGGCGGCACGGTCGTATCGAGTGCGCTGGAACTGATGCAGAAGATCCTCGACGAACGCTACTCGCCGACTGAATGGAACATTTATGGCGCGCAGGCTTCGGATGGCGACAACTGGACCGACGACTCGCCGAAATGCCGCAAGATCCTCTCGGATGACATTCTCGATAAGGTGCGGTATTTTGCGTACATTCAGGTGACGCCTGAAGAGCAGAACCTGTGGCTCGAATATGCACAGCTTGCGCAAATGGTGCCGCATCTGGCCATGAAGAAGGTCGAGACGGCTGCGGATATCTATCCAGTGTTCCGAGAGCTGTTTGAAAAGCAGGTGGAAGCGGCATGACGACTCGCCACCTGCACAACGAGGCGCGCGGGTATCAGCCCGAGCGTCGTAAAGGCGTGCCGAAGCGAAGTGAGGCCGGGCATGCCGAGGCGAACACGGCGCACGTGAAGGATACGCGTGCGCCCGATGCCGGGGCAGGCGTAGCGCCTGACGCAGCTGCAGCACGAGGACCCACCGGGGCGCCCACCGAAGGGCAAAGGGAAGTCCGTATGAACGTTGCCGACAGAAGGCCATTGCCGTGTCCGTCCGACTGGACCTTCGAACTGATCGAAGAGTACGACACTCATATCGCGCATGTTGCGGAGCAATATGAACTCGATGTCTATCCGATCCAGCTCGAACTGATCAGCGCCGAACAGATGATGGACGCATATGCATCCGTCGGCATGCCGGTCAATTACCGGCACTGGTCATTCGGCAAGCATTTTCTCGCTACCGAAAAGAGCTATCGACGCGGGCAAATGGGCCTCGCGTATGAGATCGTCATCAACTCGAATCCGTGCATCGCGTATCTGATGGAAGAGAACACGATGACGATGCAGGCGCTCGTCATCGCGCACGCGGCCTATGGCCACAACTCTTTCTTCAAGGGCAACTATCTGTTCCGCTTGTGGACGGATGCGCACGCGATCATCGATTACCTCGTCTACGCGAAGAACTACATCGCGGAATGCGAGGAGCGTTATGGACTCGACCGCGTCGAGGAACTGCTCGACTCGTGCCATGCGCTGATGAATTACGGCGTGGACCGCTACAAGCGTCCGCAGAAGCTGTCGTTGCAGAAGGAACTCGCAGCGCGCCGCGAACGCGAAGCGTATCTGCAGTCGCAGGTCAACGAATTGTGGCGCACGCTGCCGTCGCGCCACACACCAATGCCGGAAGAAGTGGAAGAGCGTTATCCGCCGGAGCCGCAGGAAAACCTGCTGTATTTCGCGGAAAAGAACGCGCCGCTGCTGGAGCCGTGGGAGCGTGAGGTCATCCGCATCGTGCGCAAGATCGGGCAGTACTTCTATCCGCAGCGTCAGACGCAGGTGATGAACGAAGGCTGGGCCACGTTCTGGCACTACACGCTGCTCAATACGCTGTACAACGAAGGCAAGCTCGAAGACGGCTTCATGATGGAGTTCCTCCATTCGCACAGCAACGTCGTCTATCAGCCGCCCGTCACGAAGCCGTACTACAGCGGCATCAATCCGTATGCACTCGGCTTTTCGATGATGAGCGACATTCGCCGCATCTGCGAAAACCCGACGGAAGAGGACCGCAAGTGGTTTCCGGAACTCGCGGGCAGTCCGTGGCTGCAGGCGATGCACTACGCGATGCGCAACTTCAAGGACGAGAGCTTTATCGCGCAGTACCTGTCGCCGCATCTGATCCGCGAAATGCGGCTCTTCTCGGTGCTCGACGACGACATGCGCGATGCGCTCGAAGTCTCCGCGATCCACGACGACAGCGGCTACCAATATGTGCGTCAGGCGCTGTCGCGTCAGTACGACATGCATCATCGCGAGCCGAACATCCAGGTGTATTCGGTGAATACGCGCGGCGACCGCAGTCTGACGCTGCGCCACTTTATGAGTGACAACCGGCATCTGTCGAGCGACAGCGACGAAGTGCTCAAGCACATGGCGCGCTTGTGGCAGTTCGACGTGTACCTGGAAAGCGTTGACGAAAACGGGACGGTCAGAAAGCGCTACGAGTGTCGCTATACGGCGCCGGCGATTCGAGTGTGACAGCGGGCGTTTGACGAGCCCTTAAAGCGCGTTTGACGGCCCTGTGCCGGCAATCCTGATGAAAGCCAGCCTCCGGGCTGGCTTTTTTGTGCGCTCGACATTCGCTGCGCGCTCGCGCCCGCAGGCCGCGCGGCCACGCCTCGCACAAAACGCTTCAGATGCGCGTCCATGCGCCGTTATCCATGGATATCCGTTAAGATACCGACCGCGTTAAAGCTTACGTTTTTCTACAATCTCGCACGCGTGCTGAAACCCGATTGCAACGGGACCGAAACCCCGCTGCAAACCGGCTTCGGCGCAATACAAGGCGGCGTCACGACCGCTAAAACCTATTAGAAGGGACCGACACCAGCATGACCGACACGACAGTCTTCACTCCCAACGACACCCGGCGACGCATCTTCGCAATCGTCGGCGCCTCATCGGGCAACCTCGTTGAGTGGTTCGATTTCTACGTCTACTCGTTTTGCGCGCTGTACTTCGCACCCGCGTTCTTTCCGAAGGGCGACACGACGGCGCAACTGCTGAACACAGCGGGCGTTTTTGCAGCGGGCTTCCTGATGCGCCCGATCGGCGGCTGGTTCTTCGGGCGTCTCGCCGACAAGCGCGGCCGGCGCTTCGCAATGATGGTGTCGGTGTTCATGATGTGCGGCGGCTCGCTCGTGATCGCCGTCGTGCCCACGTATGCGCAGATCGGCGCGCTTGCGCCCCTGTTGCTGCTGCTTGCACGCTTGTTCCAGGGCCTGTCCGTGGGCGGAGAGTACGGCACGAGTGCAACTTACATGAGTGAAGTCGCGCTCCAGGGACGCCGCGGCTTTTTCGCATCGTTCCAGTACGTGACGCTGATCGGCGGCCAGTTGTTCGCGCTGCTCGTGCTCGTGATCCTGCAACAGGTGCTGACGACGGAAGAGCTGAAGGCATGGGGCTGGCGGATTCCGTTCGTGGTCGGCGCATTGTCGGCGCTGGTCGCGCTGTATCTGCGCCGCTCGCTCGACGAAACGACGACGGCCGAAATGCGTCAGCGCAAGGAAGCGGGCACGCTGCGCGGGATGTGGCAGCACAAGGGCGCGTTCTTCACCGTGCTTGGTTTCACGGCAGGCGGCTCGCTGATTTTCTACACGTTCACGACGTACATGCAGAAGTACCTGGTCAACACGGCGGGCATGCATGCGAAGACGGCAAGCAACGTGATGACGGCCGCGCTCTTCGTGTACATGGTGATGCAACCGCTGTTCGGCGCATTGTCGGATCGTATCGGCCGCCGCAATTCGATGCTGCTGTTCGGTTTCTTCGCGACGATCGGCACGGTGCCGCTGCTGCATGCGCTGAAGGATGTGACGAGCCCCGTCGCGGCATTCGCGCTGGTCGTGACCGCGCTTGCCATCGTCAGCTTCTATACGTCGATCAGCGGCCTGATCAAGGCCGAGATGTTCCCGCCGGAAGTGCGCGCGCTCGGCGTCGGCCTGTCGTATGCGGTCGCGAATGCGATCTTCGGCGGCTCGGCGGAATATGTCGCACTGTGGCTCAAGCAGGCGGGCAGTGAATCGTCGTTCTACTGGTACGTGACCGCTCTGTGCGCGATTGCGGGGCTCGTGTCGTTCCGCATGCGCGATCCGTCGAAGGTAGGGTATCTGCGCAACGAACCGTGATGCGCCCGGCCTGACCCGATGTGATGCAACAAGCGGCTCTGTTCGATGAACAGAGCCGTTTTACTTTGCACGCGTCATTTTTCGTGGCCGCGCTTTTACGGAAACGTCGGCGCGGAAGGCGGCAAACCGCGCCATCTCATCGAGACGAACGCGCGCGCGATCAGCGACAGATGGTAGTAGAGCCGCGCATCGCGACCGTACCGATACGCATACAGATGCGCGAGCGCGACGCGCAGCGCGGCCCGGGCGCATCGGCTTCGCGAAGCAATCGTCGTCGTGGATCAACGAGATCTTGTCGCCGCTCGCGCGCAAAGAGGCTCGCGACGTTGCGCGCCTGCCCGAGCGGCGGCTCGTTCTTCACGTAGCGGATGCGCGCATCGTGCGCATAACGCGCTTCGATCGGGTGTTGTGTGCGCGCGTCGCTCGAATCGTCGCCGATCAAAATCTCGACGTTCGCATGGGTTCGAGCCAGGCACGAGTCGAGACACTCGACGATCAACGCCGGCCTGTTGCACGTCGGCACGCAAATGCAAACCTTGCTGGATGTCGTCATTGTTTTCCGCCTCGCTCCAATGTGGTAACAGCGAGTGCTTCACATGACGAAGCAGTCGCTGCTGCCAACAAGGTAGATGAACGACACGAAAAAATAACCAGAAATAATTCCGCCAAAAATGCGCGTGTGTCGCGGGACAATGCGCGGATTGCACTGAAAAAAGTGGCTGCGCCGCATCGCGCGCAGGCCGCCGTGTTCGTTGCGGCGAACGGTTTTCGCCGCGCGCTTTTGCGTCAGCCGACGGAGGGCTCGCCTTCGCCCGCATTTTTGCCCGGGCGATCGGCTGGCGACCGCTTGCGGCCGTCGTCGACGCGCTCGGGCATCTTGCTCTTTTCGTTATCGCTGTGGACAGGGTGCTTCGGATGTTGGGCGTCACTGCCCGGACTCGTGGTGGCCGTGCGTTGCTTTTCGTTGCACATGAGACGCTCCCTTTGACAATAGCCGCTTTCCATCGAGCAATTGCCGCTCCCGTCCCGCCGTTGCTAGACTCTTTCGCGAGGGCGCCACATGAAGAACAGCCTGACCAGCGGAGACAACACATGAGCAAGATCGCATTCCAGGATTTCGAACGGCAAGTCATGCAACGCCACGTGATTCGAGGGCACGTGTACGAAAACGCAGCCGCGCTCGTCGATCGCGCGAATGCTTGGATTGCCGAGCACAACATCGATGTGATCAACGTCGAAAGCCTGTCGACGTTCGGCTCCGGCGACGATACGAGCGTGAGCCACTGG
Source organism: Paraburkholderia phymatum (assembly GCF_038900715.1). Classification (GTDB taxonomy): domain Bacteria; phylum Pseudomonadota; class Gammaproteobacteria; order Burkholderiales; family Burkholderiaceae; genus Paraburkholderia; species Paraburkholderia phymatum_A. Next base: position 20,774 of record NZ_JAYMRZ010000008.1, on the reverse strand, counting down.
TACTCGGGGATTCGCGTCTGGTATCGCACGCAATAGTTCTGGATAGTGCGCGATAGCGCGACTGCGTGATCGTGCCGAGCAAACGCCGCGCAAATGCCGCGCTACTTGCCCGACACGATCAGTTTCAGTTTGCTCGCGCCGGCGGGCATCGCGGTGATCTGCGTGCGCGCGTCGCGTGGGCCGAAGTAGAAGTGCTGGCGCGCCGGCGAGTTCACGTCGTGCGTCGCGTCGGGCAGGCACGACGCGATGTCCGCGGCGACGGCCTGCAATGCCGTTGCGCTCGATCCCGCGCCTCCCGTCGGCGTCCACATGCATTCGTAGGCGCCCTTCGTAGCGGCGCATTGCGCGTCGTTGCCGTACGGCTGCGCGACGCCTTTGCCGTCGTCGGGCGTCAGTTGCGAGAATCCCGTCGGCGCGGCCGCGACGATGCGCTTGAGCGCGGCGCAAGGGTTGGGTGCATCGTCGGCGCGAATGGTTAGCGGACCCAGCGCCGTTGACGCGACGACTGCAATCGCGCCGATTCGACGAAGCGCGAGCATTCGATGGTGGCGTTGCGTATGGCGCATCTGCGTCTCCTTGGCGTTGACGTCGGAACGGATGGCCGCATCGGTGTTTCGCAGCCGATCTGTCCAGCGAGCATGCAATCAGCGCGCCTGATTCCCCGCCTTATCTAGACCGATAGATATGCATCCGCGTCATGCGCCCGCAGCGCTGCCGTGTTCTTCGCGTTCAAGCGTGCGCGTGCGGCGCAATTCGGGAAAGAGCCGCATCCACGTCAGCGCGATCGCAATGGTCGCGCAACCGCCGACGAGTACGGCAGTCTGCGCGCCCCACCATCCCGCCGTCACACCGGACTCGAACTCGCCGAGCTGATTCGACGTGCCGATGAACAGCGAATTGACGGCGCTCACGCGGCCCAGCATGTCGTCGGGCGTGCGCAACTGCACGAGCGACAGGCGCACGACCACGCTGATCACATCGGATGCGCCGAGCGCCATCAGCGCCAGCAGCGACACGATGAACGAATGCGACAGCCCGAACACGAGCGTCGCGATGCCGAACGCGATTACGCCGCCGAACATCGCCGCGCCCGGCCGGTTGCGCAGCGGAAAATGCGCGAGCCAGATCGTGCCGCCGAGCGCGCCCACGGCCGACGCCGAGCGCAGCAGGCCGAGTCCGAGCGGTCCGGCATGCAGCACGTCGCGCGCGAAGATCGGCAGCAGCGCAGTTGCGCCGCCGAACAGCACGGCGAACAGATCGAGCGACAGCGCGCCGAGTATGACCGGCTGGCTGCGGATGAAGCGCACGCCGGAGAACACCGATTCGAGTGTGACGGGCGCGCGCGGCACGGGCTTCGTGCGCAGCGGGATCGTGCTGACGGCGGCGGACGCGAGCGCGAACGACAACGTACACGCGAGATACGCCGCGCCGGGACCGACGCCGTAGAGCAGCCCGCCAAGCGCCGGGCCGCCGATCTGCGCGGCCTGGTTCGCGGACGTCGCCCAGGCCGTCGCCTGCGACAGCTGCGCGCGCGGGACGACGCCCGGCAACAGCGACGCGACGGCAGGGGACTCGAACGCGCGCGCCGCGCCGACGCATGCGGCGAGCACATAGATCACGGGCGCGCTGATCCAGCCGCCGAACGTGCTCCACGCGAACAGGGCGGCGGCTGCGCATTCGAGTCCCTGGCAGATGGCCGCGATGCGTCGCCGGTCGTAGCGATCCGCGACCTGACCGACGACGAGCGTCAGCACGAACATCGGCAGAAACTGCGCGAGCCCGACGAGGCCGAGCGCGAATGCGCTATGCGTGAGCGCGTAGATATGCCAGCCCATCGCGACGGCGAGCATCTGAAACGATAGCGACGAGAGCACGCGTGTGCACCAGAAACGCTGGAACGGCGTCTGACGCGGCAAGCTGATTTCAGGTTCGCGAGTGGTTTCGCCGACGAGCGTGTCGAAGGTCTCCTCGTCGTTGTTGCCGGCGGGTGGTGTTTTCATCAATAAATGAATGGGCGTCCCAGATAACGGGCCATCGAATGCGTGCGCGGGTATCAGGCACCGCATTTGCACGCGCAGTTGAAAGAAGCTCGACGCAACGACGTGTCGAGCTAGGGCATCGTCGGGCCGCCAGTGTAGAGCAAGTCGGTCTCCTTTGCCGTTTCGTGCCGGATGGCGCCGGTCCAGCCTTGCCTCCGACGCCGCCTTTTCTTGTGCCGCATTCGCGTCACGTCCAATTTCCATCGAACCGCAATACAACCATGGATGATCTGCTCACTCGCATATTTCACCTGCAACCCTCGCTGGTCGTCACGTTCACGCATGATCTGATGCATGCGGGCGTGGCGATCCTGATCCTGATCGTCGGCTGGTGGGTGTCCAACCGGACTGGCGCGCTGCTGTCGAAGGGGCTGGCCCGCACGCGTGCGGACCCCACGCTCGCGCCGATGATCAATGCGATCGGCGCGTGGGCCGTGCGCGTGCTCGTGTTGTTCGCGGCGCTGAGCGAAGTGGGCGTCGCGACAGCGAGCGTGCTGGCCGTGCTCGGCGCCGCCGGCCTCGCCATCGGCCTCGCGTTGCAGGGCACGCTGCAAAATATTGCAGCCGGCATTATGTTGCTGTTGCTGCGGCCGTTTCGTGCCGGCGATGTGATCGAAGGCACGGGCGCGACGGCGGGCATCGTGCGCGAAGTGGGTCTCTTCACGACGCGCATCGAACGCAGCGACGGCAACGCCGTCTTCGTGCCGAACAGCCAGATCTGGAGCAACCCCGTCATCAATTACTCCAGCGGCGGGACGCAGCGCATCGAAGCGGAAATCGGGATTGCGCAGCGCCAGGACGTGGCAGGCGCCATCGATGCGCTGAAGAAGCTGATCGCCGACGACCCCCGCATGCTGGGCGGCACGACGCTCGCGCCGATGGTCACGGCATCGGACTATCCGCAGGGCGGCGGCGCGGCGCTGCGCATTGCCGTGTGGGTGAGCGGAGCGGACGCGCAACTGGCTGCAGCAGATCTGCGGGAGCGCTCGCGGGCCGTGCTCGAAGAAGCGGGCTTCAAGGTGGCGCAGCAGCCAGCCGCGAAGAGCGGGCAGGCATGGGCGCATGTATGAATCGGCTGGGCGTGATGCGTGATGCACGTTGCTAGCTTTTAGTGCATCTCGGTGTCGGCTGCTGTCGTGGCCGTGTGACGTGCTGCATTGCGATGCACATGCAGCCGACTTCATCGTAATCGCTGCTTTCGGGGAGCGGCATTTCGTCCCCATGCGCCGGATAAAAAATCCGGCCGATCCATTCGTTCCAGCCATAGAAGACTGCCGCGCTTGCTGGCGCATGCACTCCAAGTCATGCGCTGCTTTGCCGATAGCCGGCTAGCCGGAATGCACCGAGACATCTAACGTCAGAATCATGCGCATCGCAGTCCTACTGGCTCCCGATTTGGGAGACGGCGGGCGCGTCCGCGCACGGACGAACAAGGGCGTGTTGCAAAGCCGCAATTGATCTAGGTGAAAACCCTGGCATTGAGGTAAAATGCGGCGTCAAAGGAAAAGATGCCATGCCGCCCCGTTTTCAGTTTTTTGAAAAAATTGCCTTCTCGCTGGTCGTGATGTCCGCCGTGCTGTGTTCCGGCTATATCGCGTGGGAATCGTCGCCCGGTTTCCAGGAAGCCGTGCACGCGAGTGCCACTGTTGTCCGCTGGAGCGGCGACTACTCGTTCATCTGCGCATCGACGACGACCAACGCCTGCGATCAGCTTCCCCTCGACTGACTCCTCGATGCTGATTCCCGCGACACGCTGGCGCGCCTCTCCGCCGAGGCCAGCGAGCAGCGGCGCGTAATTTTCACTCCCTCCGTTGGCGCTTTTTTCAAAGCGCCAACCGGCCATCCCGCGTCACCCGCACGCCGTCTCGAACGTGCTTCTGGAATGTCATTTGCGTGCAACTAGCGGCTGGGCTTCGTCCGTCGCACGCGGTATGTAGCCCAATTCTTCGAAAACCGTCTTCGCCAGCCCGTCGATCAGCAGGTCGGCACCCACGGTCCAGAACCATTCCGATGCACCCAGGAGACGCGCCATGACACCTGCTTCCCAGTATGAAATGCAGATTCTGCAGGCGGACATACGCATGCTGCTCAAGGTCGATGACGACGCGATCGAACTATTTCCGGGCGCAGCAACTGGCGGCGGCGTGGCCAGCAAGCCCTACGCGGTGCTGCATACCGATTCGCTCGCGACGCTATGCGGCTGGCGCGAAGCGATGCAGGAAGGCGGACGCCCGTACCGCCTGCTGAACAACCTGTATGGCTATCGACAGGAAGTGAATAACCCGGACTGGTAGTGCACGTTCAGTGCATCTCCAGCACACCCGCAATGCACCTTCTCTTGCGCGCCGTTGCAGCTCTGCTCTTCGGCGCGCGTTCCCCATGCCGGAACACCGCTGAACGCGGCGCATGCTGACGATACTGCTCACGGCCGTCGTCACGCTCGTCGTCGTGCTCGTGATCGCCAATCTGTTGACAGGCGAAAAGAAGATCGAGCATAAGATCGGACGTCTGTACGGCAGCCACGATCCTCAGTTCATCCGCTCGATGGGCCTGTTGCTCGGTCCGCCCGTCGTATCCGGCAACCGCTTCGATGTGCTGCTCAACGGCGACGAAATCTTTCCGTCGATGCTGGAAGGCATCGCGAGTGCGCGGAAGACCATCACGTTCGAAACCTTTATCTACTGGTCCGGCGCAATCGGCGAGCGGATCGCCGTCGCGCTGTCGGAGAAGGCGCGAGCAGGCATTTCAGTGCAGGTGCTGCTCGACTGGGTCGGTTCGCAGAAGATGGACAAGCGCTATCTGCGCATGCTCGAAGAGGCCGGCGCGGAAGTGGTCCAGTTCCACAAGCCACACTGGACCGGGCTTGGCCGCATGAACGACCGCACGCACCGCAAGCTGCTCGTCATCGACGGACGCATCGGTTTCACGGGCGGTGTTGGCATCGCGCAGGAGTGGACGGGACATGCACAGGACGAGATGCACTGGCGCGACACGCACTTCCGCGTCACGGGCCCGGTTGTCGGTCATATGCAGGCTGTCTTCATGGACAACTGGATCAAGGCGACCGGCAATGTATTGCATGGGCCCGACTATTTTCCCGAGCCCAACGACGAAGGCGCTGGGCTCGCGCACATGTTCAGCAGTTCACCGTCGGGCGGCAGCGACGACATGCAGTTGATGTACCTGATGGCCATCACGGCGGCTACGCGCTCGATTCACCTTGCGAGCGCCTATTTCGTGCCCGACAGGCTGACCATCAACGCGATCGTCGAAGCCGCAAAACGCGGCGTCGCCGTGCAGATCCTGACACCGGGCAAGCGCATCGACACGCATACCGTGCGCGAAGCCTCGCGCGCATGCTGGGGACCGTTGCTCGAAGCGGGCGTGCAGATGTTCGAGTATCAGCCGACGATGTTTCACGTCAAGCTGCTGGTCGTCGACGACTATCTGGTGTCGGTCGGCTCGACGAATTTCGATTCGCGCTCGTTCAAGCTCAACGACGAGGCGAATCTCAATCTCTACGATGAAGCGTTCGCGCGCCGTCAGACGCAGATTTTCGCCGACGATCTCGCGAAGTCGAAGCGCGTGACGCTCGACGACTGGAAGCGGCGGCCGTGGATGGAGAAAGTCGTCGACCGCGTCGTGTCGCTGCTCGATCCGCAGCTTTGACGCGCGGCGGCGCACGCCGCCCGGGTGGGTCGGGCCCGACCGCGCTTTGAGCGCACGGCGCGCATCGGTGGCTCGTGTTTTGGCGGATCACCCGCAGGCGGCTCCTCGGCGGGCGGCATGCGGTCAGGCTCGCGCTCGGGAACGGGCGGCGAGTCAGGGCCAGGATCGGGATCGTCGTTCGGCGCCGGGTCGGGATCGACGTCGGGTGGCGTCGGCGTATGCAGCCGCTGGCTGACCGGATAAGCGAAAAAAGGAAAAGCAGTCTGGTGCAGGTTCATCATGCAGTTCTCATGAGTGCAGTTCGATACACGACGAAATCCGCAATGCATGTGCCATCTACCGCGAGTGGCGGCGAAGGCACGATAGTTCAATGCAAGATACTGCACCGCGCTAGAACCGCTCGATCATCCCGACCTGCACCCCGCGCACAGGCGCCCCAGGATAGGCAGCGGGCAGGCCCACCACATTGACGCCGCGCAGCGTGAATGTGGCCTCGCCGCGATTCTCCAGGTCGGCGGCGCTCAGATACAGCGACAGCGCCTTCGACACCTGGTAGCCAAACATGAGGCTGAACTGGTCGGCATCGTTGTTGCCGCCGCTGCGATCGCGCGCATGCGCATAGCCGAGCGATGCACTGGCCTGCGGCGTGATCTGCCACAACGCGGACAGCGACAGGCCGTCGTCGTGATAACGGGGCGTGCCGCCATCGCCGTTGAAGTACGCGACGTAGCCCGTCAACGCACCCCACTGGTAAGAAGCGCCCGCGAAGTTCGCGCGCAGCGCGCCGCTGCCATGCGTCTGCTGATGCGCGTACAGAAGCTTCATCGGACCGAGCGCCCAGTCCGCCGTCACGTAATACCCGCCGATACCGTTGCCATCGCCAGGATCACGCAGCGCATACATGCCTGTCGCGCTGAATCCCCAGATGGTCGGCGACAGGTAGGCGAGCGCGTTATCCGTGTACGGCGTGATCTTCGACAGGTTGTTCAAGCCCGACGCGATCGTGCCCGCGCCGAATGCATCGAGTTGCCCTTTGAACGGGATATAGATCGGCGAATACTGGCGCCCGAGGCGCAACTCGCCCCATGCGCCGTGCGCGCCGATCCATGCTTGCCGGTTGAAGATGCTGCCTGGCACGGAGAACTCGCCGCTCGATGAATCGAAGCCGTTCTCGAGCGTGAAGATCAGGCTGTTGCCGTTGCCGAGCGGCTCGCTGCCGCGCAACCCGACACGCGTGCCGCGCCAGGCGCCGGAGTCCATGCGCGCGACGTAGCCGCTGCCGGGATTCGTCACTTCGATGCTGGTGTCGATCAGACCGTAGAGCGTGACGGAGGCTTGTGCATGCGCAGGCGTCGCGAGACCGGGCGCAACGAAGAGCGCGAGGCTGAACACGCTCGACCCGAACCAGAACAGACCATGCGATGCACGAACCCGAAAACGGTGTGACTGACGACATGACGCGGCGGACGTAGGCATCGACAGGTCTTGTTATGACGTTGCAACGTTATCGTGCTGCCGATATCGGGCGGAATGCCGTCGACGAACAGGCCGCTTATGCGTACAACTTTTGCGTACAACTACAGGTACGTGCGAATACTAACCGAACGGGATGCGCGCGACGCGTGCAGTCTCACGCGACAAAGCGGCGCAACATGTTGGCTATATCTTCGCTACATGTTGGTATAGGAACTGCACCAGCCGCCGCCTGCCACCTGTTTCGCGCCGAAGAGCGTGCAGCCGCCCCATGCATCCGTCGGGTTGCCTTGAAAGAGCGAGCAGTTACTGCAGGTCTGTCCTGCCTTGTAGTTCGGAAAGCGCGCCTTGTCGACTTTCGCTGCGACGATGACGTAGCCGACCGCCTTCGCAGCCGGATCGGATTCGCTCAGCTTGTTGTCCGCGCGGGCGTCGCGGCTTGCTGCGAGCGCCGCGCACAGGCTGGCCGCGAGGCCGCCGGCCGCTACGATGAACTCACGCCGGGTCGTTGTCATGATGGTTCTCTGCTGGGTGAGGAACGGGTACGGGTGAAATCGACGGCATCGGCCGCCGATGATTGATGGCGACGAACACGCCCATCAGCATCAGGAACGCGAGCACGAGCAGGCTCGCGTTGATCATCACGCGTTCGTAGCCGAGCTCGCTGACATCGATGAACGGATACGGATAGAAGTCGGAGAACGCGCCACGCAGCATCGTCAGCGCGAGATAGCCGAGCGGATAGACGAGCCACCACAGCAGATGGCGCAGCGTCAGATGAAAGCGCGGCACGAACAGCAGCCAGTACAGCGCGGCAAGCACGGGCACGATCGTATGGAGGCTTTCGTTGAGCAGCACGCGCCAGCCCGACGGCGTCCAGGTATGGCGCAGCAACACGTTATACGCGATGCCGACGAACACGATATACACGGTCACGGCCGTCACGACAGTCGGCTTGCGGAAGAAGCGGACCAAGGGAAGAAAGCTCACGCGGCTGCGCTGATTGAAAAACCCGACGCACGTGAAGCAGAGCGCGCACGCGAAGATCGTCAGATTGGTCAGATAGCTGGTGAGCCGCTCGATGCCGTCGATCACGCCGAAGCCATACGTGAGCATCCGGTGAACGGTGATGTCCGTTTGCGCCGCGAACGCGCACCATGCGATCAGCGCGATCGACGCGGCCAGCGCAACCGAGGCGACGCTCGGCGCAGAGAGCGGCAGTTCGGACTCGGCCGCTGCAACGACGACGGACGGCGAGCCAAGGGACGCAGGCTTCTTCATGCGTCGATTCTATACGCGTGAAGCGGCGCGTGCAGAGGCTCGATTCGTCGGCGGCAAAAAGAGAGCCGGCACGCGGATCGCCGCGGCCGGCCCATCTCAACGTCCGTCAGGGGACGCAGGAACCCGGATCGTGATGTCAGTGGTCAGTGACCGTGATCGTCGTGAGCGTGAACCTGGTCGTCATCGTCATCGCGGCCGCACACGTCACCGTGGCCGTGGTCGTCGTTCGATACGCCTGGCAGACGCTGCGCGACATAGTGGGGTAGATCGGCGCGGTCGATGGCGAACACGAAGAACTGGTTCGGATTCGCAATGCCCGACGGGTGGTTCGTATCGGTGACGGTCGCGAGGAAGTCGTTGTCGTTCGCGATGAATAGCGTGTGCTTCTTCACGCCGCCCACCGTCACGTCCGGGCCGAATGCGAGGCCTTCGAGCTTCGCGGGAATGTCGGTCGGCTTGTAGCCGTGCGCCGTGAGCGCGGCGACGACATCGAGGAACAGCGTCTTCTTGAGCGCATACGGCGCGAGGCCGCTCTGGCCGCTCGCCTGGCTCACGTCCTGCGCGCCCGTCAGATCGATGCGGAAGACCTGCTTGAACGCGGCCGTCGAATCGTCGCCGAGACCCTTGCCGTCGCGCTCATCCATCAGCAATTCATGATCGTTGATGGCGAGCACGTCGCTGATCGTCGGGTACTTGGGCTTGGCCGTCGTGCCGATGTTCGTGAGCGGGTACGCGTACTGCGTCGTGCGGCCCGTGCGGATGTCGATCTTCACGATGCGCGTGTACGCGCCGTTCGTGCCGCCGTCCTGGATCAGCGGGCTTTGCATCGCACCGAAGAGCGTCGTGCCGTCGGGCGAAATCGCGAGACCTTCCATGCCCTTGTTCGCCACGCGGCCCGACGTGTTCATGCTGATCTCGTCGTCGCCGACGGGCGAGAGCGTCGATACGGCGAACGTGTCGGGCAGCTTGTACGTCGCGATGCGGCGGCCGCTCTTGCGGTCGAAGCGGTACACGTAGGGGCCGTACTCGTCCGAGATGAACACGCTGTCGCCATCGTTCGCGACGCGGATGCTCTCGGGATCGAAGCGGGCGTCGAGCGGATACGTCGACAGATGGGCGGGATCGAAGTTGTCGGAGCGACCCGTGAAGTAGTTCGTATGGTTCTGGGTGTTGAGTTCCGGTGCACCGTTCGGCACGCTGTAAGCGGCGCCCGCGCCATACACGAGATGATCGGACGTGTGCAGCAGCGTCGTGTCGAGGAGCTTCGGCGTCAGCGTGAACGGCAGCGACGAACCCTTCGGCGCTTCCTTCAGATGCAGGCGCAGCGTCTGGAAGCGATTGATGTACGACGCGGTGTCGTCGATGGCCGCGTTATACGAAATCGCGTTCGGGCCGCGATCCGGCACGGCGAGGAACGTGTGACAGCCTGCATAGCCGATCCCCGATCCGATGCCGCCGAGCAGATTGCCGGGCGCGCCGTTTTCGAGCTTGCCTGCCGTGTCTTTCGACTTGTCGAGGAGATTGCCGTCCAGTTTGCCGATCGCGATCAGGTCGACGGTGGCGTGAGCGGCGGGTGCAGCGGCAAGCGCCGCGAGCGATGCGATGGCACCGAGCAGGGTGCGGGCGAAGAGTCGTGAGCGCAGCACGGAAATGTTCCTTGAAAGGAGCAACGTGAGGAGGGCAGCGCCGGGAGTGCGAACGGTGAAAGCGGGGGGCAACCCGGACGCAAGGTTTGTTACTTGTTCATTACCGATGGCCGATGGTGCGTGACGCGTGTGTCGAACATATGACGGCACACGCTCACGAGCCGCGCGCAATGTGCGATGGCGTACATTCTCACGAGCATCCGTCATCGATGCGCGCGCAATCAGTATGCCGGCGCATGAAAGCGCGACGCAGCCCGATGCCGCTCGCCGATCTCGGGCTCGATCGGCGCATGCTACGATGAACGCGACCGTCCACTGCAAACCGTGAATCCAACGCGATATGGCAACCCTTTACGCGAAGCTTGGCGTGTCTCAAGACGCCACCTTGGAAGAGATCAAACGGGCGTACCGGAAGGCCGCGATGAAGTGGCATCCCGACCGCAACGTCGGCCACGAAGACGCTGCGCGCGCAACGTTCCAGGAGATCAAGGACGCGTACGCGCTTCTCTCCGACGAAAACCAGCGCAAGATCTACGACTCGGTCTATGAGCAGGAAATGCGGCGCTGGGAGGCGCTTCACAAGCGTCAGCAGGAGAAGGAGGCGGATCGGGCGCGCAAGGCGCAGGCCGCCGCGCAGGCGGAGTACGCGCGAATGGTCGGCGTCGCGATGCGCTTTGCCGACGAAGGCCACAACCGCGACGTGCTGTTCGGCGTGCTGCTCGGCCGCGATTGCGATGCCGATACAGCGCAGCGTATCGCCGACAGTGTGTGGGCGCTGCAGGAGTCGCGGCGCGCGGAGCATGACGAGCAAACCGCGAATGCGGACCACACGGCCGACGCCGATGTACAGCCAGAGCCCGCCGAACAGGCCGCGCGCTCGCCATCTCAAGCTCAAGCGGCTGCGGCGAAGCACGACAAGCCTTCGCACGAAGGGCGCGCGGCGAATCTTTTCGATTCGCTGTGGCAGGGCTTTTTCGGCGTTCGCTCATGACGTGCTGCTTGCCCGCCATGCTGGTTTTGCGTCCCGCACCCTCTAAAATGGTGTGATGGACTTACGCACGGACATGTTTCGATGAAAGACGCTTTTGAACGACGCGCGTTGCTGCTGCATCTCGGCGACGCGCTGCATGCAATCGATGCGGCGCTGGCCGCGGATGCAACGCGCCACACGGTGCGCGATCTGTTGGACGCTCACGCGGATCTTGCAGCACATGCATGGCTCGCAGCGATATCGCCTGCGACGAAGGCAGCGGACTTCGCGAAGCAGGCAAGCGCATCGTTTGTCGCGTGGCCCGCACAACTGCTCGAAGAGCAGGTCGATTACGCGCAACTCGCGCTCGCCGTGCGCGACAACCTGTTTGCGGACGATGCGGCGGGCTGGCGTGCTTATGTCGATGCGATGAAGCGCGAAGTCGAATGGTTCGGCGATGCGTTGCCTGCGCATGTGGAGCCGACTGCGCAGACGATCGAGTCCGCAAACGCAGACGTGCCCTCAGCCGATGCCGCCGACGCAACCGACGTCGAGCGTGCCGAAGAGCCGGGCGAGCCGCGGCGCGAGAGCGTCGAGAGCAACGGGCGCTTATATCCGTCATGGCCGTGGAAGCCTGGCGTGTGACGCGGGTCGTGCTCACGCTTTAGCATCGGATCGAACACCAGGCGCTTCAAAAGACACCGCCTCGCAGCAGCCGACGCTATGTCGACCGCGAACGAGGCGGCAGCGTATGACGTGTTCAACGCGCGCGATCAGTAGCCTCCCCAGCGCTCGCGTCGATGCTCGCGCCATTCGTGCTCGCGCCACGCTTCATGGCGACGCCATTCGTGTTCGCGCCACTCATGCTCACGCCATGCACGACGCGCGCGCCAGTCGTCATCGACATAGCCGACTGCTACGGGGGCGGGCGCAGCGTACACGGGTTGAGCCGGCACGACCACGCCTGGCACACCGAGGCCGACGGCCACATCGACATGAGCGGAAGCGGCCGCCGAAACCGCCAGCATCGTCAGACCGATAGCTGCACCCAGCATCACCTTTTTCATTGTTTGCTCCCTGCGCATCGTTGCGCGTGACTGATTACGGCTTCAGTCTAGGGGCGCACGGACGACACAGGTGCTACAGCGCTGCGAGAAAAGTAACGCCGGGTTACGGCACGCCTTCATGCCTGCGATGATCCGCACATGGCTCGCAGAAGGTTCGCACACGATTCGCGCACTATCGGTTGACGTCGACCACGAGGCGCCCGCGCACCTTGCCGTCGAGCACATTGGACGCTGCGGCGAGTGCTTCGTCGAGCCCGATCTCCTTGACCATCGATGCAAGGCGCTCGGTGTTCAGGTCCTGTGCGATGCGTTGCCATGCGTCGACGCGGCGTGCGCGCGGCGCCATCACGCTGTCGATGCCCGCAAGCGTCACGCCGCGCAGAATGAAGGGCGCGACGGACGCGGGGAAGTCCATGCCTTGCGCGAGCCCGCATGCCGCGACGATGCCGCCATACGCGGTGCCGGCGCACGCATTCGCGAGCGTGTGACTACCGACGGCATCGATCGCGGCGACCCAGCGTTCCTTCGCGAGCGGCTTGCCGGGCGAGGACAGTTCCGCGCGATCGATGATCTCCTGCGCGCCCAGTTCATGCAGATAGGCCGCTTCGTTCGGCCGGCCCGTCGACGCGATCACCTGATAGCCGCGCTTCGCGAGCAGCATGATCGCGACGCTGCCGACACCGCCCGCCGCACCCGTGATGAGCACCTTGCCCTGATCGGGCGTCACGCCGTGACGTTCGAGCGAGAGTACGCACAGCATCGCGGTGTAACCTGCCGTGCCGACGGCCATCGCATCGCGCGAGGTCAGCGGAGCAGGCGTGCGCACGAGCCAGTCGCCGTTCACGCGGGCGCGTTGCGCGAGACCGCCCCAATGCTTTTCGCCGACACCATAGCCGTTCAGGATCACCTGATCGCCGGCTTTCCAGTACGCATGCTCGCTCGATTCGACGACGCCCGCGAAGTCGATCCCCGGCACCATCGGAAAGTTGCGCACGACGGGCGAGCGTCCCGTGATCGCAAGCGCATCCTTGTAGTTGAGCGTCGACCATTCGACGCGCACGGTCACATCGCCAGCAGGCAGATTCGCTTCGTCGATTGTCGTGACGGACGCGCGGTTGCCGCTGTCCTGCTTCTCGATCAGTATCCCTTTCATGATTCCGTCCGTTGAGTTCGCGTGTTATCGGGTGCGTATAAGTCTAGGCCAATGCCGGTTTTTTGACTGCGCGCCCCGATGCCGCGTGCGCATCGCGTCGTTCGACGATGCATGAAACCATTGCCGCATGGAGATGAAGTGCGTGGGCCCGTCGATGGAGAAATGCGAACGGCACGCATGCGTTCTGCGCGCATGCGTGCCGTCTGCGTTTCGTCGGATCGATGAGGCCGCGTCGCCTGTGTCGCGCACTAGCGCGTGTAGTAGCCGCGCTGCTGCATGCACTTCGAGTAAGCGGCCCAATAGCGGACCATCGGCGGTTCGGGCGGCGGCGGTGGCGGCATCTCGGCCAGCGACGGGGATGCGGGCATCGGCGTGCTCGCGCCCGATGCGGCTTCTGCGCCGGATGCCGCGGCGGCGCCCGATGCGCCCGACGCCGCCGCGACCGTCGTCGCGGGCGCGCCGCTGGCCGCGCTTGCTGCGTTTGCAACGTGGGCGCCGCTTGCAGTCGTCGCGCCGCTCGCAACGACGGGCGCGGACGCGGCCGAAGTGGCCACCGCCGCGGATGCGCCCGATGCCCCCATGGCGGCGGGCAGAGGCGGGTTGACGGGCGCAGGCGCAACGATGGGACGCGGCGCTGTCTGCGCGGCCTGGTCGGGAGGCGGCGGACGCTGCGACTCGCGCGCCATGTTCACGTGCGTCGTCTTGTTTGCATCTGCGTAACACAGAGCCGAATCGATGGTCTGTTGTCCGGGGCTCTGACTGCGTCCGGGAACGGTCATCGGTTGCTGCGCGACGGATGCGCCACTGATGAAGAGCAGCGCAATTGCTGCATGGGTGAAGCGTCTCATGGGCGAGCGGACTCCCTGGCGAAGTATTGATCTTGTCGGCGCGGATTCGCGGCGCGAAACGCGCGCGAAGCCACGTTGTGGGCCATGGCAAGCGGCCGTCAGGCCATCGCAAGCCGGAAGGTTGCTATTCCAGCATATCGCGTTGCAGCGGCGAGGCACGCCAGAAGCACGCCATTCGTCGCCAATTTCCGTGCTGCGGCGCGATATACGTCACAGTGTGATCATTGCCGCAGCCCGAACACGGCGACGCCGTTCGTCGCGCCGACATAGACCTTGCCGCGCGAGATCATCGGCGTGATGAACTTGTTGCCTGCGCCCCACTGGTCGCGCGTGCCGGCCTGATTACTGTTATAGAGCTCGCGGGCGAGATTGGTTGCATCGTATGCGTGCAGCGCGCCCGTGGTGCCGTTTTCGGCGGCCCACAGGATGGCGTTCGTCGTCCCGTTCGCCGAGATCGCCGGCACGGTGCCCGGATAGGCGAATGTCGTCGGGCTCTTCGACGCGGCAGTCGCCGCGAGCATCGCATTCGTGACGGGCAGCGCCTTGATGCTGTCGTTCAGGCCGCCGTAGTACACCGTGCCGTTGAAATAGGCCGGCGAGCCCCATATGCCGCCCGCCAGCGTGCCCGTGAGCACCTGCCAGATGTTGTTCGACGTGGGACTGAACTTGCCCATCGAGTCCCGATCGACGACATAGATCTTGTTGTCCTTGCCTGCCGCCACGGCGAGATGCTTGACCGTGCCGTCGGCTGTCTTCTGGTCGGGCAGCAGCATCGCACCGCCAGAGCCGAAGTCGTTGTCGTTGTTCGCGAGCTGCACGACGTCGAGCGGCGCGAAGTAGTCGGTGACTTTGAGCGGGCTCGTGGAGAGCTTCATCAACGAGTCGCCGAAGTTGCCGTCGACGGGGAATCCGTTTGCATCGAGCGTCGTGCCGAACGTGCCGTTGCCGTCGACCACATAGATCGATGCGCCATCCGATGCCATGCCGGAACCGGCCATCCAGACCGAGCCCTGATGCCCGTTCGGCGCGATGTTGACGACAGCTGTCTGCTTCAGGGTGTCGGCGCCGTAGCTCATGATCCAGCCCGTGTACGGGCCGGACATGCAATGCGCCGTCCACCCCATATAGATGTTCCCGTTGACGAGCGTGAGGGCCGCGCGCTCGGTATGCAGCGACGGATCGAACGTGAGCACGCCGTTGACACTGTTGCCGCCCGTGCCCGGATAGGTCGCGGCAATTTCACTCGGGCCGCCGAACAGTTCCGCGCCATTGGTCAGGTCGAGCGCATGCAGGCGATGATGAATGCCGCCGCTCGCGTCCTTCGTCATTGCGACGGCATACAGCGCGCCGTGCGGTCCGCGATTGCGATCGATGACGGGCGTCGACGTAATGCCGATTTCGGGCGTGATGTCGCCGCAGCCGCGATCGTCGCTGGGTGTTTCGTTCGCGCCCGTCAGCGACACTTGCCACAGCAGTGCGTGGTTGTCCGCGTCATACGCATAGACGCTGTTGTGTTCGCTGACGACATAGATCACGTTGTGAGTCGTTCCGTTGATCGACAGGCTCGTGACCGACAACGGTTGACCATCGACCTTGCCATCGGCCGCGAGAAACGCGATCTTGCCGAACAACGCCGAATTGACGTTGGACAGCGTGAGTGTCGTTTCGGCGAGCATTTGCCCGGTGCGCGCGAGATCGTTGTGATGCATCAGCACGTCGGTAGCGAGCGCGACGGTGGACGGTGATGACATCGTGCCGCCCGTCGTGCTGTTGCCCGAGCCGGAGGCAGATCCGGATGTGCCGTTGCCCGAACCCGACGCTGATCCGGAGCCGGAGCCGGAGCCGGAGCCAGATCCAGAACCCGAGCTTGAACCCGATCCCGAACTGCCGGTCGTGCTGGCGTTGTTCGTGCTGTCGCTGTTCGACGAGCCGTTGCCGCATGCGGTGAACAGGAGCGCGAGTGTCAGCGCGGCAGTGGTCTTGCCAAGGCAGGTGAAGGTGCAGGGCGGTTGCGATGAGCGACGGCGCGCATGATCGCGCGATACTGAATGCAATGGCTGCATGCCAGTCTCCTCGCGCCCGAATGAGCGCCCCCCGCACAGTGGCATGGCGCGCTCTTCTTCGCGGCGCGGCCAATCCTTCCATGTTAAGAAGGTCGGCCCGCGATGGGACGACATCGCTTCGGCTATTTCCGCCAGATGTGTGCAAGTGTCTGTCGACCGCGCCGATGAGTGGCAACGCCCGGCAAGATCTAGTGCTGGCGATAGAGCAGTCTGTTGTCGCTGACGGGAGGCGCGGCGGGGGCGCTATCGGGCTGCACAAAGGCCTGCACGGTGGGAGGGGGCGCCGTGTGCGGCACAGGTGCAGCGGGCGGCGCTTTTGCCGCGACGCTTCGCACGGCGGCAGTATGTGCCTTGGCGTCCTGCTGCGGCGTTGCGGGCGTCGTCTTGACGGGCTTGCGCGCGCTTTGTGCCGTGGTCTCGACACACGGCGAGCGTGCCCCGCATTCGGGAATCGAAGGCTTCGAGGGCTTCGCACTCATCTTGTGATCGCGTGGCGTTGTCGTTTCGACGACGCGCGCGCGCGTCGGCTCGGTGCCTGCAACCTGACGCGCGCGCGCCGCAGGTTGAGGCAACGGAGGTGCAAGCGGTTTCGCGGCGACCTGGTTCGCGGATGTTTTGTTCGAGGCAGGCGGTGCCGATCGGGACGGCAGGCTCGGCGCGCTGCTTGCGAGCGTGCTGCTATGCGCGTTGGCGGGCGGGATGGCTGCCGTGCCTGCAATCGCGGCAGCATCCGCGACATCGAGACTGCGCAACGCTTCGATCTGCTCGCGCAGGGTACGCGCGAGTTCCTGGGTACGTTCTCCGATCGTCGGGTGATCGTGATGTAGGGCTGCTCGCAGTTCGTTCTGGCTCACGATGCGGCGCAAGCGGCTTTGCATCGCGTCACGTTGCGTCAACGTAACGTATGTCCCGAACGCAATCGCAAAGCCGAGCAGCACAATGGCTGCGCCAGCGCTCAGACTCCAGTCCGGCGTTCCCACCGACGCAGGGGCAGCGAGGCGGCGCGGTCTTGGCGCGATGCGCCGGAAGAGCGGCGACGGCGTGGAGTTCAGGGCACGCGCTTCGTCGGTTGACGACGGTGCGGGATTGTCAGGCGCTGAGGCGTCGAGGGGAAATAGCAGGTCGAGTGGGTGCGCAGGAAGGTCGCGCTGCACCACAAGGTTCGTCTCCGGCGTCTTGTCGCATTGCTCGTGCGGCATCGCAGGACGCTTGCGCATCGTGTCCATGGTGGACTCCCATGCCGGCATTGCAGACGGCATCGCACATTCTTCTCGTTGGCAACCATTGTGTGCAGGACGTGGCCAGGTCACGGGCGATACATCTCTCGCGTGATCGCAATGGTCTGTCAGCAATATGTGTCAGCTTGGTCAATAGGTCAATGAAACTGCACTATTGGTTTCAAAAAATGTTGTTTGTGCGTGAAGGAATCAATTCATGCGGTCGTCGCAATGAATTGCGAGGCTTTCTGCTGCGCAATAGATATGAAGATTAAAACGACTAAACGGGTAATGGAAAAGTCAATAGAAATGAAGTGGTGAGGCAATGTCCTGGTTTTAAAAAATAAAAATTAAATGGAGATAAATCCGCCAGTGCTTTTACGCCAATGGCGGATCCGTTTGATAGACGCCCGAAGGTGTCTGGTAGGTTCGACCGCATCGTCGCCACAGCGAAAGCGCGCCTTAATATGTCCCTTATCACCATTTCGGTGCGTACATACCAATCAACTCATAAAATCTTCATACGTTACAAAGAGTTACCGGGTTTCGGCAGACGTAAACGCTTCCATTCGGTAGGATTCGGCCTGGCAAAATGGAATCCGATGTCACATTGATTTTGTGTGACGCCTGACGAGCAAGATCAGCGGACGTTCTGGCTTAAGTGCAATGCAGTATGTCCATTCGTCATACGTGATTGCCTGCAGTATCCGGATTTCATCTTGTAGTTACATCTGGTTGCAATCGGTTGAGCACGGCCTCACTCGCGCGGAAAGAAGCGGCGGGCATGCAGGAAATGCGTCGCTCGAAACTACCGGCACCGCGTCGCACCTGTAGTCGGTGAAGTAACAACGACTCGGCGTGCAAGAAAGCCAACCTTGAAATCGAGTGTCTGAATTCGGGCATTTTTGCCAGTCGTTTTCGGACGGATTTCGATTGCCCATTCGCATTTCATGAAAGTCAATTCCCTTCTTGTTTCCTCTTCAATAGCAATCCTTCTCGCGGGCTGTGGCGGCGGTGGTGGCAGCAACGACGCGGCTTCCACGAACGCGTCTTCTACAAGCACGAACTCGACGAGCGCATCGACGAACAGCGTTTCCCAGCAGCCGGGAACTTCGGCTGCCAACGCAACGGTCAACGGCAATACGGTGGGGAACATCAGTTGCGCGTCGCCCGTAAAGGCGGGCGCAGCCGCGGGCGGCACGCAGATTTCCGCAGACACGCCGAGCAGCGACGGCACGCGCATGTTCGCGTCGGGAGCCAGCTTTCCGCTCGCATTCACGACGAACGCGGGCAATGCGGATACTCTCAACTGGTCGATTACCGATACGACGGGCCGGGTTGCGGCAAGCGGGAGCTTTGATGTGCCGGGCGGCGCGTCGCAAACGACACTCACATGCAAGTCGACGCTCGCGGGTTATTTCGCGGTGTCTGCAAGCCTGAAGACGGCCGGTGGTGTTCTGCCGCAAGCGGGTACACGTCCCACGGGCATCGCAACGTTTGGCGTGATCCCCGACCTGTCGAGCGTCGTGCCTGCCGTCACCTATACGAAGCAGGAGCAGCACCGCTTCGGCATGCAGGGTGAGAACGACCACGCAGCGGTGCTTGCCGGCCTCGGCATCACGCAGATCATCGATGACCGCCAGATGTCCACGATGGAGCCGAACGGTGCGAATACCTTCAATCCGTCGGCCAGCAATCTGGATGCGTTCTATACGACGGGCAACGTGATGCGCCTCATTCGTCTCGATGGCCTGCCGGGCTGGGCATCGACGACGGGTACGTTCCAGGACTTCACGGCGTTGCCGAAGGACATGTCGTATCTGCAGAACTACATGAGCCGTGTCGGCACCGAATCGAACGCGATCCGGCAGAAGTACTTCCCGAAGCAGTCTGCGAACTTCTATCAGGTGACGTGGGAGCCAAATCAGTTCTGGACGGACACGGATGCCAATTTTGTGTCGCTGTACCAGTCGGTCTATCAGGGCATTCACTCGACGGACCCGAATGCATTCGTAATGGGGCCGACGGATGCGTTCCCGAGTCTCACGAACGAACGGCTGAAACGTATTGCGTCGCTTGGATTTGGCAAGTACATCGACGGTGTCGCGACGCACGGCTACTACGATGCAGGCACTTCTCCTTCGCATCCGCCTGAGCGTCTCGCAACCGATCCTGATCCGGCAACTGCCGCGAACGCGCTGAACAACTCGATACGCATGCTGCGCACGACGATGCTCAACCAGTACCGCTCGGGCATGAAGCTGTATCAGACGGAAGTCGGCATCAGCTACGACCTCGGCTCGGCATACGGCCCGAACTATCCGACGGGTAACGTCCTGTTCGCGCAGGGCGCAGTGGTGGCGCGTACGCACATCATCCTGCTCGGCGAAGGCGCGGACGTTTCGTACGTGTTCTACGGCGCGGACTATCCGGATGAAGTCGGATACGGTACGTTCTTCGATCTGTCGAATGCTCAAGGCTCGTTTGGTGCGACCAATATCAGTCCGAAGCCGGCTGCCATGGTGATGAGCGCGATGACGCGAGTCCTCGATGGCACTAACACACTCGGTCCCGTGAAGAACACGCCGTCGGGCGTCTATGCGTATTCGTTCCAGCAACTCAACAATGGTTCGGTAATCACTGCTTTGTGGGCGCACAACAATAATGTGTGGAATGCGAATGCGGGCTTCAGTTCGACGTATAGCGTTGCGTACGACCTCGTCGTGGATGCGCCGGGTACGAGCGGTACGGTCAAGGTAGTCGACATGATGGGCAACCCGATGACCATGAACTATACGGACGGTACGTTGAAGCTGAATCTCACGGAAGCGCCTGTCTATGTAGTGTCGAACAATGCGAGTGTCGCTAAGAGCAACGTGAATCCGCCGCCGGGTTACGTCGGCTCCTGATTGGTGCCGTATATGCAGGTGGCTTGCTTGCGGTATCGGCAGTACATGTGAAAAACGCGCGGTTGTCCCGCGCGTTTTTTTCGTCTGCGCTTCGCTATTGCGAGGAGAGTGCGGTGCGCCTAAGTAAGTAGCGCTGCAATTTTTTTAAAGCGTCACGAAATAAGTTCTTGACAGGCCCTATGGCCCCCCGCATAATTCGGCCTCTCCAAACGACGGGGACGCGAAAAAGCAGCGGCTTTTAGCGGTGTTCTTTAAAAACTAACAGCCGACAGGTGTGGGTGCTCGATGATGGCGCGCGGTGGTTCGTATGAGCTGCCGAAGGCAAAAGTAATCGAGTCTCACACAGAAAGAAATTGAGGAAGGTTTGATAGGGTTGAGAAACCCGGTCGAACCATCTGTCAGTGATTTTGAGTGAGCGACCGGTTCGTCAAGAACCGAA